>CAYYLD010000023.1:0-2044 GCA_964472495.1 uncultured Candidatus Saccharibacteria bacterium | reverse complement strand
CCAAGAGCGAGATTAGCTAAGCCGATAATTATAAAGAAGAGGTTCTTACCTATACTGCTTGCTTCGAGATGTTCTTGTGAACTTTTGCTCCCTTCGACTATGTTCAGGACATGCTTATGCTCTTTGCTTCGAGCTGTAAGAACGGTAAACAGTATTAGAGCAATAAAAACGCCCAACAGCAGAATGCCTTCGGGCCGGGATAAGCTCAGGTTGTGAAGGATAGGCCATAAGAGAAGCGCTGCCAATATCATCACTGGTATCTCACGTCGGAGCGTCAGCTTGTCGATTTGGATAGGGCGAATAAGGGCTGCAATACCGCCTACAAGGGCCAAATTGGCGATGTTGGAGCCAAAGACATTGCCGATGGCAGTATCGCCCATGCCGCGGGCAACGGCTGCGATACTGGCGGCGACCTCCGGTGCGGAAGTGCCCATCGCTACGATTGTCAGGCCGACGATGAGCGGACTTACGCCGAGCCTTTCCGCCAATCCGACTGCTCCGGCTACGAGCAGGTCAGCAGCCTTCCAGAGTATTAAAAGTCCGGCGATTAAAAATATACAGGCTAAGGTTATATTCATATCGTAATAAAAAATATTATTCGCTATAACTCTTAACTTAAAGTATAAAACCAAAAGTTAAAAACTAAAATTGCTTTTTATATTAAAAAGATATGAATGAAACCTTAAAAGTTGCTGGACTCGTTAAAGAATATGATTCGTTTAGGGCGGTAGATAATATTACTTTTGCCGTAAAGCAGGGTGAAATAGTCGGTCTGCTTGGGCCAAATGGGGCTGGAAAAACAACAACGATTAATATGATATTGGGGATTCTTGAACCGACCAGCGGCTCAATAGAAATCCTCGGCAAAGATTTAAAAGAACACCGTACTGAAATTGTAAAACAAATGAATTTTGCGGCGGTTTACGCCCAGATGCCCGGCAATCTTACCGTCTATCAAAATCTGTGTATTTTCGGCCTGCTGTACCAGGTCCGCAACCTGAAGGAAAAAATAAAATCTCTTTTGCATGAATTTGATTTGAAGGCCTTTGTCAATACTAAAGCGGGCCTGCTTTCCTCAGGCGAGTTAACGCGGCTTAATCTGGCAAAAGCCCTGATTAACGAGCCGTCGTTACTGCTCCTTGACGAGCCAACTGCTTCTTTGGACCCAAGCGTCGCCAATTTTATCCGCGAAAAAATAAAAAAGAGGACTGCGGAGACGGAAACTACTGTTTTATGGACTTCGCATAATATGAATGAGATTCAGGCCGTCTGCGACAAGGTTTTATTTCTTTCTCATGGAAAGATTTTGCTTTCCGGAAATCCCCGAGCCTTGCCGGCCGAACACGGGAAAAAGGATTTGGAAGAATTGTTTATAAGCGTTGCGAGGGAACCCCTTTCCTATGAATTATAGGTAGATAACTAAAAACTCAAAACTAAGAACTCAAAACTAAATAATATGAGTATTTCAAGAATTTACGCTGTTTTTATACGTCAAATTTGTCTGTATAAAAGCAATCCCACAAGGATTGTCAGCACTTTTTTGTGGATAATAATTGATGTGATTCTGTGGGGCTTCATTACTAAATACCTCGGCAGCCTGGGCAAAGATACTTTCAGCTTCGTTAATATTATCTTGGGTGCTATTATTCTTTGGGGATTTATGACCCGCATTGAGCATGGCTTGATGATGGCTTTTTTGGAAGATATCTGGTCGCGTAATTTTATAAACTTTTTTGCATCGCCGCTCAAAATCAGCGAATATTTAGCCGGCTTAGTGACAACAAGTATAACCACAGGCATCTGCGGCTTTTCGGTTATGCTCTCAATTGCCGGCCTGGCCTTTGGCTATAATATTTTTAAGATCGGTTTATTTCTTCTGCCGTTTCTTTTGATACTTTTTGTTTTTGGCATGTCGATGGGCATCTTCGTATCGGCGCTCATTTTCCGATTGGGGCCTGCAGCCGAGTGGATCGGCTGGCCTATTCCTATGGTGCTTTCTGTTTTTTCCGGCGTTTTTTATCCGATTTCTACTTTGCCGAAATTT
>CAYYLD010000022.1:0-2097 GCA_964472495.1 uncultured Candidatus Saccharibacteria bacterium | reverse complement strand
ATTTTTTCTAATTGCGCCCATGTTTATGATAATCAGTGGAGAGTTGTTGAAGAAATTGTTAAAAAATACGGAAAGAAAACTGAATGCGTTTTAGACCCTCGTGGATATTTTATTATTAACGTCGAAGATAAAGAAATCATCGCCAAGCTTTATTCACCGGAAGGATTATTCTTGGAAGAATTTCGTCAAGACGGCACGGTAAAGAAAGCGGCCATGGCTCTATACCAAAAGTTGGTAGTTAGCAATGCCGTTTCCCTTATTGCCCATGCTTTTGATTTAGGGACAGAATTACAGAAAGCTGAAACAGCGATTAAACTCGGCATATCTTATCAACAAGATAAGCCGCTTAAATTTAAAAAATAATATGGAAACAAACAAAAATTGGCAATTATTAAAAAAGAATGATCCTCAAATATATCGGGCCGTAATAGGCGAAGAGCAGCGACAGATCAAAGGGATAGAGTTAATTCCCTCGGAAAACTATACTTATCCCGAAGTTTTAGCGGTGATTGGTTCAGTTTTGACTAATAAATATTCAGAGGGTTATCCGGGCAAGAGATATTATGGCGGTCAGGAATTTACTGATCAAATAGAACAAATAGCCATTGCCCGAGCTAAAAAAGTTTTTCGGGCTGAACATGCTAATGTTCAGCCTCTTTCTGGTTCGCCTATGAACCAGGCAGTCTATCTTGCTTTTCTTCGCCCAGGTGATTCGGTTTTAGCTATGGATTTGTCCCATGGGGGACATTTGACTCACGGCGCTCCAGCCTCTCATATGGGAAAAATTTTTAATTTTGTTCGCTACAAAACCAACCCCGATGATAAAGGAGCAATTGATTTTGAACAGGTTTTGGACTTAGCTAAGAAACATAAGCCCAAGATTGTTTTGTGCGGCTATACTTCCTATCCTCGGGATTATGATTATGCTCATTTTAAAAAAATAGCTGATGCAGTTGGGGCAATTGCTATGGCTGATGTGTCTCATATCGGTGGTTTAATTGCTGGTCAGGCCATGAAAAACCCTTTTGATTATGGATTTGATTTGGTCACCACCACTACTCACAAAACCTTGCGCGGTCCTCGGGCTGGTTTGATTTTATCCAGAAAAAAGTACGCTCAAATAATTGATAAATCAGTTTTTCCTGGATTACAAGGTGGTCCTCATATGCAGACAATCGCCGGTATTGCCGTGGCTCTTAAAAAAGCCCTGGAGCCGGAGTTTAAAAATTATGCTCAGCAGGTTCTGAAAAACGCTAAAGTGTTGGCTCAAGTATTAATGGACCAAGGTGTTAAATTGATTACTGATGGCACAGATAATCATATGATGGTGGTTAATGTTATCGAGAGTTTTGGGTTTGATGGGCAGACTGCCCAGCAAGTTTTAGACAAAGTTTCTATTGCGGTTAACAAGCAGTTTATTCCTGATGAGCCTGTTCCTTTGCCTCGGACCAGTGGAATTCGTTTAGGTACCCCAGCGGCCACTACTCGGGGGATGAAAGAAGAAGGAATGGAACAGATTGGCCAATGGATTATTGAGGCTTTGAGAAATCATCAGGACGAGAAATATTTGGCAAAATTAAAGAAACAAGTAGAAAAATTTTGTACTAAATTTAAAGTGCCAGGAATTAGCTAGGAAAATAGAAAACGGCCTTCGTCGGTTTGTTTTCCAACGAAGGCCGTCCGTTCATTAGGGATTTTCTTTTCTTATGACTGACATGGTCGCAAGAAGCAAAAATACGAATATTGAGACAACGATAGCTACTGCGCAACCGATGTTAAATGCGGCCATGCCGTTCTCGGACAACTCATGTATCCCTGCTCCGGTGAAAGTCCCTGTCGCCAGTCCGGATAACAGTGACGCGCAAGATTTCAGAATAGTGTTGAAAGATTTTTTCAACCAAGTATCATTCTTTTTTTCCATTTCCCCCCTCCTTTCAAAGTGGATCTTAAATATGATCATAACACCTTGTAATCTAATTGTCAAGTGATTTTAAGATATATGAAACTTATCGATGGTAAAAAAATAGCTGACCAGATTTTACTTGAATTAGAGAAAGAAATTAAGACAAAAAAACTTAAACCTTGTTTAGCGGTTAT
>CAYYLD010000021.1:0-3145 GCA_964472495.1 uncultured Candidatus Saccharibacteria bacterium | reverse complement strand
AACACGCAACTTCCACGTCCGAAGCGTGGCGCTCTATCCATTGAGCTACGGGCGCTTACCAAATCCTATTCTATCTTAAAAAACAAAACTGGTCAATTGTCAAAAAGGTCTTTTTGGATTATGATGAGAGTATGAAATTAGCCAAAGAAATTGAAACCATTTTGAATAAATTGGATAAAGCCGGGTTTGAGGCCTACGTGGTTGGCGGCTGTTTGCGCGACCTTTTGATCGACCGGAAGCCAAAGGATTGGGACATTACCACCAAGGCCAAGCCGGAGCAGATTCAAAAAATCTTTCCCGATAGTTTTTATCAGAATAAGTTTGGCACGGTTACCGTCAAAACTAAAAGCAAAGAAAAAACCCTTCAAGAAATTGAGATTACCACTTTCCGGACCGAGCAAAAATATACAGACAAGCGTCATCCGGATAAAATCTGTTTCACCTCCAACCTGAAAGAGGATTTAGCTAGGCGGGACTTCACCATTAATGCTCTGGCCCTGGACAAAAAAGTAAAGATTATTGATTTGTTTGACGGGCAAAAAGATTTGAAGAAAAAAATTATTCGGGCCGTTGGTCAGCCGGCCGAGCGCTTTAATGAAGATGCTTTGCGGATGCTCCGGGCCGTCCGTTTGGCCGTGGAACTTAATTTTTCCGCCAAAGGCGGGCCAGTCTCTGGCTGGAAGATTGAACCAAAAACGTTCAAAGCGATTCAAGAAAATGCCGGCTGGCTGCAAGCTATGGCTAAAGAAAGAATCCGCGATGAATTAATCAGAATAATTATGTCAGTTAAAGCAGACGAGGGGATTGAATTATTAAGAGAAACCGGCTTGTTAAAATATATCATTCCGGAATTGGAGAAAGGGGTTGGTGTCAGTCAAAACCGGCATCATATCTATACTATCTACCAGCATTCTATTCTTTCTCTCAAATTCGCCGCCCGGAAGAAATATAATCTGGAAGTGCGTTTGGCTGCCCTGTTTCACGATATTGCCAAACCGCAGACCAAAGAAGGCGAAGGCCCGGAAGCAACTTTTTACAACCATGATATCTTAGGGGCTAAGTTTGCCGTCAATATTCTCAGCCGACTGAAATTCCCCAAGAAAACTATTGAGAAAGTGGCTCTCTTAATCCGCAATCATATGTTTGTCTATGATGTTGAGGAGGTGACTGAAGCGGGGGTGCGGCGGTTGCTAAGGCGGGTCGGCCTGAAAAATATTAAGGACTTGATTAACCTGCGAGTAGCTGATAGATTAGGGAGTGGTTGTCCGAAAGCAGTCCCTTATAAATTACGTCATCTTCAGTATGTCATTGAAAAAGTTTCTCAAGACCCTATTTCAGTCAAGATGCTTAAAATTGACGGCCACAGGGTCATGGAAATCTTGGGAATTGAGCCGGGACCTCGGATTGGCTTAATCTTAGAGGCCTTATTAGCCGAGGTTTTAGAAAAGCCCAAATTGAACAGTAAAGAGAAACTTAGCCAAAGAATTAGAGAATTAAAAAAGCTCTCTGATAAAGAACTTAAAGATAAGACCAAGAAGGTTAAAGAGAAAAAAGAAGAGGTTGATTTGGAAATAAAAGGTAAATATTGGGTAAAATAAGGGTGTAGTTCCCGGGGCGTCCCTTTTTTATATAAAGGGTTGCCATTGAGGGTGTATAAAAAAGGGACGCCCCCGAATACGCCCCTGAATACTAAATTAATCGCTGATAATTTCTAGGATAACGGGGTGTGGCCTAGTGGTTTAAGGCGCCGCCTTCGGGAGGCGGAGATCGCCGGTTCAAATCCGGCCACCCCGACCAAAACGAACTAATAACATTCAAGTTTCAACCATATTAATCTCTAAATCAAATTGGGGGGTTAATCTGACCAGGACTTGAAAAAAAATGATTCAAAGACTAAAGAAAATTCTGTTGCCCGGCCTGGCGATTATCGGGATATTGGCTATAGGTTTTTTCATTTTTCAGTTCGCGGCTAACCAAGTCGCGAACAAGCAATTGATATCGCCCCGGCCAACCGGCGAATTATTGTTTTCTTCTGAAAGCGGCTATAACGCTGACGAATCGCCGGGAACGACTGAACTTGATGAAGGGGAATTGACTCAAAGAAAAATAATCAGGAACGGAACACTTCAGCTTCTGGTTAAAAAAGCGGAAGAAACAGCCCAAGAAATTAAATCAATTAGCGAAAAGCTGAACGGTTTTGTTTCGGAATCATACGTCTATGAGGTTTCCCAGGGGACCAAATCAGGCAATATCACTATCCGGGTGCCAGCTGACAAATTTGATACGGCCATGGAAGGTATAAAGAAATTGGCTGTAAGGGTTGAGAAAGAAACTATTAACGCTAAAGACGTTACTGAAGAATTCGTCGATTTAGAAGCACGGCTTAAAAATCTCCGGGCCGAAGAAGAACAATATCTGGGAATTATGAAACAGGCCAGAACCGTTGAAGACACCCTTAAGGTGACGGCCAAACTCAGCCAAGTCCGGGGCCAAATTGAACGAATACAAGGCCAGTTAAAATATCTTTCTGATAAGATTGACATGGCCACTATCACAGCCAATCTTACTTCTGAAGCCGATGTAGAATTATTCGGCATTCACTGGCGGCCTCTCTTTGTTGTCAAGCAATCATTCCGAAATATGTTGAACAGCCTGACCGGATATATTGATACGATAATTGCTTTTTTATTCGTTTTGCCGGCTATCCTTCTCTGGTTAATCACAGCTGTCATTGTCTTATTTGCCGGACATAAAATTATCCGTTGGTTATGGCAGAAATTTTTTGCCAAGCAAAATCAAAAAGTTAACGATACAGAATAAAAAATCATGAAAAAAAACATTCTTAGAAAGGATCGCTCTGACTTATCAACTTTCAGACGAATTATATTACCAATAAAAGGTCGAAAACAATTAAGGAGATAAAAAATGTTATCACAATCACCTTTAGACCTTAAAAAAGTCCAAAAAAAAGATTTGGACAAGGAAATCCTGCGCTTGGGCATGATTGCTGAATTAGACGCGGTCAGCTTATACGAACAATTAGCGGCTATGACCCAAAACAGACAGATGAAAAGAGTTCTCTTAGACATTGCCAAGGAGGAAAAAACCCATATGGGTGAGTTTCAAGCTTTACTTCTAAAATTAG
>CAYYLD010000020.1:0-3519 GCA_964472495.1 uncultured Candidatus Saccharibacteria bacterium | reverse complement strand
TAGAGCCTGGTTCCCGGCCAACGACCACAAAATCCGTCTCTTTGGAAACCGAACTGGAGACATCGCCGCCCAATTGTCTAATCCTGGCTTTGGCTTGTTCCCGGGTAAACTTATCTAATTCGCCGGTTAAGACAAATGTCAATCCGGCCAGTTTTCTCTGAAATGTTCTGGCCCGACCAACCTTGATGCCGCTCTTGGTTAGTTTGTCTATTAAACGCTGGTTTGTCTTGTTATTAAACCATTGATAAACACTTTGAGCAACTATTTGACCAATATCTTGGACTCGAGACAACGTATCTAAACCAGCCTGCTTTAATTTATTTAAACCGCCAAAATATTGAGCTAGATTAATAGCCGTTTCTTCGCCGACGTGACGAATGCCCAAGGCGTAAATAAACTTAGCCAAAGAAATTTGCTTACTCTGCTCAATCGCCTCGGTCAAATTTATGGCCGATTTTTCGGCAAAGCGCTCCAGAAGAATCAAATCACCCTGTTTTAAAGAAAAAATATCAGCCGGATTAGAGACCAGCCCTTCATCCATCAGTTGTTCAATAATTCTCGGCCCCAAGCCCTCGATATCAAAACCCTTTTTAGAAGCGAAATGAACTAATCTTTGTCTTTGTTGAGCGCCACACTTCTTGTTAGTACAGCGATGAACCGCCTCGCCTTTAGGCCGAATTACCTTAGAACCGCAGACCGGACAGCGTTTGGGCATCCGAAATTTTTTCTCTTTACCCGAACGCAATTTCTTAATTACCTTAACCACGTCAGGAATAACATCGCCAGCCCGCTGGACGATAACCGTGTCGCCAATCCGGACACCCAGCCGTTTAATCTCGTCTTCGTTATGAAGGGTGGCCCGGGTAACTAAGGTGCCGCCGATCCTGACTGGTTTTAATTTGGCCACCGGCGTCAAAGCGCCGGTCCGACCAACCTGGACAACAATCTCTTCGACAACCGTGGTCGCTTCCTTAGCCGGAAATTTAAAGGCAATCGCTCCTCGCGGCGTTTTACCAACCACGCCTAATTTTTTAAAAAGCTGATTATCGTTAATACAAACGACCACTCCGTCAATCTGATAAGGTAATTTGGCTCTGGTCCGGCCAATTTTATTCCAAAACTTAATGATTTCATTCAGATTAGGACAATATTGGCCCTGGTCAACCCGAAAACCTAAAGCCCGGGCAATTTGGTGTTCGGCCTGATGGGTTTTCTGGCCTAAATCGGTGACTATACCGTAAGCCAAAAAATCCAATTGACGAGAAGCGGCTATTTTCGGGTCAAGTTGTCGGATACTACCGGCGGCTGTATTGCGCGGATTAGCGTAAAGAGATAAACCTTTTTTCTTCCCCTGACGATTAACCTCTTCAAAAGCTTTTTTTGTCATATAGACCTCGCCGCGCACCTCAATCTCTCCTTTCTCCAAAAGAGCCACGACTTTTTTCTCAACTGCTGAAGAAGGCATTTTTTGACGGATTTCTAATTTTAAAGGAATTGAATGAATCGTCTTTAAGTTCTGGGTAACGTCTTCGCCAATTAAACTATCGCCTCGGGTTGAGCCCTGAACAAAAAGACCGTTTTTATAGATTAAGGCAATGGCAAAACCGTCAATCTTCAATTCAGCGAAATAGTCCAATTTTTGATGAGGAACCAATTTTTGAATCCGTTTCTGCCAGGCCTCAAACTCTTCTTGGTAAAAAACATCCTCCAGAGAAAGCATCCGTTCCTTATGTCTGACTTTGACGAATTTATCTAAGGCCTGACCGCTGACCCGTTGGGTCGGCGAATCGGTCGTGATTAAATCCGGATACTGCTGTTCTAATTGATACAACTCGTGCTTCAAGGAATCAAAAGCGGCATCAGATATCTCCGGCTGGTCTAAAACGTGATAGCGATAATTATGGCCGTTAATAACCTTTCTTAATTTGGTAATCCTCTTCTGGGCTTCCGACTTAGTCATAAAGATAATAATTAAAATTTTATCCCCTGAGTTTATCGAAGGGTAAAATTTTAATGAAAATAAAATTATGTCTTCGACAAGCTCAGACAATAATTTTATCTCTTACCATATATCTACATAGTCAGTATAGCCGTTTAACAGCTAATCTTCAAGTTAAAAAACTTGACCAAACCAGTTTGGTTTAATAAGATAACGGCAGGTTCATTAACATTAAGGGTGGCCAAAAATCCAAGGATTTTGACCTAAAATACTTTCCGAGAGGAAGGAAAATTAAAAACAGCTAAGGCTGGAGGAGGCAGAAATGAAAAAGGAAGAAACTTTTTTGAAAACTCAACCAGGCAAAGACGATTTTTCCCATTTATTGGCGGACCGGCTGCTAACTCAAATGTCAGATAAACAGAGAATTGGGAAATTAAAAGAGGTTTTTCTCTTCGCCGCCCAGAACAATAATGACCCAACGGCCAGGGAAACACTAATACAGATTGAAAGAGCCTACCAAGAAATGTCGAGGAAATTCAACGATTTGGTGATGACGGACTTCACTGATTACCTAATGGGAATATACTGGCTAATGCCTGATACAGAGATTAGAGCTGACACTGCTCAGGGCACCCGCTCTTATTCAACAATGCTCCAAACAAAATTCTGGATTCTGGGAAAAATTGCCAGCGAATGGCGCCCTGACTATATGAATACAAAAATTACCGAAGAAAGCATCAGGGCTTTTCGTTTTTTAATCGCCGCCTTTAAACCGCTTCGCAAAGAAACCTGGCCTAATCAGCGTTCGGGCGAGTCCGAATTTGAATTCAAGGCCAGAGACCGCTGGGTTTCTAAGGAAGAAAAAGAAAAAATCTTAGAGATGCTCCGCGGACAGGACGATAGATTTAAACCAGAGGAATTGGAATTTTGGATGGCTCAACCTCATTTACCTTATGAGTTTGAGAGAATCTTAGCCATAGCCAGGACCCGAAAAGGAGACCAAGAATTATGGCGAAAGGATATCCAAAACGCTAAATTGGTCGCCCCGTTTAGGCCAGGCGAACGGACCGAAGCGGCCATTAATTTTCTTCTGTGTTTCGGCGATATAATTGCCGGTATAGACAGAAAAGTTCAGGAGTTGCTAAAACAAATGAAGGCTAGCGGTTGGGTCGGCAGCGAAAAAATCGGCGGCTCCGAATACGTGCTCGGCGACGTAGAAATCGATAACTATTTTACGCTCTTTAAAATCAGCCTCAAGATTAAGGTGGAATCAGTACATCCGGAAGACCTGGTTCGGGATAACTTTGGCCGCGCCAGGCGGCATATAGAAAAATGTCTGATAGAGAATGCCGCTCATCAGATAATCCTTAATATGTCTGGAGGAGAAACAGAAATTCAGCTGTCTGAAACATTTTCCGGCAAGGATTACAAAGATTAGCCATTTGGCCCCGTTGGACGGAATAGTCCAACGGGGATTTTTTTGTTTTTGGAATCAGATTTGCCCGGCTAAACAAAAGTGATATAATGAAGCTATGAAATTTACTCACCTCCACGTTCACTCTCATTACTCTCTTCTGGAC
>CAYYLD010000019.1:0-6513 GCA_964472495.1 uncultured Candidatus Saccharibacteria bacterium | reverse complement strand
TATAGCAGATATGAAAAACCTGTCAAGGGGAAAGGGCAATTTCAAGAAATATCCTCAAGATGTTACAAAAAGAAGCGTCCACTCTTAACGAACACCCTTTTTATTCTTCGACTAGGTGCTAGTCCGTAAATTCCCATCTAAGGTCCCCAGAAAAGCAGCCACCGCAACCAGCCGAACATTCGTATTCGTAATGATTGCCGATATATTTTTTCCTAGCCGGGGACTGACCTAGACCGTCACTGTGTATCGGTTCCATTTTAACCAATACTAAGCGACCACTCTGACAAAAAGGACAAAACTGACGTGGGTTAGCCGATGATTACCCTTCTGAACTGTTCCAGTGCTCGTAAGACTCACTCCCATCTTGTTTCTAAGAAAGGATTCTGTTAGAAAAATCTTTTTTTTAGAATCTCCGGAAACTATTCCCATTTCCTCTGGCTTGAATCTAAACGGATATTCAATCTTATCTCCTTTACCACTCATCATTCACCCTCCTTTTTTATCTAAACGTACTACTGTGCTATCTTCAGCATACATAATTCCGCCGAAAAGTCAAATCCGCCATCCCTCTTCAAAATAAATAAAAAAAACCGCCGTTCGGATTCATCCTACTAAGCGGTCTGTAACTTTCTCTCATAAGAACATCCCCACCTTTTATATACGCGATCTCGCCTCTTATCAAACCAAACCAGAGAAATACCGCCAAATAAACCCATAATGACAATGGCCATAAAATGAAAAGGGTATTCTAAATCGGGCAATTCGCTATACAAAACTAAGCCCCACAAAAAACCGCCCAAACCAAAGCCAAGAGCGCAAACCAATAAATATTTTGTTAAAGATATGTTTTGGTTCATAAAAAAATCCCTCCTTTCTTTTATTTTACCCCAAAAGGAAAAATCAGACAATATCCTTAAAGGGTCGCCCTCTCGACCATGTCGCCAGAGGGCGCGCCTCTCGACCACGTCCTCGCCAAAGGCGAAGGCGTGGAATCTCGATGCGCGCCCTCTACATATAGGCAAAATAAAAATCCCCATCGGGGTTTGATGGGGTCTTCGTTAGTTATATCTTTTAGGGGAAGCCAACTAGATTGCTTCTACCTTTTCCCTTTCTTGATTCAATCTGTCGGCTTCTTCAACGAGTTCGGCATTGACCGGGTTTCTTTTAAACTTTTCTATCTTATGATAAGTCGATACTTGCCAGCATTCCAGAGCATCAAGAAGGCGAAAGGCAATTAAACGGTGGGCGGGGTCTTTACTGTTCAGCCAATGGTCCCTGAGGAATTCCTCAGCTTTTTGGCCTTCCGGACCGCCTTCTGCTAGAATATTGCCTATTTCGTCCAGGTGAAGAAACTCGAGGTCCTTCCTTTCTGGATCTTCTAACGCCTCAACCAAGGCGTCAAAGGTCAATTTGGTCCGTCTCATTTTTGCCTCCTAAAATCAGTCATCAGGAGTTTAATCACTTAACTTTTTAAGAACTATAAAGATAAAATAACATTGTCTTATTGTCATGTCAATAATTACACAGATGTGATTTGAAGAATAAGATAAGGAGTTTAAATAAAAAGCCCCATCGGGGTTTGATGGGGTCTTTGACGAGTTTGTTCTCGAAGAACGTCTTAATGAGCCGACGAAGAGATCATTTGGTCAAGGGCCTGTTCAATTTTTCCGGCCAGAACCTTATTTTCCGGGTTAAGGAAGAACTCTCTTATCTTGAGACGGGTCTCCTCATTGAGTCCCCTGACTCTGGCTAGGTGGCCCAAAGCGAATAATTTGTCCCCCTTACTGCCGTTCTCTAACAACCTCCGGAAAAAGGCTTCGGCTTTCTCTTTCTTTTTGGCCAGATTATCCAGAAGACAACCGACCCGATGGATAACAAGCTCACTATCATATGGCGATTTCGGATTGTCGAACTCGTTTATCAGCCCTTCAAGGCCCATATTCCTAAGCCTTTTCGGCATCTTTGACATTGTCTGACCCTCCTTGCTTTCCGGCTACTGACAAACTTAAGTAGCCCATCTGTTCAAGCTCAGTGAAAATGTGTTGGACTAGTTCGCCAAACTGCTCCTCAAGGAAAGTTTTGTCTTCCGGATGTTTTGTCAAGGCCTTGCCCGTTTCTCGAAAAGTCCTTTCGCTCATCTTTTCCAAGCCCGATAGCCGCGAAAGAGCAAAGCGTCTGTCTTTGGGATTATCGCTGGCCAGTAAACCACTTAGATAGGCCTCGGCTATTTCTTCGTCCTCGCCACCCCCATAGAGAAAGGCCTCCAGTTTTCTACGGAGGGATTCTTCTGTCTCGCCCGCTGCCGAAGGATTCTCCAAGGCGACCAGGACTCCCTGGATAGTCCAATCCATCTCTTCTGCATATTCTTCCATGTTCGCCTCCTTAATTTTTAGTGAACTAAAATAGCTTAAAAACTAAATCGTATGCTGATTGTCTATCTTAATAAATAACCTAAAAAAGCTGATTTGTCAATGAAAGTCATTTTGAGAGACGCTCTTGGTATTGTTTTCGGTAATATTCTAAATACTGGCCGGATTTTAAGGGCTGCCACCATTGAGGATTATCCTGATACCATTGGACTGTCTTAGCCATGGCTTCTCCAAATTCATATCGAGGATGCCAGCCCATTTTCTGCAATTTAGTTGAATCCAGAGAATAGCGGCGGTCATGACCAGGCCGGTCGGCAACATGCTCAATAGAGCTTTCGTCTTTAGTCAATTGCTCTAAAATAATTTGAGTAATTTCTAAATTGGTTCTTTCGTTATGGCCGCTGATATTATAAATATCGCCTATTTGGCCGTGATGTAAGACAAAGTCAATTCCGGCGCAATTATCCATAACATAAAGCCAGTCGCGAATTTGCTGACCATCGCCATAAACAGGCACTTTCTGGCCTTCTAAAAGATTAGTCACAAAAAGGGGAATCAGTTTTTCGGGGTACTGGTAAGGGCCAAAATTATTGGAGGAGCGGGTGATTAATATTGGCAGACCAAAGGTCTGCTGATAGGCCCGGACCAACAAATCAGCTCCGGTTTTGGAAGCGGCGTAAGGGCTGTTCGGCCGCAAAGGACTTTCTTCAGTAAAAGAGCCCTCTTTAATGCTGCCATAAACTTCGTCAGTCGAAATCTGAATAAATCGCTCAATCTGATGCCTTTTAGCCGCTTCCAATAAGGTTTGGGTGCCTAGAATATCGGTTTTGATAAAACTCTGGGGGTCGAGAATTGACCGGTCAACGTGAGATTCAGCGGCAAAATTCAATATCGCCTCGGGTCGCCGCGAAACTATTTGGTCGACTATCTTTCCATCAGCAATATCCCCTTTGACAAAAGCATAATTGGGGTTATTTTCAATATCGCGCAGATTCTCCAGATTACCGCAATAAGTCAATTTATCCAGATTGATAATCTTGTAATCCGGATATTTATTGAAAATATATCTAATAAAATTGGAGCCGATAAAACCGGCCCCTCCAGTGATTAACAATTTCATAAAAAAAGGGTGTCATTTTGAGGAACGCCCCGGGAACCGACCACGCCCCTATAAATTGATGAACTCTTTTATTTTATTAGCCGGGATAGTTTTAAGCAGGCCTTTATAATCAACCAGATTCAGCCCAACCACCTCGCCTTTGACATTTATCAAGGGACCGCCGTCGGCTAAAGAATTCTCCTCGTTTAGATTAACTTCTAAGATTTGCTGATTAATACTCCGAATAATTCCTAAATTAACAAAAGGCAGAAACTTATCTTGATGATATTTCAGACCGATGATAATGATTCGCTGGCCCAACCGAAGGTCCTCCAAATCAGTTAAGGAAACAACCGGCAAATTAGTTTTTTCTATCTTTAATAGGGCTAAATTATTCTCCAAATCCTTTTTGATTAGCTGACCATTGAAAGATTGGCCATTGTGAAAAACTAAATATTGAGTAGCCCGACTGGAAAGCAAATCAGCGGCCGTGACGACTAGGCCGTCGTTGGTCACAATAAAACCAGTCCCCTGACTAAGCAAACTTTTATTCTGATAAGACTGAATAGCCACTAAACAAGGACTGATTTTATCAATGGCTTCTTCCAGAGCTTCATTTTCGGTAATGGTTATCTTTTCGGTTGGATGGATGATGGTTGTTCCATTGCCAACATGGCAGATAAAGCCAATTTTAGAAAAAGGCGGAATAGTGGCTAAATAAGGTAAAAGAAACTGATCAGCCAGAATTCCCCCCAAGCCGCCGATAACCAGAATAAGCAAAAGATTTAAGGCCTTCTTTTTTAATTTAGTCATATATTTTGTCTTGAGGTCCGGCCTGCGAGGCCGGACCTCGCAGGCCGGACCTCGTTAATTAAAAAGTCCAAGTCAGTTCTAATTTCCGGCCGGTCTCTTTAAATTGACCAATGGAAGTAACAGTTGCCGTATCCGTAGAAGTAGCGTAAGTGGTAGTATAAGTACATTCTGAACTAATATCAAGAGGGATGTCAGAAAAAGGACATTGGCCAGTTCCTTTTCTGGCCTCGTACAAGCATCTTTCAGCGCCACTTTCAGCAGCATAATAAGCAACCACCGAATTTCCTGTCTGTCTAGACATCTTTAATTGGCTAATCGCCAAAAAAGAGATACCTAAACTAATGGTCAATAATTCGCTCAGAAGTAAAACAGCTAAGAAAATAGAAATAGCTCCTTGTTGTTTGAAATCTACTATTTTCATTTGATTGATGATTCGAGGTTGATTCGATGATTCAAGGTCCGGCCTGCGAGGTCCGGCCTCGCAGGCCGGACCTCGCCATCGTCATTGAAATGACCTTGAAGATAAAGTGCTTTGTAAATCAATCTCTGTTTCTTCCTCGGCTCTGCCCTGGCTGTTTATCTGTATGACTAAAGTAACCGCTCCCCGAACCGGCTGAGTAAAACTTCTCCTGATATAAAAAGCGCCGGTGACTTCCAGATTAGATGGGCTTAAATCTTGCCAGCCACTACTATTTATCTGACGCTGGAACTTTTGACTGTTAAAGCGATACTCAACATTTTCCCCCTTAAAATTGGTAATATCTAAAGAAACTTCTGGCCCACCGCTAACTGAATTAATTGTACTCATTCTAATTTCCTTACTGACCGATTCCAAAATATAGAGAGCTGTTTCCTGGCTTTCCTGGAGAGCAAATCCCTTCCGTTGACTCTTAATCACTGAAACAGCCGTAGCCGACATGGCGATAATAACCAGACTAAAAACAGCTAGAGCAATGAGTAGTTCAATTAAAGTGAATCCTTTGTTTTTTACTTCCAGTTCCATAATCTGTCTTCAGCGATCAAAATATGTTCCTCCTCCTTAATATTCCATCTGACTTCAACAACCACTTTCACTTCGTTAGCCGACTCTTTTTCTAATTTCACCTTGCGCTTAAAAGGGGTTTCTGTCCCGGTATCATACTGATAAAGGCCATCGGCATCAATCTTTAAATAAGCACCAGAATAAGGCGTGACTAAACTGGTGCTATCATGCTGAACTCGATAATCGCCATTAGCCAAGCCATTATACCAATTATCCCAATTAGTCACATCTGTATTTAATCTCCGTATATCCCTAACTACTTCAATCCCTTCTTGAGCCAAACCAGAAGCAATTAATCTGTCTTTACTTAAAGAAGGTCCTTTTAAGGAGATATTAGCCAAAGCCAAAATCCCAACCAAACCAATGGCCACGATAAAAATAGTGATGATCACTTCCAGTAAAGTAAAGCCCTTTTGACTACGATTAGACACTTAGAGAATAAGAGCAATCTTTTTTACGGCGTCCTGGTTCCAGGAAGACAGTAAAAATGGCTGTCCTTATTGAATCAAACCAGCCGTGGTCACGGTAATTGTCTTAGTAAAAGAAGTTCCGGCTATCTCTAAAATGATTGTTCCGGAGACACCGACTCCGGCATCTTGATTGATATAGGTGGTTGGGCTGGGAGGTTTAAAAAAAATATCTATGGGAGCTGGCGAAGTTGATTGAAATTCAATCTGGCTGGCTAAATCAACCGTCTCAATAATGTCATCGCTGCCGTCGTATTTGTTATTACTATTCTGACAATTAGCCGCTTTATCAGCATAAAAATAATAAGAAGTTGGCCGGGCGCTATGATTAATCTGTAAACCGTATCCGCAATAGCCCAGTTCAATGTCCACCCCGCTCATAGCCATATTCTGAGCTTTTCTAAAATCGGAAACTAAGCGTTGACCGGTTTGGGCAAGCACGTATTTTTTCTGGCTACTGTGGTGACTAGCTAAAACTAAAGCAGAAAGCAAACCGATAATAGAAATAACCACTAATAATTCAATTAACGTAAAACCAACTTGCTGGCCAAGGTAATTTTTCTGAAGATTGTTTTTTGACATTATTTTCATTATACCATCAAGCCCAAAAAAGAAAAATCCACAGAAGAGTGGATTTTTTCTAAGGACTGTCCTTGATTCTTTACCAAGGCAAAATCTCCCGCCAGCCAGGCAAAGATATCTGAACACCAACTGATTTAGTCG
>CAYYLD010000018.1:0-9556 GCA_964472495.1 uncultured Candidatus Saccharibacteria bacterium | reverse complement strand
GCCAAGGAGGAAAAAACCCATATGGGTGAGTTTCAAGCTTTACTTCTAAAATTAGACCGAGAGCAAGTTAAAGAATTGAAAGAAGGCGAAAAAGAGGTTAAGGAATTAGCCAAATAAAAGGGCGTAGTTCCCGGGGCGTCCCTTTTTACTAAAAGGGTCGTCCTTTCGGACACGTCCTCGCCAAAGGCGAGGGCGTGATCCTCAATGGCAACCCTTTTAGTAAAAAGGGACGCCCCGAATTAAATGGGCCTGTAGCTTAGTTGGTAGAGCGCGGCATTCGCATTGCCGAGGTCAGCGGTTCGAATCCGCTCAGGTCCACAAAATCCACTATAAACTATTTGTATCTATTCAAAACTATGTATAAAGTCGTTCGTAAAGTAGAAGCGTTAGTTAGACAGGTAAGCGATAATAAAACCGCTACGAATTTTATAACAAAAGAAATTTCTCCAAATGTCTCGCTCGCTGTTATAGACAACAAGGGATTTTACGGAGAAGTAACCGTAGAAAGCGATAGAATATATTATATCGTGTCAGGCAAATTGTCGCTTGAGTTTAGCGGCGAAAAAGTGGAGTTGAACGAAGGTGATGCCTGTTTTATATCTCACGGTAGCTCGTATCTTCTCTCCGGAGATTGCAAAGTAGTTACTGTTGACCAGCCAGCTTTTGGAACAAAAAAATAGTTATAAGTTTTTGCCAAAGCATAAGGTTTTCAATTATCTGGTTCCAACTAACTCGGACGAGGTCCACATGAAAGTTATCATTTTAGCTGGCGGTCAAGCGAGCCGGCTACCGATTTCCGCCAAAAATATTCCTAAGCCCTTGGTTAAAATAGGGGATAAAACCATTTTGGAACACAGATTAGAATGGTTAAAAAAGCATGGATTAGAGGATATCCGTTTTAGCTTAGGCTATTTAAGCCAAAAAATGATTGAATATCTTAAAGGTCGCTATGAATACGTGGCTGAGCCAGAGCCCTTAGGCACCGGCGGGGCAGTTAAATTCGCTTCCCGAGATTTAACCGAGGATTTTATGGTTATGAATGGCGATGAATTGGCTGACATAAATTTAACTAAGTTTATTCAATTTCATCAAGAACACTCTTTTGCTAACAGCGTTGTCGCCCGACCTCATCCGGATATCAGAGGCTGGGGATTTATCAAAAACAAGGGGATTGAAGTTCGTCAGTACCAAGAAAAGCCGAACATCAAACGCTCCGGCCTGATTAACACCGGCGTCTATATCTTCTCGCCAGAAACTTTTAAATCAATCAAAGCTAAGAAATTCTCCACCGAATACGATGTTTCTCCCAAATTAGCTGAACAGAGACAATACGCGGTCTTTATTCACCAAGGCCGCTGGCTGGGCATCAATACTGAAGCAGACGTTAAAATGGCTAATCGGATTTGGAAATAAGTATGCCTAGCTCAAAAAGAAAATTGGGAGACGTCGGCGAGAAGGTTGCTCGCGATTATCTCAAGGAACAGGGCTATCAAATTTTAGAGCAGAATTATCAAAAACCCTGGGGCGAAATTGACTTGGTTGTCCAAAAGGATAAAGAACTCATCTTTATTGAAGTAAAAACAAGAACCGTCCAATCAAAACAACTCTCCAAATACGCCTATCCGGAAGAAAATGTTGGTTTGTCTAAAAAACAGAAATTAATCCGGACAGCCCAAACTTATCTGGTTGAAAAAAATCATCCACCCGAGACCCCTTGGCAAATTGATGTCATTGCTCTAGAATTAAACGTCCAAACTAGAAAAGCCAACTTAAAACATTTTAAAAACGTCGTTTGGCAGTAAAAAGGGTGTGCTTTACGGGGCGTCCCTTTTTACTACGCCCTTTAAAAGGGCGTAGTAAAAAGGGACGCCCCCAAAATAACCAAATTATGAATTACTTTAAAGAATCGCTGCGATTGCATAAAAAAGAAAAAGGCAAATTAGAAATCAAATCTAAATTTCCCTTGAAAAACAAAAAAGATTTGAGCGTTGCCTATACGCCGGGCGTGGCCGAGCCTTGCCGGGAAATTGCCAAAAACCCGGCCGAGGCCTACAAATACACCATCAAAGGCAATAGCGTGGCCGTAATTACCAATGGCACGGCTGTTTTGGGCCTGGGCAATATCGGCGCTCAAGCGGCTCTGCCGGTTATGGAAGGCAAGTGCCTTCTTTTTAAAAAATTCGCCAATATTGACGCTTATCCCATTTGCTTGGATACCCAGGATAATCAAGAATTCGTTCGGGCAGTTAAAATGCTTAGTCCGGGCTTCGGCGGCATCAACTTGGAAGATGTTAAATCACCCGATTGTTTTGAAATTGAAGACAAATTGAAAAAAGAATTAGATATTCCGGTTTTTCATGATGACCAGCATGGCACAGCCATTGTTGTCTTAGCCGCTTTGATTAACGCCTTGAAGGTGGTTAATAAAAAGATTGGCCGGGTCAGAATACTTATCAATGGAGCCGGAGCCGCCGGTATTGCCGTATCCAAACTTCTTTTGGCTTACGGGGTTAAAAATATTATCTTAGCTGACCGACGAGGAGCTATCTGTGACAATTGCCCGGAATTAAACTTTGCCAAGAAAAAAATAGCCAAACTGACCAATTTGGAGAAAACAGAAGGCAGTTTAGAAGAGGTCATCAAAGGGAGCGACGTCTTTATTGGCGTCTCGGCCGGTAATATTCTCAAAAAGGAATGGATTAAGACAATGAATCAAAAGCCGATTGTTTTTGCCATGGCTAATCCTATTCCGGAAATTATGCCCCAAAAAGCCAAACAAGGCGGCGCGGCCATTGTCGCTACCGGCCGAAGCGACTTTGAAAACCAAATTAACAATGTTCTGGCCTTCCCGGGGGTTTTTCGCGGCCTTTTAGACAGCCGAGCTAGAGAGGTGACTGAAGAAATGAAGTTAGCGGCTGCCCAAACTTTAGCTTCTTTAGTCAAAAAACCAACGGCCGATAAAATCATCCCTTCTATCTTTGAGAAAAACATTGTCCAAAAAATCGCTTTAACCATAAAAAGGGCGTCATAAAAAGGGACGCCCCGCGAACTACACCCTTTAAAGGGTGTATAAAAAAGGGACGCCCCGAAGACCCGCCCCGAAGACCGCACATAAGGGTTGCCCTCGAGATTCCACGCCCTCGCCTTTGGCGAGGACGTGGTCGAGAGAGCGACCCTTTAAAGAGTTAATGCATCAATTAATCATTATCGGAGCCGGGCCGGCCGGCTTAACAGCCGCCCTCTTCGCCCAGCGCTACCGAATCAACTATCTATTAATCGGCCAACCAACCGAAGGTGCTCTTAATCAGGCTCATCTAGTTGAGAATTATCCGGGGGTTAAACCAATGAGCGGTCCCCAATTAATTAAAGAATTTCAAAAACATTCAGCCCTTAAAATCAAACGAGAACAAGTCAAGCAAATCTTGCCCAACAAGCAGAAAAAAACTTTTCAGATAATCACCAATCAAGGCCGCTACCAAAGTCAGGCCATCATTCTGGCTCTGGGCATGAAAATCAGGAAATTAGGCATTAAAAACGAAGAAAAATTCTTACACAAAGGAACTGCCTATTATACTCCCAAATTTCTGACTA
Source organism: uncultured Candidatus Saccharibacteria bacterium (assembly GCA_964472495.1). Lineage (GTDB taxonomy): Bacteria > Patescibacteriota > Minisyncoccia > Portnoybacterales > UBA2143 > CAYXST01. Next base: position 5,965 of record CAYYLD010000018.1, on the reverse strand, counting down.
AAGGAATATCTTATTATACCCCCGATGATGTACGTTTTTTAAAAAACAAAATTATAGCAGTAGTTGGCGGCGGCGACACCGCTTTAACGACCGCCCTCAAATTGGCCGACCAAGCCAAAAAGGTCTATTTAATCCATCGCCGCGATGAGTTCCGGAGCGCTCCTCTGCTAGCCAAACAAGCCAGAGCCCAAAAAAATATAGAAATTATCTACAGCGCTCAAGTAAGCGAAGCCCAAGGCCAAAAGTCCTTATCTAAAATTATCTTAAATACAGAACAGGAATTAGCCGTTAATTACCTGTTTATTGAAATCGGCGGCGTGCCCAATGTTCTTCTCTGTCGAGACTTGAAATTAAAGATGGATAACAACTTTGTCGCTACTGACCAGAGACAAGCAACCAGCCTGCCCGGCCTGTTCGCGGCCGGCGATATGACTAATTATCCGCTTAAACTGATTGTCACCGCCACCGCCCAAGGAGCGATGGCTGCCACCAGCGCCTACAATTATCTGAAAGAATCTTAGAACTGCTTTTTTATTTGCTCTTGACTATAACCAGTCAACAGTTTAATCTTAATAACAATTTTGATTAGTTTCTTTAATAATTGCATAAAAACAATGGTTTAAATTCTGTTAATCTTAAAAGGGGGATAAGAAAATGATAGAAAGATATGTACCAAAAAAGATGGCTAAGGTTTGGAATTTACAACGCAAATACCAAGGATGGCTGGAAGTAGAATTGGCTTTTCTTTGGGCTAAAACAAAACTTGAGATGATTGATAGAAAGATATTTGACTACATTAGCACTCATGCCTCTTTTACAGTTGAACGGATTGAAGAAATTGATAAAGAAATTGAACATGACATGAATGCTTTTATTGCCACTGTTCGAGAGTCATTAGGACCATACGCTGGTGAATTCCACAAGGGAATTACTTCCTATGATATAGAAGACCCAGCTCTTTGTCTTCAGCTAAGAGAGTCCATAGAGATAATCATGGATGATTTAGGGGTTTTAATGGCTGTTGTTCTTGAACGAGCTAAAGAGCATAAATGGACTTGGATGATGGGTCGGAGCCATGGAATCCAGGGTGAGCCTATAACTTTTGGCTGGAAATTATGCGTTTGGTACTATGCCTTAGAAAGAGCCCATAATCGGTTAAGACAAGCCAAAAAAGTCATTAGTTATGGAAAAATCTCTGGAGCTATGGGCACCTATGGTGATTTAGACCCACAGATTGAAGCATTGGTTTGTCAGCGACTTGGTTTAAACCCGGCTAAGGCCTCGACGCAAATCCTTCAGCGGGACCGTCATGCTGAATATATGTCTGCTTTAGCTATCACCGCTGGCACCTTAGAGCAGATAGCCACTGAAATTCGGCTCTTAGCTAAGACCGAAGTTGGCGAAGTAGAAGAACCGCGTAAGCCAAAACAAAAAGGTTCATCAGCTATGCCTCATAAGAAAAATCCTATTATCTGCGAACGGATTTGTGGTCTGGCCAGAGTGGTTCAATCCAATGTGCAAATCGCTTTTCAAAACATTGCTACTTGGGCTGAAAGAGATATTACTCAATCATCTGCAGAAAGAGTCATCTTTCCTGATAGCACCCAAGTTTTAGACTATATGATTCTAAAACTCACTTGGGTCATTAAGGACCTGGTGGTTTTTCCAGAAAGGATGTTAGCTAACATGGAAATGAGCTACGGCGTGACTGCCTCGCAACAGGTCAATGTGGCCTTACTGGATAAAGGACTTGATCCTGACACGGTTTATTATTTTGTCCAAAAATGTGCTTTTAAAGCCGTTGAGCAGAAACGTCCCTTTCGTCAAGTGCTATTAGAGGAACCGATGAATATTACAAAATTTGAAGAGGGTCTAAGAATAGGCAGTATCTTATTGCCTGAGGAGTTGGATAAATGTTTTGATTATAAAAATCAGCTCCGGTTTCTAGAAGAGGCAATGGCCAGATTTGGTCTTTAGTTCAGATCAATTTTGAAAGGAGGGAGAGATGACAGAAAGACTGATTATAGAAACCGACTTACCTTTAGTCCTATTCAAAAGGGGGAAGGTCAGAGATACCTGGCAACTACCCGCTGACAATCTTTTGATGGTGGCCACTGATAGAATTTCTGCTTTTGATGTCGTGGTTGGCGCTATTCCCGGTAAAGGAAAGCTTCTGACGACTATGTCTAAATTTTGGTTTGGATTTATCGAGCGGATTATTGGTAACCATTTCATCTCTACAGATTTGGCCTTGGCTTATTCTCACGATGTCTGGCTACATATTTATAACAATGACCTGGACGGCCGCTCGATGGTCATTAAAAAAGTGGACCAAGCTATTCCAATTGAATGTGTCGTTCGGGGATATTTAGCTGGTTCAGCCTGGCAAGAATATCAAAACTCTGGAAAAGTTTGCGGCTTAGAATTGCCTCAAAGATTATTAGAAGGCAGTAGATTGCCTCAACCGATTTTCACTCCAGCCACCAAAGCTGAAACAGGCCACGACGAAAACATCTCTTTTGAGCAAATGACTGAGATACTCAAGGATAGAGGGTTAGCTGATCAATTAAAAGATATCAGCTTAAACCTATATCAAGCTGCTGCTGCCTACGCCGAATCAAGGGGAATAATCATTGCTGATACCAAATTTGAGTTCGGCCTGAAAGACAATCAGTTGATGTTGATTGATGAAGTATTAACCCCGGATTCCTCCCGCTTTTGGCCCAAAGATAAATGGCAACCGGGTCAAGCTCAAAAGAGCTTTGACAAGCAATATCTGCGAGATTATCTAGTCAGTATTGGTTGGGATAAGAAACCGCCCGCCCCGGACTTACCTGAAGAAGTGGTCAGCAAAACATCAGCCAAATATCAGGAGGCCTTAAAGAGACTAATTGGCTAAAAAGCCCTTAGAATCCCAGTGGGTGATCTACCCACTGGGATTTTGTTTTAGGGATTTAGGAGCTTGGCCCTTAAGTCCCGCCGACAATTACCTAAAAAAAACTTGACAAGTAATTTAGGAGGTATAAGCTAAAAATAAAAGTCGTTAGTAATAACTTCCAATCAGGATAATGAAAACAGATTGGAAAATTAAACCGCTAAAAAATATTTTCGAGGGAGAGCGGTTTTTTTTGTTTAAAAACAGAATCCAAAACAATATAAGATCTTTAGAACTTCCTCGGCCAAAGTTTTTACCAACTGAAACCTTTGGCGGAGGCAGGTCGAAAGTGACTGACCCTAAGTCCTCCCAATCCTAGCTAGGAGGATAACAGGGAAACCGAGGCCAGGAGGACCTACGGCGAGTCACTTAAAACAATCTTAAAAAGAAAGGGGGTGTGAAAATATAAAATGAGGAGAATTGTAATTAGTTTGTCAATTATCGGCTTAGTGGCCGGAGTTACTTTAGGCATCACCGGCGCTTACTTCACCGATGAAGAGCCGATTAAGGAGAATGTTTTTCAGGCAGGGACTCTTGATATCCGACAAGGGGTAAACGACTTGGGCAATATGACCCTTTCCGGCCTAATGCCCGGCGTAGCTACGGAGCCGCAAAAGCTGACTATGGGCAATAACGGAACATTACACGCCGTTATTGATAAAATAGAAGTAACTTCTTTGGCAAATTCCGATGTAACCGGCGATCAAACAAACGACGTTTCAGCCGTTAACTACGCTGACAAGATAAATGTGACTATTTCGGACGAAGTCGGTAAACCACTCTGGAAAGGGACGCTCGGCGATTTATACGAGACGGATAAGGATAATGCCATTGACGGAACAGATAGAGTTTTCCTGGCCAAAAAAGGCAGCGGAGAGAACTATACAACCCGCGATTACTGGTTCACTTTTGAGTTAGACGCAGATGTCACGAATGGCTATCAGAACGAAGGAGTGAAAGCGACTATTAGCGTTAACGCTACCCAGGTCAAAGATAACGAATTTGACGCGGCTGAAAGATTGGTCGCCAATCAAAATAACGATAACGGCTGGGATTGGATAGAGGACGAGGATCCGGCAACTTACGATAGTTGTGGCAATGAAAGCTGTCATAATCTTTACGGGGTTACCGCGTTAGGTTTGCTAAGCGCTTACGAATATAGCGACAATTCCGATTATTTTGATGCGGCTGAAAAAGCCGCTCATAAGCTTATCGGAGGCGCTGCTAATTCAACTTGGTCGGGCAGTGATTTAACTAATGCAGATATTCTATTCCTACAGAGAATGGGCAAATACTACACGCCGGTTACAAACGGATTTACCAGTGCAGCTAAAACAGCGGTAATAGGCAGATGGGACGCTTATAACAATGATGCTCAGGAAGTTTATGATTTTGCTAAAGATTTAAGAGAAACACAGCAGAGTTTTCCAGATCTATTTTATTGGGATTTGGCGCCATTAATGGAAGTTACTCTTGATGTGGCCAACACCACCTCTGATGAGAGCGAAGCAATGGTTCTTCGTAATAACGTTCTAGATCTAGCTGAACTGATTGCCGACGACCAGAACAAAAGCGGCGGCTGGTTTATTACCAACTGGAATAATATTTATGCCCAGATAGGTCAAGCTTCAGCTATCCGCATATTGCAATTAGCTGACGATATGAGTTTAGAAGTTGACTACAGCGATGAAATCGCCGAAGGCGTGGCTGCACTTCTGACTCAGCAAAATGCTGACGGCTCGTTCAAATACGGAACTTATACCGACGGGAAAAATATTCAAACGACCGCTTACGCCGCTCTGGCTTTAGAAATGACCGGCTATCATGACGAAGCCCTAGAAGCTGTTGATAATTTGCTCTCCCAGCAATTAACTAACGGCGGTTGGAACCACGCTGAGCCAGCAAATAATTCTACCGCTGATCCGGTAGACGAGTACCCGGAGATAAACAGCGAGGCCTTAAGGGCAATAGTTTCCGTTACCGAGTAAGATTGTGATTGAGCTCTTTTAGGTTGCCTCGAGGCTTTCCTTGTAGCTTTTGGGGGGCAACCAATAAAGACTTTAATTTACTCTTATGGATTTCCGAAAAATAGATATCAAGAAAATAGATATCAAGAAAATAAAAACCAGAGTCAGAAAAGCCAAGAAATCTTTTCAGAAATCGTGGCCGGTATTAGTAGAGCAATATTTGCCGGCCAGACGAAGAAAGATTTTATCTTGGCTCGGCTTTGGTTTCTTGATAGCCGTTTTAGTCTTTGTTCTCTTTCCCCTTCTGCCGATTGAAAACAACTATTCCCTGAAAATGGTTTCATCCGGTTCAATGGAACCGGCCATTAAGACCGGTGGAGTTATTATGGTCAAACCAATTGCCGAATATCAAATCGGCGATATTGTTACCTACCAATACGGCCGCTATGCCAGAAATCTGACCACTCACCGAATCATTGAACGGACCGACAGCGGTTTCATCACCAAAGGGGATAATAACAATGCGGCCGATATTAATTCGGTCAGCCCAGAACAAATTTTAGGCAAAGTTTTTTTGACTGTTCCTTATGCCGGTTATATGGTCAATTTCATCCATTCAAAATTCGGCTTTCTTCTATTGATTTTGGTCCCGGCCCTAATAATTATTGGCAGTGAAAGTTTTAAAATCTACCAAGAAATTAAAAAGATGCGGGGCCGAAAAAACCGGAAAAATAAGTATTCGTTGAAGAAAATGATATCCAAAATTTTCGTCTTGCTGGTCGTCAGCGGCGGACTGGTTACTTTTGTCAGCCAAACCGATTGCTATTTCACCGCTTCAATCTTTTCCGCTAATAATCTTTTTCAGGCCGGCGAGTGGACGCCGGTTCTTGACCCGATTGGCGACCAAACGATTGAGGCCGAATCACTGCTTGCATTTACAATTTCGGCCACTGACCCGAACAACGATCCTTTGAATTATTCGGCTTCCAATTTGCCTGAGGGAGCTAATTTTGCCGGACAAACTTTTTCTTGGACGCCGACTGCTGACCAGACGGGAATTTAT
>CAYYLD010000017.1:0-11377 GCA_964472495.1 uncultured Candidatus Saccharibacteria bacterium | reverse complement strand
GAACGGTTTCTCATAGGGCTCCGCAGAGTGAAGCAAGTTAGAACCTATTTATTAAGCGGTTACGAAGAAAAACCAGCTATAGACTCTTAATATCTTTTATCAGTTCAGGAAACTTTGGTTGATCAAAATGCCCTCTTTTCTTGAATTCTCTTATAATAGCGTTTGGCAGCGCTTTTTTGTATTTCCCAAGATGAGAATAAGGCACAACTGGATCGTCTTTGCTTTGATAGATAAAAATCTTGCCGCCTTGTTTATTTAATCTATCTAAACTTTTAGGTAAAACAAAATCTCCTAATGACTCGTTCATGCCTTTATTATCATATGGCGGCGAAATGAATAATGTCGCTAAGATTTTCTTTTGGAATTTATTCTCTGATAGATACTTGGCTAAAAATATCGCTCCCAAAGAATGGCCGATTAAAATAACATTGTTATCTAAAAGAGAGGATATCTTTTTAAATAAAATTCTCCATTCATCATATTTGGCATTCATTGGATTTGGCATTTTCGGCAATAAAACATCAAACTTGCTGCCTAAATCTCGTCTTAAAGAATCACTCCATTTTATCCTTCTGTATCTATTCAAATCAATCTTCAAATTCTTGAGAAACGATAAATAATCCCTATATGAATCAAAGGTCGAACCCCCATGGATTAAGATTACTTGTTTTTTCATGATTCGCTACTTTTCAACAATTCAATTTCGTAGTATTTATTTATCTTAATAAAAAATTGTCTTTATGTAAAATAAATACGGCACAAAACGAAAGTTCGCCTTGACAATATACCTTAATGATATTATTATAAAAAAACAAGTAAGGATTCGTTTTAACCTTGCTTGTAGCACCTTATAAACTTAAACCTAATAATCCAAAAACGGAGGTGAGCAAAATGAAAAAGCAAAGCAACGAGATGGGATTATCGACAGCTCGCTTCCTTATTTTGGATTCCCAAAGTAAAGAAATAGCGTTGTCTGTAGATAATCTGAAAGTAGTTCAAGACCAATTTGATCCTGCATTAACCAGAGTGGCAATGGTAACAGTGGGTCCAAAAACATCAGTCCATTTTGCCAGCCACATGAAAATAATGCAGCGACTTGAATGGGTAGATTATGAACCAGCCAGTGACAAAGGTCACTTTCGCTTCTACCCGAATGGCGCACTAATCTATCAGCTTTTAACCAGCTGGTGCGAACAGATTGCCACCGAAATCTTTAATGCGCTACCATTAAAGACTCCCTTTATCTATCTTTTGAATAGTCCTGCTGTTCGGGGACAAATAGGAGTTTTTGATAAAAGTGTCTATCAAGTTTTTGGTAGCCAAGGTCAAGAAGAATTTGTTCTTCGTTTCAACGATGATTTGGGGATTTTTGAAGCAATGAAAAAATCACAGATCACATATAGACATTTACCTATCAGAATCTATGAACACACGCCGAGTTTCCGCTATCATCAAAGTGGATCGCTCTCTGGTATAAGACGGGGAAGATATTTTTCCTTCACCGACATTCATAGCTTCTGCCTGGATTTGGAACAGGGACTAACCGAATATCAAGAAGTTCACAGACTTCTAATAGAATTAGCAAAACAGGTTGGTATAAATTCTGCCGTCCACTTCAAAGTAACGCAAAGCTTCTATCCAGTAGTCAAAAAGATGATGGCTTCTATGCTCACTGGCCGAGAAAAAATGCTCGTAGAACTAACTCCTGGTCAAAGACAATACTGGGCTATGAAGCATATCATCTGTACTGACCATCCGCAGAAGCTATTCCACGTTCAGTTAGATTTAGAGAATTCAGAACGTTTCGGTATTAAGTATGTGGCCAAAGACGGCAGTCGAAAAAATTGTGTTATCGTCCATACCTCACTCGGCTCAATTGAAAAATGGATGATTATAACCATCGAAGACGCCCTGAAGAAAAATCCGCCAGTCTTGCCTCTTTGGTTAAGCCCGACTCAAGTTAGAATCATTCCAGTCTCTGATGAAAAACATCTTGATTTCTGTCTCAATGTTGCTCGTCAATTAAAGCAAGGTCGAGTCAGGGTTGATGTTGACGAACGTAATGAATCACTGAGTTGGCGGATTCGAGCGGCTGAACGGGAATGGATTCCCTATGTCGTGGTTTGTGGCGACAAAGAACAAGAAGGCGCTCCTCTTTCGGTAAGAATCAGAGGGGAGAAGCAACGGCAAATGAATGTATCTGAGCTTGCTGATTTGGTTAATCAACAAACCTCAGAAATGCCATTTCGATCTCTACCAGGGATGCTCGTTTCCAGAAAACCAGTATTTCGGGGAAGGGATTAACAGAATAGGAGGAAAACCATGAAAAAGTCGCAAAGACAAGAAATCGTTGAATCAATAAAATCCAGATTCATTATTCTGGATTCAGAAGGAAAAGAAATCGAGCTTTCCACGCCATTAGCGGATCTACCAATTCTCGAGAAAAACCCCGGGCTTAAAGCACTAGTAGAGGTCGAACTGATCAAAGGGCAAGAAGGGATTGAACTGCCATCAATTCGAGCAATGCAAGAACTCGAAATGGTAGACTATGAACCGGCTAGTGACAAAGGCCATTTCCGTTTCTATCCAAAGGGAGCGTTAATCTTTAACCTGCTACGCCTTTGGGCTGAAGAAATTGCTTTAGAACGCCTCGGGGCCTATGCCATTGAAACCCCGATTATCTATGATTGGGATGAACCTGACATTCGCAGCCAGGCAGAGTCATTCCACGAACATCACTACATCGTTCGTCTGCCCGATAAGCCAGAAAAAGAGTTCATTCTTCGGTTCGCTGGCGATTTCGGACTCTTCAGGTTAATGCGGGATGCCCAGCTAACTTATAAACACCTGCCAGTCCGTCTCTATGAATTTGCACCAAGTTTCAGGTATGAATCAAGCGGCAACCTGTCAGGATTAAAAAGGCTACGAGGTTTCTGGATGCCAGACATCCACAGTTTCTGTCTTAACCTTGACCAGGGACTTGAAGAGTATCGAGAGCTCTACCGCAGTTACACTGATTTAGCCAACGGGATGGGTGTCAACTATGCTGTCGCTTTCCGCGTAGTCAAAGATTTCTACAATGAGCATAAAGCGGAACTCGTTGAAATGATCAAATACAGTGACGCTCCAGCATTCATTGAAATCCTCTCGGAGATGAAACACTATTGGGTGCTCAAACACGAAATTAACACCATTGATTGTAGCGGCGGAGTTTGTCAGGCCTCTACTGTCCAACTCGACATTAAAGATGCTTCTCTTTACGGCATTACTTACGTTGATTCGGACGGCAAGCCCAAAGGTTGCACTATTGTCCATAGCTCAATCGGCTCTCCAGAAAGATGGATTTTTTCCATTCTCGAAGACGCCCTGAAGAAAAATCCGCCAGTCTTGCCTCTTTGGTTAAGCCCGACTCAAGTTAGAATCATTCCAGTCTCTGATGAAAAACATCTTGATTTCTGTCTCAATGTTGCTCGTCAATTAAAGCAAGGTCGAGTCAGGGTTGATGTTGACGAACGTAATGAATCACTGAGTTGGCGGATTCGAGCGGCTGAACGGGAATGGATTCCCTATGTCGTGGTTTGTGGCGACAAAGAACAAGAAGGCGCTCCTCTTTCGGTAAGAATCAGAGGGGAGAAGCAACGGCAAATGAATGTATCTGAGCTTGCTGATTTGGTTAATCAACAAACCTCAGAAATGCCATTTCGATCTCTACCAGGGATGCTCGTTTCCAGAAAACCAGTATTTCGGGGAAGGGATTAACAGAATAGGAGGAATGCTCTTTAAACCAAACAAAAAGGAGATAAAACAAAAGTTTTATCTCCTTATTTTTTTGAATAAAACCATTCCAGTGATGGATTTACTTCTTTTTCACTAGTCTTATGAATAGCGTTTAAATAATAAACAATGCTATGATAAACTGTTGGTTGACTTTTACCAAACTTTTCTCTAATAGTATCCTTGGGACAATCACCTGGAAAAGGATGCTTTCCGCAAACTCGAGTCAATTTAGTAATAGCATCCTTTCCAATAACAATCCCGACTTCAACCGTCGCACCGATCAAATGAGCTTTTATCGCTTTTATCAAATCTGTTCCAATATCATCAAGGTAAAGAGTGTCAATATCCTGTTCAGTCAAAGCAACAATTTTAGTTGCTACAATTTTCAAATCTGATTGGGTGATAATTATTCTTTTTATCTCCTCTCTTTGGTTAAAAGCTTCTGGCTTGATAATAAAAACTGATTTGTCATTATCCTTTTTCATTTTTACCCCCTCTTTTCCAAGGAAATAGAAAATACTGTGTTGTTGATAAAACTAATATGCTCAAAGTACTAACAATAGTAATCGAAATCAAAGAAGCGTAAAGCAAACCCGGTTTAAGTTGATATAGAGCGATAGTAATCAATTGACCAATGCCGTTTCTAGCCCCCAGCCATTCACCGATGGTGGCGCCAATAATACTGGCTGGGATTGCTAATTTCATTGACAAAAATAAATAAGGCATAGCTAAAGGTAATTGAATCTTGAATAGAGTTTGCCATTTACTAGCGTTTAACACTTCCATTAATTCAAGTAAACTTTTGTCTGTTTCGCGAAAGGCCGTATCCATACTAATCAAGGTTGGAAAATAGCAAATCAGGACCGAAATAAAAACAATAGACACGAAAGATCCTTGGCCGAAAATTAAGACAATCGCAGGAGCAAAGCCAACAATAGGAAAAGAATTAATTGCGAAAGCTAAAGGGAATACCAAATTACGAATAAATGGTAAAAAAAGAAAAATACTAGCAATCAAAATCGCAAAAACCACACCAATTACAAATCCGAGTCCAGCCTTTTTTAGCGTATGGCCCAATTCCCTGCTTATATTCTGCCAGTCATTACTGAAAGTCTTAACAATAGTCAATGGTGCAGGAATAAAGGCTCCTAAAGCGGTTTGATTATTCTCTAATCTATGAACATTAACTCGGTCCTCCGCAATTTGCCAAACAACTAACAAAATAATAAATATTAATATTGATGTGACAATTTTTTTAATCATAGCTTTTTTCTAATAGCTGTCTTATTTGCTTAACTACTTGAAAAAACTCTTGGCTGTTTCTGAGCTCTTGATTTCTGTCTTGAGACAGATCAACTTTAATTTCCCCGGTTATTCTTCCCGGCCGAGTTGACATCACAATAATTCGATCAGAAATAAACGCTGCCTCCTCAATGTTATGAGTAACAAAAATAATAGTTTGCTTTAATCTGCGCTGAATATTGATTAATTCCATATTTAAATTTTCTCTAATAATCTCATCCAAAGAAGCAAATGGTTCATCCATTAAAAGAACCTTTGGTTCATAAACTAAAGCGCGGGCGATTGAAACCCGCTGCTTCATGCCACCAGATAATTGATGAGGATAAAATTTTTCAAACTCCTTTAAACCAACCAGATCAATAAGCCGATGAACCGCTTCCTTGTTCTTTATCTTTCTTATCTCTAACGGTAAAGTGATATTAGCTTCAACAGTCCGATGAGGTAATAAAGTCGGCTCCTGAGGCACCAATCCAATTAACCCCTTTTTTCTGGCGTAGGATATATTTTTATCTTGATAAAAAATATCTCCTTTGGTTGGTTCGAGAATATTACAAATTAGTCTTAAAATAGTTGTTTTTCCGCAACCCGATGGCCCAAGTATTGATAATATCTGATAAGGATAAACCTCAAAACTAATGTCGTCTATTCCGACAAGTAGTTTTTTATTTTCATAGTAATTTCGAGAAACATCTTTGAAGGTTATCAATGATTCCATGAAAAAATTATTAATAAATTTTGTTCAGAATGGAATAATCTAATATCTCATCTGCTTTTGGAATACGAGGAATCTGATTTAATTTATTATAAGCAGTGGCGAAATCTATAATCTGATCCTTATAAATCCAGCCGATTTTTTCCTTGTCAAAAATAGGAATAGATTTTTCAATTAGCCACTTCTCTTGAACAACTTCAAAATTAGGCCCACCGCACCGAGGATCTAAAATCTGCTGAGCTGCTTCTTCGGGATTCTGAATTACAAACTCCGAACCTTTAATTGTTGCTCTAAGCCATCTAACCAACTGATCTGATTTATTTTCTAAAATTTCGTCACGGGCAATCGCCACTATTGAAGGTTGGCTAAATCCTGGTAATTCACTGGCACTTAAAAACATATAATCAATTCCTGCTTTCTCTACTTCATAAGCCTGAGTAGTCCAATAGGCAGCTAAAGCGTCAACCTGACCAGCCAAAAAAGAAGAGGCGTCATAGCCCACAATAGTTAAATCCAAGTCCTCTACCGGGACCCCTGCATAATCAGCGATTGCGTATTGAATAACTGAATCAGCAGTAATGCCTACTTTAATTTTTGAACCATCCTCTTTTCTCTTTAGAGCAAAATCCTTGAGGCTCGTAATACCTGAATCTTTTCTGACGATAAAACCAAAAGGATTTTCATTCCAAAAAGACGCAAAAGCCTTCATCCTGAGTTGTTCTGTTTTTGATTCTTTAGTCACGCCCCTTAATAAAGGAATAATATCCCCGTCAATGGCAATATCTAAATCTTGATCTTGAGCTACGGCGTTAGTAGCAATAATAAAAGAAGCGCCGGCTGGGCCTCCTGGGATTAACTGAACATCTAATTCCTCATCCTCGTAATAGCCATTTACAATAGCTGAACAAATATTAGCGAATTCCCCATTCAAAAGCCAACCTGCCTGAACTTTTAATTTATCTAATTGCCCCGATTGCCTGACCTCTTTATTAATTGATTGATAAATCCAAAAACTGACCAAACCAAGCGCAATAACGATTATGACTATTACTAATAATTTCTTTGTTATCATATTATTTAACAGCTTCCTGCCAAAGCTGTAAGAATTTAGGCCCAAAATTATCTAAAAAATTAAAAAGTTGGCTTTTATTATTCGTTGGCTTAACCGACCACTTAAGTAATCGTTGCATCTCCTTCTTATACTCAGGATATTCTTCTGTAAAAATCGTAAAACAGGTTTTTAAATCTTGAGAATAAATTGGCCTTCTTGCCATAACCAATCCTAACCCAGCTCGTAATAACGTCCTAGTCATCCAAACGCACCAAAATTTAATTGGCCTTTTCTGAAATAAATACTCGCGATCAGTTATTTTGCCAGAAAATATCTTTTTTATAATTCCCAGTTCTTCATCTAAATTCCCATAAAGATACACAGCTAATTCCTTGCCTGGTTTAACTTTTGGTAATTGTGGCAAAATATCTTTTCCCCACAAACAAACTGACTGGGTTTTAAGATAAACTCTAAGATTCTTATATTCTTTAGATTTTAATAATTCGTTTAAGGAAATAACCGTTAATTCAACTAACCCGGCTTTAGGGTATTTCTTTTCTAAATCATTGGTTGCCTTAACGATCCAAGATAGATTTTCTCTTGTCAGCCTTTTTCTGATAATGGCTACACTGTCAATATCAGAAATACGAGGTGTTGCTCTTCCCGCACTTACGCTACCGCGAATATAAACGCTCAATAAATTACTGCCTAATTTATTAATATATAACTGATTTATCTCTTTTAAAATCTTTCTATAATAGGGCTGGATTTTTCTTAAGCTAGCCTCATTAATAATAAAGCCGTTTTCATCAGTTTTATACAGCATTAAAATAAGTGTTTACTCGATAATAATAACTTCGCCATCTTTGAGCGCTTTAAATAGCATCTTATTTTCTATCATGTATTCTACGGCCTTTTGTGCGCTTTCTGCTTCTGCGTGGTCTGACTGATAGTGAGGAATTACAGAATAATTGAGAATCTCTAGGCCATCCCAGATAACTTTTGGTTGATCCTTATAGGGCTTTACATTTGGGTCATCTAATAAATCCATACCTTTTAGGGTTGGCGCTAACACACAAACTCCAGCGCTATATGCTCCGTATAGAATATTATCTTTTTCAATCAGTTTTTTCAGAATCTCATCAAAACCGCTTAATTTCATAGCTTGTCTCAGTACAAAAAGATTACCCCCCCTGACCCAAATCACGCCAAATTCTAAAATCTTTTCTTCTAATCCGCTTTGTTTGTCGAAATAGTCCCTTAAATCTACTATCTCAACATCTAAACCCAATTCTTTGAGTTGCTCTATGTCAGATTGTTCGCTTTTCTTTCTTCTTTCCAAGTCATCTGAAAAATCAAGCGCATTGGAGATATAGGCGGTTTTTTTATTCTCATCTGGCAATAGCTCCTTTAATTTATTGATTTCATTTCCTAATTTGTATGAAGATAAATAAAATTTCATATCATTGATTGAATTCAAATTAATTAACAAATAATGTACGACCTTTAAAATTTAATATTATATTATGGCAAACCATCACAGTTCGCCTCATGTAATTATAATCTAACCTAGAAAACTCTGTTTTGTAAAGTGCTTTGGCTTCTATTTCAACTATTCCCATGGGGCGCTTTAGATAAATAACCATTAATCAACTCGATATCTTTCCAGTCTTTTTCTCGATTCATTATTTTCTTGCACTCCAAAAGGTGCTCCAATTTAACAAAGGGGAAACCTTGAATAGTTTCTGCTTGGTCAATAAGTCTATCTGGGTCATTAATAAAAGAACTCCAATCCTGATAATTTACCTCTAATATCTGGATATTGCCGATATAGATAGACTCTGCTTTATCGTCTTCAGTTTTCTTTATTTTATCAGGATATTTCTTTTTTAATCGCTGCCATAAATCTAACTTAACAATGATATCTATGTCCTTATTTTCTCTTAATCCTCTGATGGCCAAAGGCCCACTGCCAAAAACAGCGTATTTATCTTTTGGAAGATTTAGTTTTTTAAGTTCGTCTAAATATTTCATAATTTAACCCCAGAAACAACAATATTTATCTTGATCAATTGCCTTAAGGGCTCCATTTAAGGTTTTATACTGATTGTATAAATTCCAAGCGCCTGACGCCCGATGCCAATAAACCCTCCATCTGCCAGATGGTTTATGAAAGATAATTTTAGCTACTCCGTGTCTTGTCCACGGCCCGGACGAACCGTCCCAGCGTGGCCTTGTTTCAATCAAAATATAGCCGCCCTTAACTTTTTCTGCTATATTCTTGATTTTATCAGCCACTCTGTCTGGAACCTTAAAATATTCTTCAATTTTGGGAATGTTTGGGTCTCGGTCCATAAATTTAAGTTAGTTTACATTCAATATCTGAATGTAAACTAAATTAAGATTTAGTTTACATCTCTATTTTTTATGTCAGTAACAATAAAAGGAATATCTGTACTTTCTTTTGTGTCAATTACTTCAAAATTAATCCCTGTTAATTTATCCTCTAAATCTTCGATAATCAGGTCTGCTCTTTTCTCAATAAATAAATCGAGAGCATCTTCTGGCATCTTGTCCGATCTGGACCAAGTTAATAATTCAGCTGGCAAAAGATGATTTGACATAATTTCTTCAAATTCAGGTCTGTCAAAATCCCTTATATAACTTATCGGATTTCTATCGCTGATTTTGAGATTCGTAATCTGCGTTAAATAGACAATATTCATTAAGCTATTACCATCTAATTTATTTTTTCCAGAATTATTTGATATAAAATTCAATGGGAATACGTGATGTAAACTAGGCTTATCAGTTAATAAATAATAAACCTCTGAAATTACAGATCTGTCTGTAATTCTCCAATCTTTGGGTTCTTTATTGGCGTAAAGAGATAAAATTGCTCTTGAAAGTCTGCCCTTAGAACTATACGATGATGTTCTTAACTTGTTCTTATCAATTAAAAATCTTTCAAACTTAGCGCTTCTACTCTTTTTCCCTTTCTTAAGAAAAATTACATCATTCCAAAGCTGGGTGGTATTACTCAATAAATCATCGTTATGAAAACTATTATACCAAAAATACTTTTTGATAAATTCGTAATCAGGGTTAGGGTTTTTAAAAAAGTAAGTAGCCAATGTCATATAAAAATACCTATAAGGAATCAATCCTGGCCCCTTTAAATGTAAATGGTTTTCGAAAAAATCAAATAACTTTAGCAAGACGGTTTTAGATTCTTCCCAAATATCCTCAATTTGTTTGGCCTTGATCTCATTAAGATATCTATCGGTAATATTAATAACTTTTGACTCTGGAAATTTTTGCCTGATTAAAACTGACAAAATTTGAAGATAAGTTAAATCATCAATTTTAGCAAAATTTCCTTGTGTTTCTTCTTTGAATCTGTCAATGAGATCCCTTAAATAAAATCCTTTTTTATCCTCTTTTTCAGGACGAAAGGTTTTGGCAACTACGATATCAAAAATATTAAGTGGTCTTCCTTCTTGATTAATTCTTTCAAAAATCTGGCAAACTTCAGCAACCTTAATTCCTTTTAATTCTATAAACGAAATTCTGTAATTATCTATGACTTCTTTAATCTTCCTTAACTGTTCTCTATATTTATGATCGTAATCTGAATAACCATTATTAACTAACTTCCTTTCTATCTCTCCAAAATTCTGTTTAACATCAATCAATCTAAAAATTAGCCCTTTATCAAATCTTTTTTTACGTTTCGTGTTCTTTCTTAGTTCACCACCCCTATCATCAATCTCCGACCAAAATAAAAATCTTTCTTTATAACTTTTATTATCTGTTTCTCCTTTATCAGCGACTGTTATATCAACATAAAGAGTTGGATCAAAATCTCCACGTCCCTCAAGTTTGCCGCCATAAAGAGAAGTAAGCAACGAGGTCGTCCTTTGCTGGCCATCCAAAATGTATTGATACTCATCTCTGCTTAAACCGTCTGAAATAAGATGTCCGCCTATTGATCTATGATTCTGAAGTTTTATACCAGTTTTCCAAATTAAAATACTCCCCAAAGGATAAAACTTATAAACGCTATCCCAGAGTTTTTTAACATTTTCCCTATCCCATACTACCTTTCTTTGAAAAGTAGGGATTTGATAATTTTTACTAGTTAACTCCTCTAGATATGTATTTATACCCTTATCTGAAGGCTTGATTCTATCTGTAGTAAATGAAGACATATTTATTTATGTGTTATCTTATTTTCTCAATTGATCAAACCATTGAGACCGTGCTTTTGCCTTTTCTATAACTTCGTCTGGTAATCCGAATCCATCTTTTTCTTTAGCGATTAAATCTTCTATGGTAGTTGGCTCTTTATATTTTTTAATGGCCTTTTCAAGCTCTTCCAACAATTCATCATTTAAAACCATTCGGCTAATAATTTCTTCCAAATTATTCGCTTCTCCGTTTTTTGTCGCATGGAAAAATATTACTGGATTATATCCAGCAGATATATTTTGCCTTATAACTTTTTTGACAGCTTCTTTTAGAGTCATGGATTA
>CAYYLD010000016.1:0-11821 GCA_964472495.1 uncultured Candidatus Saccharibacteria bacterium | reverse complement strand
TGCTCCGCGGGCAGGATTCGAACCTGCAACCCACTGATTAACAGTCAGTTGCTCTACCATTGAGCTACCGCGGAATATTAAATTGTCAGCCATATTTTACTATAAAAAGGTTGAAAAGTAAACCCTATATTTTTTCACTCAAAGGGTCGCCTTTTTGGACACGTCCTCGCTTCGCGAGGGTGCGATACAAAAGAGCAACCTTTTTTTATCCAATCCTTTACCCTTCTGACTTAACTAAGGCGTCAAGCGTGATTCGGGCGCATTTTGCCCAAGAAAACGATTGAGCCCGCGATAGTCCTTTGGCAACCAATTCCTGACGCAACTCCTGATTAGTCAGTCCCTGATAGATAGCGTAAACCATTGCTTCTATATTTGAATTATCCTGAAGATAAATTGCCGCCTCTCCGGCTACTTCCGGCAATGAGGCCAGTGAGCTGGTCACCACCGGCGTAGCGCAGGCCATCGCCTCTAAAACCGGTAGACCAAAACCTTCATAATCAGAGAGCCAAACCAATAAATCGGCCGCATTATAAAGAGTAACTAAATCTCGTCCCTTAAGATAATCTTGACGTAAAACAGCCTGACGGCCAATTTTTTGATTAACTTCTTTAACTAAACCGTCAATATCAATAAACGGAGCGGTGTGATTAACTCCGACAACTAAAAACTGATAATCGGTTAGCTGGGGGGCAAGGAGACCAAATGCCCGGATAATTTCAGCTAAATGACGGCGGTTAAAAATAGAGCCGACGTAGAAGATAAATTTGTCTTTGATTTTGTATTTCCTCTTAACGGTGGCTAATTTATTCTGGTCGGTTATTTGCCTAAAAATGCTATCAGCCGCTTCCAAAATAACAAAAACCTTTTCCGGATTAACCTGATAATGTTCTAAAACTTCTTTTTTACTAAACTCCGAAGGGGTAAAAACAATTTGGGCTTTCCGAGCCGAAATTTTAGAAACCCACTTAAGTAAAATTCTATCCCAAAGACTGGGCCAGTTATATAATTCCGGCCGGGCCTCGTAAATTATATCATGGAGAATCAAGGCGATTTTACCTGAATAGAAAAGAGGAGCGATGTAAGCCGGACAAAATAAAATATCAACTTTATCTTTTTGAGCCGCTCGGGGCAAAAACCAATGCATAAAAAGAGCATTGCTTTGAAAATTAAAGGGCGCCTGAAGAATCTTTTTTTCAAAAAGAGAATCGGAGAGATTTAAATCATCAGGTATTTCTTTTTTGAAATATAAAATAAAGCTCAAATCCGAAGGCAAATTAAAACTCTTCCATTGCTGTAATAGATTAATTAAAACCCGGCCAACGCCGGTCCGTTGTCCTTCTAAATTATGTGCGTCAATGCCGATTTTCATATTTACCTTGCTTGCCTGAATAAAAGTCCTTAATGCCTAATAAAATATACTTAGCCCAAAGCCGCCGCTTGGGAAAGAAAAGTAGCTTAACGAGCTGCTTTTTTATCCGCCAGCAAGCGTCCAAATGAACCAAGGGCTTAATGTACCAAGGAGCATATCGCCGGGCTAAAATCAAACCGTTTCTAACGTGATAATAAATATAGCTCGGCGAACCCTCCACGGAACTCTTAGAACCTTTATGCCAGATTCGGGCGGCTGGAACAAAAATGCATTTAAAGCCGGCTTTTTGAGCGGCCAAAGACCAATCGGTGTCCTCATAATATAAAAAATATTCTTCGGGAATCAAACCGATTTTCTCAATCACTTCCTTTTTAATTAAAAGACAACAGCCGGTAATGTATTCTGTTTCCTGAATAGCCGGCTGGTCACATTGCCCTTTATCTTTTTCTCCCCAACCTCTCATTTTGCCTTTGTTAAACAACCAATTGACCTGGCCGCCGGCAAACCAGATTTTTTCTTTCTCGCCATCTGGCTGGCGGGCGGACGAATAAAAAAAGATTTTTGGGCCTAAAAGACCAAATCTTTTATTACTCTCCCCTGCTTTTACCAATTTGAACAAAAAATCCTGACTGACAACAGTATCATTATTTAATAACAGAACGTAATCGGCTCCTTGCTCCAAAGCATACTTAATACCAACATTATTGCCGCCGGCAAAACCTAAATTTTCCTGATTATAAATAATTTTAACTCCTGCCTCCGAGGCATTTGGCCGCTGGTCAGAGCCATTATCAATAATGACTACCTGATAATTAGGGTAGTCATTATTTTTTAGCGATTCCAGACATTCTAAAGTGTCTGACCAATTATTCCAGTTGAGAATAATAATAAAAACTTTGGGAGACATTTACTTATTGGTAACTATTCACTTTTTTTTCGCTCCAGACGGTTCCGTCCCGTCTTTTTCCAACTTGGAAGTAAATACCCTAAAGCCGTTTTTTAATGTGTCAAAAACCTCTACGGCGTTTTCCTTAACTTTTAAAATTAACGGCTGACTTTCTTGTTTTTGTCCTTGAGCAGTTGGCTCCGCTTCTTCTTGGCTGGCCGAGCCGGCCGGCCGGGCTTCCTGAATTTTCTGTTTAATTTGTTGGCTCTTGATTTCTAATTCTTGAAAAAGTTCTTTCCCTTCCTCTTTCAATTCGCCAATCATTTCTTTAACCGCCGGGGCAACTTGCTCCAATTCATCTAATATTTCCATTTGCCTGACCCGCTGTTCAATTCTTTTTTGATTATCCTCTAAACCGGCTTTTAATCTTTCTTTCAATTCTTCCTTGGTCTGCAGCCGACTCATCACTTGCTCGAAGTTTTTCAGATACTCCTCCCTGTTTTCTCTAATAGTTTCCGTCACCTGCTCCGGAACTTGCTCTTCCAACTTCTTGAGAATCTGTTGATGAAGTAATTGCTGGTCGGTATATTTATCCAGAAAATCTTTTAATTCAGGCGCTTCCTGATTTTCTTCTTTAAATTCTTCCAGCCGAGTATTGATTTTTTCAATCGTCTTTTGATATTTCTCGTCAGTTTCAGCTAATTTTTCTTGAAGAGCCGGTTCGTTTATATTTTCTTCAACCGCTTCTCCGGCCTTAATCACCTGCCGGCTGGCTTTCTCTAATTGCAACTCTGATTTTTTAATCGGGTCAAAGGTAAAAAATATTTGAACATCTCTAATAGCGTCAGTTAGCCAGGAAAAAAGACCGGATTCTTTGACTCCTAAATCTTCGGCCGCTACCTTAATCGTCTCGGCCGCTGAAGAATCATCAGCCGTCTCTTGAGCCAAGGCGGCTAAAGAGAATAAAGAAAACAAAGTTAGGGAAACTATAATGACAAATGATTTTTTAAGCATATTTTTTTTATTTATCTATTTTTGGCCAATAAAATCAAACTGCCGATTAGACCGACCAAAAAACCCAATGGGCAAATTAAAATGGCCATAATGAAAAATGCTATACTCAAGGTCTCCACCAAATAGTTCAATCCGATAATCCGACTGGTTACGGTGCCCAAGGCGTAAAAGGCGTTGTGCAGAAAAATACTGACAAAAAATCCGGTGGCCGAGAGACCGGTTAAGATTAATATTTTTTTCAACTTCCCTTCTACTTTTCCTTTGACAGTTAGGGATATCAAAGCCAGACCCAGTAAAAAGAAAACAGCAAATGGCACTAGAAAGAGTTCTGACCCTTTTAATAAGTCCCTGACCGAAGGGATTAAAAATTGACTGACTATAAAAAGAAAAACGCCGAACAAAGCCCAGAAAACCACCAATAGCAAAGGATCGCTTTTATTCCTTTTATTATTCATAATCTTTGTTTAGTTTGACAATCAGTCAGTCAAACTATTTTAGCACAGTCAAAATGATTATAAAAATGATTATAAATCCTAAACAATAAAGCAAAGTATAGGCAAAAACGGACAGCGCCTCTTTAATTTTCCCTTTAAGGACTAAATAGGCCGGATAGCCAAAAACAATCGCTCCGCTGATGGCAACAGAAAAAACTAAAAGAATCAGAATTAAAATAGTTACCCAAAAAACTGACTCTTTGGGGAAAAATCTATTTCCCAACTGGAAAAATCCGCCGATTAAAGAACAATATATGGCTATCCCTAAGGCCTGCCAAAGACCAATTAATGATGGAGATTTGTTCATATATTTTGAATGATTAGATTGATTGGCTATATTCTACCAAAAACAGATAAACAACACAAGGGACGCCCTTTTCAGGGACGCCCCGGCCTGCCGGGGCGTCCCTGAAAAGGGCGTCCCTCGATTTGACAATAAAAGCTCTTTGTCGCTATCCCTTGACTTCCTTATGACAATAGCTTATACTGTTACCTAGATGTAAGTTTTCTCAATAAGTTTTCTCTTTCCTTATACGATCAAGTGTAAGTTAAATAAGATGTTTATTTGCGCAGCGAGCGAGAGACAGGAAAACTTGTTTTTCTGTCCGAGCAAGCAAGCAACTACAGGGTTTAATACCCTTTATTCTTAGAAAGTAGAAATCAAGCCCGTTAGTTAAAGATTTATCTAATGAGGCGAAAAATGAGAACAGGTCGGCTTACACTAATCATATAAGGAATAGACCTTTTGACTGATAATTTTCGTGGCAAAATATAGCCGAAATCTTATCAAGCAATAGGTCTAAAGCATGGCTAAAAAATTATATGTTGGCGGTTTGTCTTACGACACGACTGAAGACGGACTGAAGGACGCCTTTGCCAAGGCCGGCACCGTTGAATCGGCAACCATTATTACCGATAAAATGTCCGGTCGTTCAAAAGGTTTCGGCTTTGTTGAGATGTCTTCTGATGAAGAGGCTCAAAAAGCTATGGAAATGTGGAACGGCAAAGAGCTCGACGGTCGTACTCTGACAGTCAATGAAGCCCGTCCGATGGAAGAACGTCCTCCGCGAAGAGATTTTAATCGCGGCGGCGGTCGAGGATTCGGCGGTGACAACCGCGGCGGTCGTTGGTAAAACAACCGCTACTCTCAAATAAAAAACACCCGCTTCAGGCGGGTGTTTTTTATTTGATTAATGGCCGAGCCGTCGGTAAATCATAAATCGCCTTAAGGCCTTATTTGAATAGTCGCCGCCGTGTAACTGCCATCGGAATTTTCCTGACCATTTACGATAACCTGTTCGTTCTCTGTAAGATCGTCTACGGAGCCGCTGGCCGACTTGGTAATATCGGTAGATTCGGAAAAAAAGACAATCCTTGAGCCGCCATCGGGCAGTTTAATAGTTATGCTTTGGTCATCCTTGGCAATAATTTCACCGTTGATAAATCCGTTTCCTAAGCGCTCTCCAAATTGCCCGCCCCTCGGGGCCGACCCGATATTTGCTCCAAACTGCTGACGCATTTGAGCTCGTTCTTCCGGAGAAAGATTTTGCAAGTTTTGGAAGTTACCTAAAGAAGAACTATCGCCTGTTCCTCTATTCTTGGCGTATTCCATCCCTCCGTAAAAAGCGCCGCTCCCAACAATTGCTAATATGATAATTATAAATATTTTTTTCATACAAGTGATTTTTTAATTAATTTTAAATTTGGATTTTTGAGAAAAGATAGCTTCCTACTGCCAAAAGAAAAGCTGTTATAATGCTTAAAACCAAAAAATCATTAAATAGTCCAAAATATGCGCCGTTTATCGATACTGCTCTCAAACCATCGACTCCATAAGAAAGCGGATTAATGACGGCAACAAAGTTTATAAATTTCGGCAATCCCTGAAGCGGGAAAAGGGCACCGGAAAGAAAAAAGAGAGGCATTACCAAAAAACTCATAATCAATTGAAAGCCATGCATATCTTCAAGTACCGAAGCGATAGCAGTTCCCAAAGCGGTAAAAAGAAGAGCGATAAGAAACATAAAGATGAACATCAGGGGCAGCAAGCCGACGTTTTCTATTTTAAATCCGATTGCAAGGGAAATAATTAAGACAGTTATCCCCTGAATCATTGCTACCGTTGCTCCTCCCAGGGTCCTGCCGATCATAATTTGAAGGCGAGAGATTGGAGCAACCAAAGTTTCTTTTAAAAATCCGAATTGCCTGTCCCAAATGATTTCGATACCAGAAAAAATTGCCGTAAAAAGAATCCCCATAGCAATAATACCCGGAACCAGAAACTGAACGTAGTCGCCCCGGCCGGCTTGCTGAAATACGGGCCCAAGACCAAATCCCAGAGCGAATAGAAAAAGCAATGGCTGGCCAAGTGAACCGATTAGTCTCGCCTTTGATCTAAAATGCCTTTTTAGTTGTCTGAGCCAAAGAATATAAATAACGTTCATATTTTTTATTTACGCCGTGAGCGAGTGAAATGAAAACTTGTTTTCATTTCCGAGCGAACAAGTAAATATACAACAAAGTTTCTATTTTCTTCTACCCCTCACATGCATTCTCATTCTATCAATGCCCTTTACCTCTTCCTCGCGTATTTCGCGGCCGGTAAGAGCCAAGAAGGCCTCTTCTAATGAGGAAGCTTGGGTTTTTGATTTTAATTCTTCCGGGGTTCCCTGGACGACAATCTTTCCGTAATCAATAATGGCAACTCTTTCTGCCGACTTCTCTGCTTCGTCCATGTAGTGAGTAGTGAAAAAAACAGTAACCCTTTCTTCTCTGTTTAAATCTTTGATGTAATTCCAGATATGATTTCTAGTCTGAGGATCAAGACCTAAAGTTGGTTCATCTAAAAACAAAATCTTAGGATGATGCAAAAGTCCTCTGGCGATTTCTAACCTGCGCTTCATTCCTCCCGAAAAATCTTCTACTAAATCATTTTTTCTATCCCAAAGCTCAACAAATTTTAGTAGCTGCTCAATTCGAGACTTCCGAACATCTTTCGTAATTTTATAAAGAATGCCGTGGAATTCCATATTTTCGTAAGCCGTCAGCCGGTCGTCCAGGCTTGGATCCTGAAAAACAATACCAAAAGAACGACGGGTATCGTCTGGCTCTTCAACCGGATTATGGCCGTTAATCGTAATAATTCCAGCCGACGGTTTAAGTAGAGTTGTCAGTATTTTTATAGTCGTTGTTTTGCCCGCTCCGTTCGGTCCCAAAAAAGCAAAAATTTCTCCCCTCTTCACAGAGAAAGAGATATTGTCAACTGCCGTGAAGTCACTGAATCTTTTTGTTAAATTTTTGACTTCAATCATAATACCATTCTACCAAAAAACCGCCTTCTTGACGATTCCGTATATGCTTTAACTCTGCCCCATATTTATTGAGTTGCGAAGTAAAACCGTTTTTCTATTTTGACCTGTCATATGCTTTTTATTGTTAATTATAAATTTATTATTCGTATCTCAATGCTTCTATTGGATTAAGCGAGGCCGCTCGCCGGGCTGGATAATATCCGAAAATAATTCCAATAGCCGCCGCTATGCCAAAAGCCAGAAGAACAGACCAGGCGGTCACCAGAGTAGTCATCCCGCTAAATTTGGTAACCAAGATAGAGGCTAGCCAGCCCAAAATAATCCCGATAAACCCACCGACAAAAGTAAGGCTAACCGCCTCGGCCAAAAACTGAAAAGTTATATCTCTATTCTTGGCCCCCAAGGATTTACGCAAACCGATTTCTCTCGTTCTTTCGGTCACCGTGGTCAGCATCATATTCATAATGCCGATACCGCCGACAATAAGAGAAATACCGGCGATGGCGCCTAAAAGCAAGGTAAGCGTTCCGGTCACATCAGACATCGTATTCAAAATGTCCGCCTGATTCATAATGCTAAAATCCGCATTTAAGGAATTGGCGATATTATGCCTGATTAGCAATAGATTAGTAATTTGTTCTTGGACGGAAGACATTAAATCTTCTTTGGCAACCTGGATATTAATACTGCTGACCGAATCGCTCCCGGTCAAATAACGCTGGGCGGTGCTGATAGGTATGTAAATTAAATCATCAGAGCTTCCGAATCCGGTTCCTCCTTTGGATTTGGTAACTCCGATTACCGTAAATTCCATTTTTTCAATTTTGATTTTCTGGCCAACTGGATTTACATTCTCGCCAAATAAATCATCTCTTGTATCGGGTCCCAAAACAGCCACTTTAGAATTTTTTTTCACGTTTTGGTCGGTTATAAAATTTCCTGCTTCCATTTCAATGTTCTTTACTTCGGCATAAATCGGAGTAATTCCGTAAATACTTGTATTCGTATTCTCGCTTTTTACGATAACCTGTTTTCTGGCGGAAACTTCCGGGGCAACCATTTCTATAGAATCAACTTGTTCGGTAATCGCCTCGGCATCTTCAAGAACTAAAGTGCTGGCCGAACCCATGCCGCCGCGGACCTGCGAACCGATACCCCTCTGCGAGCCGGGCATAACCACCAGCAAATTTGAACCCAATGACTGAATATTTTTTGAAATATCGCTGGTCGCGCCCTGGCCTATTGAAATCATGGCCACCACCGAACTAATACCGATAACAATACCCAGTATCGTCAAACCGGACCTGGCTTTATTGGTCAAAACGGCAAAAAATGTCTCTTCAATTAAATCAACAAAAAGCATATCTGATTACTCCTTTATTTCTCTAAACGTTTTGGACTGACGGCTTCTGGTATCTTCGACAATTCCGCCGTCTTTTATAGTAATTACCCTCTCGGCGTGTTCGGCGATATATTTTTCGTGAGTGATTAAAACAATTGTCCTTCCTTCTTCATTCAGTTTTTTAAAAGTCCCCAAAACAATTTCGCCTGTCTTGCTATCTAAATTTCCAGTTGGTTCGTCAGCCAGAATTAAAGACGGGTTATTAACCAGGGCCCGGGCGATAGCCACTCTTTGCATCTCTCCACCCGACAACTGGTTTGAAAGATGGTGAAAATGCGATTCATCAATGCCTGCCTGACTAAGCGCTTTTTCGGCAAGTTCTTTACGTTCATCTCTATCGGTCTCGGCATAAACCAAAGGAAGAAAAATATTCCTCAAAACGCTGGCTCTGGGCAAAAGATTAAAGGCCTGAAAAACAAAACCGATTTTATTCTTGCGAACATCGGCCAGCTGGTCATCACTGAATTCAGAAACATCATATCCGTCCAGCAGATATTGACCGCTGGTCGGCGTATCAAGCGCTCCCAAAATATGCATTAAGGTTGACTTGCCTGAACCGGACGGACCGATAATAGCCACAAATTCCCCGTCTTTTATGGAAAAAGAAACATTCCAAAGCGCTTTTGTCTCTATGCTTTGTCCTGAGTCATTTAAGGGGCCGCTTTTATAAACTTTTGTAATTTTTCTACATTCAATCATAGCCAAAGGGTTGCCATTGAGGGCCACTCCCTCGCCTTTGGCGAGGACGTGTCTGAAAGGGCGACCCTTTGAAAGTCGCCGGAAAAGTCGCGAAGCGAGGACGTGGTCGAAAGGTACGCCCTTTAAAAGGGTGTAGTAAAAAGGGACGCCCCGGGTGGACGCCCCGGGCCGGAAGCTATCCCTATCGCATTATTCTTATCATATTCATGCCTTCCGGCGACCTCTCGTTGTTTTGTCCGGATGAAGCTGACGATTGAGCCGTTGACGAAATGGAACTCTGTCCGGTAACAACTTGAGCGCCTTCTTCAACCCCGCTGATTACTTCAGTGTATAAATCATTTGAAAGGCCTGTTTCAATCGGTTGACGCCGGGCATTCCCGTTTTCTAAAATTTCCACGTATTGCCAGTCGCCTTCAGATTTTATGGCCGAATTTTGGACCATGAGCACATTCTGTTTCATTTCCGTAATAATTGAAGCAGACATGCTCATACCCGGTTTTATTCTCTCATCCTGGGTATCAAAAACAATCTTGACATCGTAAGTAACCACTCCTTGGGTAACGGTTCCCAAAGTGTCAATTTCAGCCACTTCTCCGGTGATAGTCAAATCCTCAACTGCGTCAAAAGTAATAGTCGCTTTCTGTCCGACTTTAACCACCGCTGTATCAATCTCGTTAATAGTAATCTCGGCCACTTTTTGTTTGGTAATCAGCGTGGCCACCGCGCCGGAAGAAATAGATTCTCCTTTTTTAACATTTACTTCGGCAACCAGGCCGTCAAACGGCGCCCGAACATAGTATTTTGCTAAATCCTGCTGGGCATCTAAGAGAGCATCTTCCTTTTGTTGAATAGCAATTTTTTTAGCCCTGATATCCAAATCATCAGTCCCGGCTTTTAAATCCTCTAAGGACAATTCCAGTTCCTCAATTGAACGTTCGGCATCAATAATCGCCTTTTTGGAATTCCCAACAGTCTGTTGAATAGAAAGCAAACTGGAAAGATGGCTGTTAGTTATTGAAGTATAACTTTCTAAACTGCTTTGATGAGTTGCCACCGGAGAAGGTATTCCTAAATCATGCTGACTGGCAATATCTTCATAAAAATCAATAAAGTTTTTAATACTCTTAACCGTTTCAGCAATATCTTTGGTTGTTTCGTAGGTCTGGTCAATCAACGCTTCAATGGTGGCTGAGTCAGAATATCGGCTGGTCTCTTTATAGTCATCGAAACTTTGCTCATAATTATCGCGAGTAATCCGATAATTTGAACGCGCCTTTTCTTTGTATTTCAAAATCCGACTATCATAACTATCCACCTTATCTGCATAGTAATCAATATTCCATTGATTATCGCTAAAATCACTATTTAATAGAATTCCTTGAAGTCCTGACATAATACTAGGTAAATCAAGGAAAGTATTAGCTATGTTATTGAATCCATCTTCATAGGTCTTGGGCAAATCATCTTCGGCTTCTTGCTTCGATTCTTTCGCCCGAATTAAATTATTTTCCGCTTTGAGCAAATCAAGTTCATCAACCGGTTCCAGTAATTTTTCCAATTCAAGCTGAGCTGTTTCCAAAGCCGTTTCCGCGTCGCGGACTGCCTTTTGGGCGTTATGGCTATCTATTTGAGCCAAAAGCTGGCCAGCTCTCACCTCCTGGCCGTTCTTTACTCCGAGATAAACCACATCCCCGGAAACCTCTGATTTAACATCTACCTGGTCAGAAGCCGAGACCTGGCCGCTGCCTGATATAGAAGAAATAAGGGTGCCCCTCTCAACGGCCGCGGTGGTATACTGAATCGCCTCTCCATCCTGAGCCAATCCCTGATAGCCCAAATAGCCGCCGGTAGAAATCATAAAGAGGCTTATTAAAGATATAAACCTGTGTCGAAATATTGACTTGAATAATTTAGAAACCATCTACAAAAAGAAAATCTAAGGCCTTCGTTTTTTAACATTTTACCGAAACGAAGCGCCTTAGATTTCTTGGGGGTGAATCAAATATTGAGAACGAATTTTACCAGCCGAAGCATCGGCCAAAATCTCTATGGAATCCTTTAGCCATCTCGCCGTTAGCCATTCGCTCTTCCATAAATTGTAAACGCCGATTAGCCTGCTCTTGACTAATCACTCCATTATCTACCATTGCCTGAAGTTGAGCTTGGAGCTGTTCCTGTCTTGTCTCTTTCATCTTTTCCTGAAGCTGTCCCTGGCTAATTCCTTGTTCCTCGGCAATTTCCCGAAAATTTTTGCCTTCTGCCCAGGCATCTTTTATTTCGCCCACGCTAATACCCAAAAGCTCGGACTGTTTTTGTAACATTGCTTCCTGTCCTTGAGCCATTTCTTCAGGCGTTGCCTGGCCAAACCCGCCAAACCAGCCATGAGCTGAAACAATACCAGCTCCAACCAGAGTTAAAGCCAAAGCTGGCAGAATACTGTAAGCTAGATATTTTTTCATATAACTAATTCTTTATTAATAATTCTCGACCTTTATCCTCCACCGTCTCCTTGAGAGGGTAATAGGATTTGGTACGAGGTCTTATCTATTACTACAAATAATGACCAATTTTATTTCAGGGACGGGTGCGTCAGCGGGGCGTCCCTTTTTGCGTCAGCGGGGCGTCCCTTTTTACTACACCCTTTTT
>CAYYLD010000015.1:0-11854 GCA_964472495.1 uncultured Candidatus Saccharibacteria bacterium | reverse complement strand
CCATTGTTGGCGGTCATGCTCTCACACCGCCTACCCGTCATTGCCTTGGTGAGCCGTTACCTCACCAACAAGCTGATAGGACGCAGGCTCTTCCCGAAGCGAACCCCGCAGAATTGCGGGGAACTTTACCCTTGCGGGACTATCTGGTATTAGTCCGGATTTCTCCGGGTTATTCCAGACTTCAAGGTAGATGCCTACGCGTTACTAACCCGTTCGCCACTCCCTGCACCTTTCTGCTCTCGAATCTTCCACATTTGGTTTATGGATTTACTCAAGTATACTTTGGTTTAGTTAACTTCGAGAACAAAAAGGTACAGGGCGTTCGACTTGCATGCCTTATCCGCGCCGCCAGCGTTCATCCTGAGCCAGGATCAAACTCTCAAAAAAATAATTATTTGGGACAACTGCACAAAATTGCAATTGTTATTTAATTATCAAAGAGCGTTATTATCTTATCTCGTTTGGAAACTCTTGTCAATTCCAGATATTCCGGGGCGTCCCTTTTTTATACACCCTCAAAGGGTCGCCCTTTCGGACACGTCCTCGCTAAAGGCGAGGGCGTGATCCTCAATGGCAACCCTTTATATAAAAAAGGGACGCCCCGGAGGCTACTTGGAACACTTCTTCTGCCATTCTTTAATCTTTTGATGGTTGCCGGATAAAAGCACCTTGGGAATGTTCCTCTTTTTTCCACCAATGATTATCGTCTCCGGCCGAGTATATTGAGGATATTCTCTGTGTCCATCACTTTTATTAAAACTTTCTTCTTTTAAAGACCCTTCTGTAATCACCCCTGGAACTAACCGACTGATTGTATCAACCACGACCATAGCCGGCAACTCACCACCGGTTAAAATATAGTCGCCAATGGAAATCTCTTCGTCAGCAATATATTTGGCTACTCGTTCATCAACGCCTTCATAACGACCGCAAATCAGAATAATTTGGTCTAATTTAGCCAAGCGACGGGCCATCGGCTGGTCAAATTTTTTCCCTTTGGCTGATAACAAAATTACTTTTCCTTCTCCGGAGGCAGCTCTTGACTTTTTTGCCGGCGACTTTTTTTTAATCGCTTTAACTGCCTGATAAATCGGCTCAACCATTAAAACCATGCCGAAACCGCCGCCATAAGGTCGGTCATCAACCGTTCGACGCTTATCATTGGTATAATCGCGCAAATTATGAATATTTATTTTAACCAGCTTTTTTTGCCGGGCTCTTTTAATAATTGACTCCTTAAAATAGGAGTCAAAGATTCCCGGGAAAATTGTGATTATATCAAATCGCATAAACTCTGATAAACAAAAACTGCCCTACTTATAGAGTAGCACAGTTTTTGCCTTGCTGTAAAAGGTAATCAGTTTTTACAGTTTCAATTCATCAACTACTTCATCAACGCCTTTCTTGGCTTCTTCAGAAGCAGCTGCTCTGGCTGGAGCTCTACCGCCGGCTGGCTCTTCGATTTTAAGATTAATCCGGGCATTGTTTTTAGTGCCAATTATCCGAAGAATCGTCCGAATCGCCTTGGCCGTAGAACCCTGACGTCCGATTATCTTGCCCATATCTTCGGGATGTACCTTAAGAGTTAAGAGAACTCCCATTTCGTCAATATCCCGACTGACTTTAACGTCATTAGGATTATCAACAATGGCCTTGATAACGAACTCTAAGAATTCCTGATCAACATTTGCCTTTGCCATAGGTTTTAATAGTACTTACTTATTCTTATTCATAGCAGCTCGACCTTCTGAATAACTGCTACTCTTTTTCTATTTTACTCTTTTCCGCTGATTTGTCAAGACCGACTTCTTTTTGTTCCGGTTTCTGTTCCGGCTTGACTGTCCTTTCTGATTTTTTATCTTCTTTGGCTTCTTCAACCTTTTCCTTTATCTTTTTCTTTTTTTTAACTATTTTTTCTTTTTTTTCTCCTTCTTTCTCTTCGACAACCGATTCTTTTTCTTCAACGGTCTCTCCGACCAGCCGAGATTCGGCTGACTCTTGGGCCTCCTTCGCCTCTTCCGTCTCTTTCCCTTTTTTAACTTTTATCTTCTTTTTAATCTTTGGTCCTTTAATTAATCCCTGACCGACTAATAAATTATGAACCGTTCCAGAAGTTTTGACTCCTTGGGAAAGCCAGTGTTTTATCCGTTCCGTTTTCAGATTAATCTCTTTCTTACCGGAAGTGGCTCCCTTTTTAACCAGCCGCCTCGGATTATAACTACCCAAGACTTCCAAAAAACGGCCGCTTTTAGGCGGAGCAGTTTTTTTAACCAAAACCAACCGGAAGCTGGGAGCGTTTTTTTTACCTGTTCTAACTAAACGAATGATAAGCATAATTTAAATTAGATTTTATTGCCAGCCCTTCTCTTCCAAAGCAGCCTGGGCAGCTTTTTCCTGGGCTTCCTGCTTAGAAGCGCCTTGACCCTGAGCGACCAATTCTTGATTAAGATAGAGGCCGACAACAAATTGTTTGGCATGGTCAGGACCCCATTCTTTAATTACTTCATAAACCGGGGTGATACCATATCTGTCCTGGGCTTCTTCCTGAAAACGACTCTTGGGGTCTTGGTAAAGTTTCTGCTTGATAATCCGCGGTAATTCTTGGAGGACCTTTTTTTCAATGAATTGGGCTGTCTTTTGATAGTCCTGGTCTAAATAAATTGCCCCGATTAATGCTTCAAAGGCGTTAGCCATAATATATTGACGAGCCCGACCGGTATCTTTTGCTTCGCCGCGACTGAGAAGCAAGTAATCATTCACCTTCAAGCGGCTGGCTATTTCGGATAACATTTTAGCATTGACTAAAGCGGCTCGCCAGTTGGTCAATTCTCCCTCCGGATTAGGATAGTTGCGGTAGAGATATTCGGTGACGATTAATTCCAAGACAGCATCGCCTAAGAATTCTAATCGCTCATTATCGGCCAAGTGAAAATCCGGATTTTCGTTCAAATAAGAACGGTGAACCAAGGCCTGCTTAAGTAGATTCTTATCATTAAACTTGACGCCGATAGTTTTTTCAAGAGAAGATAAGTTCATCAAATTTTAATGACCACTGACTAAGCACCAATGATTACAAAGGATTCATTAGAATTTAGTCATTGACCATTCTGATTATTCGTTTTTACCCGGCTCGCCAATCTCCCGGTAAACTGTCCCCAAAACGCCGTTAATAAATTTACCCGAAGACTCACCGCCAAAGGTCTTGGCCAATTCGATTGCCTCGTTAATAGCCACTTTTGGCGGCACTTCCTGACGGTCACCAAAAAGAAGTTCGTAAAGACCGATTCTCAAGACATTGCGGTCAATAATGGTAATCTGCTCTAAGGGCCACTCGGGAGCCGACTTCTCAATAATCTTATCTATCTGGGGAGAGTATTTAATCACTCCCTTGATTAGCCGCCAAACAAATTGACTGTCTTCTAATCCAGGCGCGAATTCCTTAAGATTACGTTCGACGATTTCATCTAACTGGTCCGGTCTCTTGCCTTTAAAATCCCATTCATAAAGGGACTGCATAGTAATGGAACGGCATAAATGACGGTTAGCCATAAAATATTTGCTTATTTTTTAGACAACTCTTCCATGCTCAAATCTTTCTCCTTGGTTTGTCCTTTTTCCTCCTGGGCGGCCATTTCTTTTTCTTTCTTTTTCCTTTCTTTCTTAGTTAATTTGGCTAAAACATCAACTGTTTCTCGGCCGGCGTAAGTGCCGCAATTCCAACAAAGCTGGTGAGGCAAAACTGACGCGCCGCACTTAGGACAAACGGAAAAATACTTCTTCTTCAGAGCGTGATGAGAACGTTTTTTATTTCTTCTTGATTTAGTATGTTTTTGCTTGGGGACAGCCATATTTTACCGACTCCTTTCAGTTAGCTCAACTCCAACTACTTTTTCCTCCCCTTCGTGTAATATCTTTAACTCAACCGTATCACCGACCCAATGTTTCTGAATTAACTCAGCTAAAGAATTATCTGAATTAATCTGTTGGCCGTCAATTTCCAGAATAACATCATTTTCAACTAAACCAGCTTGAGCAGCCGGACCGCCCGGGACAACAGCTGAATCTTCCGGATTCTCGCCCCGAACAATCAAAGCCCCGTAATCAACGGCTAAATTATTTTCTCGTTGAATAGCCGGAGTAATCAACAAATAACGAACCCCTAAAAAGGGATAACTAATTTTACCTTGTTGTTTAATTTGGTCAAGAGCCCGCCTGGCCTTATTAATCGGTAAGGCAAAACCAATATTCTCCGCTCCCTGGGCCATAGCCACATTAATACCAATGGCCTGGCCTTTAAGATTAAGTAAAGGGCCGCCGGAATTACCTTGATTAATAGCCGCATCGGTCTGGATAACTTCCGAAAGCTGTTCGCTTTGGCCAAAACCACTACTAGCCACAATGGAACGCCTCAGACCAGAAATGACTCCTAAACTGACCGTGTTTCTAAACTCGCCCAAGGCATTGCCAATGGCAATAACCGTCTGACCAATAGCCAAACTATCAGAATCGCCTAAGGTAACTACCGGCAAATCAATCCGGGCAATTTTTAAAATGGCGATATCTTCTATCGGGTCGCGAGCTAAAACCTGGGCCTCAATTCTTTCTCCCTCATTAGTCAAAACCGTATAATCAGCTTCCTGGTCAGAGACAACGTGCTTATTGGTTAAAATTAAACCGTCAGAGGAAACGATAAAGCCAGTTCCGCCACCAATCTCTCTTTTTTCAATTCCCTTCTGGCGGTATTGAGGGATTTGAAAACTAAACGGTGAAAAGAAATCTTCACCGAAGAATTGTTCAAAAAATTCATCCCCTTCAAAAGGATTGTACTCTTGATAGTATTGTTCCATGACCGGTAAATCCTTGGTGACGATAATACTGACCACGGCCGGCGAAGCTTCTTTGACCGCTTGGATCACCGCCTCCTCTTGACTGAGAGCCGCCTTTGAGTTTTCTTTTTGGGTCAGCAACTGATTGATTGACCCAGTCAGTTGAGAGCCTTTGATTAATTGGTAGCCCAAATTACCAGCCAAAAAGCCGGTCAAAGCAGCCGTTAAAAAACTAACCACAATGGTTAGAACAACGGTTTCTCTTAAATCTAATTTGGTCCTGGCTAATTTCTTTTTCATTCTTTAATATTCTAACAAAAAAAAGATTCTTTGTCAAAAAAACCAACCAAAAAATGACTAATTAAGTCATTTTTGTTTCTTGGCTGGGGGCCGTAGACGATATTAGAACTTGTTCAGATGATAAGCTTAAGCCGGTTCAATTTCAGCTTACGACAATTATTTTTGGTCCTGGCGAAGTTGCCTATATTCGCCTTTTATCCCCTGGTATTCCCGTTTCTCATTTTTCTCTATCTTTTTAATTATCTCTTCGTATCCATCTTTACCCAACATCTCTATTATCCCTAAACAATAAATCACCAAGTCAATAATTTCCTCGGCTAGCTCATCTTTACTATCTCTACGATAAGCCCTGACCGCTTCTCCCAGCTCTTCGGTTAAATATAAAAATTCTTTGCTAAGATCGGTTGTATTGAAACCTTTCTTAATCTTATTATCAAAAATCCTCTTTTGAATTTCTTTGATGGTTAATTCTTTCATTATTTTATTCTACCAAAAAATCGCCTCTTTGGCGAGTTTTTGAATTTTATTTGCTGCGTATACTGAAAATAGTTCGGACGCATTTCGCCGGCGGGAAAATTTGAAAGTGGTTGAAACTTTCGTTGAGTCACAAACCGCTAAAGAGCCGGGACGACCTATCCTCAACCAGATGTTAGAAAAAATAGAGCTTGATGAAGCCAAAGGAATTTTAGCGTGGCACCCTGGCATCCTCGGTCTAGTACCAAGGTTTTAAGGGTAATTTCGGGGTTCTAGGGGGTGTCCCACTGACCCGTCTCGGTCGGGGTGTTTTAAGCTAAAATGGGACAAACGGGACACAGAAAGAGGGCGTTCCGAACGGAACAGTATAGTGTCTCACTTTTGGCACTTTATTCGGGAAATGAGACAAATGAGACACTATTTAGGGGTATTCTGCCGTGTCTTATTTTAGGATTTTGAAGTACGGAAAAGACGAGTAATAATCTCACCTGCTCGGAATTTAATAAGGAAAACAAAAATAGTGCAAAGGATTAAAATATATAGAGGAAAACCAAAATGGGCGAAATTCCAAGTATCTATAGTTAAAAATGTAATTGCCGCGCTTATTGCGGCTGTTAGATATACATGGTAATTCTCGGTTTCCGGGAAGGAATAAGATTTGACAAGCGTTGGTACGGCCGCCATCCCATCGGCAAGAATGCTGAAAAAGATAGCAAAATTTCCGTTTCTTGTCACATACCAAAGAAAAAGACCAATTATAGCTAAGGTACCGCAAGCGAAATCAAAGCGTTTTAATTTCCATACCGATTTTTTGTTTACAAAAGATGCCAAGAAAACAAGGAGGGGACCAAAACCAACCCCGAAAGTCATCAATGACTGAATTCCAACCCCTTCTTTAATTTCAGCAGTAAATGCAATGAGCGGTGCTAACGCCCATAAAAACCAAGTAACTCTGTTCGGCTTTGTCTTGCCTTTAATGGTGCTAATGAGATAACTTATACCACCAATAAAGCCGATTAGAACGCCAAGAATTACGAAATTAGGATGAAGCATTTAGATTAAATTTTGATTATCTTTTACTCAATTAGGCCACCGGCGTAGAAAAACCTATAGACCTCTTTTCCTTCTCTGGAAATCGTTTCCGAACCGGCCAATTCATCGATAGAACCTTCAAAGTCTGGCTGGCAGATGTATCTATAGCCGTCTTTTTCCCACTCTACTTTATTCCAAATTCTTGTGATATGCCAGTTTTCCATAAGCGCCTTCCTTAATACCTTGTCCAATTCCTCTTCCGTGATTCCTTTGGTTAGGCGACTCAGTCACCTGACTTAGCATATGATGGCTGGGCATCGTGGACGACGTTCGAACCAAGATTCAGGAATTGGAACAGTATGTTTATATTCCGGACTTACGTCCACAACACTAATTTTTGTGCTTCGAAAGCAACTTTAAAATGACTGTACGAACATGACTATTAATAAACTCTCCGGGAAAATCATCCATACCAAACCACTTCCAGTCAGAAAATTTATGCGGCTCCATTAAAATTGCCTCTTGATCTGTACGACACAAAAATACAAGAACGACATCTCCTTTCTTTGCGCCTGGAACTTCTGAAATAAAATCAACAATCTCAAGGTCTTTTATGCCTGTCTCTTCTTCAACCTCGCGTCGTAGGGTAACCTCTGCAGATTCCCCCTCATCACAACGGCCGCCAGGGCAGGTCCAAGTAGAAATAGTCTTCCATTTATCTGGAGTATAGTGACGATATCCTAGCAAAACTCTTCCGCCACGAACTATAACTGCAACAGGACAAATAGTTGTATTCCCAATATTTTGTAATTTTTCTTTCATATACTTTCAACGCCCCTCCAGTATGATAACCAATCATGAGTTGGCTGGGTTTCGGGGATTCGAACTTTCGTTCAATCCAGTAAAGCGTTTCTAGGATTTTGAACTGGGTGTCCACTGTGGTTAGCACAGAGGTCCAGAATCAGCTTATCTTCATTTTATCTGTTTTTGCTAACTTTTACAACCTTATTAGACAATTCATTGTTGTCTATATCTTCAATGGATAAATTGAAGTATTTTCCTTCTGCACTTCTGTAATCATTAAAAAATCCCCAGTCATTCCATGACCAAATAGATAAATAGTTTCCCCATTCATTTTCAGGATTATCATAATTACCTTCTAAAGTTATTAACTCTGATTTATTGTCTCCGTTAATATCTTCTGCAATCATTTCTTTAATTGGAGCGTCTAAAGTTGAAGAGCACCAAACCGGCTTTATTTTTCCATCCTTCATTCCGTAAACAAATAAGTGATTTCCCCATTCTTTAGTATTTTCTTCTAACCAGAAAGGTAAATCTTTACCATAACTCCCCTTTTTCCAAAGAGATATATTAATTTCTATTTGATTATCTTGATTAAAATCAGCTAAAACTACATCTTCAACTTGCCAATTTGGATCGCTTTTCCATAATAATTTGTTATCTCTTAATACTTGGACCATATTCTGTCTCAAGATAATATTTTCTAAACGTTCATCATTATCTAAATCTATCTCCTGCTCAATAAATTTTTTGGCTTTCCTCGTCAAGTAAACGCTATTTTCATTTTTGTATTGGTAATCTTGACCATCCCAATAAAATATATATCTACTCTGAAACGGAACATTCAATTTATCAAAAATATCTTTAGATTCTTGTATATCCAAAATTCTAGGCTGAGCAAAATCTTCAATTAGAATTGGGATAAAGTCAATTTCTTGAATATTGTTTTCCCCAAAGACTATTTTAGCTATCACACTCTCCCTTGTTTCTCTTGACCACATTTGATCAAAAATAAAATTGCCTAAACTATAAAAAATATATCCTCCCTTATATTGTTCCATCTTTTGAACTACATGAGGATGATGGCCAATAACCAAATCAGCTCCAGTATCTACAGCAGCATGAGCAAATTCAATCTGTTTAGCATTCGGCTGCGAAACATATTCTATACCACTATGCATAGAAACTATAATAAAATCGGCCTGATTTTTAATTGAGAATATATCTTTTTTCATTTGAACTACATCCATTAAAGCTATGCTGGGCTGGCTTTCTTCTGTCTGTGAAAAAGTATATGAAAAAATACTATCTGCATAGGCCAAAAAAGCAAATTTAATTCCGTTAACTTCTAACATCTTAAAGTTATGAGCTTCCTGTTTATTCTTACCTGCTCCTATATAATCAATATTTGCTTTTTCCAAATAAGAAAAAGTGTCCGTTAATCCCTCTTGTCCGAAATTAAAAATGTGATTATTAGCTAAAGATAAAATATCAAAGCCGGCATATTTTAAACCATTGACACTTTCGGGATCAGCACGAAAAACCATTTCAAAAAGATTGATATTTCTTCCCGGTGTAATTGGGCATTCCAAATTGCCAAAAGCTATGTCAGCTTGACCAATCAAATCAGATACTTCTAAAAAAGGATATTTTTGGTCTTGATTCTCCTTAATTCTTCGAGCTACCATCCGGGAAAGCATAATATCGCCCACAGCCACCAAAACTGCTTTTGGCTCTTCATTTTTAATTAAAAAACCAGAAGGCAGAAACATAACTTCTTTTACCTCTGGTTCTTCTAATGATGAATCAATGGTTAGTCTATATTCAGATTGAACTATAATTAATAAAATAACACCTATTAGAACAATTATACCGAATAAAGTTGATAATTTTATAGTAAACAATCTGTCCATTCATCTTTATTGAGCAATAAATATATTAGTCCATTCAGCTAAATCAGGTTCTTCTCCTTTCTTTAACATCTCACGCCAAGCCTCGTCAGTTAAACGATTAGCTAGTGGCTGCTGGAATTCATAATGAGAATAAACGCCACCTTTAGCGATTCTTAATGTCTCCTCTACTGGCACAACCACGTAAATTTCAAAGATATTACCAGTGGCTTCTTCAAGACAAACACCATTAGGATCGGTTGCAACATCAGCTATTACTGGAGCTGGTTCATCAGATAATTGATTTCTCGCTGATACAATTCCTTGATCTTTATAAGCATCTAACCAAATATGTTCCAGAGAACCTCCATAAATTCTAATTAAATCAAATTCTTCATTAGTAGGCAAAATATTGTTCAGTTCTTTTTCGGAAATTGTTTTTAAAGACATAGCTAATGTCTCCAATCTTTCCAAAAATTCCTTATTTTCATCAGAAAGCAAACTTCTTATTTGAAGACCTTCTTTAGTCATTTTTAGTAATGAAGCTAAACGAGCATAAACATAAGGATTTGGTTCTACATAGCCTCTATCATCAACTTTTTCTTCTTCATAACCACCACCACCCAATTCAGCATAAGGTTGTTTGGTATATAAAATTGTATCACGTTTTAATTCTGTCCAACTTCCTAAATAAGTATTCAATTCTTTACGAATCCAGGCTAAATTTTTCATAAAAGTAGGATAACCATCTGTTTTTTCCTTCCCTAAGGTCAATAAGGAATAAAGCCATCCCCAATAAAGATTTTGAGTCCAAATAGTTGTATCTAGAGAAGCAATATATTCCTCCATTTTAGTCATGTTCTCTAAATAACAAGCATAGTCTGATTCTCCTTGGTTTACTAAAAGATTTAATGCCTCATCTGATCCCATAGCAGCTGGAATATCTAATCCCTTAGGCAGACATCTTGCTCCTGATAAACAACTGGTTTTTGTTGGATCATAATTAGCGCAAGACTTTGTTTTATCTCCAACTTCCCTGTACATTAACCGCTGAAAAACAGAAGCATCAATAGTAAACCTTTGACCCATGAGACGAAATCCTTTTATTTCTTCTTCTCGATTAGATTGAATACCAGCTTCAAAAATAGGAATAGAATTAATTTGAGGCGGCGATAATTCTTTAGCTTTTTCTAAAAACGAATTAAATTTAACATTGTCATTAATAACCAAAGACAAAGTTAATTGATCTGTATTGTAAATTTCTTTAAGAATGTCGTAATAATCATAAAAAGAAATATCGTCGCTTTTACCAACAAAGAAAGTGGTCGGTTCGTAAATTTTATCCCAAGAATTATATCTATCAGCTGATTCTTTAAGGGCTAAAGTCATCAAAACAGCTGAACGCGTTTCGTCCGGGCTTTTCAAACGAAAAGTCATTCGACCATACCACATCATTGCTTTAAAATATTTTTTTAATTCTTCACTCTTAGTATAGTGGCCACGAGGAACATATTGAGAATAATCTTCTTTAAAAGCGTCTAATGATAAAGGTCCCTGCGGTGTATTAATTATAATTTCTTTAGTTAAATCTCTTCCTATATTCATTATAGGAGATGCAAAAATTTTTCCATGCTCCTCAATTAAATTTAATTCTTTTTCTACTTCTTCTTTAACATATTCAGGAATTTCTGCTGAAGGATAGAGAATTTTGTCAGGCACCATAAAGAAAGCAATATTTCTTTTAGCAGCATTTTCCCATTCTG
Organism: uncultured Candidatus Saccharibacteria bacterium; assembly: GCA_964472495.1. GTDB lineage: Bacteria > Patescibacteriota > Minisyncoccia > Portnoybacterales > UBA2143 > CAYXST01. Next base: position 769 of record CAYYLD010000015.1, on the reverse strand, counting down.
TTCCTTTCAATTGCTCATATTGCGCCTGAGAGGCCTTTAGCATTTCATAGCTCAAATTAGTCAATTCTGAATAAAGTTTATCTTTTTCTAAAACTCTTAATAAATGGTCAAAAGCTAAATGGTAATTATGGAGCATTGAATCAGTAGTAATAAAACTTGGAGTATTATGATAGCGGTTCTCTTCATAAATCTTTATATCATTATATATGCTAAAAAATTCTTGAGCTTCTGTCGGAATAACCACAAAAGCATTTTTTACCAAAAGTTCTTTTGCTTTTTCTGACAACTCAAAATCATCTTTGTTGATAATGTTACTTAAATCTGAAGCTACAGTATAAGATGGAACCTGGGGATTAATATCAACTGGAACTTCTTCATAAGTAGCAAATCTTTCAGCTAAAGCTTCTGGTATAATACTTGCTGGAAAACCATTTTCAGAGCCAGGCTCGGATTCAGGTTTAATAAAATTCCAATAAGTAAAAATAACCCCGCCAATAAGACAAAGACATAAAACTATCAATAGCCATTTCCAATCAAAACCATTATTAAAATTAGAATTCTTATCTTTAATATTTTTTTGATTATTCTTAATTTGCTGACTATTTTGAAATTCTTGATTCATATATTTAATTATGTCAGAAAAATAATAATTTGTATATAAAAATATGTGGAAAACTATTTTTTTTTCGAATCCTTGGTGGGTGCTAAATTTGATACCTCATTTTTTGTCTTATTTAAGCCACTTCGGTCAGTGCTGACGTTGGCTGGG
>CAYYLD010000014.1:0-15192 GCA_964472495.1 uncultured Candidatus Saccharibacteria bacterium | reverse complement strand
CTTTTTACTACGCCCTTTTGCAAAAGGGCGTAGTAAAAAGGGACGCCCCGGGAACCGATATGGAAGATATTAAGATTAGAAAAAATATTCCCTTATCAGAATGTACCACTTTTCGTATCGGGGGACCGGCTAAATATTTTTTTATTGCCAAAAATACTGATGAGATAATTAAGGCAGTCAGCTTTGCTCAAAACAAAAAACTGCCTTATTTTATTTTAGGCGGCGGAAGCAATCTTTTGGTTAGTGACAAAGGGTTCAATGGTTTGGTTATTAAAATAAACAACCAAGAGATAAAAGTAGATAATAATAAAGTTTTTGCCCAGAGCGGGGTCTTGTTGAGTAATTTAGTCAGACTTTCCTTAAAGAAGGGTCTAACTGGTTTGGAATGGGCTGTTGGTATTCCCGGAACAATTGGCGGAGCCATTTTCGGTAATGCCGGTAGCCAAAGGGGTGGTCCTAGCATTGGTGACGTTATCGAAAAAGTCAGTTTATTAAATCCCAACGGTCAGTTGATGACGGTTGGTAAAAAATGGTTAAACTTTGATTATCGGCAAAGTCGTTTAAAAAATATATCTAAAGCCGAACGGCCGATTATTTTATCGGCTGTTTTAAAATTAGAAAGAGGAGATGCTCAAGAAATAAGAAAAATAATTAAGCAACGCTTAGCCATACGTAAAGAACATATTCCTCAGCAGCCTTCGGCTGGTTGTATTTTTAAAAATACTTCTAATCAATCAGCTCGTCAATTGATTGAGCGAGCTGGTTTGAAAGGAGAGCGAATTGGCCGAGCGATGATTTCTGAAAAACAGGCTAACTTTATTGTTAACCTGGGTGGCGCCCAAGCCGAAGAGGTGATTAAACTGATTCAGTTAATCAAAAAAACAATTAAACAAAAATTTAAGATAGAATTGGAAGAAGAGATTCAATATTTGGGATTTCTTTAAAGTCTTTAAAGGGCGTCCCTTTTAAGGGACGCCCTTTTGTGTTAAAATGTTTATATGAAAATAATAATTAAAGGAACTAACGTTAAACTTTCACCGAGTATTAACCAATATATTGAGGAAAAAATTGGCGGCTTAAGAAAGTTTTTGAAAAAAGCCAATTCAGAATTAGTTGAGGCGCAAGTAGAAGTGGGCAAGATTACCCGGGGCCAGCGGCAAGGTGATATTTTTAGAGCAGAAGTTAATTTAACTATTAACGGTCAATTTTTTAGAGTTGAAGAGACAGCTGAATCTTTAATGGCGGCCATTGATTTAGTTAAAGATGAATTGGCCAGAGAGATAAGGAAAAATAAGGATAAAAGAATAACCATGTCTCTTCGGGGAGCTCGCTCCTGGAAAAAATTTTGGCAAATTAATCCCTTGGCTCGTTTCCGTCATTCCAAAATAACCAAATTGATTAAAAGAAAATAAAAAAAACTTTTTATTTTTTGATTTTTTTATTAAATAAAGTTTTCCACATTACAATTGTTGACAGATAGTGTATAATTAGAAGTGAAAAAGAAAAATAATTTTTTCTTTTTCAAAACAGAGTAGATTTAGAATAATTTTTGTTTTTAAACGGGTAAAACGGAGGTCGAGTTACCCATTTCTATTTTTAAATTTTATCCAACAAAACAATGGTAAAAAGAAAAAGAAGAGCAACCAAGAAGAAGGCTGCTCCTAAGAAGAAAAAGACGGCGAGCCGTCGAAGAAAGAAAAGATAGGCCTTCTTACTGCCTGCCGGCAGGCAGGTTTACCCACTAATTAGTGGGTAAAGACCAATTGGTCAAAAACAAGTCCTCAATTTTTTGAGGATTTGTTTTCGTAAACCGGACTGATTGACAGAATAATTTGATATTTTTATTTAGCGGATTTTTTATAAATTGATTTTTTTATAAAATTATTTTATAATATGAACAGCTAAACTGGTTTTTATTATGTCTTTCTTGGATAAATTTTTAGGCGATGCCAATGAACGAAAGTTGAAAAAACTTAGTTCGTTGGTTGACCGGATTAATCAACTCGAACCGCAGTTCGAGGTTTTTTCTAATGAACAGCTAGGGGAAAAGACCAATGAGTTTAGAAAGAAAATTCAGAATATTCCAGGAAAATTCAAGAATCGCCCTTTCGGACAATCGCCTCAGGCGACTGATCCCCGATGGCAATCCTTGAATCAGGTTCTAGACGAGATTTTACCTGAGGCCTTTGCCTTAATCCGCGAAGTGTCCAAGCGGACTTTAGGACAACGTCATTTTGATGTTCAGTTGATTGGCGGCCTTGTTTTACATCAAGGTCAGATTGCCGAAATGAAAACAGGCGAAGGAAAAACTTTGGCGGCCACCTTGGCTATTTATTTAAACGCCCTAGCCGGCCAAGGCGTTCATATTGTTACGGTCAATGATTATTTAGCTCGCCGCGATACTAATTGGATGGGACCGATTTATCATCTCTTGGGCCTTTCCTGCGCTTGTCTCAATCACGAGAAGTCATATCTTTTTGAGCCGCAGGCGGCGCCGGATAAAAACGAAGTGACCGTGGAAATGGAAAATCTCAAAGAGGTTTCTCGCCGGGAAGCTTATCGAGCAGATATTACCTACGGAACTAATAATGAATTTGGTTTTGATTATTTGAGAGACAATATGGCCCCGACCTTAGAGATGATGGTTCAGCGTCCGCCTTATTTTGCCATTATTGACGAAGTTGACAGCATTTTGATTGACGAGGCCAGAACTCCTTTAATTATTTCAATGCCCGATGCCGAGTCAACCAAGCTCTACGAACAATTTAGCCGGCTCGTTCCTCAGCTCAAAGAGAATACTGATTATAATATTGACGAAAAGATGCGGGCAGTTACTCTGACCGAAGAGGGTATTGCCAAAGTAGAAAAAATATTGGGTTTGGATAATATTTATCAGGAAGGCGGCATCCGTTATGTTCATCATTTAGAACAGGCCTTGCGAGCCAAGGTTTTGTTTAAAAAAGATAGAGATTATGTAGTCAGAGATGGTCAGGTGATTATTGTCGATGATTTTACCGGCCGGTTAATGCCCGGCCGCCGTTATTCCGAGGGACTCCATCAGGCCTTAGAAGCTAAAGAAAGCGTTCGGGTTCAGCAAGAGAGCCGCACCTTGGCCTCTATCACTTTTCAAAATTATTTTCGTCAATATCCTAAATTAGCCGGCATGACTGGGACAGCTCTTACCTCGGCCGAAGAATTCCATAAAGTTTATAACTTAGAAGTAGTGGTCGTACCGACTAATCAACCGATGGTTCGCCAAGATCTATCTGACAGCGTTTATAAAACCGAAAAAGGCAAATTCCAGGCAATTGTTCAAGAGATTAGAAAAAGGCACCAAAAAGGTCAGCCCGTTTTAGTCGGCACTGTTTCTATTGAGAAGAATGAACTACTGGCCGCTTTACTTAAAAAAGAAGGTATTCCTCATCAGATTCTTAACGCCAAGAATCATGAACAAGAAGCCCAAATTATTGCTCAGGCCGGCCAGTCGGGCGCGGTCACCGTGGCCACCAATATGGCTGGCCGAGGAGTAGATATTATTTTGGGTGGTCGGTCAGAGCCTTCGACAAGCTCAGGCAGTAATCCTTCGGCGGAGCCAGTTGAATCTTCTTCTCTGAGCGAAGCGGAGCGAGTCGAAGGGTCTTCTTGGCAGAAGAGTCACGACGAAGTAGTTGAATCAGGCGGTCTTCATGTGATTGGCACCGAGCGTCACGAGGCCCGACGAATTGATGACCAGTTGCGCGGCCGGACCGGCCGGCAAGGCGACCCCGGCTCCAGCCAATTCTTTGTTTCTTTAGAGGATGACTTGATGAGGATATTCGGCGGCGACCGGGTCAAATCAATGATGGAAATGTTAAAAGTGCCCGAAGACCAGCCGATTGAGAACAAATTGATTTCCAAAGCCATTGAATCGGCCCAAGCCAGGATTGAAGGTTATAACTTTGATACCAGAAAGCATGTTTTAGAGTATGATGACGTCATGAACAAACAGAGGGAGACTATTTACAAAAAACGGCGGGAAGTTTTGGCTAAAAAGAATCTTAAGCCAGATATTTTGGAAACAATCAGAGGGGAAATTGAAAAGATAGTCCAATTTCATACCCAAGGCCCAGCAGATAGTTGGAATTACAAAGAGATAATCGAGATAGCCAAAAGCGTTTTTCCAGTACCGGGTAATCTTGAGCAAATCCTAAAGGATTTAAAAACCTCAGAAGAAATAGCTGATTATTTGACTAAATTAGCCGAAACTGCCTATCAACAAAAAGAAAAAGAATTAGAGGCCAAAAATATGCGGCAGATAGAGAAGTTCGTTTTCTTGCGCAGTATTGATACTCTTTGGATGGACCATTTAGACAATATGGACCATTTGCGGGATAGTGTCCGCTTGCGCGCCTATGGCCAGAAGGATCCCTTAGTTGAGTATAAAAATGAAGGCATGCGCTTATTTCAAAAATTATTAGCGGCTGTTCGATCAACTGTGGTCAATACTATTTACAAAGTCGCTTTAGCTCCGGCTGGAAATGTTGCTGGGCAGCCGGCCAGGCCAGCCGCTGTTGGCAAACTATCAACGGGTAAAAAAATCGGCCGCAATGACCCCTGTCCTTGCGGTTCGGGTTTGAAATATAAAAAATGTTGCGGGAAATAAATAACAAGCCCTTCTCCGAAGAGTCGGGCTCGTATGAATATAGGTCATGATTTTTGTATTGAGATACAAAGCCTCCGCAGTCCGATAGCGGGAGACAGGCTTATTCCTCGCGCTATTTTCTCGCGCTGTCTTCTCTCGAAAAAGAACGTAGCGAAGATACAGGACGGCGTTACTGTCGCTATCGCCCAGCAAGCAGCAAGCGCCGCCGCTAAGGCCATTGTCAGGATAGTCAATGATTTCAGTATGGCCTTTATCGTTCTCATCGGTCATCCTCCTTCCGTTGTCGATTATTGTGGTTGTTAAAAACTCTGTCAGATAGTATGGTACTAAGGTATAATTTGTCAAGTCGGGAGAGGGGAGTAAAAATTATGAAAAGCGTCATGACAAGCAGAGATACAAAAACAGACAAATTTTATTCAGAATGTTTTTGAATATGACTTGACTGCAAAAACTACAAGAAATCTCAAGTTATTCCTGCGGACTAAGATTTAGGTTTAAAATAGTCATAATAAAAGAAAAAAAGTGAAATTTAAAGTCCTTAATTATCAAAACTACTTACAAATGATTAAAGACAGTCAGGGCAGCCGGATGTTCCGGCATCTTTATATTTTAGCAAACAAACAAAAGAAAGACGTTCTGGAAAACGGCAATCTTTCCTGCGCTTATTATGTTTCCTCAATTTTAAAAATATTTGATTTGATTTCCGAACCGCACACCACAGTCAAAAAGACCCTTGGTGATATGCTTGAGAGCGGCTGGCGGCCGACTAAAAAATTGACTCCTGGTAATGTTTTAGTTTGGCAGGAAAAGAAGTTTCCTAATGGGGCAATTCATCGGCATCTTGGATTTTGTTTAGGTCAAAATAAGGCAATCAGTAATGATTATGAAAAAGGTATTCCGTTAGTCCGTCATTTTACTTTTGGCCAAACCAAAACAGGCCAGCCGAAAAGAAAGATTGCCCAAATCCTAACTCATCGGATAATTAAATAATGTTTTTAAAAGAGCCCAAAAATACTAAAGAGATTTATTGGACGCGGCACGTTAAAGAAAAGATGCGTTATTATGGTTTGACCGAAGGACGTTTGCGCCGCATTTTGAAAAGTCCCAAAAGGCGAGAGAAAGGAATTGCGCCAAGGACGATTGCCTTAATGCAGCCAGCCGGCACTAAGAAACCGACTGAAATCTGGCTGATGTATCAACAAATTAGCCAAAGGAAAAGAATGATTTCAGCCTGGCGCTATCCAGGCATCAGTCCCAAAGGCGAACCGATTCCTATTCCAGAAGATATTCTTGAAGAGTTAAAGAAAGAATTAAAGTTTTGATTCCGGGGCGTTCCTTTTTGATACACCCTTAAAGGGTCGCCCTCTGGCGGAAAGGAACGCCCCGCTGGTATAGCTATTTTTTGACAAAAAAGGGAAATTAAATTAGATTAAAGACAATGGGAATTTTTACTAAGAAAGCAAATCAAGCTCCCCGAGGGAGAAAAACTGGGAAAATTCACTGGACTATTTTTTTTATTTTCTTAATCGGCTTTTTAGCCGCTTTTTTGGATGCTCCGATTATTTGGGACAAGCCGGTCAATTGGCTTAATAACCAGCTCGGTTTAGATATCCTGCCTGATTTTTATCAACGACCTTTTAAATTAGGTCTTGATTTACAAGGAGGGACTCATTTAATTTATCAGGCCGACCTTTCCAATGTTGAATCGGGTAATTATCTGGATTCCATGCAGGGAGTCCGCGATGTTATTGAACGACGAGTCAATCTTTTTGGCGTAGCCGAACCAGTTGTCCAGGTTAACAAAGTTGGCTCGGATTACCGCTTGATTGTTGAGCTGGCTGGTGTCAAAGACGTTAAAGAGGCCATTAAGATGATTGGTCAAACGCCCTCTTTGGATTTCCGGGAGAAAAAAGATAAAGCAGAAACAGAAAGCATTTTAGCTGACCAAGAAGAAATTCAGGAAAAGTCGAGTCAGGGAATAGAGATAACTGCCGATGAGCTAAATCGACTATTAGAGGATCCCTATTTCAAACCAACCCAGTTGACCGGTCGTTATCTTAAAGAAGCTCAATTAATTCAGAATCAACAAACTTATCAGTGGCAAGTCAGTCTTCAATTTGATGACCAGGGCAGTCAGATTTTTGAAGAATTAACCAGAGAGAATGTTGGCCAGCCATTAGCTATTTATTTGGACGGGGCGCCAATCAGTACGCCGGTGGTTCAAGAGACAATCTCCGGCGGCAAAGCCCAGATTACCGGGAATTTCACCTTGAGCGAAGCCAAAGAATTGGTTCAGCGACTTAATGCCGGCGCTTTGCCGGTGCCAATAAAATTAATCAATCAGCAGACGGTCGGCGCCAGCTTGGGTCATCTTTCTTTAGAGCAGTCCTTGAAAGCAGCTATTTGGGGGTTTATCGCTGTTTTAATTTTTATTATTTTTTATTATCGCTTGCCTGGCTTACTGGCTAGTTTGGCTCTTTTAATTTATGTCGCTTTAGTTTTGGCTATTTTCAAGTTAATTCCGGTTACTTTGACTTTGGCTGGTATTGCCGGTTTTATTCTGTCAATCGGTATGGCTGTTGACGCCAATATCCTCATTTTCGAGAGATTTAGAGAGGAATTTAAATCGGGTAAAAGTTTGGGCGGCAGCATTGACGAAGGATTTAGCCGGGCCTGGCCAGCTATTCGTGATGGTAATCTTTCGACTATCATCACTTGTATTATTTTATACATTTTCGCTACCGGCTTAGTCAAAGGGTTTGCTTTGACTTTAGGTATTGGTGTTTCGGTCAGTATGTTTTCGGCAATTATCGCTACACGGAGTTTACTACGCTGGTTTATTGGCGGTCGCTTAGAGGAAAAACAAAAACTTTGGAGATAATTAATTATGCAAATTATTAAGCGTCGTAAAATTTATTTTATTATCTCAGCGCTGCTGGTCTTGACCAGCTTGATTAGCTTATTACTCTGGGGCCTAAATTTAGGCATCGATTTCACCGGTGGTACTTTGATGGAGATAGAATTTAACGGAGACCAGCCGACTCATCAGGAAGTTCAAGAAGAATTAGCCGATTTGGAATTAGGCCAAATCAATCTCCAATCAACCGGTCAGCAAGGTTTGATTTTACGTTTAAAGGACATTGATGAGGAAACTCATCAAAAGATTTTAGAGAATCTCGGCTGGGAGAAAATTGAGGAAAAAAGATTTGAGTCAGTCGGCCCCTTGATTGGTCAGGAGTTAAAAGGGAAAACCGCCTGGGCTATTCTTTTGGCTTTACTAGCCATCATCCTTTATATTGCTTGGACTTTTCGAAAAATCACTAAGCCGGTTGCCTCTTGGCAATATGGCTTGGTAGCTATCGCTGCTTTGTTCCATGACATTCTGATTACCCTCGGTCTTTTTTCGGTCCTGGGCCATTACTACAATGTCGAAATCGGTCTTCCTTTGGTAGCTGCTTTCTTGACTATTCTCGGTTATTCAGTCAATAACAGTATTGTTATCTTTGACCGTGCCCGGGAAAATCTGCTGAGGGTCAACTGGACTGATTTTGAGGGAATAATTAATCAAAGCATCAATCAGAGTTTAACTCGTTGCCTGAATACGGCCCTGACCACTCTTTTTGTCCTTTTGGCCATCTTTTTCTTGGGCGGTCAAAGTATTAAGTATTTTGCCTTAGCTTTGATTGCTGGCATAATTGTCGGCACTTATTCTTCTGTTTTTCTGACCAGTCCCTTAGTGGTTATCTGGCAGAAAAGGCAAAGAGGATAAAAGGGTTGACGTCTATATGATAGTGTGTTAAATTAAGAATAAAGATAAACATATGACAAAGGGATCATCTTTATCAAGTTACGAACAATTAGCTTCTCAAATAGTCAATAATGTTAGTAATCAACGGACGCGAGAGATTATTAATTTACGTTTCGGATTAAAGGATGGTCAGCGCCAGACTTTAGAAGCAATTGGTCAAAAATATGGCATCACCAGGGAGCGGGTTCGCCAAGTGGAGGAAGCCGCTTTTTCTGATTTCAGAAAACCAGCTTTAGCCAACTTATTTGAGCCGGTTTTTAAATCAATTAGTAATTTCTTTAATCAGGAAGGCAGCTTAGTCAGAGAAGAAAGATTGCTTACCTCTCTAACCAGCCAAAAAAACCCTCATCCTAGTCGGGGAGCTCTTTTCTTTGCTCTAACCCTGGGCCAGCCCTATCGGCGTTTTGTCGAATCAGACAAATTTTACTCTTTTTGGACTAATTCCTTAATCGCCTCTGATAAAGCTGACTGGCTGATTAGCTATTTAGTTGAAGAACTGGAAAACAAACAAGAGCCAGTTTCCTTAAATTACATTCTTAGTTGTCTTAAACAAAAAAAATTCTCTTTGGCTAAAAAAGCTCTCCTTTCTTATCTGGACGCGACTAAACAAATTGACCAAGATAATTTTGGTCATTTTGGCTTGAATAAATGGCCCCAGATTAATCCGCGGGGAGTCAAAGATAAGGCCTATATTATTTTTAAAGAAGCTGGTCGGCCTTTGCATTTCAGAGAGGTAGCCCAATTAATTAATCAAAGCAGTTTAGGTTCGTCTTTGGCTAATTTTGGTTTGCCTCTAACAAAGCAAGTCCGTCTTGCCGCAAGACAGGCGCGGCCGCAAACCGTTCATAATGAATTAATTAAAGATAGTCGTTTTATTTTGGTTGGCCGGGGGACTTATGCTTTAGGCGAATGGGGTTATCAACCGGGGACGGTTCGTCAGATTTTAATTCAAATATTAAAAGAAAACGGGTCCTTAACTAAAGAAGAGGTTTTAAATCAGGTTTTAAAAAATCGTTTAGTTAAACCAAATACGGTTCTGATTAATCTGCAAAACCGGGAATATTTTAATCGAGATAAAACAGGCAAATATACTTTAGTTAAATAATTTATTTAAATTTTCATCTATAGACCTCTTGCAAAATAATCCTTTCTACTGCAATTTGAATATTTTGGCTGCAAATTATTCAGAGTTCGTCAACTTATTTTATTCAAATACGCCTTCTCACTCTTCATAATTTTCGCTCAAAATCTTCAAATTTCGTAACGAAAAATCATTTCGCAATAGGTCTTATGCCTACATCTTTGCAGATTATCCTTGCTTTCTTGACGGCGCTTTATTACATCGGAGGGTTTTTATTATCCCTTTGGTGGATTTATCTACCGCTGATTCTTTTTTTCTTAGCCAAAGGGCTTTGGTTAAAAAGCGCCCGCCAAAAATTTATTCAAAGGATGAATTGGGTTCTTTTAGAGGTAAAACCGCCGGCTGAAATCAAAAAGACGCCTCGGGCCACAGAGCAATTTTTTGCCGGACTTCACGGTGCCCAGCGAACGCCTAACTGGAAAGAAAAAAATTTAAAAGGCGAAGTTCAGGAATGGTTTGGTTTAGAATTAGTTAGTCAGGGCGGCGAAATCCATTTTTTTATCCGAACCTTAGAAATGTATCGGGATTTAGTCGAAGCCCATGTTTATGCTCAATATCCCGAGGCGGAAATCAATCAGGTTAATGATTATGTTCAATCGGTTCCGGCCGATATCCCTAACTCGGATTATGATTTATGGGGGACAGAATTGGTTCTGGTTAAAGAAGATGCTTACCCTATTCGGACCTATGAATCTTTTGAAAGGGGTCTTATTTTGGAAGAACAGCGGATTGACCCCATTGCCTCTTTGCTGGAGGTGATGGCTAAGCTAAAAGATGGAGAAAATATTTGGGTTCAGACATTAGTTCGGCCAGTCATGAATGACTGGAGAAAATCTGGTGAGAAATTAAGAGATAAACTGCTTGACCGGGCTATTGAGCGAGCGCCCGGCGAATTAAGGAAAGAAGCCAGGGCTTGGAAAGATGTCAGTAAAGAACAAATTTACCTTCTCTTGGCTGGGCCGCCGTCAATAAGCGGAACTGAAGAAGAAAAAAAGAAAATTAATCCTTTAGATTGGATGACCAAATCCGAGAAAGATGTTCTGACTGCTTTGGAGGAAAACATTGCTAAGATCGCTTTTGAGACGGTGATTAGGTTTGTTTATTTAGCTCCGACTGATATTTTCTCTAAACCTAATGTATCTGCCGTTATTGGTTGCTATAAACAATTTAATACAGAAGATCTTAATGGCTTTAAACCGAGTAAAAAAATAACTACTAAAATTGATTACCAGATTCAATTGAAAAAGTCGCGGGAAAGCTATCGTAAGAGGAAAATCTTAGCTGCCTACCGTAAAAGGGATTTTGTCCAGCATTCAACGGTAATTAAATATCTCAAGCCGTTTTTCTTTGAGCGCTTACCGATTCTCAATTGGTTTTTTATTCGTAGCCAGCCCTTTGTTTTCAATATCGAAGAGTTAGCTACCGTTTATCACTATCCGGGAGCGATGGTCAAAGCGCCGATGACCCCTAAGGTAGAAGCCAAAAAAGGAGAACCACCTGCTGGCTTGCCTACCGGATAATTTTTTATGGGAGATATCAATCTTTTTGCTGAAACCAATTTTCGTAACCAACGTCGTCAATTCGGCATTAAAAACCATGACCGGCGAAGACATTTTTACGTTATTGGTAAGACCGGCATGGGCAAAACCACTCTTTTGGAGAATATGGCTGTCCAGGACATTCAGTCAGGCCGGGGTATTGGGGTAGTTGACCCGCATGGCGAGTTTGCCCAAAAAATGTTGGATTTTGTTCCTCCTTCAAGAATTAACGATGTTATTTATTTCAATCCGGCTGATTTGAGTTATCCCATTGCTTTTAATGTTATTGAAAAGGTTGATCCAGAGCATCGGCATTTAGTCGCTTCGGGTTTGGTCGGTGTTTTTAAAAAAATCTGGGCCGAGACCTGGGGACCGCGTTTGGAATACGTACTCCGCAACGCCATCTTGGCCCTTTTAGAATATCCCGGTTCAACTCTTTTGGGGATTATGAGAATATTAGTCGATAAGGCCTATCGGAATAAAGTGGTTGAAAAAATCGAAGACCCGGTGATCAAAAGTTTTTGGTTAGAAGAGTTTACCAAATACCCTGACCGTTTTATGGCCGAAGCGGTGGCTCCTATTCAGAACAAAGTCGGTCAGTTTTTGACCAGTCCTTTAATCAGGAACATCGTCGGCCAGACCAGGTCAGCCATTGATATTAGGAAAGCGATGGATGAGGGCAAGATTTTGATTATGAATCTTTCTAAAGGATTGGTCGGTGAAGACAATTCGGCTCTTCTGGGAGCGATGCTCATTACCAGATTGCAGTTAGCGGCTATGTCCCGGGTTGATATTCCAGAAGAGGAGCGGCGGGACTTTTATCTTTATGTTGACGAGTTTCAAAACTTTGCCACTGAAGCTTTTGCCAATATTTTATCCGAAGCACGTAAATATCGTCTTGATTTAATCTTGGCTCATCAATATATTACTCAAATGGAAGAGACAGTCAGAGATGCTGTTTTTGGCAACATTGGTACCTTGGTTACTTTTCGGGTTGGTGCCCAAGACGCCGAATTTTTAGAGAAGGAGCTGGCCCCTGAATTTAACATTCAGGATTTAGTTAATTTAAATTTCGCCCAGATTTATTTGAAATTAATGATTGACGGAGTGGCTTCACGGCCTTTTTCAGCAGGCACCTTACCTCCTTTTGATAAACCAGCCGAAAGCCACCGAGAAAAAATTATTAAGATTTCTCGGGAACGTTACGCTACTGGCCGGCAAGAAATAGAGGAAAAGATTGCTAAATGGAGCGGTGTTATTGAGATAGAGAAGGAAACTAAGAAGAGAGGTGCTCCGCCGACTTTTGAAGCAGTTTGTTCCGAATGCGGCAAAAAAATTCAGGTCGGTTTTAAACCGGATGGAGTCAGACCGGTTTATTGTCCGGAATGCTTAGAAAAGAACAGGCGAAGAAATCCGTCAATCCAAAAATTTCCTAATCGCCAGTCAATTATTCGACAAGGTCAACCAAAGATAATTGAGCCAGCAGGTCAGGGAATTTCTTTGGAAGAAGCGACTAAGAAAGAACCTATTTCTTTCAAAGGAGAGAGAAAACGAAAACAAGTTAATTTAGAAGATTTGAGAAAAACCTTAGAGGAATCATTAGATAATCTGGCAAAGGAAAAAAATAATAAAGAATAGAAAGGGGGTGAAAATAAATGAAGCTGAATAAAAAGGCCTTTGCCTTGGCCTGCGGTATTATTTGGGGAATGGCTATTTTCGTAATAACTCTTTGGGTACTTTGGCGGGGCGGTGGTAATACGCTGATTCTTTTAGAACAATTTTATTTCGGCTATTCGATTAGTTATTTAGGAGCCGTTATCGGTTTAATTTACGGATTTGTTGATGGTTTTATCGGCGGTTGGATTTTCGCCTGGCTTTACAATATTTTTGTCAAAACACCAGAAGAATAAAAAAAAGGCGTCATTTCAGGAAATGCCTCGGGAACTAAAAATTATTCCGAGGGACGCCCTCAAAATAAAAGAGATATAGACGGTTTCTTTTGAGAAATCGCTCTTAGCTTGTCTTTGCCTCTCTAAAAACTCTGGGGATAAAAAAAAGAGGTTCTCTGTTAAAGATTGAGAACCTCGTGTGGTTGCGGAACTTTGTCCGCATTTTTTTTGCCTTAGCCCGGACAATTAACGTGGGCGGTTACTTGTGCCGGCGCCGAGGACCCAGGTGACCGGTGGCAGCGATACTGTGGAAATTTTCCTGTAAACCGTTGCTTGGAGCGCGAGCGTGCTCGGTAAAAATTACTTTATGCATGGCATCCTCCATTATGGTGTTACGATCGGTTAACCACCAAGCAAGCCCATCCCGCCTGGCTAAAGAAAGAGAACTTATTTTTAGTTTATCTTAGTTTTCAAGGCCTGTCAAGAAAAATTATCCCCAATCGAAAAGACTACCCGGGGCATCCCTTTTTACTACGCCCCAAAGGGTCGCCCTTTCGGACACGTCCTCGCCTTTGGCGAGGGCGTGATCCTCATGTAGTAAAAAGGGACGCCCCGCTGACGGATGCAGGAAACCTTGTCAGAAAAAAGCAATCAAGCTATTATGTTAATATGACTTCGCAAGAATTACGCCAAAAATTCCTGGATTTTTTCAAGTCCAAAGACCACGCTGTTTTGCCCAGCGCTTCTTTAATTCCGGAAAACGACCCGACTTCTTTGTTTGTCGGTTCTGGAATGCAGCCGTTAATTCCTTACCTTTTAGGCGAAAAACATCCTCAAGGAAATCGTTTGGTTAATTCTCAAAAGTCATTTCGGTCAGAGGATATAGAAGAAGTGGGCGATAGTCATCATACCACCTTTTTTGAAATGCTGGGTAATTGGTCTTTGGGTGATTATTTTAAAAAAGAACAACTTCTTTGGATATGGGAGTTTCTTATTCAGGAATTAAAACTGGATCCAAATAAAATCTATGTCACGGTTTACCGGGGGAACAAGGAAATCGGTATAGAAAGAGACAAAGAATCGGTTGAGATTTGGAAAAAACTTTTTGAAAAAAATGGAATTAAAGCTAAGGACGTTGATTTTGCCGAAGAAAACGGAATGGGGGATGGCCGCATTTTTTATTATGGCGACAAGAAGAACTGGTGGTCTCGTTCCGGGATTCCGGCCAATATGCCGATGGGCGAGCCGGGCGGACCTGATTCAGAAATGTTTTACGATTTGGGGGCGGATTTAAAGAGACATGAAAATTCCAAATTTAAAGATATGCCCTGCCACGTTAATTGCGATTGCGGGAGATTTATTGAGATAGGCAACAATGTTTTTATGGAATTTGTCAAAACCGAGAAAGGATTTGAACCCCTGCCGCAGAAAAACGTTGATTTTGGCGGGGGATTAGAAAGAATGGCCATGGTTTCCGAAGGAAAAAACAATGTCTTTGAAATGGATTTATTTATCAATATACTGAGAAAAATTGAAGAACTTTCAGACAGTAAAGGATATAAGAAAAATACGGAGGCTTTTGAGATAATAGCTGACCATATTAAAGCAGCTACTTTTATTATGGCGGACGACAAAGGGATTGTTCCTTCCAATCTTGACCAGGGTTACATGGTTCGCCGTTTAATTCGGCGGGCCGTTAGATACGGCCGCCAATTGGAAATTAAAAATGATTTATGGACCAAAGAAGTAGCCAAAGTGGTGATTGAAGATTATAAAGATATTTATCCGGAGTTGGAAAGGAATAAGGATTTTGTTCTAAATAATTTAGATGAAGAGGAGACTAAATTTAAAAAGACGTTAGAAAAGGGATTAACAATTTTGAATAGAGAAATAAAGGTTTCTATCTTGCCGCGAAGTGGGAAATATCAACCTCAGGATCTTTCGCCAATTAATGGATTCCAAGGATTTACACCACAAAACATAACCGGGAAATGGCTATTTGATCTTTATCAGACTTTTGGGTTTCCTTTAGAATTGTCTTTGGAAGAACTGAAAAATAGGAGGACGGATTTAGATGATCTTGAGGTAGAAAGACTAACAAAGGAGTTTAATGAGGAATTAAAAAAACACCAAGAACTTTCCAGAACAGCCGCGGCCGGAAAGTTCAAAAGCGG
>CAYYLD010000013.1:0-15543 GCA_964472495.1 uncultured Candidatus Saccharibacteria bacterium | reverse complement strand
CCGATGCCGACGTTGCCGTTTTCATTGATAATCATTCTATTTCCCATTGTTCCAGAGTTAGATGTCCAAAAAGAAAGTCTTCCATCATCATCATTGCCACCATCAGATGTTGCAGTTTGCCACTGTACTCTAGCCGTCTCAAGAGATTGACTTGTGTCAGTCATGTATAGTGATAGCCAGCCTTCTGTTCTTATATCAATCTCTTGATTATCAAACCTCTCCAATCTCATCACCTCATGACCAGCTGCGCTACCACTAGTTTTAACAAGGTGTAAACTCGCCCCCGGGCTCGTCGTGCCGATGCCGACGTTGCCGCTTGTATCAAAAGTCATTACTGGGCTTGCTGGAACATCACCAACCGCCCCTTTTGTAATTTGGAATTTTTCACCACTTACATAACCGTTCATAATGCCCCATGAATTAGTAGAGCCACTATCAAAAATTAGACTAGCTGAATTTGTACCAGAAATACGAGTAATTATGTTGCTACCGCCTGAAATATCTAATTTGTGCAATGGTGTCGTCGTACCTATGCCGACATCGCCGCCACTACTAATATACAACCTGCTTTGTTGTTGTGTCTGAAAATCCAGATATTGACCACTATGGCTTCCTATTATTCTTGCGTTATCTCCGCTCCATTTTAATGCGTACGTATTTGTTAACTGGACATCTCCTTCCGCAATAGTCAATTTCGCCACCGGCGCCGTCATCCCGATGCCGATATTGCCGTTATCTAATACCGTCACTTTTTCCACGTTATTGCTATCGGTGAGTTGTAATAATCTTCCAGTTGTGGCTCCTGTGCCTTTGACAGAAAACTTGGCTATTGGCGTTGTCGTCCCGATGCCGACGTTGCCGCCATTTAAAACAGTCATTACCTCCGTATTGTCGTCAAAAAGAGAAAGTAGATTGCCGGTTGAGCCCTGGTAAACAGATAAAGCCGGTTGAGTGGAAGTGGCTCGGATAATGGTATATCCTTTAAGTTCGTGATAATCACTATTGGGAGCATCACCCAAGTTGGTCCAGCCTTCGACAATCAGGTTGCCGCTAATTGAGGTGGAAGCATGAGTGACCGTGCCGGCCAAGATAAGATTGCCCTGACTGAAGATATCGCCTTCTTTATCTACGCGAAACTTCCAGGTGCCGTTGTCAGCAATACCAAGCAAATTGGCGTCAGCCACGGCGTTGGCCGGGTTGATGTATAAAGTACTGTCATTAATATTGTCTTCGTCAGCTGTCTGTGGCGAGTAAGTCAGAATGGTTTGGCCGGTCGAGGTACTTCTCGGTCCGCTGAAATAGAGCTCGCCTTGATTGTTGATGGTCAAGATTTGCTGATTAGTCGTCGTAGCAATCTGAAAGAGATTATCAGTGGCATTAGGACTGTTAATGACTAATTGATAATTGGGGGTGGTCGTGGCAATACCGACTCTTCCATAATTATCAATATACAACTTAGAAGTATCGGTATTGTCAGCGATATTAAGTAGAGGACCAGCCCCAGTTAGTTTAAAGTTAAGATGAGTGTCGGTTGAGGAAGCGGTTAAGTTAATAATCGGAGAGGAAGAAGAAGCATTAATAATCAAATTGCCGCCATCAGCAATCGCAAAGACAGAAGTAGCCCCGTCTTGAAAGTCAACAATATGGCCAGTCGAGTTTTGTCTAACCGTCAGGACCGTCTCAGTGGTCGTCGCAATGATTTGGGTTGTCGTAGCCGTAAGTAAGTCAGCCATATTGACCGTACCGGAAAAAGCTTGGCTACCGGTGGTGGTGGCATTGCCTGAAACGAGGAAATTACCGCCGACGGTCAAGTCGCCAGTAAAATTCTGATTGCCAGCCACAGTCAAATCACCGCCAATATAGTGGGAGCCGGTAGTGGTAGCATCGCCGCCGGTGGAGAGATTGCCGCTTAAGACGGTACTACCGTTAACACTAAGATTCTTTTCTAAGCTAACCGCTTCATGAAACGTCGCCGTCGAATAAACATCAAAGAGGGTGTTGGTATCTCTGGAGTTGCCGAAGCTAACATTGTCCTGGACGGCTAAAGAACCGCCAACCGCGGCTGAACCACTAACATTTAAGGTGGAGAGGAGGGCGTGGCCGCTGACCTGGAGACCGGTTGAGGGAACATAGGTCGGGGCGTAACTGGGGACGGTATAATCTATCTTACTGCTGATTTGGCTGCCTAAGGTGGTGATTCTTTGGTCAAGGGCCTCCATCTCTTGGTTGAGAAGAGCTAAGTCGGCTGACTGGATGGTCTCGGTCAGCCGGGTGATTTCAGTCACTTTTGCGGTTTCTTTGACTGTTTCTTTGATTTGGGTGATTTCTTTGGTGACGATTTCCGGGATAGCTTGCTGGACTTGTTTGGCTATTTTTTGGATAAGCGGTTCTGTCATCTCGATTACTTGAGTAACCTTCCTCCTCTGACCGATTAAATCAGGTTCTTGACCAGACATTCGTTCCAAAGAATATCCGGGGACGAGAAACTCGGCCAATTTAATATAGGCCTGGCCAAGTTTGGATTTGATTGTTCGAGGCGCCTGGATTATTTTTTGATTGAATTGAGATAATTTCTCTAAAAGATTAGCCGAAGTTTGATTAAATGATTCTTGGAAAAAGGATTTAATTTCCCCAAGTTGCTGACCTGTTTCAAAAACCCCCTGGCGAACTGGTGAACTAACTAGGAAAATTGAATTGAGTAGTAAAAAAGATAATAAAACAAGGATGAGGCTGGGAGTGAATTTAGGATGTTGAATAATTTTCTTCAAACAACACGGCGCCCAAAAAAGAATTGCCTTGGCCCCATTTCCAAAAGCATTAATAAAAACCAATCCTTTATCAAGGAATTGGCTGACAATTTTCCTTAAACTGGTTTGATTAATTTTACCAGGAAGATTTCTAACAAAGTCAGGCCAGAATGGTTTTTTAATGATTTCTTTTATTTCCCCCTGGGGGATTCCTTTTTCTCTTTTTCCTTTAATCTTAATTTGCCGGAGATAATCATTTAACCATTTTGGGGTAGTTACCCATTTATCTCTTAATTTAACTGCTTTTATTTTTCCCTGACGGGCCCGTAAGGCTAAATATTCTGGTGAATAAGGACAAACTTTAGCCGCTGTCTGAAGAGAAATATATTGATGTGTCCGTTGGGCTGAACTGACATATTGATTGAGCCATTGACGAGTAGTAGTCCAATTGCGGCCTTTTTTAATCGCCTTTAATTTTCCTTGACGAGCCCTTAAACTTAAATAGTCCTGCGAATAAGAGCAGAGTTTGGAGGCCTCTTGAAGAGAAATGTATTTATAGCGGCTAATTTTTTCCTTATTTCGAGCCATTATTTTTTAGATATCTTTTTCGCCAAACAACTAAAATCAAAAAGCTAGGAATAATGGGCAATAAAAAAGCCAAAATCCAAGCTAAGTCTTGTAAAATACATTGAGAGATACTATAGCAACACATAATAGTTTGATAGATATATAAACAAAAAAGCAGAAAACCAAAAACAAATTCTTGGAAAGAATTCTATGGTTTTCTGCAGAAACCTATTTATCGAATTGTATCTCTATTATAATATTTTACTAAAATCACTGTCAAGGGACTATCCGATACTATCCGATACAAAATTTTAACAATTTTCTAATTTTTTAGCCGGCTGTTTTTTGGCTTAAATAAGCCAAAAAGCGACGATTAAACAAAATGGGATTGATTTTCGAATAAAAATTTAAATTTCCGACTTCTAAGTTATCCACAATTATCAATCTTGAGAGAAAAATTGATTAAAATCTTGGAAAAACAAATTTTAAGATAATGAAAACAAAAAAGAGAAAAATTTTGTTTATTTGATTAAAAGATAATTATCTATTTCCAGCAAAGATTTAATAAGAGTTAACTAACAAATAGGCCTTTGGGGTTTATTCTCTATCGAGACGTTTCTTTTTACTGCATCCTAAAAAGTCATTTCTTCCTAAAGGGTCGTCCTCTCAACCATGACCTTCCGCCTTTGGCGGAAGGTCATGGAATTTAGAGGGCAACCCTTATAATAAAAAGGGACGTCCTTGGTTTTGTAATAAAAAGGGACGTCCTTGGTTTCGGTATAATCTCTAATAAAATTAGATTTTTAACTTAACTGATGGCTCTGTTCACTATCCACAATTACTCCCTTGACTGGAAACAAGAGGAAAAGTTAAAATTATAGTAAAGATTAAGAATGATTAATAAACCTTAATAATTTCATCTAAAAACCATGCAATATATTACTATCAAAAAAGCGGCTAAATTACTCCATGTGACTCCCCTAACCCTGAGAAACTGGGATAGGAGAGGAATTTTAAAACCGTATCGTCATCCGGTAAATAATTACCGCATTTATCGTTTAGACCAGATAGAGGTCTTTTTGAGACGATTAGAACTAAGTAAAGCCAAGCAAGCTAAGAGGAAAATAGATTTATTTTAAAAAGATTTCGTCAAAAAAATCCGAGCTAATGGGCTCGGATTTTTAAGGCCAAACCAAAGGGTTGCCTTTTCGGACACGTCCTTTGCTTCGCAAATAGCGTATCCGAAAGGGCAACCCTTTTTGACTCTTAACTTCTTGCCTTAATGCTCTGTAAAATACCCAGGCCTAGAAATATACTGACCAAACTACTGCCACCATAACTGATTAAAGGCAAGGTCAAACCGGTAATCGGCAAAAGAGCCATATTCATGCCTACATTAATAACCAATTGAGCAAAAATCATGATGGCTAAACCGAGGGCAAAAAGTCGGGCAAAGTTATTCGGCGAGGCCAAAGCGATTTTAATAATCTGCCAGAATAAAAGAGCGAATAAGCTTAGCAGAATAAAAATACCAGCTAACCCCCTTTGTTCAGCCAAGGTGGCGAAAATGAAGTCGGTGTGTTGTTCGGGTAAAAATTTAAGACCAGCCTGGGAGCCAATCCCTGATTTCTGACCAAAAAGACCGCCTGAACCAATGGCAATCAATGACTGACTAATATGGTATCCCCGACCAAAAGGGTCTTCTTGAGGATTTACAAAAGTAAGAATCCTCTCTTTCTGATAATCTTTTAAAATACAGAACCAAGCGGTGACAAAAAGAAGAACGATAACTAAAAAGAGAATTAAGAGGTGGCGCAGCTTGATGCCGGCCATAATGACAACGCCCAGCCAAATACTAAAAAGGACTAAAATTGAGCCAAAATCCGGCTGGAAGACAATCGCCGCAATAGGCAAACCAATATACATCCCTGAAATAATCAGATGGCGAATGCGGTACATCTCAATATGACGCAAGGAAAAGTATTTAGCTAAAAGAAGAATAATAACTATTTTGATAAACTCAATTGGTTCAAATCTTATTGACCCTAAACGAAACCAACTGCTGGCTCCTCTAATCTCCTGAGAGAACAAAACAAAGAATAAAGAGGCCAAAGAGATTAAATAAAGGACAATTAGAACAGAAGAATAGTTTTTAAAAACCCGATAATCAAAGAAGCTTAAGGCGAGCATCAAGAAAAAAGCTAAACCAAGAAAGCAAAGTTGTTTCTTAAAAAAAGTTACCGATTCGGGAGAACCGATGCCATAAATAGTCAAAAGCCCTACCCCAACTAGGAGCAGGACAACGATAATTAAAAACCAGTCCAGTTTTCTAAGGTGATTATACACGGACTCTCCTGTCATTCCAAACGGGACGAAGAATCTCTCGTGAATATCTCTCGGGATTCTTCAGCCGTCTGAGTCAAACTCATTCAGAATGACATTTGTGGTTAATACTGCTGAAATTCTTCCAGCTCTTCTTTTCCCGGTGGCAGATAATTACTCGGGTCAAAAATATTAGTCTCCGCTTCTACTTCAACGAAATTGACCTGACCGGTTATTTCTCTAAACCAAGTGACCACAAAATCGCGCTCCTGACCAGCTGTTAAAGACCTAACTTCGGTTTGATTTGTGGCTAATAATTGATGGTCGGCATCAAAAAGCAAGACATCAATATCTATTTTATCAAAATCAAAGCTGGTCTTGTTGATTAAAATACCTCTCACTTGACTAAAACCCAATTCTTGACTTGGCAAAAGACGATATTCTTTTTGTTGAATAAACAATTGAGGCGGCTGATAATCTTCCTTTTTTTGCCAGTCAATTTGACCAAAAGAAAGTTTAACTTGTTTAACCGGCTGACTACTCTTTGCCTTGGTCTGCAGAAGATATTTAGTCTGGTTAGGTAAGATAAAAGTAGAGCCGGTTAATTGGCTAATCAGGTTATCTTGCGAATCGTAAAGCTCAAATTGATAGGGCGTCTGGCCGCTACCATAATTAGGATTGGGGTTTTTGATTTGAGCGGCTAAGTCATAAAAATTATCTTGACTGGCTATCGCCTTGGTCCATAAAACGTCTATATCTTTTATATAAACCAATTCGCAAGGCGGGCAGGGACCGCCGCAATCAATATCCTCTTCTCCTTGATTCTGAATATTATCGAAACAAGAAGGAGCTGGCTGGCTTGAATAATAAATTAAAAAGCCCGTGCCAGCTAAAACAGAAAAAAAGATTAAAGCGATAATTAATCGTTTGTTCGTCCGTCTAGACATAAAAACCCTATAATCTATTATTCGGTCGGTCGCCTAAGGCGACCTTCCTTACTGCTTATTATAAGCGGAGCTTGTAATAATTGTTCGGCCGAGATGCAAAAATCTTATTTTTGCATCTCTCCCTCACTGCTTATTATAGGGCTTTTATTAATTATAGTAAACCCCGCCTTAGAACGAAGCTTGGGGGGCAGAGTAAAACCAACTTATTTTGGACACAAATATGGGGACTACCTACTTTCGCGGCAGAACCACTATCATCGGCCTCGGTGTATTTCACTGCTGTGTTCGGAATGGGAACAGGTGGGACAACACCAGTATAGTCCCCATACCTATGTCCAAAAAGACCTTCAAGATAAACTAATATTCAGCAGAAAAAAATGCGGTCTCCGTTACCAAATCAATCTTTGAGGACTTCTAGATTTTCTAGAACAGACCCACTCAAAAGATTGGCCTGGTGGTTAAATGACTGATTAGTACTCCTCGGCTGAACACATTACTGCGCTTAGACCTAGAGCCTATCAACGTGGTCATCTCCCACGAATCTATGATACCTTATCTTGGGAGGGGCTTCGCGCTTAGATGCTTTCAGCGCTTATCCCTTCCGAACTTAGCTACCCAGCGCTGCCCCGGGCGGGACAACTGGCAGACCAGAGGTTCGTTCTTCCGGATCCTCTCGTACAATGGAAGACTTCCCTCAAGTATCAACGCCTGCGGCAGATAGGGACCAACCTGGCTTACGCCGGTCTGACATATAATTCTATTATTACTAATAGTACAGACTATAACTTTCCAGCTCTTTTACAAAGAACTGGACTGGCGTATTGCGATAGTTTAAATCTCAATTATTGAGCGCCTATCGCCTACCCCGCGCTACTGCGGGATAAGTCGTTACGGGGACAAAATTTTATATCTCATAGAAGAGACTATAAAGGGGCTAATTAGCTTAATTAACTTTGCCTTACTTGCTTTAAACACTCTCAATCGATAATTATCTCTGTCTTTATTCAGATTCGACCGTAACCCATATTTTTCTCTCAATAAATCCATTAATATTTCCTGCTCTTTGCGAGTAAAAGATTGAATATTGTATCTTACAGAACTTCCATCATTATCGCCATCATCCATAGTCCAAACCGCTAAGGAAAGCGGTGTCAATAAACTATAGAGATTCTTAGGTAAAGTTTTCTTACCTGCGCTATAGAATAGCAAATGCAAATTTCCCAATTCTTTAAGTGTCAAGGTATGAAAGTACCAAGAAATACAATTGATATTTCTTTTTTTATCTTTCCAAATAATCCTTTTCGGTTTGCTGCTAACTATGTTCTAGAGATATAATTTTGTCTTCCCACGGTATTACCCATATATCTATTGTACCATAGATCTATATGGACTTCACCGTTATTAGCCAGTTTTATCTGGGCTCATTTTCACTTACCCAGCTCGCGTACCTTTTTAATGGGCGAACAGCCCAACCCTTGGGAGCTTCTTCACCCCCAGGATAAGATGAGCCGACATCGAGGTGTCAAACAGGCCCGTCGCTGTGGACGCTCGGGACCTATTAACCTGTTATCCCCGGAGTAGCTTTTGTCTGATGATCTTCCGCGGTTCTACAACCCACGGTCGGTTCACTAAGTTCTGCTTTCGCAACTGCGTGGCCTATCGGCCTTGCAGTAAAGCCGGCTTATGCCTTTGCACGACCAGCCCGATTTCCATCCGGACCTAGCCGACCTTATAAACGCCTCCGTTACCTTTTGGGAGGCTAGCGCCCCACTAAAACTACCCAGCACTCACTGTCTTCGTCTAAAACAAGTTAGAGATATCGTTTTGAAAGACGGGTATTTCATTGTCGGCTCCACTCAACCCGAAAGTCAAGCTTCAAAGCCTCCCCGCTATGCTACGCATCCAAAACAACACCCCAATGAGAACCTATAGTAAAGCTTCCGGGGTCTTTCCGTCTTGCCGCAGGTAGGGGGCATCTTCACCCCCACTGCATTTTCACCGGGCTCCTCGTGGAGACAGTTTCCCAGTCGTGACGCCATTCGTGCGGGACTGAATTTACCAGTCAAGGAATTTCGCTCAATATGTTATCATCTTGATTCATTCAAGACCTCTCTATATCGCTATAGAGCTCGGACCATATCTTCCCCGCAATTACTGCGGGGTCCGACGTATGGCCTCTGAGGGGTCACTCGCCAACCGGCGAGGACTTCCCTGCTGATTACCATCTGTCTTAAAACAAATGGGTTCCAGCATATAGTCGGATTTTACTAAGGCAACAAAATTCACCTTAGGATAGTTATAGTTACCACCGACATTGACTAGGGCTTCGGGCTTCAGCAGTCATCTAAAAGACAACCACCTCAGCCGTTAACCTTCTAGCATTGGTCAGGCGTCACCCCCTATACATCCTCTTGCGAGTTAGCAGGGAGTTGTGTTTTTGATAAACAGTCGCCAGGAATCTTTTGCTGCGGCCGTCATAAAGACGGCAGGGCATATTCCGAAGTTACACCCGCTGTTTTGCCGAGTTCCTTCACGAGGAATCACCCGTTCGCCTTGGGCTACTCGCCCTGCCCACCTGTGTCGGTTTGCGGTACGGACCGAACACTTTTAACTCTAGGAACTTTTCTTGGAAGCTTGCTCACTTGAATCGATTCTTCCGAAGAAAAATCTTTTCTCAACCCTTGGATTTATCTGCCGGATTTGCCAAACAGACATCCTTAAGTTGAAAACGGCAATCCAATAAGCCGCTCAAGCTACTAAACTCCGTCCTTCCATCGAAAAAGTGCTCGGGGGACGGAATATTAACCGTCTGTCCATCGCTAGACGCCTGCTTAAAAACAGGTCGCTAACTTAGGCCCGCCTAACCCTTGGCTGATATCCATTGCCAAGGAAACCTTGGGCTTTCGGCGATCCGGTATCTCACCGGATTTGCGGTTACTCATGCCAACATTCTCACTTCTCTGGACTCCACCCAAGCTCGCGCTTGAACTTCGCTGTCCAAAGAACGCTTCCCTACCCCCTGCACCTTTCTTCTAACTATATCCTATATTGATCTTTATAACGCTCAACCAAATTTACCTTAGAAAATAGATATAATCAAAAGAAAGGTGCAGGGCTGTGTCTTCGGTATCAAGCTTAGCCCCGTTGAATTTTCGGCGCAAAATCTCTAGACTAGTGAGCTGTTACGCACTCTTTAAAGGATGGCTGCTTCTAAGCCAACCTCCTAGCTGTTAGAGAAATCTTACTTCCTTTCCCACTGAGCTTGATTTAGGGACCTTAGACGACAGTCTGGACTGTTTTCCTCTTGACTATGGAGCTTAGCCCCCACAGTCTGACTCCTATGCTTTAATCTGACCGAATTCGGAGTTTGATTGGATGCAGTAGGAAAAATCCATCTACATCCATTCAGTGCTCTACCTCGGTCAGGAAACGCATAAGGCTAGCCCTAAAGCTATTTCGGGAAGAACCAGCTATTACCAAGCTCGATTAGCTTTTCACTTCTAACCACAGCTCATCCCCTAGTGTTGCACGGCTAGTGGGTGCGGACCTCCCCCGGCGATTAAACCGGGTTCATCCTGGCCATGGTTAGCTCGCTTTGGTTTCGGGTCGTATCCAAATGACAGTCCGCCAAAGGCGGACAGGCGGGCTTTTAACCCTCGCTTTCACTATGTCTCCGTCCTGCTCGGACTTAGACAAGCCATCTAGATACACTCGTTGGCTCGTTCTGCAAAAAGCACCCCGTCATCCCGCATTACTGCGGGACTCCGAGTCTTTGTAGGCCTATGGTTTCAGGTTCTATTTCACCGCCCTCACCGGGCTACTTTTCACCTTTCCCTCACGGTACTAGTTCACTATCGAACACAAAGAGTATTTAGTCTTGGCAGAATAGGACTGCCAGCTTCCCGTGGGACAGTCTGGTCCCAAGGTACTTAAGAATAATAACTAGGAGCATAAAGGGGTTTTCGTCTACGGGACTATTACCCTCTTTGGTTCCGCTTCCCAGCAAGCTTCGATTAACCAACCTCTATCTTGATAGACTCCCTCCGAAGTATCCAGCAATCGCCTTCCGCCGGCTGGCGGAGCGACCGCAGGATGCTCCGGAATGTTATCACCTTCCAACCCCCATTCCTGCTTAACAAAAGTAAAACAAGAATGAGTTTAGACTCCTCCCTTTTCGCTCGCCGCTACTTAGGGAATATATCGCTTAAAGCGACCTTGTTCTCTTTTCCTCCGGGTACTGAGATGTTTCACTTCCCCGGGTTCCCTTCCCGCAATACTGCGGGACGATTTTGCTCATCGCAAAATCAGGTTTCCCCATTCGGATATCCCCGGATCAAAGGTTGTTAGACACCTCCCCGAGGCTTATCGCAGTCACACCACGTCCTTCATCGGCTCTTTATGTCAAGGCATCCACCATAAGCCCTTACGACCACCAGACCAATCTTTTGCTAAGGAATCACCAAAGACAATTTAACTTTCCCCGAACAAAAGCTGGCCCGATGACAGAAACCGCATTTTTTTCTGCTGTATATTTTTACCTGCTTCTTAATTCAATTGTCAAAGAGCAATTAAAAAGACCGCTACAGAAAGCGGTCTTCTCGTAATTAAGAAACGAAACAATCCTAAACAGTTATCCACCGCTTCCTATAGTAATTGGTCTTTTTAATTGATTCATGTTTCTTTCTTTAGAGTATATTAACCATTTAGCCCTGTCAAGGCTTTTTAGTCAACATTCTTTAACAATCTCCTTATTCCAAAACATCCTTTTTCATCCGGCCGAGAACTTGAGCAGCCAAATCTTTGCCTCCCAAGCCGAAAGCCAAGCCAGCGGCAATTGCCAAGGCAGCAACAAAGCCAGTGAAAATCGTTTGGATTAAAGCCGGGACGATACCCAGTTGGAGCAAAGCAGCCAAGACAGCAAAGACTAATATAGCCCATTTAGTCACCGCACTTAAGAAATTGGCTCCTCTTAAGCCCGCCGCTTCAACGCTTGCCTTAACCAGTTTCTGTAAAAGGTTGGCGATAAGGACAGCCGCTAAAAGAATAAGGACGGCCACAATCAGATGAGGGATATAAAGAAGAATTCTTCTCAAAAACTCGGTTACTTGGAACAATTCGAGAATGTCCGTAGCGGCCATTAAGAAGACGATGATAAAAAACCACTTAACTAATTCACCGATAAACTTGCCTGAATTTAACTTCAAATTAGCTTTTTCCAAACTTCTCTTAAACCCCATTTTCTCTAAAATCTGGTCGATTCTGAGGACGCGGATAATTTGATCAGCTAATTTAGCTAGGACAACAGCGATTAACCAGCCAATCAGAAAGATAATAACCGCTCCTAAAAGTCTTGGCAAAAACCCGATAAAGCCAGCCCAAAGGGTTTGCAGAGAAGATGTAATTACCTCAGTCCAGGTTTGGACTACCATTTTTTTCACCCCCTTTCTCTAAATTATTTTTAACCTTATTGATAACAGAATCTCTCTGACACTCTATTAAATCTTAACACAAAAAACCCATTACTGACCTGTGGATAAGTCAGAAATCAAAAAATTCGTCTCCCGGAAGACGAATTTTAAGAAAAGTGGGCGGAGGAGGAATCGAACCTCCGACCTCTTCTTTATCAGAGAAGCGTTCTAACCACTGAACTACCCGCCCCTACCGCTTGATGGTGATTTTAACAAAAAATACTTGTCAAAGCAAGTATTTTCTGAACCAATAATTGCTCCGCCAGAGGCGGATGACGAATTTAATCACAAAATTAAAATTTTGATAAATTTGTCAAATCTTGTGTAGTTGTCCCAAAAGCCGATATTTAGGGCTGTTCGGCCAACACCCTGGAGTTGAAAATAGAATTCTCAATTCTCAACTCTAATCGACACCCCAGATATTCAAAAATATCTAGAAAGGAGGTGTTTCGCATAGAAAATCCCCTACGTGAATTCCGCTACATCAGCATGGTTATGCGGTTTGGGCGATTTCGGCCCGGTCATCCATCGTCTCTTAAAACCGCAACACATAATCCGCTACAAACTACACAAATGATTGCTTTTTCTTCCGCGCACTCTCACAAATTGAGAATGTGGTTTGATTGTGAAGTGCTTTTCGACTTGATTTAACTCGATTATACCGCCCTGTAAAATGTAGTCAAGTGGAATACCTATTATCTGTTCATAGCTGATCCCGATTGATGAAATCAACGCTTCTTTTTGCCTGATTTACGTCCTGCCTGATCTGGAACTCGCGGACCCGGAGTGATATATGTCGTTGCTCGACCTACATTTTTTATACTCCTAATTAATCTTGCTATAGGAATTCCTGTTTCTTTGTGTTTTTTCAATATTTCGGCAAGCTCTGTTCCAGATAACTTTTTGCCGGGTTCTGCTTCTATAAGAGTTTGTAGATTGTAAACTCCATTTTTTTGATCGTCGGTATTCTTCATTGCAGCTAAAAGATTCTCGGGATCAACCTTAGACATAATGTCTTGCATTCCTGTGCCGTGATAGTTAGCAAATTCAGCTCCTTCAACCATACCTAGAATAATAGGTAAATGCCATAAGTCTTCTTGAGTAAACGGAATGTGTAAATCTCTATAATTAATAAAAGGCCTTCCATCAATCCTCATCTGAAAATGATAATGAGGTTTTCTTGCTTCTTTATTGAACGCAAAACGATGACCCTCCATATCTCCTTTACCGCAGGAGAATGACCATTCTAAATTTTTATATCGGACAGTATACTCAAAAATCTTATCTGGATTTTTTTCTTCTTCAAGGTCATTTATATTACCGGCTGGTATTTCTGTATTCGCAATCCACCGAACGTAAGATTGTATTCGCAGATAATTAAATTTACGAAAAACAAGCCTCGTATGCTTTTTATCAAAGCCAGCAGGACGCAATAACCAATGTATGCAAGGCTCTTTAATCATGAAATCACTAAGTAGTCTTTGACAAAGAAAACATCTTCCCTTAATTAAATTTTCCTTGAATTCTCTATAAACCTTATCGTTATCATGTTTAATTTTTGCGTTAATTTCATCAATTTTTTCTCTGCTAAGCGAATTCAAAAAACTACTAACTTCTTGAGCCTGTTGATTTAATAAATCTAATTGGTTCATTTTCTAATCCCTTTAAAGACTTTTGGATATGTAATTCAGTCTAATATTAATTCATTAATCCTTAGGTTTAATATTTCTGACCTTTATAAACTTAAGAAATATAAATCTATTTCCTTCTTGACTTAGTTATAAGGTAGTTCACAAAAGCCGAAGAAGAAACTAGCATAAATTTCGCATCTTCAAAATCGAGATTCGACTCACCGAGTAACGCGTGCCGTATGCCGTCTGAGTCACTTGTATACCCATACAATTTAATAAAAGAATCCTTTAGGGCTGGGTGTAATTTTACTTCTTTTTCTATTTTTTCCAAAGCATCCCTTAGCCCGGCCTTCGGTTGACCCGAAATAATCTTTGCTAAAGCCTCTATAGCACTGATTGATTCTTTAATTGAATTCCTATAATCAGGAGACTTTCTATCAGATAATTTGATGAGTGCTGTCTTTAAGTGCATCCTTACTCCTTTAAACTCATCTGGGATATTCAAAGCCTCCTCTATTTCAGATATCTCCTCTTCGGAAGAAATTTTTGTTAAGCCCCCATCAACAAAACGATAACCTGATAATTCTTTTTCTAAAACAGAATTACATCTCGCCCTAAACGACTCATTAGTTTTTTCATTCGGATAATTCTGTGAAATAAATTCTATAAAATCATAGACTTCGTACCATTCGTATTTGTTAAAAAAACGATCTCTAATTTTTGAATAAGTATCAGAAAAACGGCCATCGAGGGTATCTAAGGGTTCCTTAAAAAAACCGAGCCAAAGTCTTTTTAAGAGGAGCAAAATATTAAGATCATCATTATGTACACTACCAGAAAGCCAATTTGTACTAACCGTATCCCAATAAAATAGCTGGGCAGCATTCCATAAGCCAACCTTTAAATCGTTATCCATCGAATCGATTTGTATAATGTTTTTAATAGGTTTTAATCCCATTCTTTGAGAAAACAACATAAAATTTAAAGTTAATAAATATTAATTATGATTCCCGATTAAATCTCTTTTAATAATCTAAGTTTCTTAAGTTATCCACATTGACGGCATTTTCGCTTTTCTTTCGCTATGGTATAATTCTAACATAGGCGCAAATTAAATCAAATACTTAATTGTGGATAGAAAATATGTTAACCAAAAGACAAAAACAAATACTGGATTATATTAAGAAATTCATTAAAGACAATGATTATGCGCCGACTATTGAAGAAATAAAAAGGCACTTTCGCCTTTCCTCTTTAGCGACTATCCATAAACATATAGAGAATCTAAGAATCAAGGGTGAGCTTAGAAAAGTAGAAAATCAACCAAGGTCAATTCAGTTAAATCATAGCAATAAAAAATCTGGTTTGATAGAAATTCCCCTGCTTGGGACTATTGCGGCTGGCGCGCCGATTGAAGCGATTGAATTTCCAGAGACAGTTAGCGTTCCGAAGTCGCAATTATCTAAAACAGGAGAACATTTTGCCTTGCGCGTTCAGGGCGACAGTATGCTCGGTGAAGGAATTTTTGATAGAGATATTGTAGTTATCAGAAAACAGCCAGACGCAGAAAATGGAGAAACGGTTGTCGCTTTAATAAATAATGACGAAGTTACTTTGAAAAAAATCTATAAAGAGAAAAACAGGTTTCGGCTTCAGCCGGCCAATCCGAATATAAAGCCGATTTTCGTCAAAGAATTAGTTGTTCAAGGAAAAGTTATTAACGTAATTAGAAACTATGAAAAAGCAAAAGAAGCCAAAATAAAAAACAATAATAGTGAATTTGCCGCCGCAACCACAAATTATATCAATCAAACAGATATTAATTACAGAAAATCTCTTGGACAATATTTTACGCCCAAGT
>CAYYLD010000012.1:0-17219 GCA_964472495.1 uncultured Candidatus Saccharibacteria bacterium | reverse complement strand
AGTTCGGTTTCCAAAGAGACGGATTTTGTGGTCGTTGGCCGGGAACCAGGCTCTAAGTATGACCGGGCTAAAAAGTTGGGAGTAGAGATTATTAAAGAAAGAGAGTTTTTGAAGATGATTAGATAAGTTTTTATGACGAAATTTACGCCAGAGAAGAAAAAGTATTTAGTAAATAAAGTCCCATATTGGTGGCATACCATAGATTTAGGAGATGGAGTGATAACCCCAGGATTTACTCAGCCCAAAGTTCATAAGATAAGGTCTTCGGCTATTCCCAGAAATTTAAAGGGCAGAACTGTTTTGGATATCGGTGCTTGGGATGGTTATTACTCTTTCGAATGTGAAAAAAGAGGAGCCAAGGTAACAGTTATTGATAATAATCAACATCTGAAAGGGCATAAAGGATTTTATACGGCTAAAAAAATATTAAATTCAAAAGTAAAGTTTTATCAAATGGACTTGTTTGACTTACCGAAACTTAGGGAAAAATTTGATATAGTTCTATTTTTTGGAGTATTGTATCACCTCAAATATCCTCTTAAGGCATTAGAAACTATTTCTGCTAAAACTAAGAAACTACTTATTTTAGAGAGTCATTACATAAAAACAAATACCAAAGAACCAGTAATGAGATTTTATCCAGGAGAGGAATTAAGCAATGACTCGACAAACTGGTGGGGACCTAATAAACGATGTATCATTGACATGCTTAAAGTAGTTGGTTTTAAAAAGGTAGAAATTTATAAAACATATTTAAATAAAAAAGAGAGGGGCAGAATGATAGCTAAGGCCCATAAATAGAATCCATGAAATTATCCGAGGAACAAGTTAATCATATAGCTAAGTTGGCCCGCTTGGGGCTGACTGACAAAGAGAATAAGAAATTCCGAAAGGAGCTTTCGGCTATTTTGGATTTTATCGAGCAATTAAACAAAGCCAAGACGGAAAAAGTAGAACCGACCGCTCAAGTGACCGGTTTGGAAAATGTTATTCGTCAAGACAAAGGCCAAGCTAAAACAAAACAAGAGGCAGAGAAATTGTTGAAGTTAACACCGGAAACTAAAGATGGCTATGTCAAGGTCAAAGCCGTTTTATAATCTATGTCTTTAAATAAATTAACTATCAAACGAGCTCATCAAGGTCTGGTTAAAAGAAGATTCTCAGCCGTGGAATTGACCGAGGCAGTTTTAAATCAGATAAAAAAGCAAGATAGACAAATCCACGCTTATTTGACCCTGACCGAAGAATCAGCTTTGTCGCAAGCCAAAAGAGTGGATAAAAAGATAGCCAATCGAGAAAAAATTGGTCTTTTAGCCGGTATTCCGGTGGCTATCAAAGACCTTATCTTAGTTGAAGGCGTTCGCTGCACAGCCGGTTCGAAAATTTTAGCCAACTATATTGCCCCCTATGATGCTACGGCTATTAAAAGGTTAAGACGGGCCGGAGCGGTCATCGTCGGCAAAACCAATTTGGATGAGTTTGGTATGGGTTCTTCAACCGAGAATTCGGCTTACGGAATAACTAAAAATCCTCATGATTTAGAGCGAGTGCCCGGCGGTTCTTCCGGCGGCTCGGCAGCCGCCCTGGCGGCTGACGAATGTATTTACGCTTTAGGTACCGATACCGGCGGTTCAATTCGCCAGCCAGCTTCTTTCTGCGGGATAGTTGGCCTAAAACCAACCTACGGCCGAGTCTCTCGTTACGGGCTGATTGCCTTTGCTTCTTCTTTGGACCAAATTGGTTTAATGGCTAAGACAGTTGAAGATGCCCGAATAGTTCTGGAAGCAATAGCCGGCCAAGACAAAATGGATTCAACCAGTTTGAATCCGCCCAACCAAACAACCAAGGGTCAATTCCAAATTAAGGGATTAAAAATTGGTCTGCCCAAAGAATATTTTGTCAAAGGGCTTGACCCGGATGTGGAAAAGATAGTTAGAGCAGCAGCTGCTCAATATGAAAAAATGGGCGCTCAAGTGATAGAAGTCAGTTTGCCTTTTTCCGAATATGCCTTGCCTTCTTACTATATTATCCAGCCGGCCGAGGCCTCGGCTAATTTGGCTCGTTATGATGGAATTAAATACGGCCTCTCCGAACCGGCCAATCAGCTTCTAGACGTTTATTTGAAAACGCGCCAGCATGGTTTTGGTGACGAAGTTAGACGCCGGATTATGCTCGGCACCTATACTTTGTCAGCCGGATATTACGAGGCCTATTATTTGAAAGCCCAAAAAGTAAGAACTTTAATCAGGGAGGACTTTGCTAAGGCCTTTGAAAAGGCAGATGTTTTGATGGGGCCAGTGGCTCCAACGCCGGCTTTTAAAATAGGCGAGAAAATAGATGACCCCATCTCTATGTATCTTTCTGATATTTATACGGTAGCCGTCAGTTTGGCTGGCTTGCCGGCCGTTTCTCTGCCTTGCGGCCAAGTTGGCAAATTACCAGTTGGTTTACAAATTATTGGTCGTCATTTTGAAGAAGAAAAAATACTTCAAATAGCCCAAGATTATGAGAACGTTTCTGCTTAATCTCTATGATTATCTTGTCTTGAATGTTGCTTCTCCGGATTGGCAGCGATTTATTTTTACTTTAAAAATTATTTCCCTGGTTATTTCCGGTTCGCTTTTAGTAATAGTTATTCTTTTAGTTCTTCGTTTACGAAAGCAGTTAGGGAAATCATTTGAACTGATTGCCGAAAGTATTAGCGCCCCCGGCCTGCCCAAGAAAAAACTGGTTAAAAGATGGGAATCGGTTTTAGCTAATTTAGGAAGAGATGACGAAAATAGTTATAAGCTGGCCGTCATTGAAGCCGATAAAATATTTGACGATATTCTTAAAAGAATCGGTTACCAGGGCGAGAATATGGGAGAACGGTTAAAACAACTGACCTCGGCCCAAGCGACTAATCTTAATGAAGTTTGGGAAGCTCATAAATTGCGCAATCAGATTGTCCACGAGCCGGATGCTAAATTGACCCGGGCCCAGGCCCAGCGAGCCGTTGAAATCTACCAGCGCGCCTTAGAAGATTTGGAGGCGGTTTAGTCAGGGCTTTTTAAAACAAAACAGCCCGGCTATGGCCGGGCTGTTTTTTTATTGGCGGCGTGGATAAAATCTGATTTTTAGAATAGATTTCGGGCTTTTTTACTTCCCCTAGCCAAGAAAATTATGGCAATTATTTTTAAAACGCGGGCCAGGACAAAGACCGCTCCTACCTCTAAAGTAATGAAAGTTATATCAGTAAGCACCTGAAGCTCCTGGCCAGCCGGCGATAATTGGAAATAACCTTGACTGATGAAATTGATTAGGTAAAGCAGGGTGGTAACAATAATCCAAGCATAAACAAAATATTCTCCCTTTTTCTGTTTCTTTTCTTCTGATTCAGCCAAAATCCAACGGAGCGCCTCTTTGTGAACAGAATAGATAATCAAGATGCTGATGTAAAAAAAGCCGATCTGACTGGGTGGAAATTCTCCTCGGCTAAAAAACCTGGTCAGGCTCATGACTAAAACAATCAGGGTAACAAAAAAACAAAGGTAAAAGAGGGTATTGCTGACTTTCTTTTCAAGGATTTTAGTGCTTTTGTTAATCATGAGTGAGAGAATTTTTAGATGTTTATTTTGGCGAGGTTACTCGAGACAATAAGAAAACTTTTAGGGAGTTGGTTGGGGAGATTAGCAGGAATCTTAATTGGACGGAAAGTTTAGTTCCTCTTGCCGAACCTTTTCATAGAGGATGATTGCGGCGCTGGTTGCGACATTGAGTGAATCTATTCCTCTTTGCATCGGAATGGATATTTTTTTATCACAGCGGCTAGATACGTTTTCCGATATACCTTTACCTTCGGCTCCTAAAATAAAGGCAACCGGACCAGAAAGATTTTCATTAAAATATATTTTACCATCCATTTCCATAGACAGAGTTTTGACCCCATATTTTTTAAGTACTTTTAGGGCTTCAAAAATATTAATTTTAACCAATGGGATTCTGGCAATAGCGCCGATTGAGAAATGGACCGTTTCTTCATTTAAAAAGCTATCTTTTTCGCCTTGGAAAATTAAACCGTTAACTCCGGCAGCAAAAGCTGTTCTGGCTATGACTCCGATATTATTTGGATATTTAACTCTGTTAATCAAAAGAAAGAATGGATCTTGGTTTTTCTTTGAGAGGTCGTCCAATAGATTATCAAGCGACCAGTCATTTTCAGGAACAAGAAAACCAATCAAGGCTTCTTGGCTCTTTCCGCTTCTTCCTTTTCCCATTCTTTTTCGGGGTATTTTTTCGATGACTATGTCTCGAGCAGTCGCAATTGATAAAATTTCTTTCGTTAGATTATCTTGTTTTAAATCGTCAGCTAGGACGATTTTTTCAAAGTTGGCTCTATCTTTTAATAACTCTAAAATAGCGTTTCTATTCCTTATTTTTATAGACATACTTTAATTGTATCTTTATAAAGCGATAAAAGCAATAAAAACAGCTCAAACGAGCTGTTTTATACAAATATCTACAAATCTGTACAAATACGGACAAATAGCGGGGTTACTCGGGACAATAAGAAAACTTTTTCTGAATTTGTTGGAGAAATCTACAAATGTTTAAAATGTTTTCAGTTTAGTATTGAATCATAAAAAGAAAAGGACTGGGATTTCCATCCTAGTCCTTTTTATTGGATTGAAAATGGTTTAATCAAAGATCGGGAAAAAGGTAGTCAATGAAAGAGCTTTATTTTCGCTTTTAATAATACTGTAAATTTCAAACGCTTGGTCGTAGAGTTCTTTGCGTTTTTTCATCCATTCTTTGACAGCCTCACCGAGTTTTTTCCAAATTTCAATTGGTTTTTCTCCGGTTATGGCTAGTACGGTCCTTAAATCTGTTTTCTCTATTTTTACTGATTTAGCCGTTTCAAGTACGCGATGTTTGTATCCGGCTCCTCCTGTAAAAACAACTTCTGCGATAGTCCAGTCTCCGGATCTGGCTAATCCCCAGATTTGTATTGTTCCACCTGGGAATCCCCGATTAGGAGGATAGTCGTATTTGATGCTGTCCCAAGATTGGCAATGGAAAATCCCTTGTGTTTTAAGAGATAGTTTTTTATCGTCGCTGATTATCTCGGGATTATCAAAGTTCAGTTTGGCGCATAATT
Organism: uncultured Candidatus Saccharibacteria bacterium; assembly: GCA_964472495.1. Taxonomy (GTDB): domain Bacteria; phylum Patescibacteriota; class Minisyncoccia; order Portnoybacterales; family UBA2143; genus CAYXST01. The sequence goes on along the minus strand of CAYYLD010000012.1, from coordinate 12,082 downwards.
CGCGATCAAAGCCACCATAATTTTTTCTAAGACACTTAGTTTCTCCGAGTTCTCTTAAGGTAAAGTTATCAAGGTGTTTTTTGATAAGCGCACGGCGCGCTTCAATCAGTTCTAGCCATTCTTCTTTTCTGATTTTATCTTTGCGGACAAGGACCTGTAACGCTGTTTTTTTATCGGTGGTAGGCATACCTTCCTCCTTTCTGTTTTGCGGGGCGCACCCCTTGTTAATGTTCTTGTTAATATTATTGTTTATAGTATATAAAATGAATGAAAAAGTCAATAGCTTTGATTTAAAAATAGAAAAGAACAGAAAATTTCTGTTCTTTTTATCAAATACAATCAAATATCTACAAATCTGTACAAATACGGACAATGCGGAGCCGATGGGATTTGAACCCACGATCTTCTGCGTGACAGGCAGACGCTTTAAACCGGGCTAAGCTACGGCTCCATTTAGTAGCGGTGGAGGGATTTGAACCCCCGACACGCGGATTATGATTCCGCTGCTCTAACCACTGAGCTACACCGCCATGCGAGTTGCGGGACCGGGAGTTGCACCCGGGTCTTGAGGTTATGGGCCTCACGAGATACTACTTCTCCACCCCGCAGGGGTATTATAAATGGTTTTTTAAGATGTGGCAAGCTAAAATTACATCCTTTTATCCGGGGCGTCCCTTTTTACTACGCCCTTTTGCAAAAGGGCGTAGTAAAAAGGGACGCCCCGGATAACGCCCCGTAACGCCCCGTAATATTGCCTTGTCTGGCTAAATAGGGTAAAATATAGATAAAGTATCTTCTTGTTATGAATCTCTCGGTTTTATTAGCGGGATTAGTTTTAGCTACTTTATTAGCCAGCGCCTGCTTAGCGGCTATTTTAATTTACTTCAATCCCTTTTCGGCTGGCTGCCTTATTCTGACTCTCTTTTATCTGAGTTTGTTTATTGCGGCGACCGGCTTGCTTACTTTAATTGGCCTGGCTGTCAGATGGTTTTCCCAGAGGAGAATTCTCCGCCAAAGGACATCAAACGGTCGGCTTAGCCGCCAGTTAGAAATTTCTTTTCGGCAAGCTCTCCTCTTGAGCTCAATTTTAACCAGTGTTTTAATCTTACAGAGCCAACGCCTCTTAGCTTGGTGGCATTTGATAATTTTAGTCGGGATAGTCAGTCTGGCTGAATGGTGGCTGGCTAAAAGATAGTTTATGTTTAATCAAATTAAAGAAAAAGCTCTAAAAGAAATAGCTCAGACCAAAGATTTAAAAAAGCTTGAGCAAATTTATCGTCGATATCTTGGCCGCAAAGGTGAATTGACTAAGGTTTTGCGTTCCCTGAAAGATTTACCCGACAAAGAACGGAGAGAAAAAGGCCAGTTAGCTAACCAATTTAAAAAAGAAATTGATGAGGCGATTAAAACGAAAGACAGAGAGTTTTCTGGCCAGTCCGGTTCAGCTAAAGGGAAGGGCTGGATTGACGTCAGCGCGCCGGGTCTGCGACCGCCAGAGGGGCATCCTCATCCAATTAGTTTAGCCCAGCGACAAGTAGAAGATATCTTCCAATCAATGGGTTTTTCAGTGGTTGAGGGCCCGGAAATAGAGAACGAATATTACAATTTTGACGCTCTGAATATTCCTAAAGACCATCCAGCCAGAGATTTATGGGACACTTTTTGGCTAAAAGATATTGATTTACTTTTGCGAACTCATACTTCGCCGATGCAAGCCCGCTATATGGAAAAGCATCAGCCCCCTTTGCGGATTATTGTCCCCGGTCGCTGTTTCCGTCATGAGGCAACCGATGCTTCGCATGATGTCCAATTTTACCAGACCGAAGGGTTAATGGTCGGTCGAGATATTTCGATGGTTCATTTTAAAGGAATCGTTGAGGAATTTTTAAAGCAGTTTTTCGGACCAGAGGTGAAAATGCGCTTGCGGCCCGGTTATTTCCCTTTTACCGAACCCAGTTTTGAAGTGGATATCAAAGATAAAAAAAAGAATTGGCTGGAAATTATGGGCGCCGGCATGGTTCACCAGAATGTTTTTAAAGAAGTTGGTTACCCTTTAAGGAAATGGCAGGGTTTTGCCTTTGGTGTCGGCTTGGAGCGTTTAGCCATGCTTAAATACAAAATTGACGATATCAGATTATTTTATTCGGGTGATTTAAGATTTTTAAACCAATTCTAAAATATTTCCCGAGCTTGTCGAAATGTTTAGCCTTCGACTCGCTTCGCTCGCTCAGGCAGTAAAGATATTATGAAAATATCCTATAATTGGCTTCAATCTCTTTTCAAGAAAAAATTGCCAGTGCCCGAAGAACTGGCTGATTTGTTGACCAGGCATTCTTTTGAAACCGAGGTAGTCAATAAACAGGGGACAGATTATCTTTTGGATGTTGAAGTTTTGCCCAACCGGGCCCATGATTGCTTAAGCTATGTAGGTTTGGCGCGGGAAATCGCTGCTTTGCTTAAGTATCCTTTTGAACCGGTTGATTACAGCAAGAAAATCAAAGTCAGTCAGAAAGAATCAATTAAGAATCTGGTTCAGGTAAAAGTTAAAGATAAAAATCTTTGCCCGCGTTATACGGCTGGTGTTTTAGTCGATGTCAAAGTAGGTCCGTCACCCCAATGGATGCAGGAACGGTTGAAAGTATGCGGTTTACGGCCGATTAGCAATATTGTTGATATTGCTAATTACGTTATGTTAGAGACCGGTCAGCCCTTGCACGCTTTTGATGCCGACAAATTGGAAACTAAGGGCATGCCTCTCGAACACGACCTTTCGCCGAAGGCGAAAGATCGTGGAATCTCGAGGCATGCCCTTAAATCCAAAAAGATTATTGTTCGGCGGGCTGACAAGGGCGAAAAAATTACTACTTTGGATAACGAAAAATATGATTTAGATGAAAATGTTTTGGTTATCGCCGATGAAAAAAAACCGGTCTGCGTAGCCGGGATTAAAGGCGGTCAGGGTCCGGGCATCAATCAACAAACCAAACGGGTTATTTTGGAGGCAGCTAATTTCTCGCCCCGGATTATCAGGCAAGGTTCTCGGCAGTTGAAATTAGAGACCGATGCTTCTTGGCGTTATGAACACGAATTGGACCCTAATTTGACTGAAGAAGCGATGACTATGGCCACTTACTTAATTCAAGAAATAGCCGGCGGTCAAGCTGTCAAAGGAACAATTGATTTTTATCCGAATAAGGTCAGGCCTAAAAAAATAAAGTTAGGAATTAAACAGGTAGCAGATTTACTAGGCGTTGATATTCCGGCTAAAGAGATAAAGAATATTTTGGAAAAATTGGGGTTCGTGGTCCAAGGGTCGCCCTTTCGGACACAAGGAGGGCGTGCCTCGAGATTCCACGCCCTTGCGAAGCAAGGGCGTGGTCGAGAGGCACGCCCTTTAATTGAATCTTTCCAGGTGACGGTGCCGACGCGGCGACTGGACGTAACTATGCCCGAAGATTTGATTGAAGAAATTGGGCGCATCTATGGTTTTGAAAAAATTCCCAGCCGACTGCCGGAAGCAGCTCTTATTCCGCCAGTCAGAAACGAAGATTTAATTTATCAAAATAAGATTAGAGAGATTCTGGTCAATCTGGGCTTCAGCGAGGTCTATAATTACTCTTTCATCTCCGAAAAAGATATCACTGATTTTAAACTGAAAGGTTCCAAAATAATTGAAGTGGCTAATCCGGTTAGCCAGGAACAGAAATATCTCCGGCCGGAATTAGCCGTTAATTTAATCAAGAATATCAGGGAGAACAAGAAATATTTTGAAGAAATCAGGTTGTTTGAAGTCGGCCGAACTTTTTGGAAAGAAGCTTCTCTTAAAGAAATTAACCAGAGGAAAAGATTAGCTGGGGTTATTTCTTTAGCTGACCAATCAAATCAAGCCCAAGAATTCTATCGCCTTAAAGGAGTCATTGATTCGCTTTTGCAGAAATTGGGAATCAGCGATATTTGGTATGATGATGCCTTGACTGAAAATTCAGCCGTACCGGCTTTTTGTCAACCTGACAGGCGAGCCGAGATAAAAGTTGGCCAGCAGATTATCGGTTGGCTAGCTGAAACAGACAGACCAGTTTTAAATAATTTGGGGATTAAATCAGGAGTGGCCGGTTTCAAGCTTGATTTTGATAAACTGGTTGAGTTGGCTACCGAAGAAAGAATTTATCTGCCGCCTTCTAGATATCCGGCCGTCGTCCGCGATATCGCTCTTTTGGTTGAGCCGGGAACTAAAGTGGTTGAGGTGCTTAATTTGATCCATGCGACCGGCGGTCGCCTGATTCGCGACATTGATTTATTTGATATTTATGAAGGAGAAGGCATTCCTCAAGGTAAAAAGAATTTGGCTTTTCATATTATTTATCAAGCCGATGACCATACTTTAACTGAAGGGGAGATTAATAAGCTGCAGGAAAAGATTATTAAGGCCTTGGAGGAAGAAGGCGGCTGGCAGGTAAGAAAATAAAAAGGGTTGCCATTGAGGACCACGCCCTTCCGCCAGAGGCGGGAGGGCGTGTCCGAAGGGGCGACCCTTTGGAGTTTAGCCAAAAAGGATGCCCTTGGAAACGTTCTTGGAAATATATGATTGTTAGAAAAAAAAACAACAATTCAACTTACGAAGCCAAGGATATTTATGTTTTAGAAGGACTGGAGCCGGTTCGTCGCCGGCCGGGTATGTATATTGGTTCAACCGGCTCTGATGGTCTCCATCATCTTATTTGGGAAATAGTTGACAATGGTCTGGACGAAGCCATTGCCGGTTATTGTAATCAGATAGAAGTTATTTTATTGCCCGATAAAAAAGTTAAGATTACTGACAATGGCCGAGGGATTCCCGTGGAGAAACATCCCCAAACTAAGAAGTCGGCTCTGGAGACGGTCATGACTACTCTTCACGCCGGGGCTAAATTCGGCGGTCAGTCCTATAAAATCGCCGGCGGTTTGCACGGCGTCGGCGTTTCGGTAGTTTGCGCTTTATCTAAGTGGATGAAGGCGGAAGTTTGTCGCAACGGAGCTAAATATAGTCAGGAATATTCACGGGGCAAAGCCAAGGCCAAGGTTAAAAGAGAGGGTAAATGTGAACACACCGGGACAACAGTAATCTTTGACCCGGACCAGGAAGTTTTTAAAGAAATTAAATTCAATTGGCGTAAGATTTTAGAACATTTAAGACAGCAGGCCTATCTGACTCCGGGAGCGAGGATAAAAGTAAGTGACCAGAGAGAAGAACCATTTAAAAAATACGATTTCTATTTCGACAGCGGCTTAATTTCTTATGTCAATTATTTGAATCGGGACGAGGAGCCAAAGCATGATCATGTTTTCCATGTAGCCAGAGAATATGAAGATATTTTGGTAGAAGCAGCTTTACAATATACTGATGATATTCAGGGATACGAAGAAGGTTTTGCCAATAATATTCATACTGGAGAAGGGGGGATGCATATAACCGGTTTCCGGACGGCTTTGACCAGGACGCTTAATGATTATGCCCGCAAGAATAGCTATTTGAAAAATTCCGATGAAAAATTGAGCGGTGATGACGTTCGAGAGGGTTTAACGGCCGTCATCAGCGTCAAATTAAAAGAGCCCCAGTTTGAAGGCCAAACCAAGGCTCGTCTGGGTAATCCCGAAGTACGGATGGCTGTGGAAGCAGTAGTTTCCGATGCTTTGGAGGAATTTTTGGAGAAGAATCCCTCGGATGCCAAAGCAATAATGGAGAAATCCATTTTGGCCGCCAAAGCCCGCAAGGCGGCCCGGGCCGCTCGAGAAACAGTTATTCGTAAGGGCATTTTAGAAGGATTAGCTTTGCCGGGCAAATTGGCTGATTGCGCCAGCCGCGACCCGGCTGAATCAGAAATCTATATTGTCGAAGGCGATAGCGCCGGCGGCAGTGCCAAACAGGGTCGGGACCGGGCTTTTCAGGCCATCCTCCCTTTGCGAGGCAAGATTCTCAACGTAGAGAAAGTTCGTTTAGACCGGGCTTTAAGCTCTAAAGAAATTAAGGCCCTGGTTATTGCCTTGGGCGCAGCTATTGCTGAAGAATTTGACATTAAGAAATTGAGATATCATCGGGTTATCATTATGACCGATGCCGACGTTGACGGAGCTCACATTCGCGCCTTGCTTTTAACCTTATTCTATCGCTATTTCCCGGAAATCATCGAACATGGTTATCTCTATATTGCTCAACCGCCTCTCTATCGTTTACAAAAAGGCAAGCAGATTGAGTACGGCTATACCGAGACCGACAAGGAAGAAATTCTTTCTTCTTTGGGTAAAGAGGGGGTGGCTATCCAGCGTTACAAGGGCTTGGGAGAAATGAATCCCAGCCAATTATGGGAAACAACCATGGATCCGGCTAACCGGGTGATGAAACAAGTGGCTGTTGAAGATGCCAAAGAAGCCGATAAAATTTTTGACATTTTAATGGGCGATGAAGTTTTGCCGCGTAAGAAATTTATCCAGACCCACGCCAAAAGAGTCAAGAATTTGGATATATAAAAAGGGGGTAGCAATGCTACTTCCCTTATCAATATTTAATCTTATTCCTCGCTGTGAACCAACAATTCAGTTTCTTCGATCTCTATAACATGGATAGGATCGACGCTTATTTTACAGACGACCAACCTATCAGGGCCTAATGCCCTAACGCAGTCTTCATCTTGAGAAGCTTCTAAGAAACCTATTATTCTCTTTTGAAGTTCTCGGGCGCTTTTCATTGCCGCTTTTGGACCCTGGTTCCAGCCAAAGCTTCCTAAATCTATCTTTATACAAAATTTTTCTTCTGGCATTTTATCCCTCCTAAGTATAAATTAAAAAGAACATTTAATTTCTATTAAGGTTATCAGAATGTTAATATTTGTCAATTAGCTTGACATGATTAGCGGGCTAAGATAGGATATAGGCAATAGCCCGTCGGGGCTTTTTAAAATCCGCCAGAGGCGGACAAGAATCCGTCAGAGGCGGGACAAATAATGAAAATTAGCCAATTACCTAAAAAAGCGGTTCAATTTATTAAAGAAGTCCGGGTAGAATTAAAACGGGTTACTTGGCCAACCCGCCAGCAGACGATTAAATATACTTTAATGGTTGTTGGTTTAAGTTTGGCCGTAGCTGCTTTTTTGGGCGGTTTGGACTTTTTATTCACTTGGTTATTAAATAATTTTGTAATATAGGATTTAGTCGCCTAAGGCGACTGACGATTTTGTAGTGAAATTTGTTTCGCTATACTCATAAATTTCGACAGAATAGTCATGCCTAAACAAATACAACAAGGGAAAAATTGGTATGTCCTTCATACCTATTCCGGTTACGAAGAAGCAGTCGCTCGCAATCTCAATCAGCGGATTGAGTCAATGGGTATGGAGGATAAAATCTTTAATGTTTTAGTACCGACCGAGAAGAAGATTAAAATTAAGGGTAACAAACGACAAGTAGTTGAAGAAAAAATTTATCCCGGCTATGTTCTGGTTGAAATGATTGTTACCGATGATTCTTGGTACGTGGTTCGGAACACGCCCCGGGTGACCGGCTTTATCGGAGCCGGTACCTTGCCGACGCCGATTTCGGCTGAAGAGATTCAGTCGCTCCAGAAACGAATGGGAGTTAAGGAACCCAAATACAAGGTAGATGTGGTTATCGGCGAACCGGTCAAAATTATTGACGGGCCCTTTAAGGATTTTGATGGCAAAGTTTCAGAGATTGATGAGAAACGGGGCAAAATCAAAGTTTTAGTTTCTATATTCGGCCGGGAAACACCGGTAGAATTAGATTTTCTCCAAGTAAAAAAACTTTAGTTCCTAATCTCCGGGGCGTCCCTTTATATAAAAAAGGGACGCCCCGGGAATGACGACCCTTTAAAGATATACAATGCCAAGAGAAATAAAAACGACTATCAAATTACAAATACCAGCTGGTCAGGCCAATCCGGCGCCGCCGATTGGTCCGGCTTTGGGTCAGCATGGCTTAAATATTCAGGATTTTTGCAGTAAGTTTAATGAAGCGACCAAAGACAAGGCCGGCGATATTATCCCGGCGGAAATTACTGTTTACGAAGACAGAACTTTTGATTTTAAACTAAAGACGCCGCCGGCTTCTGATTTATTAAAAAAAGCGGCTGGCTTGGAAAAAGGGTCAGGCGAACAAGTTAAGAACAAAGTCGGCAAAGTGACCAAAGAACAAATCAGACAGATTGCCGAAAAGAAGATGGTTGATTTGAATGCCTATTCATTGGAGCAAGCCGAGAAGATTGTAGAGGGGACGGCCCGCAGCATGGGTATTGAGATTAAGTAGTAGGATGAGAAAAAAAGAAATCCTCGTCGGGTCATAATGACCTCAACGAGGATTTTTTACATATTAAGGGAGTTTATCTGGTCATATTAAGCTTACAGAGCCAGAGCGCGGCTATTGTTGCTGTATCCCTGATTTCGTTGTTACGTACCATATCTTCAATGGCCCGTTCGGGAAATTGGATTACTTCAAAGAGGTCCTGGTCCAATGGATCTCTTCTGGGCTCGGGTGTCTCTTCTGTGTCGCGGGCGAGAAAGACTGTTCCTTTTGCCTCAGCGCTAACGCCAACTTCCTCAATTGGGCCAAGACGGGTCCAGTTTTCCGATGTTAGTCCGATTTCTTCCTCAAGCTCGCGCTTGGCTGCTTGAAGCGGATCTTCGCCCGGGTCAACAACACCGCCCGGAAGCTCTATAACGAACTTTCCGAGTGGGTAACGGTGCTGTTTAACCATCCAGATTTTTCCGTCTTTGCTGATTGGTATAATCGTAACAAAGGGACGCTTCATTTTTATCCAGGAATATTCTCGTTCTTGACTCCCTGGTGAGTTGACCGTGTCTCTGAATATTTTAAAAAAGAGAAAGTCGTGGGTTTCTATCGTTTCAATCTTTGTCCAGGGTTTCATCTAATAACCTCCCTAAATTGATAAATGTTTAACGGTTAAAGAACTTAATTTATCTGAAATGACGATTGACTGATTATAATTATAAACTAATCTGAGGGTAAAGTCAATATAGGGCTTGCCTTTTTTTATTGACCGGTATAAGATAAAAAAGCTGGTCGTTAAAAAAGTTTAAAGTTTTTTTTGATAAAAATATGAAGAACATTTTAAGTCAAAAAAACATTTTAGATTATCAGGATTTAACTAAGATAATTAATGCCTACCGGACTCTGAATAAAAAGGTGGTCTGTACGGTTGGCTCTTGGGATATGCTCCATATTGGTCACTTGCGCTATCTTTATCAGGCCAAAAGATTGGGAGACATTTTGGTTGTTGGCGTTGATAGCGATAAGGCCATTAAGATTTACAAAAGTAATCCTTTGAGGCCGATAATTCCAGAAAAAGAAAGAATGGAGATGTTGGGTTACCAAGAATTTGTTGACTACGTTACTTTAATTGATGACGTAGACGAGAAAGGCTATTGGAAGTTAAGTTTGCTCAAAAAAATTAGGCCTGATATTTTTGTGGCCGTTGCTGATGAAAGTTACCCAGAAGAACAAAAAAAGGAAATAGCTAAGTTTTGTGGTCAACTTCATATCTTACCTCGACAAGCCAAAAGGACATCAACAACTGATATAGTTGAGAAGATTTTTAAAAAGAAAATAGCTAATCTTTTGTCTGAGTAATGAATTTATGGTCAAGAAAATGGTCAATCCTAAGTTCGCTAAGACCAGGGAATACGGAAGAGTGATCAGGATGATTGAAAAGACAGCCAAGTGTCCTTTTTGCAAAGAAAATTTTAAATATCATAAAGAACCGATATTGAAGAAAGAGGGTAGTTGGTTTCTAACAAAAGAAAGCTGGCCATATAAAAATACGGAATGCCATTTTTTAATTATTCCGGAAGAACATAAGGAAAGATTCGGCGAGTTAGACTCTTCTGATTTTGAGGTAGTTTCCAAGTTGGTGAATTGGGTAACTAAAAAATATAAAATAAAAGGAGGAGGTCTTATGTTAAGGTTCGGTGATTCGGTTTATACCGGAGCAACAGTTCATCATCTCCATTTTCATTTAATTGTTCCTAAGATGGATAAGAGAAAAAAGGAAGCCAAAACAGTCTATTTCCCAATCGGTTAAGTATTAGAATAATGGAGAAAAGTAATAAAAATATCTTAATCGTCGCTGAATTGCCAGTTGTTCATAAAGGGTATCTAGATGCTTTTGGTAAGATTAAAAAAGATAATCCTAAAGCCCACTTTCATTGGGGCTTTTTGAGTAGTCAGCTTATTAAAGAATTGACCAATCTTGAACCGGATATCAGAAAAATTCCATTTAAAGATGCAAAGAAACTGATCGGGGCTTGTTTGCCGATTAACAAAATTTTTTTAGTGAACAGATATAATTTTTCTAAGATAATAAAAAACAAAGATTTTCACAAAATTATAATCTTTAGAGGAGAAAAAAGTGAGGACTTTTCAAAAAAATATTTAGTCGGTAATAGATATAGAAAACTTATTCAGCTTTATGATGTCAGATTAAGATGGAAAAATAATAGGGTTGCCGAGTTTGATAAAAAAGTTGATAAACTTTCTGCAGCCGAAATTAAAAAACATAGACAGATTATGAATAAAGTTTTTGGAGAAACAGATAATTCCCGATGTTTTTGGCGTCAGACAGGAGCCGCCTTGGTTAAAAATGAAAAAATTATTTTAACTGCCTATAATAAAATGATGCCTACTGATGACGAATGTTTTAAAATAGGCTGTATTAGGGATAATATTGCTCCGGGAAAATCTTCGGAAATATGCAGTGCCGTTCACGCCGAAGCATCGGTCATTGCTCAAGCGGCTAAAAAGGGGATTTCTTTAGAGAATACAACGCTTTACGCTAGTCATTTTCCCTGCCCGGCTTGTGCTAAATTAATCGCTTTATCAGGAATTAAAAAAGTTATTTATTCCCGGGGTCATGCCGTTTTTGACGGTAATCGGGTGATGAAGGACAAGAGAGTTAAATTAATCAAAATTTGACTGATATGAATAATAAAGAATGGCCAATCTATTTTAAGGACAACTTGATTTTAGGTAATCTTAAGAGTGAAGTAGGTATAGTAACTCTCTGGACACCAGCTAAAAAAATTACTGATAAAATCGACAATAATCTTTTTTGCCTGGCCGGCCAGCTTTATTCTAAAGAAGGCATAAATTTTATTGTTAGAAATATTTTAGCCAGGCCGTCGCTTAGGTATTTAGTAATTTGCGGGGCCGACCTTTCCGGAAGCGGACAGACCTTGCTTAATTTTTTTAAAAAAGGGATAGATAAAAATTATAATATTATAAATATCCCTTATGCTTTTATTCATAAAGAGATTCCTTTGGCAAAAATTGCCAGCTTTAGAAAAAATGTTAAAATAGATAATTTAATTGGGGTAAGTGATACACAAAAAATAACTGGAAGAATTAAGCGATATAGACCAGTTGGCAGAGCCTTTGCCCGGCCTCGAATCTTTCCATCAGCTGTTCCTAAAGAAGCGGGCTCGTTTCCTACTGATCAGTCGGTTTTTAAGATTGTTCATCAATATATCGGTCAAGCCTGGTTAGAGATTTTAAAAATAGTTTGGCGTTTTGGGAGAACCAGAGAATCATTTTACGGAAATCCTCTCAGAGAAGTTTTTAATATCGCGGCTGTAATTACTGAAGAAGATTCTTTAAATCCTAAAATTTTTCCTTATTTTTCCGTAACCAAAAAGGAAATTGAGAAATACTGTCGGGCAATAATGAGCGGTGAAAAAGGCGATGAAATATATAGTTATGGTCAGCGTCTCTGGGGATACAAAGACATTAATCAGGTAGACGAGGTTATCGTGCCCTTTTTAAAGAAATATCCCACTGACCGAGCGGCTATTGCTGTAACCTTTGACCTGACCCAAGACCATAAAGCCCCGAGAGCGCCCTGTCTTTGTTTAGTTCAGGCGACTACCCTTGATGACAAAGTTAATCTAACCGCTTATTTTAGAAGTCATGACCTTTTCTCCGGCTGGATTTTAAATGCTTTTGGGTTGCGGCGCCTCCAAAAATATATTGCCGAGAAGCTTAAATTAAAAATAGGGACACTGACCATTTTTTCTAATTGCGC
>CAYYLD010000011.1:0-18598 GCA_964472495.1 uncultured Candidatus Saccharibacteria bacterium | reverse complement strand
CCAGATTACGCGTTGCAGGTTAATGGTGATATTGTTTCTGATGCGGATGACACCGATGATTTGGGTAAGGATGGTCTAAGGTGGTCCAATATCTGGGTCCATACTGAACATGTCGGCGACATTGAGTTTGCCAATCAATTCAGGATGACCGAAGCGACCAGTTCAAGGGCCGCCCTTTTGACCGCGTCCTCTGACGAGGGCGCGGAATCTCAAGGGCAGTCCTTGAACTACTACGACGCTCTCTCCATCAACAACGCCTCCAGCACTCCTTTACTCTATTTGGTTGAAAACGGAAATATCGGCATTGCCACCTCTTCGCCCACCAACATCCTGACTATTGGTCAGGGCCAAGGCAATGCCATCGCTGATGGCTGGGATGTCTATTCTTCGCGGGAGTATAAGACAGACATTATCTACTTAGAGGAACAAGATTATGATGAGATTTTGGAACAAATAGAAGGTATGGACTTGGCCAGATATAAATGGAAGAAGGATGTGGAAGAAGAGAATTCAAGGGCTGTCCTTTCGGACACGCCCTCGCAGAGCGAGGGACGTGATCCTCAATGGCAGTCCTTGAATCCTAATCTGGGGGTGATTGTGGAGGATGAAGGAACGCCCCAAGAAGTTCTGAGCAAAGATGGCAAATCAATTAGTTTGTATGATTACACTACTTTTGCTTTGGCCGGGGTGAAGGCCCTGAATGAAGGGCTAAAAGTGTTAAATGAGTTTTTGACTGTTAAGCAGGACGAGAACGGTAATCTGGTTGAAATTGACCCATTGGAAGGATTGAGAGTTAGGTTAGCCGAACTTGGTCTATTTGTAGACGAAGACGGAGTTTTAATAGTCGAGAAAATTAAAGCCAAAGCGGTGGAAACTGAAACCTTAGAGGTCAAGGCCGAGGAAGTTGGCAAAACCGGCATTACTTTGTATGACCGGGGTACCGGCCAGCCCTATTGTTTCTATATTGAAAACGGAGTTTCTATGACTGTAGCCGGCCAGTGCGCGGTGGCAGTTACTCCGGTCTCGAATCCAATCGATTCGTCGCCGACAGAAGAAAATTCCGAAGAACCGACTGTTGAAATAGATTTGACTGACTCAATTGCCGAAGAAATTGTTGCTCAAACAGATAATCCGGCAGATTCGACAGAGTCCAATTTGGAAACGAGCGCCACCGAACCAGTTCCAGAATCGGAACCAGGACCGGAACCGACTTCAGAGACAACTTTAGAAGCAGAACAAACGGAAACAACTGCGGCTGCAGCGGAGCCAACTGAAGAAGCAAGCGACTAAACTATGTCTGCTCAATAAACAGTCGGTATAGTTAGTTATTGGGTAGTCGGCGGGGCCGGGATGTCGTTTAGATAATTGATTTTTTTTATGGAAATTTTGGGTGTTAGAATAGACAAGTTAACTATGGAGCAAGCCCTCCAAAAAGTAGAAGGTTTTTTGACTGACGGACAACAGCACTATATTGTCACCCCTAATCCGGAATTTTTGGTTTTAGCCCGAAAAGACAGGAGATTCCGGCGGATTTTAAATCAGGCCGATTTGGCCGTGCCTGACGGCGTTGGTTTGGTTTTTGCTTCTTGGTTTTTGGGGCAACCGTTGAAAAGACGAGTCGCCGGGACGGATTTAATGGAGAAAATTTGCCAAAGGGCTGCCTTACGAGGATGGTCTGTCTTTTTATTAGGCGACCGAGAAGATGGTTTGGTTGAGAAAACAACCGGCCAATTAAGAAAGAAATATCCGGGTTTAAAAATTGACGGGTGTAGTTTTGAAAGAGGTGCTTTTAACTATAGGAACTTAGAGGGGCTTTCCCAAAGGGTCGCCTTTTCGGATACGTCTTCGCTTGGCGAGGGCGTAGTCCGAAAGGGCAACCCTTTTATTGCCGAAGGACGCCCTGTTGATATACTTTTTATTGCTTCGGGGGCGCCTAAGCAGGAAAGATGGATTGCTCAGAATTTAGCCAAACTGCCTTCGGTCAAATTGGCCATGGGAGTGGGCGGCGCCTTTAATTTTATTTCCGGTCGGGTCAGACGGGCCCCTCGGTTTTTACGGGCAATTGGTTTAGAGTGGCTTTGGCGATTGGCTGGCCAACCTTGGCGAATCGGGCGAATCTTTAGGGCGGTGGTTGTTTTTCCCTGGTTGGTGGTTAGGTCGAGGTTTTGAAGGGTCTTTCAAGGGGCAACCCTTTTATGTCCTGCTGACGCTTATGAATCTATCAAAAATTAAAAAAGCATATTTTATCGGCATTAAAGGAGTCGGAATGACTGCTTTAGCTCAAGTATTGCAAGGCAAGGGGATAGAGGTTTTGGGCTCTGACACTCAAGAGAAATTTTTTACTGACGAGGTTTTGCAAAAATTAGGCATTAAAGTAATTGAAGGTTTTGATAAAGAGAATATCCCGGCCGAGGCCGATTTAATTATTGCTTCGGCTGCTTATTTGGGTCAGGAGATAAGTAATCCGGAGGTGGCTGAAATAGAAAAGCAAGACCGGTCTATTTTCACCTATGCCCAGGTTTTGGGCCAGCTTTTCAAAGAGAAAAAAGGCATAGCCGTGGCCGGCACCCACGGCAAAAGCACTATCACCGCTATGCTCGGTTTAATTTTGGAAGAAGCCGACTTTGACCCAACGGTTATTGTCGGCAGCCGGGTTATCCAATGGCAGAGCAACGCCCGGGTTGGCCAGTCCGAATATTTAGTGGCCGAAGCCGACGAATATCGTAATAATTTTCTGTATTATTCACCCCAGATTTTAGTTTTGAGCAGTTTAGAATATGACCATCCCGATTTTTTTAAAGATTTTCGGGAATATCAGGAAACTTTCAGGCAATTGGTTCAGAGGATTCCCTCAACTGGTTTTATTGTTGCTAACGGTTTAGACAATCAAGTTAAAAAAGTAGTCAGAAGAGCTAAATGTCGGGTAATTGAATATGGTCTGCTTATTGAAAAAATCAAATTAAAAATTCCGGGTCAGCATAATCTTTTGAATGCGGCCGCCGCCGCGGAAACGGCTTTAAAATTGGGAATTGATAAGGAAATAATTAAAAAAGCGTTGGCCAATTTCCAAGGAATTAGCCGGCGTTTTGAGATTAAAGGTCAGTGGCGGGGAGTTTTATTAATTGATGATTATGCTCATCATCCGACTGAAATTAAGGCAACTCTGGCCGCGGCTAAAGATTTTTATCCGGGGAAAAAAATTTGGGCTGTTTTTCAACCCCACACCTTTAGTCGGACTAAAGCCCTTTTAGGTGATTTTGCGGCTGCCTTTGACCAAGCCGACCGGGTGATTGTTTTGGATATTTATGGTTCGGCCCGGGAGAAGGCCGGACAGGTTAAAACACAGGATTTAGTTGAGAGGATAAAAAACACGGGGCGTTCCTCCCGGGGCGTTCCTTTTTATGACACCCTTTTTGAAAAGGGTGTCATAAAAAGGAACGCCCCGCTGACGCCTAAGGAACGCCCCGCTGACAAAGTCAAATATATTCCAACTGTTGAAGAGGCGGCCGATTATTTGAAGGGGAATGTTCAAGCCGGCCAGATTATTTTAACCATGGGAGCGGGCGATGTTTGGCAGGTTCTGGAAAAAATTAGTCAATTATCTAACTAAGTCGTTGAGGTCATTGAGCCACCGAGGTCCAATCTGTCAAGTCGGACCTCACTTATCCACAGCTTTTGTTTTTAATTCTAATCGGGCCGTGCTACAATATAAGTAGGTTATTATTAAAAGGTCGAGGACAGCTTTAATTTATTGATTGAATTAAAGTTTAAACAGGTGAAAAGTATGCTTTGGATATATATTATTATCGGCATCGTAGTAGTAATTGGTCTGGTCTATTGGTTTAAGTCAGGAAAGAAAGGTGATGGAGGGTCAGAAATGCCGACGCCTCCTCAAACTCCTCCAGAGACGCCTTCTTCGACTGGTCCGACCGAAACCCCGGAAAGCCCTTCTTCAGAAGAGGAGAGGCCAATGTAGTTAATTCGGTTTACTGTTCTAATTGTCCTACTGAGATGCAAAGTCGGAATTAAAAATTTATTCTAGGCAGGCGAAAGTCTGACGAGTTTTATTTAAGCTGGCCAGACTTTTTGTATTTTAATTTTAACTGTGTTAAAATGGTTGTTAATTGTTATTTGTTTATTCCCTGAGCGAAGCGAGCCGAGCGAGCGAAGTCGAAGGGACTCGGCCTTCGATGCGTCGCCTTTGGCGACTTACTCAGGCAGTAAAATAAAAATGAGAAGAATTTTAACTCACCCTTTAATCGTTTCTTTATTTGTCATTGTTGGCCTTATTTTTCTAAACAACCAGGGCTGGTTAAAAATTCCTCAAGATGTTTTTTTTGGTTTGACTGCTTCAGTTCAAAAAATTAGTTATCAGTTTTCTTCAAAGGTTAATCAGATGGCTGGCTCGCTTGCCTTAATCAGCCGACTTAACCAAGAGAAGATTAGATTAGAAGAAGAGAATGAAGACTTGTTGAGTCAATTAGTCCAATTGAAAGAGGCGACTCGGGAAAATGAATTTCTCCGTCAGCAGTTAGCCATATCTTCTCCGGAATCGCCAGAATTGATTTTAGCCAGCGTCGTCGGCCATAGTTCGTCTCTTCTTGAAAAAACTCTTTTAATAAATCAAGGTAGCCAAGACGGAGTTAAAGAGGGAGCAGCCGTAATTACGGCCGGTAATTTTCTGGTCGGTCGGGTAATTGGCGTAGCCGATTCTTCGGCCAAGATTCAGTTAATTCTTGACCCCAATAGCCGAGTTAACGCTCTTATTCAAGAATCAGGAGTAACCGGTTTAATCAAAAGTAATCAGGGTCTTAATTTAACAGTTGATTTTATTCCTCAAGGGGAGAATGTTGAAGAGGGCCAAACAATAGTTACTTCGGGCTTGGCCGGTCTTTTTCCAGCCGGTTTACTCATTGGTCGAATTAGCCAAATTATTTCGATTGATGTAGAGATTTTCCAAGAGACCAGAGTCAAACCGGCCGTTGATTTCGTTAGCTTAAATAAAGTTTTTGTGATTAAGAATCAATGAAAACTTTTCTTGTCATTTTGGGTCTATTGTTGGCGGTTATTTTGCAAACAACCCTGCTTCCTTTTTTGGCCTTGAGAGGAATTATTCCTGATTTAGTTTTAGTTTTAATTTTACTGCTGGTCATTTTTAGAGATTTTAGAAAAGTTTGGTGGTTAGTAATTTTAGCCGGTCTTTTTTTAGATTTGTTTTCCGGCCTGCCTTTCGGTCTGATTAGTTTGAGCTTGCTGATGACCACTTATTTTATTAATTGGTTTAATCGAAGTATTTTTTCTGAAACCAAATTCTGGATTATTCTTTTTTTAATTGGTTTAGCCAGTTTGTTTTACGAGTTGGCTTTATTTGGTTTAACTAAACTATTTATTTCAGTTAATTTGAGTCAGCAAGAAATTTATTCGTCTCTTTTCTCTTTGAATTATTTAGCCGATTTGTTTCTCTTCGCTTTTTATAATATGGCTCTCTTAGCTTTTTTGTATGGAATTAAAAAAATATTTTATCAAAAACAAGGTTCGTGAAAGCATTGAAGCCGAGGAAATTTTTTTAGATGCCGAGGCCATTCATTCTTTAGAGGATAAAGGCAAACTGGAACAGCCGATTAAACATCGCAATTTTTTTCTTTTTTATGCTTTGATTATTGCTTGCTTGTCAATTTTGTTTCTGCGGGCCGGCCATTTGGAGATAGTCAAAGGAGAGTATTATTATAATTTAGCTCAAGGGAATCGTTTGAGAGTTTACTCTTTACCCGCCCCCCGGGGGATTATTTATGACCATTTGGGTCAGCCGCTGGTCTACAATATTCCCAGTTTTGATTTAACAGTTAATTTGAATGATTTTTTGGCTAATCCTCAGTCCATTCAAGAGGAGATTTTAGAAGAAATAGCTGGTTTGATTAACCAAGAAGACAGGCCGGCTGGGCAAGTTAAGAGAGAAATGGAGGAAAAAATAGCTCAGGCAACCGGCCAAGTCAGTCAGCTGGTAGTGGCTAAGAATATTGACCGGTCGATGGCTTTGGTTTTGGAAAGCTTGGTTAAAGATTGGCCCGGTTGGCGGTTGGAGAAGAATCCACAACGGCAATATATTGAAGCTTCTTATTTCGCTCATCTTTTAGGCTATACCGGCCAGCTTAGCCCGGATGATTTGGAAGAACACCCGGATTATTCGCGCAATGAACAAATTGGCAAAACTGGTTTGGAATTAAGTTATGAATCTGTTCTGCGGGGTCAGCCCGGCCAAGAACAAGTAGAGGTAGATTCTTCAGGTAAAAGCCAGAATTTGCTAGCCGCTAAGTCAGCTCAGCCCGGCCAGGGTTTAGTTCTTTTTATTGACCAGGAATTACAGGAAAAACTTTATCAGACGCTTGAAAAAACACTCAAGCGATTAGGTATTTCAAGAAAAGCGGCTGCTTTGGCCATTGACCCGCGCAATGGCGGTGTTTTAGCTTTGGTCAGCTTGCCTAGTTTTGATAATAATCTTTTTGCTCAAGGCATCAGCCCGGAGGATTTGGCCGCTTTGAAGAATGACCCGGCTAATCCTTTCTTGAATCGGGTTCTGGCCGGCCAGTATCCTTCCGGTTCAACAATTAAACCGTTAATCGCCGCGGCCGCTCTGGAAGAAGAAATTATCAGTCCTACTCGACAAATTGATTGCCGAGGCGGCTTGAGTGTACCTAATCAATATAATCCTCAGATAATTTATTATTATCCCGATTGGAAAACTCATGGATTGACTGATATGATTAAGGCCATCGCCCAGTCCTGTAACGTCTATTTCTATACCATTGGCGGCGGCTATGGCCGAATAGAAGGTTTGGGCGTTGACCGAATTAAAGAATATTTGCAATATTTTGGTTTGGGTCAGGCCAGCCAAATAGATTTATTTGGTGAAAAAAAAGGTTTAGTTCCTGACCCGGCTTGGAAAAAAGAGAAAAAGCCGGATGAGGAATGGTATCTTGGTGATACTTACCATCTGGCTATTGGCCAGGGTGATATTTTAGTCACGCCTCTTCAGATGACCGTGGCTTTGGCCAGTATCGCCAACGGCGGTATTCTCTATCAGCCCCAAATAGTTGATAAAATTGTTGACTTAGGGGGAGAAATAGTCGAAGACATGCCAACTGAAATTATCCGTCAGGAATTTATTCAGGAAGAAAATATTAAGATAGTCCGGCAGGGGATGCGTCAAGCGGTTCTATCCGGCTCGGCCCGCTCTTTAGCTGATTTATCGGTTGAGGTGGCTGGCAAAACGGGGACAGCTCAATTTGGTTCAAGCGGACAAGCCCACGCCTGGTTTATTGGTTATGCTCCCTATGAAGAACCGGAAATTATCCTGACTGTATTAATTGAAGGAGGTGGCGAAGGATCGCAGGTAGCTTTACCAGTTGCCAAAGAAGTATTAGAATGGTATTTTAATCAGTAAAAAGGTGTAGTTTTGAGGGACGCCTCCTGAGGGACGTCCTCGAAGGGTATAAAGGGTTGCCCTTTTGGATCGTGCCTTCGCCAAAGGGTGTACCTCTCGATTACGTCCTTTGCTTCGCAAGGGCGTGGAGTCTCGAAGCACGCCCTTCTTGTGTCCAAAAAGGCGACCCTTTAAAGCTTATAACGATTTATGAAATATATTTCAAGCGAGGGACTCAAAAAATTAAAAAAAGAATTAGAGGAAAGAAGAACGATTAAACGGCAGGAGATTGCTCAACACTTGGAAGAGGCAAAGGCCTTGGGTGATTTAGCTGAAAATACCGAGTATGCGGCCGCTAAGGAAGCCCAGGCTTTTAATGAAGGGAGGATTTTGGAATTGGAAAGAATCATTAAGGAAACTTCTTTAGTCAGGCCGGGCAGAAAAAGACAACAGCAAGTCGAAATAGGCTCAGTCATTGAAGTGGAATTAGTTGACCGAACTAATTCACCTAAATTTAAAGATTTATTTAAGAAAAGGCCTCCAGCCAAGCGGCAAGTCTTTACCATCGTCGGTTCTCAAGAAGCTGACCCGAGCCAGGGGAAGATTTCCAACGAATCGCCTTTGGGCCAGGCCTTTTTTGGTCATCGAGTTGATGATATAATTGAAGTAGAGACGCCGAAGAAAAAAGTTAACTATAAGATAGTTAAGATAAAATAAATCAATAAAGTGAGGCAAAGTCAATCAATTAAACAAGCCAGATTGAAGAAATTAGAGGCCTTTCGTCAGAAAGGAATTAATCCTTATCCGGCTAAAGTTGAACGGACTAATACTTGCCAGGAGGCGATTGATAAGTTCGAACAGCTGACCGCCGAAAAAAAGAAGGCTATTTTGGTTGGCCGTCTGCGGACGATTCGGGAACACGGCGGTTCTGCCTTTGCTCATCTGGAAGATGGTTCGGCTAAATTCCAGATTTACTTAAAGAAAGATGAGTTAGGCGAAGAAAAGTATAAATTTTTCTTGGCTAATTTTGATGTCGGTGATTTTATCCAGGCCAAAGGAAAACTTTTTTTAACTAAGAAAGGCGAAAAAACTTTATTAGTCAAAGATTACCGTATTTTATCCAAAAGTTTGGCCGCCTTGCCGGAAAAGTGGCACGGTCTCAAAGACGTCGAAGAAAGATTCCGCAAGAGATATCTGGACTTGTTAATGAACAAACAAGTCAAGGAAAAATTTTTAAAACGCAGTCAGATTATCAAAGCCCTCCGGGAATTTTTAGAAAAGAGGGGATTCGTTGAAGTAGAGACGCCGATTTTGCAATTAATTCCCGGCGGCGCTTTAGCCCGGTCTTTCCAAACTCATCATAATGCTTTGGACATAGATTTGTATTTACGCATTGCTCCCGAACTTTATTTAAAAAGATGTTTAATCGGCGGCTTGGAAAAAATTTATGAAATTGGCCGCTGTTTTCGTAATGAAGGGCTTGATGCTCATCATAATCCTGATTTTACCGAGTTGGAATTCTATTGGGCTTATGCTGATTACGAAGATTTAATGAAGATGACCGAAGAGATGTTTAATTATCTGTTGGCCGGTCGTCAACAGGTAGTTTATCAAGGTAAGAAAATCAATTTTAAGCGACCTTGGAAACGAATAGAATTTTTAAAATTAGGCCGGGACGATGAAGAGGTTAAAGAGGCGATAAAGAAAATAATTGAACCGACTTTTATTACTCATCACCCAGTAGGAATTTCGCCGTTGGCTAAACAATTAGATAAGGAATCGGACAAAGCAGCTCGCTTTCAGTTAGTGGTTGGCGGCCTGGAATTAGTTAATGCCTTTTCTGAATTAAGCGACCCGATAGAACAGGATAAACGTTTTAAAGAACAGGAGAAGATGCGTCAAAAAGGAGACGAGGAAGCCCAACCCTATGATAAAGATTTTATTGAGGCCTTGGAATACGGTATGCCGCCGGCGGCCGGTTTTGGTCTGGGCCTAGACCGTTTAGTCGCCCTGCTGACCGATTCACACAGCTTAAGAGAAGTTATTTTATTCCCTCTGATGAGACCTAAATAAAGGGTGTAGTTCCCGGGACGTCCCTTTTGACTAATAAGGGTTGCCATTGAGGATCACGCCCTTTGTGAAGCAAAGGACGTGTCCGAAAGGGCGACCCTTTAGGGCGTAGTCAAAAGAGACGCCCCGGAAGGGGGTTTTGAGGGACGCCCTCGGAGAGACACCATCGGAGAGAAAAGCTGAGGAATTTTGCTCCTAAGTTTATCTCCTAAATCTCTCCCGAAAAATGCTGGAGATTTTTAGCCATCGCCGCAGTCAAAAAGGGTTTACTTTGATAGAATTATTAGTCGTTATCGCTATTATCGGTTTATTGGCGACGATTGTTTTGGTTAGCGTTAATAAAGCCAGGGAAAAAGCCCGAGATTCTAGAAGGAAATCAGATATTAGGCAAATGATGTTAGCTTTGGAGATGTATTATAGTGACAAAGGCAAATACCCGGCTTCCGGAGGAGCTGGTTCGCCTAGCAGTGGTTGGAGTAATAGTTCGGACGGCAGCTGGGACACTTTACAGAGTAAATTAGACGGCTATATTAATCTTCCTGGGGACCCTAAGAATGAGACCGGTGGCTGGCCTAGAAGTGGAAAATATAATTATTGTTTCTATTCTCTTAATTACGGATGCCGACAGCAATGGTATATGCTGGTTTATAAATTAGAAAACCCAGATATCGCCAGTCCGGGGGTGACTACTTGCAATGGTACTAATTTTAATTATGGCGGGACAATTACCATAGGAGTTTCTGGAATTCAATGAGATAATATGAATAAACAAGAGGCCTTACAATTAGTTCGCCAGCACGTCAAAAACGAAAACAGCATCAAACATATGCTGGCTACCGAGGCGATTATGCGGGCCTTGGCCCGGCGCTTTAGCGAAGACGAAGAAATTTGGGGGTTAGCCGGTTTGGTCCATGATATTGATATGGAGATGGTCAATTATCGCGACCATCCGGAAAAACATGGTAAAGTCGGAGGGGCTATTTTGGAAAAAGCTGGCTTTGATTCGGCGATTATTGAAGCAGTTAAGGCTCATAATCCAGCCACTGGTAAAGTCAGAGAAACCAGATTGGAAAAAGCGATTTATTGCGTTGACCCTTTGACTGGTTTAATTGTTGCTTCCACTTTGGTTTTGCCGAGTAAAAAATTAGCTGATTTGAAGATTGAGTCGGTTTTAAAAAGATTTAAAGAGAGACATTTTGCCCAAGGAGCGAACCGGGAGAAAATTGCCGCTTGCTCGGAAATTGATTTAAGTTTAGAAGAGTTTGTTAAGGTTGGTTTAGAGACAATGCAGGGAATTAGTGATGATTTAGGTTTATGACCTCTCGGGGCGTCCCTTTTTTATACGCCCTTTTCGAAAAGGGTGTATAAAAAAGGGACGCCCCGAGAGGGCGCTCCGAGAGGGACGCCCCGAGGAAGGAGAAAAATATGCTGGATATAAAATTTATCAGGGAAAATCCGGATAAAGTTAAGGATGTTTGCACAAAAAGACAGGTTGATTGTCAGATTGACCGACTTTTGGATTTGGATAAAAAAAGACGATATTTATTACAACAGGCAGAGGGCCTCAAAGCAGAGCAGAATAGAATTAGTGAGCGAAAAGAAAGAGGGGCCGAAGGAATTGAAAGAGCCAAAAAGATAAAGGGGGAGATAAAATCAATAGAACCGAAACTAAAAGAAGCAGAAGAAAGTTTGAATAAGCTGATTGTTAAAATGCCTAATCTGATTGCCGATGACGTTCCCACGGGCAAGGACGAGTCGGATAATAAAGTTTTGAGGAAATTTAAGGAGCCGACTAAGTTTGATTTTAAGCCCAAAGACCATATGGAATTAGGAACGATGCATAATTTAATTGATACCGAAAAGTCGGCAAAAATTTCCGGGGCCAGATTCAATTATTTGTTCAATGAGGCTGTTTTGATGCAATTTGCCATTATCCAATTTGTTTTTGAAACTTTAACCGATAAAGAAATCATAAGGAAATTAGCTAAAAAAGTTAGTAGTCCTTTTGACAAACCGTTCATTCCGGTTATCCCGCCGGTCATAGCCAGGGCGGAAGTGATGAAAAAAATGGACAGATTTGACCCCATTGAAGACAAATATTACTTGGAGCAAGACGATTCTCTATTGATTGGCAGCGCTGAACATACTCTCGGCCCTTTACATATAGATGAGATTATTAAAGAAGAAGATTTGCCAATCAGGTACATTGGCTATTCCACCGCCTTAAGAAGAGAGGCCGGAACTTACGGCCAGGACACAGCCGGAATTTTAAGAAGACATCAGTTTGACAAAGCGGAGATGGAAACTTTTATTCAACCCGAATATGGTTTGATTGAACAAGAATTGATTGTGGCTGTTCAGGAATATTTGGTTCAGCAGTTAGAGATACCTTATCAGGTGATTATTCTCTGCAGCGGAGATATGGGTGGTCCCGATTATCGACAAATTGATATTGAATGTTGGATGCCCGGTCAGAATAAATATCGGGAGACCCATACTTCCGATTATATGACCGATTATCAGGCCAGGCGATTAAACACCCGAGTGAGAAGAAAAGATGGCCGGCTTGAATTCGTTTATATGAACGACGCCACGGCTATGGCCATCGGCCGAATACTCATTGCCATTATTGAAAATTATCAGCAGAAGGACGGTCGCATTGAAGTGCCCAAGGTTTTGAGGAAGTACATGGGTGGCCTGAAGAAAATTGGATAGTGTTTTTTGTTTTTGTTCCCGGGTGTTCCCAAGGCGTCCCTTTTTTATACACCCTCAAAGGGTCGCCCTTTCGGACACGTCCTTTGCTTCGCAAAAGGCGTGATCCTCAATGGCAACCCTTGTGTATAAAAAAGGGACGCCTTGGAACGCCCCGTAGAATAAATTAAATGAGGAAAAGTCAATATTCTTCAAGGAAAAGAACTCCCAAAAAATCACCCCTGAAAAGAATAATTTTTACAGGGTTATTTTTTTGTTTATTAGCTGGTTCGGCTTATTCTTTAATCTTTTGGCCCGGCTTATGGACAAGTAAGATTGAAGTTAATTCTTCGACTCCGCCTATCAAGGGCGACCTCCGCTCGGGAATTATAGAAATTGTCCAGAGAGATTTGGGAGAAAAGTTGTGGCAATTTATTCCCCAAAAAAGTATTGTTTTGATACCGCTAAACAAAATTAAAGAAGATATTTTGGATAAATTTCCTCAAATTAGAATAGCCAAGATTAGCCGAAAAATGCCTCAGCTGACGGCTCTTAAATCATTGACTCAAACAGCCAGGGCTGGCTTAGAAATACTTGTTGAAGAAAGAAAGAAGATTGGTATTTGGTGTCAGGTTGAAGAAACAGTTATTGATGAACAACCGGCCGAAGAAGCCGAGGAGAAAAAAATGCCTAGCCAAACTGAAATTAAAAAATGTTTTTATCTGGATGAAGAGGGGATTATTTTCAAAGAGTCGCCTTTAATCAGCGGTAGTTTGATTTTAAATATTTATAGTTCTGAAAATGAAGGGGCTAAACTGCGACAGCAAGTTCTTTCTCCGGAGACAGTTAATTTTATTTTAACCCTCAAAGAAGAATTGCCTAAAATAAAAACAACGGCCGGATTATCCTGGCAGCTGAGTAATTTTAGAGTCGTTTCTTTAGAAGATTTAAGAGTGAATATGTCAACCGGCTGGCAGATTTATTTTAACCCGGCCTATTCAGTAGAATCACAACTAAAGGCCTTGGAAATGGTTTTGGAAAAACAGATTGGAGGAACAGCCTCTTTGGAATATATTGACTTACGTATAGAGAATAGGGTATATTATCGGTAAATTGTTTGGCTATTTAACATTAAGTTTTAGGGCAATAGAAGAAAGGGGGAATATATGGGAATGTTTGATACGACGGCAGGAGAGGTTTCGATTAAACGATTAAAAGAGGCTCGGCAAGAAATCGATTTCTTGCAGGATTTGTTAAATAAGACAAAGGAGGCGATGACACGGCATATCAAAGAAAACAATAGACAGAGTTTTCCCCAAGCCTTTCCTATTGAGTGGTGCTCGCAGATTATGAAAAAATCGCTGAATATATTTAACGAGGTTGCCAGATGCAACGGAGCTACCCTTGTACATAGTAAAAAATAGGAGAGTATTTTTTTGTTGAGTTATTTTTTAAGCCGCTTTAAACAATAAAAGCGGCTTTTTTTTCAGATGCGTTTCTTAAAAGTTCTTAAAAGGACGTCTCTTCTTAGGGACGTCCTTTAGGTTTGAGGTCCGGCCTGCGAGCACGGATCTCTTAAGGGATTTGGTAGATAAAAATGGAATAGCCGATGACTTCAACCGGCTCGTATTGGTTCAGCCAATTATAGTAGCCGGTTTTTTCATTGAAGCCGGGGGCCGGCCAGCCGCGGCCGCCTTGTAAAAGAGTGGCCGAAACAGCTAACCAGCTATTGGGCGGCAACTCGGCCGGGTCGCGCTCGCCCCACCAGTCGACAAATTTTTCTCCCAGATAATATTCGGCTAACCCTCCGCCAAAATAATTAAGATAGATTTTGTTTATATTATTTTCTTCAACGAATTGGGTTAGTCGTTTCAAATCCTGTCCCCAGTCCAGATTAGAATCAGTCACATATTTGTAGCCGTTTTCTGCCCCGCCAACTAACTGGCTGAAATAAGCTAAAAAGTGAGGATAGATGGCGATAGTTCCCCAGATATACCAAAAGAGCAGGATGGCCACGACTAAATACTTGAAGTAGGTTTTCAAACATATAAGAAAAGCCGTTTTGAGAGTATGACAGAAGCCTTGGGTAGTTAGTTTAAATTTTTCTAAAACAGGCCAGAAAGAAACAGTCAGCCAGCGATTAATTTGGCCGCTGACCAGAATGTAAAGAAAGGGGAAAGTGGGCAGAATATGACGGACGCCAATATTAAGATTGCTTTTAATACTGGAAGCCCAATAGAGAACCAGGAAGAAAAGAAAAGCAAATTCAATTAAATGATTTTTTAGCCAGTTGAGAGCTTGACCGACTATTTTTTTCCAGGAAGTAATTAAGGGCGTACTTTCCGACCACGCCTTTGCTCCGCAAGGGCGTGGAATCGGAAGGCACGCCCTTAAAATCTGCCAGGCAGCCAAGAATAGAGTGATTAAGATTAAAATGAGGAAGGTCAGAGGAATTTTAATCAGGAAAACGACGGGGAAATAATTATGCCAGCCCAGATTAGAAACCTCACCTAAAAAGTAAGTCGTATTGCCGCCCAGAGCCCGGCGCATAACCATTAAGAAGCCCGAGAAGAACTGTCCGTAAGGACGAAGCAATGGTTTGTCGGCCATCCAGATAACCGGCTCGGAAGCCAGCCGAACAGGGAAGTCGCGGAAATGAAATTGGGTGTCGGCCAGCTGTCTTTCGACCGGATAGTTCCAGACATGGAATTGATAAATTGGCCAGATTAAGGCCAGGCCAATCAGACCGATTAGCAGAAGACCGAACAGGGATTTGAGGAAGGGTTGTTTTTTTAAAATAGCCCAGACAATAACCAAGAAAATAAAATAGGGTATCAGTAAAACTAAAGAAAATTTGGTTAATAAAGCTAAGCCGAAAACTAAACCAGCCCAGACCAAATTTCTTTTGTTCGGTTTTTGAAGCCATTTGATTAAATAGTAGGTGGCGATGAAGAAAGCGGTGGCTGCCCCGACGTCGGTGGTCACATAACGGCTGTGGGCTAAAAAAGTAGGCGAGAATGAGTAAAAGACAAGAGCTAAAAGAGCGGCTTTGTGGCCGTAAATTTCTTTGGCCCATTTGAAAATATAAAAGCCGAGCAGAAGCATAATTAGAAGCATTGGCAAGCGGGCCCAGAAAATAATTTGGTCAGCGTCATTGCCGCTCTGATAGAGAAACTGTTTGCCGAAAGTCCATTGGTCGTTGATACCTTCCTGCCAACTTTCAGCTTGAGACGGGAAATTAATCGGTTGGGCGGTTAATTTTGAGCCGAGCCAGATAGATAAACCGGCCAAGTCCTTAAGCAAAGGCGGATGCTCCGGATTAAGACGCATATCCTTTTGGCTGATGTAAGAATAACCGGCCGGGATATGAGCTTGTTCGTCCATAGTCGCTGAATCGTCGCGCAAGCTGAAGAAAGCCAGAGCAAACATCAAAATCAACAGACCGACGGCCAGGCAATTAGTGATTTTATTATTGAGTTTATCCAGAATTGAATTCATCTTTTTCTTGATTTTACCATAGAATGAAAGGTATAATCAACATAGCTCCCGGGGTGTTCCTTTTTTATACACCCCTAAAGGGTCGCTCTCTCAACCACGACCTTCCGCCAAAGGCGGAAGATCGTGGAATTTCGAGGGCAACCCTTATGTATAAAAAGGAACGCCCCGGGAAGAATAATGAAAAGAATAATTATTTTATTAAGTTTAATTTTTATCGGATTATTTTTTTTAGCAGGGCCAACCTTGGCTAGCTCGGCTTATTTACCTAAGGCCGATTTAATCAGGGGAACCGGTCCGGAAGTTTATGTCTTGGAAAACGGCACCCGACGCTGGATTCCGGACCCGGAAACCTTTGAATACTTCCGCTACAAATGGGCTAACGTCAAAACTATTTCCGATGCTTTTTTGAGCTCTTATCCCCAAGGCGATAATCTGGATAGATATGATGACTACCCGGAAGGAACTCTGTTAAAGGGAACCGGTCCGGAAGTTTATCTGATTGAAGCAGGTCAGCGACGTTGGTTTCCTAACCCCCGAATTTTCGAAGGGAATAATTTTGGTTGGAGATATATTTACCAGATTGACGATGACAAGCTGAATAAAATCAAGCAAGGCGACAATGTTACTTTGTCAGAGACCAATCAATATCCGGAGACAATTATTCTTCAAGGACCAGCCGAAGGAGAGATTTTGGAAACAGCCGAAGTTACTTTTAAGTATTCCGGAACCAATCCCTTAGGCGAAACAGCTGATTTGTCTTTTGAAACCTATTTAGTTGGCGATGATACCGATTGGCGTCGTCAATATGGCGACACTAAAACTTATAACCTATCCGAAGAGAATGGGATTTATACCTTCTATGTCCGGGCTAAAAACGAACAGGGTTATTATGACCCGACCCCGGCTAAACGGAGTTTTCGGATAGGCGTTTCCTCTTACTATCAAAAAGTAGAGATTAGTCGGGTAGAGCCGGACGAGATAAATTTTAAAAACGATTATCTGGTTCTCAGGAATAATGAGGACCAATTAATTGACATCACCGGCTGGACTATTAGAACTAAAAGAGAGACAGCAACTATTCCTCAGGCAGTTGAAAAATTGCGTCACCCTCTTTTGGATAATTATGATTCCGATATCAAGCTGGCTTATCGAAATGAAGTTATTATTTCAACTGGCTTGAGTCCTCAAGGAGTAAATTTTCGGACTAATAAATGTACTGGTTATTTAGACCAGTTATCTCAGTTCCACCCCTCCTTAGATGAGGATTGTCCTCGCTTAGAAGAATCAACTTACAGCAGTTTTAAAAAATCTTGCCGTGATTTTATCAAAGGACTAAGCAGATGCGAGATACCTGATTATTCTGATAATTTAGCGGTAAGTTCAGATAGTCAGTGTACCAGTTTCTTAAGTGAAAAATTTAATTATAAACAATGTTATTTAAACCATTATCAAGAAGTGGATTTTTTTGAAGACGAGTGGCGGGTTTTTCTCAATAAGTCAGTCGATATTTTGGATAACGACGGCGATACAATTGTTTTAAGAGATAAAAACGGCTTGGTCGTTGACGAGTATGAGTATTGATTGTAGATAACTTCTTTGATACAATTAAAAAGATAATAAAATAAAAGAAGATCCTATTTCTCAGACAAGTTTAACGACTCCTTAATTTATTTTTTTGGGAAATAGGTTATAAAAATATGTTTAAGGAAAAATTTGAACCAGCTCCAACAACGGAAGAAATAGAACCGAAGCCAACTGAAATTGATGAATTTGAAAAAAAGCCAGGATTAGTAGAAGTGCCTAAGCCGGAAGAAGAAAGGGACGTGGTTAGAGAAGAACTAAAAGAAATACCTTCGGAAGAAAGAGAGAAAATCGGCTTTGGCCTAAATAATATGGGTTTCTTTGTTGATGAAAGAAAGAATAGTTTTTTCGCTAAAGTTTTCGAAGGGGCGGCTAAAGGTTTTGATAAAAAGAGTACGATGGGACGATGGCTGGAATCATTCAGCGAGGATTATCAAGAAAGTGCTCAAAAAACCAGAAAGAAAATGGAGCAGATAGAAAAAGGGAAAAAACGTCGGTTTGGCAATATTACTTCTTTAGCTGGCAATGTTTTAAGATATGGCCGAGTAGCCACTGATATTGTCGGCTATACCATGGGTTCTCCTTTTAGATATGTAATGATGGCCGGCATGTTTTTCTCACGGGGAGCGGAAGCGGCTAAGGAAGCTCGGCTTAAAAACGAGGAGGTCATTGAAAAGACCAGGGTTCATTATATTGACCAGGCCGCTGAGGAAGCCTGGAAGATTTATGAACAGGCCCAGGTCGAAGCAACTGAAGCCGGCCAAAAGGAAGTTTCCCAAAAGGATTTAGAAAAGGCTTACCAGCAGAATATACCGGAAGACCTTTTGAAACGAATTGAGAAAAAGGCCGAGCCAGGCATGGCCACTGGTCTTCTCCAGAAAACTATTAAATGGGATGTGGAAAAATCAATTTATAGTATCCAGGGCAAGATTGAAAAAATTGAAAAAGATAAAAAATTATCAGCTAAAGAGAAGAAATTACAGAAAGAAAAAATAATTAATAAATATTCAAAACATCTCAATGATCTTGATGCCATAGTTAGTCAATATGGCACGGTTGACGCTTTAGCTATGGGGGCTAGGTATGCCAAGGCAGCGGCTAAAGGAGTAGTCGGGGCAATGATGGTTGAAACAGCTGGTTTGCTTGTTCGTAAAGTTTTAGAGAATTTGCCTAATATAGTCTCAACGGCCGGAGCCGCTGAAACGGCAGAAAGAACTTACCAATCTCCGTTCAAAGTTCCTGATGAAATTGCTGCTGAATTGGAGAAAGGAGAGATAGAAGTACCAGCCGCCAAGCCGCCAACCGCAGCAGAATTATATCCTGATGAGGGTGCTGAGG
>CAYYLD010000010.1:0-19505 GCA_964472495.1 uncultured Candidatus Saccharibacteria bacterium | reverse complement strand
CCAAAACCGGAAGAAATGGATATGACCGTCGGTGAGTTTATAGCTAAGAAGCTATTACCTGAATTTAGAGGAGCAAAAAAAGAAGCTGTAAATATTGAGCTATAAATAAGCGTCTGAATAATTCAGTAAAAATAAAGCCCCAGGAAGAATTTCTCTCCCTGGGGTTTTGGTTATGTACGTTTAATTCGATGTTGTCAGGCGCTGGAAGCACACCCTCCGGTTGTATTTATAGTTTCCGTAGCGGTCTGTTTCGCCTTTGCCAACCGCTACAAAATAATCCTTCCACTTTGTGTCGCTCTGCCAGATGACATCTTTATCAGGTCCAAGCCTTGCGACCAAATGATCAATACAGACTTGGGCCCTTCTCTTAGATAACTCGAGGTTGTCCTTTTCTGATCCTACTGGATCAGCGTGGCCGGCAACCTCTTTTTCCAACTTCACATGGCCCTTATTGATTGCGAAGGCCAGCTCGTCCAGTCCGGGCTTAAGCTCGTCCGGTAGTTGCAGCTCCTCTTTTCCCCCGGGTTTTCTCGGTTTTCCTGAGGGAAACTCGGCTGTCCAGAGATAAATGGGTCTGATTTCATCCTCTACTTCAGCCAGCCGCCTTCGCAGCTTGCTGAATTGTCCATCATGAGCATTGAGTCTTTTACCGTAGGCATCAACTCGCTTAGTCAGCTTTGCCAATTTGTCTTCCAGAATCTCGGCCGTAGTGGTCTTGACTTCGGTCTTGGAAATGGTCGTTGCAACTGTTTCGGGCTTAGTCGCTGGCTCAGCGGAGGTTGAATTAGCGGAAGCAGTCTCCATCGCCTCCGGGGGGATAAAGTTGATTTGGTCGCCAATTTGGGCAGTCAGCGAGCGCAGATTATCCAGCGTTTTTTCCATTTTAGCCATTCTCTTATCGGTGGCTGTGGCTATGCTGGCGGTCTCTTGGTTCAGAATCTGTGAATTCTCGAACAAGATTTCTAGATCGCCGACTCTCTTGCCGAGCCGGCCACTACAGTCGGTCAGGCCCACCATAACTATTACTGCCGCCAATAGTGATAATACCATCCTTTTCATCACTGCCTCCTTTTTAAGATTTAAAGGTGATAGCTTAAAATTTAACGAACTTTTCTTTGTTTTGAGAATAGCATACTATATAAATTCTGTCAATAACGGGAAGGGATTTACTTATTTGGGGAAAAGTTATTGTTTGCCTCTTTTGATTTATGGTATAATTAACTCAATGGAAGAAAAATCATTGGAAAATAATTCTTCGGCTATTAAAGACAGGTATCGCGAGCCAATCGGTGAAGAATCAGTTGACTCTGAAGAAAAGAACTCTTTAGAAAAAGAAACTCCTTTAGATAAAGAGAAGTCTTTAGAGCCAACAGAGAAATTAACTGAAGAACAAGCCGAAGCGGCGACCGAGAATAAAATTGGAATAGAGCAAATTGAAGAAAAATCCCCAGCCGAAGTTAATCAAGCAGTCGGAGAAAGACAAATAGAAGAAGAAGTTAAACCGACTGTCGCTCCGCCGTCAGCCCAAGCCCGGAAAAAAGCCAAACAGCTCAAAGATTTGGACCGACCAAGCCAAGTCAAGGCCCTTTCTGATTTGGCTTTTGAAAAAGGATTGAATTTTGCCGTAGAAGTAGCTAAGGCCTTAGATAGCGCTTATGTTTTAGATGAGCTTCATGACGCTTTAGTGGATGAACTGTACCAAAAATTGATTGAAGAAGGGAAGCTGAAGAAGCTATAAAAGGGCTTGTTCCTGGTTTACGGGATCTAGCTCACGGGGCGTCCCTTTTTTATACACCCTTATATAAAGGGTTGCCATTGAGGATCACGCCCTCGCCTTTAGCGAGGACGTGTCCGAAAGGACGACCCTTTAGGGTGTATAAAAAAGGGACGCCCCGTGAAAGACGTCCCGTGAACAACGCTCCAAAGTTAATGGATGTAAACTTAAACTTAGACCTCAATCAAATTCTTCTTCCGATAGTTCTCTTTCTGACACTGACCATTCTTATTATTGGCAGCTTGCTTTTTATTCTTCGATTAAAGAGCAAAGGCCGATTAACACGGGCTTTGAATATGAGCCTGTTTTTAATTACTTTACCCAAGAAAGCCAAAAAGGAACAAGGCGAAGCGCCAAAAAGCGAAAAAGAAATTGTTTCGGTCATGGAGCAACTCTACGCCAGTTTGAGTAATATTAGAGAAACCAAAGACACTTTTATTTACGGTCAACCCCATTTGGTCTTTGAAATAGCCACCCCCCAAATCGGCGAAGAAATTTCTTTTTATATGGCCATGCCTCGCGGTTATGAAGATGTCATTGAAAAACAGATTCATGGTTTTTACCCGGAGGCATCGGTTGAAAGAAGCGAGGATTATAATGTTTTTAATCCTCAAGGGGCAGCGGCTGGCAGTTATCTAAAATTGGCTCGTGGTTATGTTCTACCTTTTAAAACCTATCAGAATTTGGAAACCGACCCGCTCAATGGGGTGACTAATACTTTAAGTAAGTTAGCCGAAGAGGGCGAGGGAGCAGCCGTTCAGATTATTATTCGACCGGCTCCTTCCAAACAATGGACCGAATTAGGCTTAAAGATTGCTCAAGAAATGCAGCAAGGCAGAAATTATCAAATAGCTAAAGTCAGGGCTAGCCGCGGCTGGTTCCTGAGGACATTAAGTTATTTTAGCGAAGCCATCAAAGGTTCGCCTCAAGCCAAAGAAGGGCAGTTAGCTGAAGCTGAAGTCAGGCCAGCTCTGACCCCACTCCAGGAAGAAACAATTAAGGCCTTAGAGAATAAAGCCAGCAAGGTTGGTTTTGATACTAATTTGCGTTTATTGGTTTCGGCAGCTAATCAACAACGAGCCGAACAAATCCTCGGTCATTTAGAGTCGGCTTTTGTCCAATTTAACGCTCCCAATTTGAATCAGTTAAAATCATTTCGTTTTAAAAAAGGACGTGGTTTGAAAAAGTTAATTTACCAGTTTTCTTTTCGTCTTTTTAATCCCAAGCATAAAATACTTTTAAACACCGAAGAATTGACCAGCTTGTTTCATTTTCCAACCAGGACGATTGAAACACCCAAAGTCAAATTCCTTAAAGCCGAACCGGCCGCCCCGCCAGCTAATTTGCCCAAGGAGGGAATAATTTTGGGCAAAAATCTCTATCGGGGAATAGAAACAGTAGTTCGCTTACAACCAGATGACCGGCGACGTCATCTTTATGTTATTGGTCAGACCGGGACAGGTAAATCTGTTTTCTTGCGCAATTTGATTGTTCAAGATATCAAAAATGGTCAAGGGGTTAGTCTTTTGGACCCGCATGGTGATTTAGTTGAAGGAGTTCTTGGTTTAATTCCTAAAGAGCGAGCCGAAGATGTTATTGTTTTAGACCCGGCTAATTTAGAGCGGCCGCTCGGTTTGAATATACTGGAATATGATGCTCAATATCCGGAACAGAAAACTTTTGTCGTTAACGAATTGATTAATATTTTTGATAAACTTTACGATTTGCGTCAGACCGGCGGACCGATGTTTGAACAATACACCCGCAGCGCCCTTTTGCTTTTAATAGATGACCCGACTAAAAAGTTTACCCTGATGGAAGTGCCCAAGGTTTTGGCTGATAAAGAGTTTCGAGAAGAATTACTGGTTAAGTGTCAGAATCCGGTCGTTAAAGATTTCTGGCAAAAAGAGGCCGAGAAAGCTGGTGGCGAAGCAGCTTTACAAAATATCGTTCCCTATATTACCTCTAAATTCAATGTCTTTATTGCCAATGATTATATGCGGCCAATTATCGGTCAGTCAGCCAGTACGATTAATTTCCGTCAAATTATGGATGAAAAGAAAATTCTTTTGGCTAATTTAAGTAAAGGCCGTTTGGGTGATATTAATAGTTCTTTATTGGGATTGATTATTACCGGTAAATTGCTGATGGCCGCTTTTTCACGGGTTGACCTTCCCGAAGAAGAACGTCGGGATTTCTATCTCTACATGGACGAGTTCCAGAATTTTACCACCGATAGTATCGCCACTATTTTATCGGAAGCCAGAAAATACCGTTTATCGCTGATTATTGCTCATCAATTTATCGGTCAGTTAGAAGATAAAATCCGGGAAGCTGTTTTCGGTAATGTTGGTTCCTTAGTCAGTTTTCGGGTCGGCGCCGATGACGCCGAATTCCTGGTTAAACAATTTGAGCCGGTTTTTGAGATGAATGACTTAATCAATATTGATAATTTCAATGCCTATATTAAACTAATGGTTAACAACGAAACTTCCAAACCGTTTAATCTTTTGACTGAGCCGCCGGAGAAGGAAAAGCCGGAAGTGGCCCAAGCGATTAAAGAATTAGCTCGCCTTAAATACGGTCGAGAGAAAAGTTTAGTTGAGAAAGAAATTACCGATCGTTGGCAACCGGCCTTATCGGCAGAAGTGACTCCTTCGCCGGATATGGAAGTGAAGTAAGGGCGTCCCTTGGATCCATGAGTGCTTACCAAATATTTATAAAAGATTTGTTTTTAGATACTCTGATTGAGCTTTTTTATTTTCCGCTTTGGTGGTACAGCCGGGGTCTGAAGAAAACGGCTCTTTTTTGCTGGCAGAGAATTAGGAGCGGCTGGCGGGCTTTAGCTTTGTCAATCCTCTTGAAGAATTTTTTCAGACCGATGTACGGTCAAAAAGGAGTGGCTACTTATCTGTTAAGTTTGAATACTCATCTCTGGCAAATCAGCTGGCGATTTATTTTAATGGCTGGCTGGTTTGTTTTTTGGTTTTTAATTTTGTTGGCTTGGCTGTTTCTGCCCATTTTGATTATTTGGCAGTTATAGTCCCCGGAGCGTCCCTTTAAGTAAAAAGGGACGCCCCGGGAGGAAAAAAATATGGCCGAAACTATACCTCCTAAAATTAATCCTGTTTTTCAACCAGAGCTTAATCTCTTAATCATTAGTCAAAGAAAATTAAAGAGATTTTTGGGCTGGTTGGTTTTTATTTTCCTGATTCTTTTTGGTCTTTACGGTCTGTTCAGCTTGTTTATTTTTTTTACCGTCACCGAATCTGGCCGAACCGCCTCTTTAGAAATTTTCTATTTTTCCTTATTAACTGATATGTTCCTTTTTTATCTCCGGCAGCGGCGTCAAGAGAAAGAGAAAGGTTTAGGAATTAAGCCAACCAGAAAGAAAGCAGAGATTTCTTTGTCCTTAGACAGGGCGTCTCAGAAGGCCTTAGAAAAAGCTTGGTTTTTTTGTTATCGTCACGGTTATCATTTTGTTCGACCGATTCATCTTTTCGCTTCTTTTTTGAAAAAGAGAAATTTTAAGAAAATTTTGCAAAGATTAGATTGTGCGCCAAAAGAAGTGATTGGTAAAATTAAGGTTGTTTTGAAAAGTTCTTCCTTTTTTCCTGAATCAGAGGAAGGCAGGTCTGTCTTGGGACCGAAGATTTCGGCTGATTTTAAGAAAATTTTTGTTGATGCCTATTTTTTCTGTCTAAAGCAGGAGCAGCGACAAGTCAGCTCTTTAGATATTCTTTGGGCCATTAGCCAGCAAAGAAATTTGGTTCGGATGATTTTTGACGAGTTTGGCGTTAGTCCGGAAGAAATTGAACGAGTTATTCAATGGACTAAACTAGAAAGACAGATTAAAAAATGGCAGAAATCATTTTTCTGGTGGCGACTTTTCAAACCGAGAGGCAAGCTTAATCGGGCGATGACCGCCGCGGCCACGCCTTTGCTAGACCGAGTCGGTCAGGATTTAACTCTGCTAGCCAGACAAGGTCGGTTGGAATTTGTTGTTAATCGGGAGAAAGAAATTGAAGCGATTTTTAATTTCTTTAGCGGCGGCCAGCCAGCCGTTGTTTTGGTGGGCCCGAGCGAAATAGGCAAAAAGTCAGTTTTGAAGAAGCTGGCTCAAATGATGGTTGAAGAAGAAGTGCCTTCCTTTCTGGAAGATAAAAGATTAGTTAAATTGGACTTGGCTAGCTTAGTTAGTTTGGGCGAGGCCAGAGAGAAAGGAGAAGAATATTTAAGGAGAACCCTTTATCAAATTAATCGGGCGGCTAATATTGTTTTGGTTATTGAAAATATTGATAATTTGGTTGGTCTGAAGACACAAATAAGCGGTTTAGATTTCGCCGAAATTTTAGCCTCGGCTTTAGAGCAAAAAGCTTTTTATCTTATCGGGACGGCCTCGCCGGAAAGTTATTCAGCTAAGATTGAGGGAAAAATCTTAGGCCGGCTTTTGAATAAGATTGAGATGGCCCTGCCTTCGGCTGATTTACTCTGGCAGATTTTAATCAGTAAGATTTTTATTCTGGAAAAGAAATTGGATATTCTATTTTCAGCTGATGCTCTGGACCAGGCCATTGACTTGGCTGACCGCTATCTCTACGGTCAGGCCTTGCCGGCCAAGGCCATCGGTCTTTTGGAAGAAGTAGCTTATTTAGTCAGAAATCAACGAGGTAAGGAGGCCATAATCAAGGGAAGTGATTTAGCTCAATTAGTCGCTCAGAAAACGCATATTCCCTTGGGCCAGGTTGAAGAGACCGAAAAGGAAAAATTACTTCATTTAGAAGAAATCATTCATCACCGTCTTATTAATCAAGAAGAGGCGGTTGAAGCAGTCGGAGCCGCTTTACGACGCAGTCGACTAGAAATGGCCAAACGGAAAAAACCTATTTGTAATTTTCTTTTTATCGGACCAACCGGAGTAGGCAAAACCGAACTAGCCAAGACCTTAGCCCGCGTCTATTTCGGCGACGAGAAAAAGATGCTCCGCTTGGATATGTCCGAGTATCAGGAAAAGAGAGGACTGCGCCGCCTGATCGGTCTGCGCAGCGAAGAAGGTCTCCAAAAAGGTTATCTGACCGAGGCAGTCAAACGACAGCCTCATTCACTTTTGCTTTTAGATGAAATAGAAAAAGCTCATCCGGATATTTTGAATCTGTTTTTACAGGTAATGGACGATGGCCGTCTAACCGATGCTTCCGGCGAGACAATTAATTTTACCAATATTATTTTGATCGCCACCTCTAATGCCGGAACCGCTTTCATTCAGGAAAAGATTAGTAAAAAAGTACCTTATCCAGAAATTTTCCAGCAGCTTAAAGAAAAGGTTTTGTTAGAATATTTCCGGCCCGAGTTTTTGAATCGTTTTGACAAAATCGTCCTCTTCAAAAGTTTAACCATAGAAAATATGTTTGATATCACCCGCTTATTCTTAAAGATGTTTAAAGAAAAATTAGAAGAAAAAGGAGTTAACTTAGAAACAGAAGAGGAAGCGGTTAAGGAATTGGCTGCTCAAGGATTTGACCCATTGTATGGCGCCCGACCCTTGGCCAGAGTCATTCAGGAAAAAGTAGAAAATCCGGTCGCTCGTTTGTTCTTAGAAAATAAAATCGGCCGGCGGGATGAATTGATTTTGAAAAGAGGATTGGTTTTTGAAATTAAAAAAGCTCCGAAAATATAATTCGGAGCGGTTAGAAAGGTTGTCCCACATCCCGGGGCGTCCCTTTTTACTACACCCTTTAAGTAAAAAGGGACGCCCCGTGGAAAGGCGACCCTTTGAATAAGTATGAATTTTAAAAAATCAGACATTATTATTAGTTTAATTATCGGCGAAGCGGCTGGCTGGCTTTTATTAGCCGTATTCAAGAATATCAGCTTAACTTTTCCGGCTATTGGAATAGTCCCTCTTTGGTTTTGGCCGGTTTTCTTTCCTTTTTTCTGTTTAGCTTGGTTTTTATTTGCTTTCTTTTTAAGTAAGAAGTGGCTGGTTTTTTATCAAGCGGCTAAATTTGTCTTGGTTGGCGGACTTAATTTTTTGGTTGATATCGGCGTGCTTAATTTATTGATTTTCCTGACCAGTATTGCCACCGGTTGGTTCTATTCGCTTTTCAAGGGAATTTCCTTTGCCGTAGCGGTGATTAACAGTTATTTTCTTAATAAATTCTGGACTTTCAAAAAGGGAACCACTGACCAGTCAGCCGGTAAAATAGGCAAGGAATTTTTGACTTTTTTGGTTGTCAGTTTGATTGGTATTGGTCTGAATAATCTGATTGCTTCTTTGGTCGTTAATTGGTTCGGTCCTCAATGGGGGATTACCGAAAATCTTTGGGCTAATTTGGGCGCGGTGGCCGCCTCTTTCCTGGCTATGTTTTGGAACTTCATTGGCTACAAATTCATTGTTTTTAAAAAATGAGTATTTCCCCAAATTTACATCCTGAGCTTGTCGAAGGATCCCGTAGAGAGCTTTTAATTTGACAAAAGATTAAATTGGAGCCCGACATCTTGAAGATTGCTGGGCTTTTGTTTTTGAATAATATTTTGAAACAGATGAAGGATGTTGACAGAATGACTAAAGATGTTATTCTGTTTTTAGTTTTTTGAAAACCAAGGATAAGCGGATTGAGTCATTAATCACAGCAGGGAACAGGTTCTCTCTGCTTAAAGAAACGAACGACTTAAAGAGTCGTCAGGGGAAGGCAGGTCGCTTCCTCTTAGAAAGGAGAGATGGTTATGAGCGCGAGAGAATATTTAGAAGCAATGCTTCCGCAAGAATTTCCCGGTCTTATTTGTGATGCGATGGATTGTTTGCCTCATCCAGGCGAGGTCTTTTTATCTCATTTTGACTCTAATAATTCTGTTAGAATAGGATTGGAAGCTCATTGGAGGAATGGTTTGAGTTTCGATCTCGTTATTCAGCTCGGTGATCGGATTTTATTCAAGGAGAAAAATATAAAAATTAAGCTGCTTCCGATTGACCGGGACTGTATTCCAGATTTCACAGTAAGATCGGCCCATGTAGGTAAGGAGACAGACTTTATTTTGGAGAAAAAGGCCCGTTATTTTAAAGAACGCTATCTGGAACAGTTAAGAAAAACAATTTTTTATTTAGAGCTAGGTCCTCCTGATCTGGATATGCTTTGCCACTCTGACCAGTACGTTCTTTACTTTTGGGATCAGGCCGAAGAATCTGGATTTAAATCAGGTCAGCCCCGTCGGAAAATAGAAGTGTATTTAAACTATCGGGGCAGAGACAGGGCCAATCATCCTTATCTATCTTATAGGCAGCTTTACTGGGATCAGTTAATTGACAAAAAAGACCCTTTTTTAAAAGGCTTCGAGAATCTTCTAAAATGGCATCAAAATTGGATAGAGATACAACACCTTATTATAAGAGGGGTTAGAATCGACCTATCTCTAACCTGGAAAGTCTGCCGACGGGAGATAGTTAGCAGTCTTAATCTTCTTTAAGAAACAAAACAAAGAAATCCGCTTATTCCCCAAAGCCCTTTTACCAAGAGGTAAGGTATTAGGGCTTTTATTTTTGTTCGATTATGCTATACTAAGGCCGAAGAAAAGTTTAAAAGGGTTGCCATTTCAGATATGCCCTCGCTTCTGGCGAGGACGTGTCCGAAAGGGCGACCCTTTAAGGGATGGAAAACCTTGTTCTCTATCGCAAATATCGCCCGAAAACCTTCAAAGAAGTAGTTAATCAGGAGCATATTATTCGGACCTTAACTAATGCTTTAAGAATGAATAAAGTAGCTCATGCTTATCTTTTTGCCGGGACCAGGGGAGTTGGCAAAACCACCGTCGCCCGCTTATTAGCCAAAGCAGTTAATTGCCAAAGCTCAAAAAGCGCCGAACCTTGCAATCAATGCCCGGCCTGCC
This sequence comes from uncultured Candidatus Saccharibacteria bacterium, assembly GCA_964472495.1. Taxonomy (GTDB): domain Bacteria; phylum Patescibacteriota; class Minisyncoccia; order Portnoybacterales; family UBA2143; genus CAYXST01. The sequence continues at coordinate 9,847 of CAYYLD010000010.1, read as the reverse complement.
AGGAAATCAATCAAGGCAAATCGCTGGATTTGATTGAAATTGATGCCGCTTCCAACCGGGGCATTGACGAAATCAGGGAACTGCGCGAGGGGATTAGATTCAGCCCGACCAATCTTAAATACAAGGTCTTTATTATTGATGAAGTCCATCAATTAACCCGCGAGGCCTTTAATGCTTTGCTCAAAACATTAGAAGAACCGCCGGCCCACGCGATTTTTGTTTTAGCGACTACCGAAATTCATAAAGTTCCCCAGACGATTATTTCCCGCTGTCAGAGATTTGATTTTCACAAACTGACTTTGGATAAAATTGTTCAGCGGCTTAATTGGATTGCCCAACAAGAGAAAGTATCCATTGAAAAACCGGCTTTAGAATTAATTGGCTTGAATGCCGACGGTTCTATTCGGGACGGCGAGAGTCTGCTTGGCCAGGTTATGGCCATGGAAGATAAGAAAATTACCTTGAAAGAAGTCCAGACCATTTTAGGAGTGACTGACATTAAAGCTGTCCAAGATTTGGTTGAATATTTAACCGCTAAAAAGAATTCCCAGGCCATTGTTCATATTAATCAGGTGGTTAATCAGGGTTATGACTTGGTCCAATTCAGCAAATCGCTGGTCAATTATTTAAGAAAAATGCTCATTCTCAAAGTTGACTCTAACCTGACTGATTTAGTTGCTCCTGAATTGACCAAAGAGCAAATAAGTGTCATAATAAAGCAGGGTCAGAGCTTTTCCCAGCCAGATTTAATCAAGCTGATTCATGTTTTTGTCCGGGCCGGTTATGAAATCAAGTCAGCTGATTTCCCGCAACTGCCTCTGGAATTAGCTGTGGTTGAATGTATTGGGGAGTAGAAGACAGAAAAGGGTTTCCCTTGAGAATTTTAAGGTTTGCCATTGAGATTCCACGATCTTGTCGAAGGCAAGGTCGAGTGGTCGAAAGGACGAACCTTAAAATTATTCGTAAAATTGGGGAGTAGCCAAGCGGTAAGGCAACGGCCTTTGAAGCCGTCATTCGCAGGTTCGAATCCTGCCTCCCCAGCACGAGTCAGCGCAGTATCGAGGCAGACCCGAGAGCGCTAATTTAAGCCAAATTCTCAGAAGCGCCGAAATCTGTCCCGGACGGGTCAAAGTAATAAAAGCCGGAAAACGGCTTTAAATAATGATAATTTCGGTTCGAATCCAAGAAGGGTCAAAAGGGATTGCTGTTTCTGGATTTGAACTAAAAATGCCCAAGAATATCTAACATGGAAGATAAATTCATTCGTCTAAATACAGTTTTAATGCCTCCTGATGAAATAACTTCTCAAGCTATTTCTCTTAGTAGGGATTTGATTAAAAATTATGAAGTTTATTTTACGCTTGACGGAAAGAATTATCATCCGCACATTACTCTGTATTCTCCCGAGTATCCAGTTAAAAACTTGAATAAGATATTTAATGTTGTAGAAAGCATCGCGTCAAAATTTAACAAGATTCATTGCCATATAATTAAGGCAAAAGAAATTCAGGGATTCATCAGTTTAGAAATTGAAATGATTCCGGAAATAAAGCAATTACACGAAGAATTAGTTTCAAAATTAAATCCTTTGCGCGAAGGACATATTATGAAAAAATATATTTCCAATCACAAAATGGATTTTTCTGATGAGAAAGTAGAGAATATTAAAAAATATGGATATCCGAATTCAATGTTCCTCTATCATCCACATCTTTCAATTATAAGATTCAAAGATGAAGCCAAGGCCAGAGAAATTATAAAGACCTTAGAATGGCCACAAAAAGATTTTGTTGTAAGTAATCTTGGGATATATAAAATGGGCGAGCATGGGACATGTAGAGAATTAATAAAGGAATTTCCGTTTCAAGACTGATTTGGACAAAATTAATAAACCCTTCCGAGATTCGAACCAAACAAAGTAGTTTTGTCAGGGTTTGTCAGTACTAGACCCGGGTCGGTTCGAATAGAGTGTCTCCAGCGTGTCCTGAACAGGGTTGTCAAATATCTTTATCAAAAGAGATGACCAAGCAGAAACCGCCAAAGAGGCGGTTTTTGTTAATACACCATTTCACACTTGACTTTATCGTATTTGTATATTATCCTAAAATTATTCTGTGGTTCCTTAACTTTCTCAGTCAATTATAAGCTAGCCTGTAAGGGGGTGATAGCATGAGAATATATGGAGATTTGTCGAAATTAAACGGCAGGACCGAGGTTATTATACTAATGGGCGAGTCCGGCGCAGGGAAAAGCAAATTATCTGAATTCCTGAATATGCCGGACAGTTTGTTTGTTTCAAGCAATTTGATGATTGATATTATTACTCAAAGAGGGCTTCCGAATAATCACGATACCATCCATCAGATAGCCAATGAAAAATATGGAGAAGATCCTTATTGGCAGATTCCCTATATGTTCAGAATCCTGAACAAGACCGGTTTGTTATTGTTGGATGGTCCAAGAAGAACAGATGAGGTTAAGAAGATATTAGAGTTATGTTCGGAATCCGTTGTTATCAAAGTGATTAGCGGATTAGAAGAGCGTCAAGAAAGATTGACTGACAGAGATGGCGCTGACGAGAATGCGTTTAGAAGAATCATTAAAGACGAAAAATCGGAAACCGGACTGGTTAATGAGCTTCTGGCCATGGCGGATATAACTATTGAAAATAACGGCTCTCTTGAAGATTTACAAGAGATAGCGGAAGAAATAGTGGCAAGGTTGAAAAGGAGGTGATGACTTATGAGAATGGAAGTAGAGGCAAGTCATTATGATAGGGTAGTTTGGAGTCCCGAGCCCTGTGCTCCGGGAACGATGTTTTACAAACCGGAGGAAATTGCCAAATGCAATATTGGAACTCGCGACGAGATGATTCTTCAATGTCCATGCCGTATTGATGTGGGGCTGATTGATTATTCGGCTTTAAAATTCACCGATGGTCATAATGATTACAAGGCCGGCGAGATGTCTTTTGCCGCCAATGCCTATACTAAGGTTAAGGCCGGTTTAATCCGAGGGGAAGACCTTATTAAAAGTGAGAGGCCGCTGATTGTAAAACATATCTTGGAGATGGTCAGGCAAGTTACAGACTATAAAGGCGGCTTCAGCATCGAGACCGTGGCTCATCCTTATCGTCATGTGGGATTTGGTTCAAGTGCCATAATGTCAGAATCGACAGCGACAGCGGTTAATATGCTGCTCGGTGAACCTCTCTCTTTTCGGGAGTTAAGGAAGCTGGTCGCCTACAACTTTGTTGAAGAGGCCGATTCGGCGAAGGGTTTGGTTTTTCCCGGCGCTTCAACGGGTGGGTCGTTCAATACGGCTAAATATGGCGGTTTTGTCATCACTTCATCTGAATGTGAAATGATATTCAGGGTTGAGATGCCGGGGGACGTCCGGTTTGTGGTCGGAACACCGAGAGTCCACGTGGCCGGTCCTGAAGAATCCGATACCGACGTGAATTGTATGAGTTGGGAAAGGCATAACGAACGGATCAATGCGGCTAAGTCAGCCCTCTGGATTATTACCGAAGTCATGCCCTTCGCCGTCCAGGGAGACTGGAGAAGGGTCGGAGACGCTTTTTACAACTATGCTTTGTTCGGCGGCAAAGCTATGCAGATGTTGTATTACCAGGCAGCCCTGGCTGATACCTTGTTTCAGATGAAAGCCAATCACATTGAGGGCGGCTGGATGACTTCGGCGGGTCCCAGTCTGGTGGCTCTTACCAGGACGACGGACGGGACAATCGAAAAAGCCAAAGGCATCTTTGGAGAAAGAAACTTCGATGTCGTGGTTGTCGAGCCGGATAATCACGGTATTCGCGAAATTTCCTCTTTGCTTTAATTGGTATTTTCATACGGAGTTTATCATAAGATAAGGCGGACACGAGTTGTTCGCCTTATTATTTATTGTTGATTAATATTGATAATATGTTAATATTATAATAAGGGTATCAATTAATTAAGAATAAAAAATGACTCAAAAACAAATTACTATTAAAAAAATTCAAGATTGGGAAAGGAACTTTTGCAAAGAAAAAGGCATTACTTTTGACAAGGACGAACAAATGAGGATAGCTCTATTTAAGTTAATGGAAGAGGTGGGAGAAACAGCTAAAGCTGCCTTGGAAAAAGAATGGGATGACATTTTGGCAGAAGTGGCCGATGTTATAGTTTTCGCTTGTAAGGTAGCGAATGTTACCGAAGATAATTACACCAAAGATAAATTAGAAAAAGTCATGGAGCGCAAGTTGAATTATTGCGAGGGGAGAACTTACGACGCAAAAATACGTAAGTTTAACAAGCCGAAGAATGCGGAGTTTAAGTAAGAAATATTCCAATAAATGAAAAGCGCCTGGTTGTCCAGACGCTTTTATAATTCACGGCATTTGTTTTATTGTATTTCGGTGACTCCAAATGTGGTATTCCTGTATTTTACTTCATCGTCTATCTCTTTGCCGAGACAGACTTGCGCGATTGGAGCCGTAACGGACAAGGTCGTGATTTCGACACCGTCAACAATAATTTTTTCTCCGCCTCCTTGATAGAGCATAAGAAAATTTCTTTCCTCATCGTTGCCTGTATCGCAAAGGATAAACAACGAACCGACGGATATTTTGTCGGCGGGCTCTAAGGATACGCCTTTTATTTGCTTTAGTATCTCTTCGTATTCCACGACCTGTCTTTCGATACCAAGGGCTAAGTTACTGAGTTGAAACCTGGACGTGTCCGAATGAGAGACATTATGTCCCGGAGCATCTCGCGCTCTGTCCCTGGTCCCTTCTAATGAAGATTTGAGCTCACTGATTTTGTCTGTAAAAACCTTTGCGACTGCCTTAATCACCTCTTCCTTTTTCATGAAGTCCTCCTTGAGTTAAGTTATTATGCGGTTCTTTAATGCTGTCTTCTAATTTACTACCTACTAATATTATTATGTAGATGAACTAATTCAATATTAAATGTAAGAATTATTTTAGTCAACAACGGCATTCCCAAAGAAAAGGTTGTAATGCAGCCGAAACTAAACACTCAAACAATCCTTTTATAGTGTCTCATCTGTCTCATTTGTGGTAGAATAATAGTGACTGGAGTGCGTTGGTCGAGAGTGATTGGATAATTCAAGAAAGTCCTTAAAGGTCTCGTATCTTATTAATCTGGACCGAGGTGGTCAGCCAACGTGGGCAGCGGTTTGAGGGACCGCGATGTGTTAAAATTGACGAAATTAAAAAGGAAGAGCGATTGTCGCCCTTCCTTTGCGTTTAGGTTTGTATTCCGGATTTTATTCTGGTTTTTCGGATGAAAGAACTTTTCCTTCGGCGAATCTAGAGTAGATGATGACTTCCTGTTTGGGAGATTTGATTGTATATCCGACAATGCGACTTTCAATTTCGTCTTTAACTGATTCTTGGATGACTGTGTCGGCATCGCTTTGATTTTCAACAATAATCAGCATTCCGCATCCGCCATGAAGAGTTCCGTGGGCCTGATAGTCGGTCAGACGTAATTTGGTATCCCATGACAATTCCTGGGCCCGAAGAAGAACTTCGGCCGGTTTAGGCATGGAATCTAATTTGGCGCCCACCCCTTCCGGAAGAATTTCTTTGAATTTGTCCCAAATGCCACCACCGGTAATATGGGCGATACCGGCTATTTTTACTAAAGGATGGTCGATGCTTCCGTCAGGTTTCCAACCAACGATTCGACAGATGGTTTTAGCGTAGCTTTGGGAAAGGATAGTCAGTTTTTTGACAAATTCCATGGCTTCGGGATTATTCATGATATCTTGAATCTTGGGCCCGAATTTTTCCAAAAGGAGATTGGTGAAAAATGTTCCGCCGTTACATCGGTAGCCCGGTTCCCAGAATCCAATTATCGGCATCCCCGGTCTGATTTTGGAGCCGTCGATAAGTAAATCACGGTGGGCGAGTCCAATACATGAAGCGCCCCAGGTTAGAATCAGTTGTTCGTCGGAATTAATGTCGCAGAAAGCGGTGATGCTATGCTTCATGATAGCGACTTCTCCGGTGATATTGACCAGGCCGGTTTGATTAAGCGCGTCTCCATATCCTTCTATCATTGCCTGAAAGAGTGGAAAACTTTCATTGGTAATCCGTTTGGTGTTGATTTCGTTGTCAATCACTGCCGGGAATCTTCCGGAACGAGCAAAGTCATCGGCCGTCATAGCGATAATTTCCCAGCCGAGTCTACGAAAGACTTCGGGTGTGCCAATGAGTGTAAAAAACTGGCATTTACCACCGGCGCCGTCATTTTCAACTTCTTCGGCCATGGTCCAGTGTCCGATTTGTTCGGTGCTTGGGATAGTCTTAAAGTCCATCATTTGTTTCAGAACATGTTTTTTCCAGATGAATCCGATGGGGCCGCGAAAATTGTTCGGCTGATGTGGAACGATATGAACGGCTTGGCAGTTCTTATGGCTTTGAAAACAAATTTCTTTGGCCATTACCGAAGCCCTGTATCCTGGGTCAACGACTTCCCGTTTATATAGATCATCCATAGTCTTACCTCCTCCATATTCTAAGGGTTTCTTAAATTCTATTTTTACCTGAAATTATTCAATTTTACAATTTTAAAAGGGCTTTCAGCCCTCCTTGTTTAATATGATGCTTGATATGGTTGTAAAAGTCAACGAAAATGGAATAGTAGAATAGTTTAGTTTTTTGTATTATTTTATAAACTAAAAGGACAATATAGCTAAACCATATTGCCCTTTCTCGTATTTTGCCACTTTTGTTTTATGTGAGTATTCTTTTGGCTGCCATTCGGACTGCCGCCGGGAGCATTAACCATTCGTAGGGAAGTACGTGCTTTTGCAGTTTTTTGGCTAATTCATCAATAGGCCTTTCATCCAATTGAACGATAATCAACCGAGGGATTTCTATGTGACCCTGGAGCAGTATTTGGCCCTGGTCATATTCCGGACTGATTTCTTGAATGGTGGGATAGGTGAAAAATCTTTCGTCGGATTTCTTCCAGCCGCGCGAGATTTTATCGCGAATCCTTTCCAAAACGTGGATATGCACCTTAAGACCATACATCATGTATCCGCCATGTTCTTTTGTGTCAGCCGGATGGATGTTATACATAGCGATGCCATTGACAGTCGGAATCATCTTTATGCATCCGACCAAGAAAACCAGATTGATTTTATTTTTTTTTAAAGTCAAGGCAATTTTCTTCCCGAAAGTGGTCTCCTTATCCTTTTTTGTTTTTTGTCCCTGTGTCGATTTGGAGTAGTCAACAGTTTCAAGGGGGATGCCAAGTTTGTAAGCTTTTCCCAAGCATCCTGCCTTGGCCTTAGTGCTGATAAGTAGAACAGAATTTACTTCTGGTATACAACCAAATTTCCAGGCCTGCATAATAGAGTTGGCATCGGTTCCGCTTCCTGAGGCAATTAATGCCAGATTAATATCACAATCCATGGGCTACCTCCTTTTAAATGTTTAATTATTGGTGGTTTTTAAGGGACTTTTAGTTTTAGTCCTTCCTCTGATATATTGCTTGATGCGTTTGTGAAAGTCAATAAAAATTGATAAGATGGGACTATATGCGATACGCCTATTTTATTGGTTGCTTTATTTTATTTCTGGTCTGGTTCCTTTTCTTTGTTTTGAGAAAGGACTTGCGTAAAGAAATGATTTTCGGGAGCTTATTGGCTCTGCCTTTCGGATTTGTTGAGCGTTTGCTCGTTCCGGAATACTGGAATCCGCCCTCTCTTTTTAACTTAATCAGCCGATTTGGATTCAGCTTAGAAAGTTTCCTTTTATTCTTTAGTGGCGGTGGGATCACGGCTGTGATTTATGAGGTAGTTGGTAGAAAGAAAACAGCTAAAATAAGATTAGAGCATAAATCTTTCTTCGGTCCTTATTTGATTGTTGCTTTAATCTTTATTTCTCTAGAATTGTTATTCCCTAGTCGAACCGTCTATAATGCAATTGTTTCTTTATTGGTCGGAGCGGGAATAATTGCTTTTAAAAGAAAGGACTTAATTGTCCAGATAATTTTAGGGGGAGTTTTTTTTGCTCTAATCTATTTTTTATTTTTTCTCATTTTTAATAGATTATTTCCGGGCTACATTGTCTCAACCTATAATTTAGAGAATTTCTGGGGAATTATGATTTGGGGCGTTCCTTTAGAAGAAATAGCTATGGGTTTTGCGGCCGGTGCCTGCTGGTCTACTCTTTTTGAATATATTAAGGGGTATCGGACAAGAGATTTGACTTAATAGAGCTCTTGACTGAAATAAAGAAAGAGGACTATTGTAATAAATAATAGAAGTCATCTATGCCTCAACCAAAAAGGCGATTGATTGATGAGGAGGTAGTCCGGATGGTTCAGGCGGGCAAAATTGAGTCATTTGGTATCTTGGTTAAAAGGTATCAGGCGAAAATGTTACGCTACGCCAGAAGATTTCTTTTCAATTATCATGATATTGAGGATTTGGTTCAGGAAGTATTTATTAAGGCCTATACCAATATCCAGAGTTTTGATGCCTCTAAAAAATTTTCCGCCTGGCTCTACCGCATCGCTCACAATGAATTCATTAACGCCATCAAAAAGAAAGGCAAAGAACCAATGCCTTTTTTTGACTTAGATATTTTGTTGCCTCGTCTTGCTTCTAAAGACGAAGCTGATAAGAAGACCAACCAGCGAGAGATTTGCCAAATGATTGAACAATGCCTTGATAAATTGGACTTTAAATATCGCGAGCCGCTGATTCTCTATTATTTTGAAGAATTGACTTATCGGGAAATTGCCGATGTTCTGCGGATTCCTGTGCCGACGGTCGGCGTCAGATTAAAGCGAGCTAAAAAGAGTATCAAATCATTTTGTCAAAAATTAGGTTATCGTTATGAAAAGTGAAGAAAAATCACCATCGTTGATTAAACGGGTCCTTGAGCAAGTCCGAAACGGCCGGGTCAAGATGCGACCGAAAAGCTATTTCATTTTAAGAACTATTTTAGTTGTTCTGATTGTTTGTTTAGTCGCTCTTTTTGTCTTGTACCTGGTTAGTTTTATCGTTTTTAATTTACGGACCAGCGGGGTCTGGTTTTTGCCCAAGTTCGGTTTTGGAGCCATGGGAGTTTTCTTCAGGTCGTTGCCTTGGCTCTTGATTGTCATTGCCCTCGTCTTGATTATTGTTTTAGAGGTATTTGTTAAGCGTTTTCCCTTCGCTTATCGCCGGCCAATTCTTTATTCTGTTCTGGGAATTATTCTTTTAGCTTTTTTGGGTAGTTTTCTGATTGCCAAGACGCCTTTTCACCCGGAGCTTTTTTGGAGAGCTCGCGAAGGGAGATTGCCGATGATGGGAGGATTTTATGGCGGCTTGGGTCTGCCTAAGTTAGCTGATGTTCACCAGGGAATTGTCATCGGAATAACGGATGAAGGTTTCTCCATAGAGACGCCCCGAGGCGAGCTATTGACTGTTGTAGCTACTTCAACCGATATTCAGGAGAATGACAGGGTGGTTGTCTTGGGTAAAAGGGACGACAACAGGGTAGAAGCTTTTGATGTTCGTAAGGTTGACGATGAGTTTGATATTTTTCAAAGGCGGCCCCATCGGCCGATGCCCTGGTCCAGGTAGATGGTTGGGGGTCGGGAAACCGCTCCGCGAGCGGTTTCCCGAATAAATGGAATAAAAAACGGTTTAACTTGTATTAATATGTAAAGAAGGCCAAACGAGATAGAGAGGGTTTTTTGCTCGTCTTTCGGCCTTCTTTTTTTACTTTTCGGGGCGTCCCTTCCGGGGCGTCCCTTTTTACTACACCCTTTTTTGAAAAAGGGTGTAGTAAAAAGGGACGCCCCGCTGACGCAAAAAGGGACGCCCCGCT
>CAYYLD010000009.1:0-25373 GCA_964472495.1 uncultured Candidatus Saccharibacteria bacterium | reverse complement strand
GCCGGGCCTCACGCCGAGCGGACCGGCCAACTCGGCCATTTCAAAATTATTAAGGAAGAATCCAGTTCAGCTGGCGTCAGAAGAATTAAAGCGGTGCTAGAATAAAAAAGCCCCTGGCTAACGGCAAAGGGCTTTTTATTGTTTTTGATAGGCTGGATGATAATTAAGGAGGCTATTTTTGGACCGACTGGGCCAGACGAAATCCGGCTTGAGCGTACTTTTTCAAGATTGTTTTGACTAGTGGAGTTTTGAAGCGCCTAAATATTTTCTTAACGAATCTCTTTTCCTCTTCGGTCAAATTGACTTCTACTTCAGTCATATTGACTTCTGCGGATCGGCTAGGTACGTTTGTAGGAAATTCACCAAGGGTAATGTTTTCCGGATCATCTCGCGGGCCGACTATATAAATTACATAAATTGTCATTATCAGTCCTCCTTCTAATCTAAAGGACACATTTTAGAGAGCTAAATTTTACCCTCCATTCAAAGATAATCTATCAAATATCCTTGAGCTTGTCAAAGGATTATTAAGCTTCTCAAAGTAGTTGTCCTGAATCTTCTCGTTTGCCTCAAAAAGGGAATTATTGTAAAATATAGCTAATGGGGCGATTGAAGAATTTTTTTCAAACAAGGAGGGCAAAGTCCAAAAAGGATTATTTGCTGGCTTTAGATATTGGCACTGAATTTGTTAAGGCCTTAATTTTTAAAATAGACACTTCTTTATTTAAAGACGAAGAAGGAAAAAAAGGCTTAGTTATTGGAGTAGGCCGGCAGAGACAATCGCCTCACCAGATGCAGGCCGGGGCGGTGGCTGACATTGACGGAGTTACTTTGACTTGTCAGCAAGCCATTGATGAAGCCGCTCAGATGGCCCGAGTCAAGCCGACTAAGGCAGTTGTCGGTATGGCCGGTGAATTTATCAAGGGACTGACGACTAATTTTGTCTATCAACGAAGCCAGCCGGAAGAGGAAATTGATTTAGCTGAATTAAAGAATATTCTTCAGAAAATTCAATGGAAAACCTTTGACCAAATGCGTTCTCAATTGGCTTGGGAAACCTGCCAGCCGGAAGTTGAAATTAGATTAGTTAATTCTTTGGTTAATGAGTTGCGTATTGACGGTTATCAGGTGACTAATCCATTGGGTTTTCAGGGCAAGGAGATATTTCTAAGTATTTTTAATGTCTACGCTCCCTTAGTTCATTTACGAGCTTTAGAAAATATTACCGCCAGATTGAATTTGGAATTGCTTTGTTTGGCCGCCGAACCTTACGCTTTGACTAAATCTTCCGGTTTTGAACCTAACGTCGGCGGCATCTTTATTGATGTGGGTGGCGGGACAACTGACATCGCTTTAGTTCGGCAAGGCCGCGTTGAGGGAATTAAAAGCTTGGCTTTAGCCGGACAGGTTTTTACTAAACGGCTTTCTCAGACATTAGGGCTTGGTTTAACCGAAGCCGAAGCAATCAAAATCAAGCATAGCCAACAACAGCTTAGCCGGGGCGTCCAGCGAAAAATCAGAGAAATCTTAGGAAGAGATATTCAGATTTGGTCTCAAGGAGTAGAATTAATTTTGGAAGAGTTTAACCAGCCTTCTTTAATTGAGAAAGAGCAGCCAAAGCGAGCTGAATTTTTTCCGCCTTTAATTTTGCTTTGCGGCGGCGGTAGTTTATTGCCTGGTATCAGAAATGCTCTAAAAGGAGAATCAATTCAAGGTAAATGGCTAAATAAATTTCCTTTCAGCCAGAGGCCAAAAGTTCGTTTTATTCAATCAGGTCAGATTGCCGATGTTGTTGACCAGACCGGCCTTTTAGAGGGGCCAGAGAGCATTACTCCTTTAGCCTTGACCAGCTTGGCTTTAGAGATAGCCACTACCGGCGAAAAAACCCTTTCTTCTATTCTTCGCCGTATTGTCAGAATGATGCGCTAATTATGAAAACCATCTATTTAGAACCAGAAGAGGAAATTATTTCGGTAATTGACCGCTTGACTCAAACCAAGAGCCAAAAGGTTAGTTTAGTTGTGCCTACGCGCGCCCAAATCTGGCAAAATCCGATTAATCTGAGGTTGCTCAAACGGGAGTCCGACAATTTAGGCAAGGAGATTACTCTGTTTGTGCCCGATGACCTTAAAGCGGAAGTGGCCGAAAAGGTGGGCTTTTCGGTTAAAAAAGATAAAAACCTGCCTTTTGAATTAATCAGAGAAGAAAAAGAAGAGCCAATTATTGAAGAAAAAGGGTCAATCCAGCCGGAAAAAGACATGATTGGTCTTTTGGTCGAAGAACTCAAGCCAGACGAGAAAGAAGAAGTTGATTATTTGCTTGCCGAAAGGCCGATAGGGGAAAAGCCCTTACCAGAGGAAGAAGTTTCCTTGGTCGGTCGGAAATACGAACAGCCAGAAAAAAAGAGTTTTCGATGGCCTGGTTCAAGAAGCAGTCAACCGCATAAAAAAATGGTTGATATTGTTCGGCCGGGTGGTCAGGATGGTTTACTTCAGCCAATCCGGTCAAAAATTAAGTCAGTTGAGGAGATTCCCAAGAGATTTTTCCCCGGACAATTTTTAAAGAAGAGACCAAAAGAATCATTGCCTCGTTTAGAACCAAGCAAGACAAAACCGATAATCAGAAAGAAAGTCTGGCGAGGAACCAAAGATTTTGAGACAATAACCAGACCTTCCCGCTGGCCCAAATTTTTAGCTCTTTTCATTATTTTGTCTTTTTTGACAGCCGGCTTGGTCGCTTACTTAGCTCTGCCGACTACTGAAATAGAGATTACCCTTAAAAAAGAGAAAGTTGGTTTTGATTTGGTTGTTGTCGGCTCAAAGAATATTTCTCAGGCGGACCAAATTTTAAACGAAATTCCTTTAGAGGAAATTAAGGTAGAAAAGACCAAAAGTAAAGAATTTCCTGCTACTGGCGAGAAAGAATTAAATGAGAAAGCCAGTGGCCGGATTACTATTTATAATGAATATAGTTCCAGTCCCCAAACCTTGGTGGCGACGACTCGTTTTGAATCGCCGGAAGGAAAAGTTTTTAGAATATTAGAGACGGTTACCGTGCCGGGAGCTGAAATAGTTGAAGGCAAGATTGTCCCGAATATCCTTGAAGTAACGGTAGTAGCTGACCAGCCCGGCGCCGCTTATAACATTGGACCAACTAATTTCACCATCCCTGGCTTCAAAGGGACGCCTAAATACGCTGGCTTCTATGCCAAATCGACCAGTCCGATGAGCGACGGCTATGTCGGGGTAGCCAAAGTTGTTTCAGCTGATGATTTGGAGAAAGCGGAAGAAGATTTAGCCGAAGAATTAAAAGAAGAAGTTAAACAAACTCTTCAAGAACAAATCCCGACTGATTTAAAACCAGTTGAGGATGGCCTCAGGGAAGAGATTACTAAAATCTCAACAGTTGAGGAGGGAGACGAAGGAGAAACTTTTGACGTTGAGATGAAAGCAGTGACTCAGGCCTTATTCTTCAGGGAAGCTGATTTAAAAAAGCTGGTTGATTTAAATTTGATTTCTCAAGTAGAAGAAAACAAAGCTCCTCTTTCAGAAACCCAACAGATTAATTATGAAGAAATAGCTATCAATTGGTCAGCCGGCGAAGTCGATTTTGATTTGCGCGTTGACGAAGAAGTGGTCTGGCAGATTGATTTAGACCGGCTCAAACAGGATTTGGCCGGTCAGACCGAGGTAGAAGTAAGGAAATATTTGGCCAATCAGCCGGAAATCGAAAAAGCCAAGGTAACCTTCTGGCCTTTTTGGGTTAAACGAATTCCTCTTCAGGAAAAGAAAATAGAGATAACCATTGACTAATTCTTATTTATTGTTTAATATTTTATAAAAGTGCCTCAATCTAAAGAAACAATTACTCTAGAGGGCATTGTTATCGAAACCTTGCCCAATGCCAGTTTTAAAGTTAGATTAGATGACGGAAGAGAAATTTTGGCTCATCTTTCAGGCCGTATGCGCCTGAATTTTATTCGGGTCCTGATGGGTGATCGGGTCAAGGTAGAAATGAGTCCTTATGACGAAACCAAAGGAAGAATTGTCTATCGTAATAAGTGACAACTTTATGACATCATGAAAGTGAGAGCTTCAGTTAAAAAAATTTGCGCTAAGTGCAAGATTGTCCGACGGAAAGGTCGGCTTTATGTCATTTGTAAGAATCCTAAACATAAACAGAGGCAGGGATAACTTCATGGCTAGAATCGCCGGGATTAATATCCCCGAGAAAAAGAGAATAGAGATTGCTTTAACCTATATCTATGGTATAGGCCATTCTTTAAGCAGACAGATTTTAGCTACTCTTAAAATAGACCCCGCTACGCCGACCGATAAACTTTCCGGTCAACAGTTAGTTAAATTAAGGGAAACAGTTGAGAAGAATTACAAAGTTGAAGGCGAGTTAAGAAGAGAAAAGATGATGAATATTAAGAGACTAAAAGATATTAATTCTTATCGGGGTCTTCGTCACAGCCGGGGCTTGCCGGTACGCGGTCAGCAAACTCGGACTAACACTCGGACAGTTCGCGGTAATGTTCGACGGACTGTGGGCAGCGGTCGGCGAAAGGCAGCCGAAAAAACCTAATACTTAAAAAATGGGCAAAAAAAGAATAATTAAGAAAACCGAAGAAGAGCTTTTAAAAGAAACGGAGGCCCGGGAGGCAGCTGAAAAAAAGGCGGCTCAAGTCTCTCGGACTAAAGGCAAAAAAGCGAAGATTAGCCAGTTAACCCAGGCAAAAATTTTTATTCAGTCAACCTACAACAATACCCTGATTACCTTAACCGATAGGCAGGGCAATGTAGTTTCTTGGGCCAGTTCCGGTTCGATTGGTTTTAAAGGACCTAAAAAAGCAACCCCTTTTGCTGCTTCCAGAGTGGTCGAGGCCTTGCTGGAAAAAGTTAAGAACCTGAATATTAGAGAAGCGGCTATCTTTGTCAAAGGAGTGGGCAGCGGTCGCGAAGCAGCTGTCCGGGCCTTAATTAATCATGGTTTAGAGATAGTTTCTATCAAAGATGTTACGCCGATTCCCCACAATGGGTGTCGGCCGCCTAAACCGAGGAGAGTTTAAATATGTCTCTTGATTCTAAATGTAAAAAATGTCGTCGAGTTGGCCAAAAGCTTTTTCTTAAAGGCGAGCGTTGTTTTAGCCAGAAATGCGCCATGATTCGACGTCCCTATATTCCCGGTCTCCACGGTAAATCAAGGAGAAGAAGAGGCCCTTCTGAATACGGCCAGCAATTAATTGAAAAGCAGAAAATTCGTCATAGCTATGGTCTTTCCGAGAAGCAATTTAAGAATTATTTTAAAGAAATTGTTAGCCAAAAAGGGAACAAAGAGGAACTTTTGGTTAATAAATTGGAGAGTCGTTTGGATAACGTCATTTTTCGATTGGGCTGGGCTACTTCACGGATTTTGGCCAGACAATTAATTAATCACGGTCATATTTTGGTCAATCGAAGAAAGGTTGATATTCCCTCTTGTCAGGTCAAGAAAGGAGACCTTATTCAAATCAAAGAGAAAAGTAAAAAATTGTCTCCTTTTAAGGACCTTAAAATGACTCTTAAAAAGCACGAAACGCCAGCCTGGCTTTCTTTGGATAAACAAAAACTAGAAGGTAAAATTACCGGTCAGCCTAAATTAGCCGACATAGGTAAAATCGGCGAAATAGGTCTGGTCATTGAATACTATAGTCGTTAGAATAATAGAACGATGGAGTAACAAAACAATAGAATATTGTTAATTGCTTTATCGATTTATTGCTAATTGAATTTATGATTACCTTACCTCTCAAACCAAAAATAGTTGAAAGAGAAAATAACCGGGCGGTTATTGAAATCGAAGCTTGTTATCCCGGTTATGGGACCACTTTGGGCAATGTTTTGCGGCGGGTCCTTTTATCTTCTTTACCCGGGGCGGCTATTACCGGAGTTAAAATAAAGGGGGTACCGCATGAGTTCTCGAGTATTCCTTATGTAGCCGAAGATGTCGTCCAGATTATTCTCAACCTTAAACAGGTCAGGTTTAAATTATATACCAACCAACCAATTAAAACCTCGCTTAAGATAAAAGGGGAAAAAGAGGTTATTGCCGGAGATATTAAAACAACTGCTCAATTAGAAATAGCCAATCCCAAAACTCATATTGCTACTTTGACTGACAGAAAATCCAATTTGGAAATGGAGCTGGAGATAGAACCAGGTCTGGGATATTCAGCGGTGGAGTCAAGAAAGAAAGGAAAATTGGAGGTTGGCAAGATTGCCGTTGATGCTATTTTCAGTCCGGTCCGTAGAGTTAATTACTCCATTGAACATATGCGGGTAGGCGAGAGAACTGATTATGACCGTTTGCGAATGACTATTGAGACCGACGGGACCGTCAAACCGGAAGAGGCCTTCCAAAAAGCAGCCCAAATTCTGGTCGGACATTTTAAAATACTCGCTTTCTTGGAAGAAAAGAAAAAAACAGTTAAGGCCAAGGTCGGTAGAAAAGTAGCTAAAAAGGAAGCTGAATCAGAGAAGAAGGAGGTCGAAGGAATTAGCAAAATAAAGATAAACGATTTAAAGATTTCGGCTCAGGCAATTAATCTGCTTGAGCAGGCCGGAATTAAGACAGTAGCTGGTTTAGTTAAGAAAAAAGAATCGGATTTAGAAAAGATTGAAGGATTGGGCAAGAAAAGGGTCGTTGAAATAAAAAGAGCCCTGGGGAAATTAGGCTTGACTCTGTATTCTTAAGTGAATTATGAGACATTGTCAAAAAAAGAGAAAATTTAGACGACCACGAGGTCAGCGGCAAGCGCTTTTAAAGAATTTAGCCGCTCATTTAATTCTGAAGGAAAAAATTACAACAACCGAGGCCAAAGCTAAAGAAATCCGCCCTTTTGTTGAAAAACTAATTACCAAAGGGAGAAAAAATGATTTAGCGGCCGTTAAATATTTAACTAAATATTTACCAGTAAAAGCTCGTCAGAAATTGATTAGCCAGATTAGTCCCCGTTATCAAAAGCGAAGCGGCGGTTATACTAGAATCGTTAAATCAGGCTCTCGACAGACTGATGGAGCTAAGATGGCCATCATTGAATTAGTTAAATAATTTTTATGACCAAACACGTCATTGATGCGACTAACAAAATACTAGGCCGTTTAGCCGTTGAGGTGGCTAATTTGTTGAGAGGAAAAGATAAGCCCGGTTTTTTGCCTTATTTAGACAAAGGTGACCAGGTGGTTGTTGTTAATACGGATAAAATTAAAGTAACTGGCCGCAAGATGAAGCAGAAAATTTATTATCGCCATTCTGGTTATCCGGGCGGCCTTAAGGAAACCAGATTAGAAGAAATGATGGAAAGAGATTCTTGCCAGGTAGTCAGGCAGGCTGTTTACGGAATGTTGCCTAAGAATAAATTGAGGGAGAAAATAATTAAAAAATTGAAGTTATACAAAGGAGAAGCTGAATAATGGTTACTCAAAAAAAATCAACTAAAAGTAAATCAACTGCCAGCCGGCGAAAGACGGCTAGTCGGAAAACTACCAAGCCCAAAGCTAAAAGCAAAACTAAGCCGTCTAAAAAGATTCAAAAAGAGGTGATTAAAGATAAGCGATACTATGAGGCAGTTGGTCGGCGCAAACGAGCCACCGCTCGGGTGCGGCTTTTTACCTGTCGACCTTTCGAAGATGAAAAAGCCAAAATCGAAGTTAATCAAAAGTCATACACCGACTTTTTCCCTATTTTAGAATTCCAACAATTGGCGGCCAGTCCCCTCCAAAAGATGAAATCAATTAATCGCTTTAAGGTAACCGTTAAGGTGAAAGGCGGCGGCATAAGAGGACAAGCTGAAGCTATCCGTCATGGTCTAGCCCGGGCCTTGATTAAGTTTAATCCCGATTTTTCTAAAAAATTGAAGCGAGCCGGCTTTCTCCGCCGTGACCCGCGTGAAAAAGAGCGAAAAAAGCCCGGCCTCAAGAAGGCCAGGCGCGCCCCTCAGTGGCGAAAGAGATAAAAGAAATCCCGCCTAAGGGCGGGATTTTTGATAGACAATTCTATTCCGATATTAAAGAGGTGCTTAGTAATTCCTCTCCTCTGACTAAATAGATTTTTTTGTCTTTGCCGGAATAAGCTATTTGACTGACCGGCCAATTAAATAAATCGACTATATTACGGTAGTCGCGGTCATCCAGTTCAATGATTTTGACAACCTGGTCAGTGGTAAAAATAATATGCTCATTAGTTTGGGAATACCAGAGGGCTTCTTGGATTTTTTGGCTTAAGCGGGTGATTAAATCTTTTTGACCCGCTTTTTTATTGGGTTGAACAAAGGTATCTTCTAAAAAATAAACCCAAATTTCGGTTGGGGTATAATATAAAAGTTTTTTATTATCCGAAGAAAATTGAATTCCTTGAACATTTTCGGCTAATAATTCAAAAGCTCTCGTATCGGGATTAAGATAATAAAGTTTATTCCCTTCATCTGAAACAGCTATCCTTTCATTAAGCGAAGTGAAGATTTGGTATTGATGATTAGCCGGCAGAGGGACTAAACTGATTTGCTCATTAAAAGAGTTAAGCTGGTCAGTTTTGTAGAGAACATAACTTGGTTCTTGGATGTAGAAGGTGATATTGGATTCTTCCGGGGAGAGGAATTCGACTAAAGAAAAATCGGCTGGCAATTTTCCTTTAACCACTTCCAAGGGAGGTTGTTCGGGGATTAAGAGAATATTTCTGGCTTCGGTGACTAATTTTGATTCTACTCTTAATTTCTTTTGCCAGGGATGATATCCTTCTTTAATCGCTTTGACTTGATAGTCCCGAGGCAGTAATCGTTTGATGAAAGCAGGCGTTTCTTTTGCTTTTAATTCGTTGTTAAGATAAACCTTGGCCTTTTTGGGGACAGAGTCGAGATAAAAACCGCCGGTTAAAACAATCCTTTTTTCCTGCCAATCAAAACTATAACCCCAGGCGTAGAGCAGAACACTGGGGGTGGCTAAAATAAAAAAAAGAATTGTCGAATAAAGAAGAATCCGACGCACCCGCCGAGTCATGTTAATGTTATTGATTCTAACACCAATTAGACAACTTGCCAAGAAGCTTTAGCTGGAGTAATATGATAAGTAAATATTACTGCCTGAGCGAATAAGTAAATATTACTGCCTGAGCGAAGTCGAAGGCTGTCTAATTATTAAATTTACCCCTTCGACTGGCTCAGGGAGTAAATTTAACAGCTCAGGGGATAAATTTGATGGCCAAATTTGTTATCCGGGGAGGGCGGAAACTCAAGGGGACGATTAGGGTCAAAGGAGCCAAAAACGCCGCTCTCAAACTTTTGGCCGCTTCTCTTTTGACTGATAAGGAATGGACTATCAGTAACGTCCCCCAAATTGAGGATATTTTCCGGCTGATTGAGTTACTTAAAGGGGTTGGCGCTGAAGTAGAAAACAAATCGGCCGGTTTTTACTCTATTAGGGCCAAGAATATTAAGACGGTTCATCTAGAACCAGATATTGCCCGAAAATTAAAGGGCTCAATTTTAATGGCCGCTCCTTTATTGATTCGACGAGGCCAGGCCATCCTGCCGCGTCCCGGCGGTTGCGTCATTGGTCAGCGGCCACGTGATATTTTTTTGGCTGGTTTTAAAGCTTTTGGGGTTAAAGTCAAAGAAGATAGGTGTGGTTATCATCTAACTGCTCCTAAACAATTAAAAGGAACTAAATTCGTTTTCCCTCTTATCAGCGTAACGGCTACCGAAACGATGCTCCTGATGGCTGTTTTAGCTAGAGGAGAGACCTTACTTAAGAATGCGGCCTGTGAACCGGAGATAGTTGCTTTAGCTGATTTTTTAAACCAGTGCGGCGCTAAAATTAAAGGAGCCGGTACCCCTTTTATTGAAATTGAAGGAGTCAGCTCTTTAAAAGGCGGTCACTGTCAGGTAATACCGGACAGGATTGAAGCAGGCAGTTTTGCTATTTTGGGAGCCGTCTCGCAAAGTCCGATAAAAGTGATTGGGTTAAATCCGGAAGATTTGGACGTTTTCTGGTTTCTTTTAGAAAAAGCCGGCGTTAAATTAAAAATAGACAAAGATTCGGTATTAATTGAGCCGTCATTCAGATTAAAAGCCGTTAATCTGAAAACTCACGAATATCCTGGTTTAGCCACTGATTTACAAGCGCCTTTTACTATTTTAATGACCCAAGCCCAGGGTCTTTCCTTGATTCACGAGACCATTTTTGAAGGACGGCTCTTTTATACTGATTTGCTTAATCAGATGGGGGCTAAAATTATTATGGCCGATCCTCATCGGGTTATTGTTCAGGGACCGACTAAATTAACTGGTCGTTATTTGATTAGTCCTGATATCAGAGCGGGTATTGCTTTGGTTATCGCCGCCTTGATTGCCCGTGGTCAATCGGTTATCGAGAACATTTATCAGATTGACCGGGGATACGAAAAAATTGAGGAGAGGTTGCAGAAACTGGGAGCGGATATTCAACGAATTGAAGAATAATTTTCTAAGATTCTCCACTGTGTTTTCAAATAGGTTAGGTCAATCTTTAGCCATTTATTAATTTATGTTAATCAAGAAAATTGGCATTGATTTAGGGACAGCGACCACCCTGGTCTATCTACCTCACAAGGGGGTGGTGGTCAATGAACCGACGGTGGTGGCTATCTCCCTTGAAGACAATCGTATTTTGGCTGTTGGCAATGAAGCCAAAGAAATGTTAGGCCGGACTCCGGAAACAATCGTCGCTTCCCGACCAATGAAGGACGGTGTTATTGCTGATTATCGGGTCACTGAAGCGATGCTCCGTTATTTCATTGGCAAAGTTTTGGGCAAGTGGCGATTTTTCCGACCAGAGATAATGGTTTCCGTACCGGCCGGCATCACCTCAACCGAGAGACGAGCTGTTGTTGAGGCGACGGTTAAAGCGGGTGCTAAAACGGCTTACGTAATTAAGGAGCCGGTTTTAGCAGCTATTGGGGCCGGTATCCCGATTAACGAACCGGGCGGTCATATGATTATTGATATTGGCGGCGGTACTTCAGAGATGGCTGTTATTTCCTTAGGCGGTATTGTTTCTTGGGCTTCAGTTAGGGTTGGCGGTGATAAACTTGACCAGGCTATTAGCGAGTTTATTCGAAAAAGATATAACTTGGCTATCGGTGAGAGGACAGCTGAAAAGATTAAGATAAAATTAGGCAGTGCTTTGCCTCGGGAAGATGACCTCTCTTTAAAAATTCAGGGCCGTGATTTAGTGGCTGGTTTGCCTAAATTTATTGAAGTACATGGTAATGAAATAACCGAGGCCATTTCAGAACAGTTAGGCGAAATTATTCAAGCGGTTAAAAATGTTCTTCAGGAGACACCGCCAGAATTGGTGGCCGATATCATGGATAAGGGAATGACTTTGAGTGGCGGTGGCGCTTTGCTCAATGATTTGGATAGATTAATCGCCCAGGCCATCGGTGTACCTTGCCGTTTAGCCAAGGAACCGATGCTTTGTGTGGCCAAAGGGACCGGTCTAGCTTTAGAGCATTTAGATATTTACAAAAGGAGTATAATGATAAAAAAGTGAGCATGATTCCCGGGACATCCTTTTTTTTATAAGAATGTATAAAAAAGGGACGCCTCGGAGATGCGCCCCGGAAATATATGGTTATTGGCATTAACGCGGTGGCTGCTTTTAGACGGCCGCGGACTGGCGTTGAAGAATATACCTATCAATTAATTAGACATTTAACGATGCTGGAGGAGAATAAAAGGCATCGCTTTATTTTATATAGTCATCAGCTCTCGGCCGCGGATATTCAACTCTGGCCGGAAAATTTTCAAATCAGCCAACTGAGATGGCCCTTACCTATGTGGACCCAAATCAGATTGGCTTCAGAAATGACTCTCAATCGACCAGAAGTTCTTTTCATCCCCGTTCACATTTTGCCGCTAATCCATCCCCGAAATTCAGTGGTAACCATTCATGGCTTAGAATACGAATACTATCCTCAAATGTATCCTTGGCGGCATTTAAATTATTTGCGTTGGAGTACCAAATACGCTTTAAAAAAAGCTCGCCGAATCATTGCCGTTTCCGAAAATACTAAAAAGGATTTAATTGAGTTATACGGCGGCCAGCCGAAAAAAATAACTGTTATTCATCATGGATTAAGCGTTCCTCAATTTCTACCTGTTTACCAGCGGAGGAAAATCCCTTATATTCTTTTTATCGGTCGTTTGGAGGTGAAAAAGAATGTTCAAGGATTAATCAAGGCCTTTAATTTATTGAAGAAAAAATATCGAGTACCCCACCAGTTGATTTTGGTTGGCCCAAAAGGATTTGGTTACCAAAATTTAGCCAACCAATTAATTGTTCAGAAAGATATTATTGAGAAGGGTTATATTAGCGGTGAAGAAAAATGGTCACTGCTTCAAGGAGCGGGAATGTTTGTCTTACCTTCTTTTTATGAAGGCTTTGGTATGCCAATTATTGAAGCCCAGGCCGTCGGTTGTCCGGTTATCACGGCTAACCTTTCTTCAATGCCCGAGGTGGCTGGTCAGGCCGCTTTATTAATCGACCCGAATGATATTGAACAGATTGCCGAAGCCATGTATAAAATTATTAGTGATAATCAGTTGAGGAGAGATTTAGTTGATAAAGGATACACTAACGCTAAAAGATTTTCTTGGCTAAAATGCGCTCAAGAGACGCTGGGGGTATTAACTAATTCATGAAAATAGCCTTAGTTCATGACTATTTAATTCGTTTCGGAGGGGCCGAGAGGGTCCTTTTAAGTTTGCGGAAGATTTTCCCTCAGGCCGATATTTTTACCTTGCTTTACGATAAAGAAAGAATGGGAGAGTATTTTTCTGGCGCAAAAGTAAGGACTTCTTTTTTGCAGAGTTTGCCTTTGGCTAGAAAATACCACCGCCTCTTAGCTCCTTTTATTCCGGCGGCCGTTGAGTCACTCGATTTAAGAGAATACGATTTAGTTATTTCCTCGGTTAGTGCCTTTATTAAAGGTCTGGTTCTCCGGCCCAAGGCGATTCATATCTGCTACTGCCATAATCCAGCCCGCTTTTTATGGGATTACGGACCGGCCTATAATGGTGGCCCTTCTTTTCTGAGGAAGATTCTCTGTCATTATTTGCGGCTTTGGGACAGAGCAGCCGCTAACCGAGTTGATTATTTTGTTGCTAATTCCAAAACCACGGCCGGTCGGATTAGAAAATATTACGGCCGTCAAGCTAAAGTCATTTATCCGCCGGTCTCAGGGGTATCCCTTTTTGGTACGCCTCTGAAGGGTCGCCCTCTCAACCACGACCTTCCGCCTTCGGCGGAAGATCGTGGAATTTCGAGGGCAACCCTTTCAGCAAAAAAGGATGTCCTCGGGGACGATCCCGAAAATGAGTATTTCCTGATTGTCTCCCAACTAACTCCTTACAAACGGATTGATTTGGCGATAGATGCTTTTAATAAATTGGAATTACCCTTGGTTATTATCGGCCAAGGTCGAGATAGAAAAAGATTAGAAAAAATGGCTCGTTCTAATATCAAGTTTCTCGGCTGGCAGTCAGATGAAACAGTTAGGCAACATTTTCAAAACTGCACTGCTTTTGTTTTTCCCGGCGAAGACGACTTTGGCATTGCCCCGGTAGAAGCAATGAGCTATGGCAAGCCGGTCTTGGCTTATCGTCGGGGCGGGGCGACCGAAACAATTTTGGAAGGAATAACCGGCGAGTTTTTTGACGACCCGGCCACTGAATCTTTGGCTGACGGGGTTCGTCGTTTGCGTCTCAATCTTAAAAATTACAGCCCTTTGGTCATTAAAAAAAGGGCCGAACTTTTTTCTGGGGAAAAGTTTGAGAGAAGTATTAAAGAATTTATTATAGAAGTTGTGGGGCAAAGGAAAAAGGAATTCTAGATATTTGCGATATGGTTGAGGTTATGTTAAAATATCCCTATGATTATCGGACATCAGCCGATCTTAGATTTTTTGAAAAAGAGTATTCGGAATAAGCGATTGGCTCATGCTTATCTATTCACCGGTTCGGCTCACTTGGGCAAGAAAACCGTTGCTTTAGAGTTTGTCAGAATGTTGAATGGCTCGGAAATCGACCAGGCAGTCCATCCGGATGTTTTAATTATTGAGCCGGAGGCGATTGAAAAGAATGGAGTCAAGAAGGAATTGGAAATTGGAATTGACCAGGCCAGGCGAATCCAGCATCAGATGAGTTTATTCCCTTATCAAGCCCCTTACAAAATTGCTTTAATTGACCAGGCCGAGAGAATGACTGCCGAAGCGAGTAATTGTCTTTTGAAAACATTAGAGGAGCCATTAGGACGGGCTATTTTGATTCTAATCACGGCCAGTCCAGATTCACTTTTGCCGACTATCGTTTCCCGTTGTCAATTAATCAAGTTTTTGCCGGTCAGGGAAGGGGAAATTGGAAAGAGAATTTCTAATTCAAAGATCGTCCTTTCGGACACGCCCTTGCTTCGCAAGAGACGTGGTCCTCAATGGCAACCCTTGAATTACCTGAAAAAAATTATCCGTTTAGCCAATGGCCGACCGGGCCTGGCTATTCAGTATTTTGAAGAGCCGGCCTTACTTCAAGCCCAGGATGAGATTATCAATCAATTAGAAAGATTAATAGGGGCTGATTTAAACGAGGCCTATCAATATGTTGAAAATATATCCAAAGACGTTCCCCGAGCCCGGCAGATTCTCAAGAGCTGGCTTTTCTGGTTTAGGGATTTACTTTTATTGACTTCGGGCTGTGCCGATTTGGTTATTTATCCTCAAGCCGAACGATACCGAGATTGCTATTCTCTGGTTAAACTGAAAAATATTATTCAGGCAATTAGAAAAACAGATTTTATTTTGGCTAATCCGAGCATTAACTCTCGCTTGGCTTTAGAAGTTCTAATCTTAGAAATAATTAGATAATATGAGAAAATCATTTTTAATCTTTATTCCTCTTTTTGCCTCTTTAGCTGCTTTTCCTTTCCAGTGCCAGCAAATTAATGACGGTGGCCTTTATATCTCTAAAGATATGGGTGAAAGTTGGCAGCAATTGACCGTTAAAGAGACAGGTATTTCAATTGCCTCTCTGAGTGTTTTAAGTTTGACTGTGGACTCTAACAACCCGGCTATTCTCTATTTAGGCACTCGGGAGAATGGTATTTATCGAAGTTGTTCTTGGGGAAGTCATTGGTATAAACTGGAAGACGGGAACGGGATTTTTTCCGGCCGGGCTAATGTTTATGACATTGCCATTGACCCTAAAGATTCTCAACGCCTTTACATAGCTACTTATCAGGACAAGAAAGGCCGGCTTTTCCGCAGTCAGGATGGCGGTGATTCCTGGGAAGAGGTTTATGTAGTTTCCGAAGAGGAATACGCTGTCTTTGCCGTGGCCGTTGATAATTACAACCCGTCAGTTGTTTACATGGGCACAGCCCAAGGCGGTTTTTTAAAGAGCACTGATTACGGTAAATCCTGGGAATTAATCAAATGGTTTGACGATGTTATCTCCGATATTGTCATAAATCCTCAAGATACCAAGGTTGTTTACGTAAGTACTTTTCAAGAAGGGATTTACAAAACAACTGATAAAGGAATCAGTTGGCAGTCCTTTGAAGAAAACCTAAAAGAGTTTAGACAAGCCGAGAAAGTGGAGAAGATAGTTATTGATTCGCAAAGGCCTAATATTGTCTATGTTGGTTCCGAATACGGCCTTTTGACTTCTGAAGATGCCGGTAACAGCTGGCAGGAAGTTAAAATAATTATGCCGCCGGAGTCAAGACCGGTTTTAAGTTTAGCTATTGAATCTCAAAATACTGACCATTTATATTACGGGGCTGGTCCCATTTTGTACCGCAGTTTAGACCGGGGAATTAATTGGACAGTTCACGAATTGCCCAGTCAGCGTGACATTAAAACGATTGCCATTGACCCGGCAGACCCTAATTTGATTTATGTGGGCATGCATAAATAAGATATGTATAAAGAGCTTATTGATAAAATAAAGCCCAATCTTGATAAAACGGTTGAATATTTGAAAAGCGAATTAGCCGGCTTACAGGTCGGTCGGGCTACTCCCGGCTTAATCGAAGACCTTGAAATAGAATGCTATAACCAGAAAATGCCTCTTAAACAATTGGCTAATATTCAAACTCCGGAACCAAGGTCAATATTAATTCGGCCTTGGGATAAAGGTGTTATTAAGGATATTGAGAAGGCGATTAGTCGTTCAAGATTAGGTCTTAGCCCGGTCATTGAAGAGGACTTTATTCGCTTAAAAATTCCTCCTTTGAGCGAAGAACGGCGCAAAGAGTTAACCAAGATTATTCAGGAGAAATTGGAGGAGTGCCGGATTAGTGTCCGTCGGCAGCGCGAAGAAATTTGGCGTCAGGTCCAAGATTTAGAAAAGGAAGGGAAAATTTCCGAAGATGATAAGTTTAGAGCCAAGGACGAGCTGCAAAAAGTAATAGATAGTTACAATGAACAGATTGAGGAAATAGCCGGGAGAAAAGAAAAAGAAATAATGAAGGTTTAAATATGTTTCTAACTATTGTTGTTTTTATTTTAGTTATTGGCCTGTTAATTTTTGTTCATGAATTCGGCCATTTCATTACCGCTAAACGGGCCGGTATTAAGGTAGAAGAATTCGGTTTTGGTTTCCCGCCGAGGGTTTTCGGGGTTAAAAGAGGAGAGACCATTTATTCTTTAAATCTTTTACCAATTGGCGGTTTCGTTAAGATATACGGTGAAGAAGGCAAACCAGATAAAGAAACCGAAGAAGGGGCCAAAAGAGCTTTTTACAATAAGCCGATTAGAACCCGTGCCTTTATTTTGGTAGCCGGGGTGACTATGAATTTGATTTTAGCCGCTTTCCTTTTTAGCTTGGGACATTGGTTAGGTTTGCCTTCGGTAATTGATGACCAGGCGACTAATCCAGGGGCTCGGGTACAAATTGTCCAAGTGGCCTTTAATTCGCCAGCTAGTCAGGCCGAAATCAAGATGGGCGACGTTATTAAGGAATTGAGCCTTGGTCAGGAACGACTTGTCGTTAGTCAGGTCAACCAAGTTCAGAAGTTTATTAATAACTATCGCGGTCAGGAAATAAAAGTGGTTGTCCAGCGGGGTGACGAAATTTTGAAAAAAACGTTAGTCCCTCGGTCCAATCCGCCAGCCGATCAAGGCCCCTTGGGCGTTGCCTTAGTCAGGACAGCTATTGTTTCTTATCCTTGGTATCAGGCCTTAGTTAGGGGTGTCGTTGGAACGTTTAATCTGATTTGGGTCATGGCGGCTGCCTTCGGAGGCCTTTTTTGGCAATTGTTGACCACTGGCCATTTAGTTGAAGAGATAGCTGGCCCGGTCGGTATTTTTGCTTTAACCGGTCAGGCGGTTGAACACGGCTTTATTTACGTTCTTCAATTTACTATTCTTTTAAGCGTTATTTTAGCGGTTATTAATATCTTGCCTTTTCCGGCTTTGGACGGCGGTCGCTTGCTCTTTTTGGCTATTGAGAAAATAAAGGGCTCGCCGGTTAATCAAAAAATTGAGCGAATAACCCATTTAGTTGGCTTTGTTATTTTAATCTTACTAATGGTCGTCGTTACCTGGCGGGACATCGGCCGGTTTTTTTAAGAGACTTACTTAAAGATTATTTATTAGTAAGTTCGCATAGAGCTCGCTATACAAGACTAAGAGAAAACTCCCTAATGTAAAAATTTATGTATTTATAGTTTAATTTTAATAATATGGTCAAAATTGTTTGTATTGGAGATAGTGTAGTCGAAGGCGAAGGCGATGAGCTGGGACTGAGCGGATGGGCGGGCAGACTTCAACATAAAATTCTAAAGGATTCCAAAGTTGGCGAAAACCATGTCTATAATCTCGGAATGGGTATGGAAACATCTATGGATTTAACACATAGGTTTTTTTCAGAAGTTCTTTACAGAGATCCGGATATAATTATAATGCAGGCTGCGCATGGCGATAGTCGTTCAATGTTAAATAGTGAGAACGAAGAAGAATTCGAAATTGGTAAAGGGGCTCGGCTGAGAACGTATAATAAATTATTCACATATTTAGCACAAAGTAAGAAAAAAATACTGATTCTTGGATTGAATCCAGTTTCGATGAACGTGAAATTTAAAAAAGCGGTACCTCAACGAGCGAGACATATTGAAGCACACAACAGGGGTCTAAAAGAATTATGTAATAATTTTAAATTGCCGTTTTTAGATCCTCGTGATATTTTTAAAAACACTAAATTAGAGGAATATTACGCTGACGGCCTTCATCCTGATTCTAAAGGTTATGAATTAATGTTTAATGCGATTTATAAGAAATTGATTGAATTAAAATATTTATGATGCGGCTTTCTATTTGTAATAAAAAGTCTTAGAGCCATGCTTCAATCCCAACTTTTTACTAAGACAATTAAAGAGGCGCCTAAGGATGAGGCGAGTTTGAACGCTCAATATTTAATCAGGGCTGGTTTTATTAGTAAAGAAATGGCCGGAGTTTATTCTTATT
The DNA here is from genome assembly GCA_964472495.1 of uncultured Candidatus Saccharibacteria bacterium. Taxonomy (GTDB): domain Bacteria; phylum Patescibacteriota; class Minisyncoccia; order Portnoybacterales; family UBA2143; genus CAYXST01. The sequence continues at coordinate 6,839 of CAYYLD010000009.1, read as the reverse complement.
TGCCTTTAGGACTGATAATTTTGAAGAAAATAGAGAACATTATCAGGGAAGAAATGAATGCAGTCGGTGGAATAGAAATGAAGACTTCCGTCATGCAGAACAAAGAAGTGTGGGAAAAATCAAATAGATGGGATGATAAAGTTATAGATAATTGGTTTAAAACCAAATTAAAAAACGGCGAGGAGGTTGGTTTGTCTTTTACTAATGAAGAAGCTTATTCGAATATTTTAAAGCAGCACGTAAATTCCTATAAGGATTTGCCTCTTTATCTTTATGATTTTAAAGAAATCTTCAGAAATGAAGCCAGAAGCAAATCAGGGCTTTTAAGAGGCAGGGAATTCTACTGGAAGGCTTTATACTCATTTTCAAAAGACGAAAATGAACACAATGATTTTTATGAAAAGATGAAGGTGGTCTATAGTAATGTTTTTAAGAGGGTCGGAATTGGTCGTTTAACTTATTTAACTTATGCTTCAGGTGGCACTTTCTCAAGATTCTCTCATGAATTTCAGACTATCTGCGAAGCTGGAGAAGATATTATTTATATTCATAAAGATGATTATGGAAAAGGGTTGAAAATGGGGCAAGGCCATGCGGCTATTAATAAAGAGATTTATACCGATGATTTAAAAAAGGATTTAGGTCTAAAAGGAAACTTTGAAGAAAAAAAAGCTATTGAGGTAGGGAATATTTTTACTTTAGGAACAAAGTTTTCAAAACCATTTGATTTAAAATATGTAGATAAAAATGGCGATAATAAAATGGTTTTTATGGGTTCTTATGGCATAGGATTAAGTCGGTTAATGGGGGTGATTGTAGAGTTGAATAACGATTATCACGGTATTATTTGGCCGGAAGCGGTTGCTCCATTTAAAGTTCATTTGCTTGATTTAGTTAGCGACCGCAAGGAATCTGATAAAATTTATAATAAAATGATCAGAAAAGGAATAGAGGTTCTGTATGATGACCGGGATAAAAGTCCGGGTGAAAAATTTGCCGAAGCCGATTTGATCGGTATTCCTTGGCGATTAGTTGTTAGTCAAAAAAGTATAGCTAAAGATTCGGTTGAGTTGAAAAAGCGTCAAAGCGATAAAATGGAGCTGGTCAAAACAAAAGAAATAATTAAACGAATCAGTTGACAAACAAGAATATTTTGGGAAGGTTCTTAAAAATATGTTCGACAACTTTTTTGGTTTTTTTTCCAAAGACGTCGGTATTGATTTAGGCACGGCCAATACTCTGGTTTATGTTAAAGGCCGGGGGATTGTTATTAATGAGCCATCGGTGGTGGCCATTAATCAGAAAACCGGCCAGATTTTAGCTATTGGCCAGGAAGCCAAGAAAATGGTTGGCCGGACGCCCGGTCACATTGTTGCTTCTCGTCCTTTGGTGGCCGGGGTGGTTTCAGATTTTGAAGTGACCGAACAGATGCTCAAGTTTTTCATTGATAAGGTTCATCGGGAGAGTTTTTCTATTTTGCCCCGACCGCGAGTAGCCATCGGCATTCCTTCGGGAGTAACCGAGGTAGAAAGAAAGGCGGTTGAAGACGCGACTAAAAGCGCCGGCGCCCGGGCGGTTTATTTGATTGAAGAACCGATGGCTGCGGCCATCGGTATCAGATTGCCAGTTCAAGAAGCAGCCGGTAATATGGTTGTTGACATAGGCGGCGGCACTACTGAAATGGCCGTTATTTCTTTGGGTGGTATTGTCGTCAGTAAGAGTTTACGGGTGGCCGGAGACAAACTTAATGAAGATATTATTCAATACGCCCGCGACGAATTTAATCTCCTCTTAGGCGAGAAAACAGCTGAAGATATCAAATTAGCCATTGGTTCGGCTTGTCCCTTGGAAGAGAAATTAGAGACAACCATGCGCGGCCGCGATTTGGTTACTGGTTTGCCTAAGGAAGTAACGGTTGATGATACGCAGATTCGCAAAGCTTTGAATCGTTCAGTTAAAACTCTGGTCAATACGATTAAAGGAGCTATCGAAGAAACGCCGCCCGAATTAGTCGCCGACATTATGGAACGGGGGATATTTTTGGTCGGTGGCGGCGGTCTGCTGCGTGGCTTAGACCAATTGATTGCCGAACAAACAGAAATGCCGGTAAAATTAGTTGAAGACCCTTTGACGGCCGTTGTCCGGGGTACTGGTATGGTTTTAGAAGATGTTGATGCTTTGAGAGAAGTTTTGGTCAGCCCTCGATACGAAGAACCCCCCAAATAATTAAAGCTTGCGAAGGTTAAACCTTCGCAAATCCAAGATAATTTTTGAAGCATATGCCCGAATTACCCGAGGTCGAAACAATCAAAAGACAATTAAATAAGAAAATCAAAGGAAAGAAAATCAAAAGCGTTGAAGTTCGTTTGCCGAAGTTTATTAAATACCCTTTGAAAGAATTTAGAGAACTTGTCGCCGGGGCAACTATTATCAATATCAGTCGGCGAGCTAAATTGTTGATTATTGAATTATCCAACGGTTATTGTCTGGTCACTCATTTGAAATTAACCGGTCAATTAATTCATCAAGGTGAGCCGAATAAGCATACTCACCTTATTTATTATTTTACTGACGGCCGTCATTTAGTTCACAATGATTTGAGACAATTCGGTTTTGTTAAAGTAGTTCCTAAAAAGGAATTGGCTCGTTTTTTGGCTAAAGAAAAATTTGGTCCCGAACCCTTAACTAAGGAATTTACTCTGAAAGCATTCGAAGAATTATTAAACAAAAGGAAGGGGACTAAAATCAAACCGCTCTTAATGGACCAAACTTGGCTGGCTGGAATAGGCAACCTTTACAGCGATGAAATTCTCTTTCTAGCCAAAGTTTTGCCGACTCGGACAGCTGGCAGTCTCAAGCCAGCTGAGATAAAGAAGATTTATCAGGGGATTAAAAAGATACTGACTCTGGCTATTAGTCGGCACGGTTCCTCGGCTGACCAATACGTTGATGCGGCCGGCAAAAAAGGCAGTTATTTATCTTTAGTTAAGGTCTATCGCCGGGAAGGAAAACCCTGCTATCTTTGCGGCGCTAAAATTGAACGTCTCAAAATAGGCGGTCGTTCCGCTCATTTTTGTCCCAAGTGTCAGAAATGATTACCAAGGGCGTCATTTTGAGGGACGCCCTCAGAGAGTCGTTCTTAAAACGACATCCTTAATATGAATATAGATTTAATTGTTCAAAGCTCATATATTTTCCTTTTTTGTCTGGTCTTAGCCGCTTTTGAAGTACAGATAGAAGGTAAATATGGCTGGGCGGCTAAATTACCCACTTGGCGACCCAGTCCTGACAAATGGTCGGCTAAGATTTTTCGGATGATAATGAGCGGTAAAGATTTAACTGGCTACCATTTACTTGTTTACAGCCTTGTTTTGGTTTTTCTACATTACCCTTATTTTGTTGGTCAAAATTGGAATTGGTCTGTCGAATTAAGAACTCTCTCTTTCCTTTTCTTAATTAGTATTACTTGGGATTTTTTATGGTTTGTTTTAAATCCTCATTATGGGTTGCGGCGTTTTAAGTCAAAACATATTTGGTGGCACAAAAAATGGTTTTTGTTTATGCCCAATGGTTATTATTTTTCTCTAATTATTTCCGCTTTGCTCTATTCGGGGTTTTCTTTAAATTGGTTCTTGTTTAAGGAGTGGCTGTTAATCGTCGCTTTGCTTTCTATTCTGACCTTGTTCGTGATTATAATTAGTTTTATCTTTAGCAGAAAAATGTCTTAATAGTTTATGAACTGGCTTTTAATTGCCATTAGTGCTCATTTTATTTTTGCCTTGGTTTTTATTGTTGATAAATTCCTTCTTTCTAAGACAGCCCTTCAGCCGGCCGCTTATGCTTTTTATGTTGGTCTTTTAGGAATAGTCGCCTTGGCTTTGGCCCCTTTTGGTTTCGGTCTTTTGCCGACCAGTCAGATTCTAATCAGTTTTTTGGCTGGCTTTTTGTTTGTCTTAGCCATTTTATTTTTCTATCAATCGGTTCAAATAGGGGAAATTTCCCGGGTAGCGCCGATTGTCGGCGGGGCTGTTCCTCTTTTCACTCTATTTTTCAGTTATTTCTTTTTGGCTGAACGTTTAACCGGAATTCAATTTATTGCTTTCTTCTTACTGGTTGTCGGCGGTGTTATTATGCTTTGGCCAAGAAGAAAACCAGCTTTAGTTAAAGCGCCTTTAAGTAAAAGATTATTTCTGGCCCTGTTGGCTGGCCTTTTTTTTGCTGGTTCTTTTGTCTTATCAAAGTTTATTTACACTGAACAGTCGTTTATCAATGGCTTTATCTGGATTAGGATTGGCGGTTTTTTGGGGGCTTGGTTGCTACTTTTTTGGCCCAAAGTCCGCCAATCAATTTTTCAGGCCTCAAGAGTGGTTAAGTTTAAAGTGGGTGGCTTGGCCGCTGCCAATAAAGTTCTTTCTGCTTTGTCTTATCTTCTTTTAAATTACGCCATTGCCTTAGGTAGTGTTACTTTAGTCAACGCTTTGCAGGGAGTCCAATATGCTTTTCTTTTAATCATCGCTCTTTTCCTTTCCAAGAAATTCCCCCAGATTCTTAGAGAACAAATTAGTAACGGAGTAATTACCCAAAAGGTAATGGCTATTTGCTTAATTGGCTTCGGTTTAGTTATTTTAGCTTTTTAATTAATCTCAAGGAGTCCATCTCCTTTAGGAGGGTATGAATTTTTTAAAAGATATTTTAAATCCTTGGCGAACCCTGATTTGGACTATCTCGCTGATAGTTATTATTCTGCTCGGCTTTTTGATTTATTTATTTACTGGCCAAACCGAGCCGGCTAACCAAGTTAGTTTCGGAGTCACTTTTAGTCAAAAATTCGCCCAAGAAATGGACCTTGACTGGCAAGATACCTATTTGGCTATTCTCAATGACTTAGGAGTAGATAAGTTGCGTTTGGTTGCTTACTGGCCGATTATTGAATCGGAACCCGGTCAATATTCCTTTAAAGATTTAGATTGGCAGATTAGGGAAGCCGCCAGACGAGACGCACAAGTTATCTTAGCTGTTGGTCGAAAAGTGCCTCGTTGGCCCGAATGCCATATTCCTGATTGGGCTAGGAGTTTGAACGAAGCCGAACAACAGGAGAGAATTTTGGCCCTCTTAACTGAAATAGTCAGCCATTATCAGGGCAATCAAACAATAAAATACTGGCAGGTGGAAAACGAACCCTTTTTAAAAGGATTTGGCCGATGCCCGCCCCTGGATAAAGAATTTTTAGATAAGGAAATATCTTTGGTTCGTCAATTAGATTTTGACAGACGGCCGATTATCGTCACGGCCAGCGGCGAGTTGAGCTGTTGGCTGGGACCGGCTCTGAGAGCCGATGTTTTTGGGACAACCCTTTACCGGATTGTTTGGATTGAAAAAATTGGTCATTTTAAATATCCCATTCCGGCCGTCTTTTATTACAAAAGAGCTAAATTAGTTAAGTGGCTGACTGGGGTGGAAAGAACGATTATTGTGGAATTGCAAGGTGAACCTTGGGGACCAAGCGCCCTTTACGAAACAGCTGTTTGGAAACAGGCCAAATCAATGGACTTGGATAAATTCAAGGGGATTATTGGTTACGCTAGACAGACTGGCTTTGATGAGGCCTATTTATGGGGCGTTGAATGGTGGTATTGGCGGAAAGGACAGGGGAATAACGCCCTTTGGGAAGAAGCCAAAAAACTCTGGGCTGATTGAACCTTGACAAATAGGCAATAGTTTAGTATCATACTAGAAAGTATTTTTAGTTATTTTACATCTTTGAATCCTTTAAGGGAGGGCTAAGATGCGCGACGAGGAAATAAATAATTTCAAAGAGATAGTTCGGGATTTGCTGAGAGTTGAGGTAAAAGAAGAGGCTGGACAGCCAAATAGATGTGAATTACCTCGGACCTTATTCACGAGTGCCGTTCGCAGCTACCGGAAAGGAAAATCAATATCAACAGGTGAGATTTATTTATTGGCTAGAGTATTCCTTTCTGTCCTGGATGAGGATGGGATTGTAATCGAGAAAAAGGACAGGAAATACTTCTTGGGCGGTAGTCCCGACGAAAAGAAAAAAGGCGGGGGAAGCCAATTATCCTTATCTTACGATGTTATGGCCGGAGCCCGGGCCGCTCAAGTACGACACGATGGAGTCCTGAAATACGACCAATAAATAATTTTCTAGATGCGGCCGTTGCCAAAATAGGAATAGGCAACGGCTTTTTTTTCTTGGCCGGTACTACAATGTCATTGTAGTACCGAGCTTGCTAATCAAATTAAGAGCGTTTAGAATGAGTTTATGAGAATAAAAAGAAATCTACTTTTTTATGTGGTCTGTGACAATATTCGCAGCTTGGAGAACATCGGTTCTATTTTCCGAACAGCCGATGCCTTAGGAGTAAATAAAATTTTCTTAACTGGTATTTGCGGCCAGCCGCCTCATCCTAAAATCGCTAAAGCTGCCTTGGGAGCTGAAAAGAATATCAGTTGGCATTATCAGTGGTCGGCTTGGCGAATAGTTGAACGCCTGAAAAAAGAAAAAGTTTTTATTGTCGCTTTAGAACAAACGGAGAAAAGTTTAGTTTATACTCAATTCAAGCCCAAATTTCCTTTAGCTTTGGTAGTCGGCAACGAAATTAAAGGGGTTTCGCCGGCTGTCTTGAAAAGAGCTGACCAGATTGTCCATTTGCCAATGTTCGGCCAAAAGGAATCTTTGAATGTAGCCGTCTCTTTTGGCATAGCTGGATATTATCTCAATCAGTCCCGGGGCGTCCCTTTTTGATACACCCTTTTACGTTAGCGGGGCGTTCCTTTTTGATACACCCTTTTGCAAAAGGGTGTATCAAAAAGGAACG
>CAYYLD010000008.1:0-28380 GCA_964472495.1 uncultured Candidatus Saccharibacteria bacterium | reverse complement strand
TTGGCTGGGGAGGTAGGATTCGAACCTACGATCATGGATCCAGAGTCCATTGCCTTACCGCTTGGCTACTCCCCAATAAAAATATTCGCCTGGCTCAGGACGACGACCGAAAGGTATCTAATTGTTCTTGGCCAAGCGGCTCGGCCCAGCACCATCAATCCTCTAAATACCGCCTGACCGCTATCCAGCTGCTGACGGCTCCCAAGGCAATGCCAACACCCAACTGAAGGAAAAAAAGAGTGACAAAGTTGGCCTGGAAAAAGTAATAGAGGTCAGTCCCGGGTAAATAAGCGGTAATCTTAGGCGAAAGATACCAGAGGAGCGGATGTAGGACAAACAAGGAAATGACCGCGGCAATGATTCCGTAGATAGCTCCCTCAACAATAAAGGGCCCCCGAACAAACCAGTTGCTCGCCCCGACCAATTTCATCACCTTAATTTCTTTCTGGGCGCTGTAGATAGTCAAGCGAATGGTATTGTAACTGACCAAGATGGCCAAGAGGGCCAAAACAATCAAGATAATCAGGCCGCTCTGACGAATGGTCGTGGTGATGGAAGACAATCGGGCGATGACCGCCTTGTTTTCCAAATAATTAATCTTATCAACAATTTCTTGATACTCCGGCCGCTCAAAGAAACCAACAACACTTTCGTATTGGGAAGCCGTCTGGGCCTTGATATTGAGAGCCGCTTCCAAAGGATTGCTTTCCAATTCCTGTAAACTTTGCATCAAAACCTGATTGTCCCGATGTTTTTCTTTGAATTCAATTAAGGCCTCTTGACGGGAAACATACTCAACGCTGCGCACTTCATCCAGTTTAACCAGCTCTTTTCTCGTCTCCAAGATTTTTTCTTCGGGGGTATCCAATTTGAAATAGACGCTGACATCAATCTTATCTTCCAGGTTAGTAATCAAAGAACCGACCAGAACATTGATTAACAATAAACTGACGATGCCGAAGATGGCTAAACTGACCATGCCAATGGCCGTGGCCGAAAGCCACTTGTTGCGCCAAAAACTTAACCAACCTGATTTAACTACTCTGGCTAAACTGGTAAACATAATTTCCTAATTATAATATATAGCGGCCGCCTTGCTCATCTCTGATAACCCGTCCTTTTTCTAAAATGACTACTCGCTTATCCAAGCCGTTGATAATTTCCCGGTCATGCGTAGCCAGAACAACGGTTGTCCCTAATTCATTAATCTTAATCAGCAGGCGGATAATATCCCAGGTATGAAGTCCATCCAAATTACCGGTCGGCTCATCGGCAATGAGTACCTTCGGACGGTGAGCCAAAGCTCGGGCGATGGCCACCCGTTGTTTTTCGCCGCCGGAAAGCTGACTGGGAAAATGGTCGGCTCGTTCAACTAAATTAACTAATTTTAAAAGCTGGGGAACGTCCCGTTCAATCTCCCGTTTATCGCGGCCGCCCACCTCCATGGCAAAAGCAATGTTTTCGTAAGCTGTCTTATAAGGCAAAAGACGGAAATCCTGAAAAATCATGCCGATTTGCCGCCGCCAAAAAGGTAAATCTCTGTCTCCAATCTGCAAGATATCATGATTGTTCCAAAGAATCTGACCCTGGCTGGGTGTTTCTTCCCGAATTAACAGCCGAATTAAAGTGGATTTGCCAGCTCCCGAACGGCCGGCTACGCAGATAAACTCTTGTTCGTCAATAATTAAATTAATGTCTTCCAAAGCCCGGCAATCGGGTGGATATATTTTATAAATTTGTTTAAATTTTATCATCTTACTTCTGCTTCAATAAACTTATCCAGTTTGCCATTAAGGACCGCTTCCGGCTCAGCTGATTTTAGGCCGGTCCGATGGTCTTTGACCATCTTATAGGGGTGAAGAACATAAGAACGAATCTGATTGCCCCACTCAATGGCTAAGGACTGGTCTTTCAATTCATTCCTCTCCCTCTCTTTATTTTTCAAAAGATACTGATGAAGTTTGCTGTAAAGCAGCCTCATCGCCTTTTTTTTGTTCTCGCCCTGAAGCCGTTCATTCTGACAAGCGACGACTAAACCGGTCGGCAAATGAGTAATCCGGACGGCTGACTCCGTCTTATTAACATATTGACCGCCTGGCCCGCTGGCCCGGTAAGTGTCAATTTTCAAATCTTCCGGCCTGATGGCAATTTCTTTAACCTCGGCTAACTCCGGTAAAACTTCCACCAAAGCAAAGGAAGTATGGCGGAGATGGTCAGCGTTAAAAGGTGAAAGACGGACTAATCGATGAACGCCGGCCTCGCTTTTCAGATAACCGTAGGCATAGGCTTTCTCAACAATCAGGGTGACGTTTTTCAAACCGGCCTCCTTGCCTTCTTTAATTTGAAGGACTTGAGCGGGCCACTTCTGATTTTGGCAATATCTTAAATACATCCGTAAGAGCATCTCGGCCCAATCTTGAGCATCAACTCCGCCCGCCCCAGCATAGATTGACAAAATAGCATTGTGCTTGTCGTACTTTCCTTTCAATTTTTCAGCCAAATCTTTCATTGGGCTATTCTATCACATTTTTCCAGTCGGGTAAATGAGCTAAATTGGTTTTCTTTGATTGAGCCAGCAGAGGGATTTGGACCCCCGACCTGAGCTTTACGAAAGCCCTGCTCTACCACTGAGCTATGCTGGCTGGAGCGGGTGATGAGAATCGAACTCACGTCATCTGCTTGGGAAGCAGACGCTCTACCATTGAGCTACACCCGCCTAAGGAGTAAAAAAATATTCCCACCATTTCCAAAAATTAGTTTCTGCTTGTTGTTTTCCTCCAAGCAAACCCGTCTCTTCCGGAATACCCTTTCCCTGCTCAACTGAACAATCTAGACACGACTGCTCAGTCTGACCTGATTGGCCTTGTTGGTCTTTGGAGATAATAACCAATTTCTCGCCCGGCTTTTGCAAATTAAGCTTAAGCCGAGCCTCTTTTTCCAAGTAAGATTCATCTTCAAAGTATTCCAGCAAATCAGCTAGGTTCTGGTCTTTGTTCTCCAGCCGCTCAATCTCTGATTTTAACCGATTGATTTCTTTAGTCAATTGATATTTACGATAACTTTCCCGACCGACGCTAATGATTAAACCAATTAAAGCAAAACTAAGCAAGAACAAAAAAGCTTTAGAGCCAAGCAGTTTTTTAATAAAAATTTTATGGTGAGCTTGTCGAACCATTTTATGGTGAATTTGTTGAATCATTTGACCAATTTAAAAATTTCTGTTATTTTGAAAGAAATGAAATCGATTACTCGTCAGAAAATCTTCCGCTTGTCTTGGATTATTCTAGCCAGTTTAATTGTCTTAAGTATGCTTGCTTTTTTGCTTATTCCTTTGCTATAATCGTATCAAAAATTTGACAAAAATAAAAGAACTTGATAATCTTTAAAAAATTAATTTTAGAAAGGGGGTAAAAATAACGCCAAGGGCAGTTTATCCGGAATAGAAAGGATTATGGGGTTAGAGCTTATTGAATATCTGGATCTAAGTCAAAAAAGGAGAGAGGGAATGGATTCTGACGAAATTGAAAGGTGTCGTTTTTGCGGGGGGACGGTTACTGACGCCAAAGTACCAAAATCCAGAGTTTATTTTGTTAGTTTCGGAAGTCCAGTAATAAAACGATGTAACCGATGCCAAAGGACTCTCACAGAGGAAGACATAGTTCGTTCACGACCTAGCCAAATGTTAGGATGGGTCTCAATCCAAAACTAAAAAGCTAATTTCATTGCTCAACAAGCACGGGTCTTAGCAAGAGCTAAGACCTTTTTATTTAATCTATTTTCTCAAAACTTTCAAAAAAACTTCCTCGGGAATGTTAACCTGGCCGAACTGCTTCATCTTTTTCTTGCCTCTTTTTTGCTTTTCCAAAAGTTTTCTCTTCCGACTATAATCGCCGCCATAAAGATAACCGGTCACATCCTTCCGCCAAGCTTTGATATTTTCCCGGGCAATAATCCGGCCAGCCACAACCGCTTGTAAGGAAACAGCAAAGAGTTGAGCGGGCATAACCTCTTTCAGTTTTTTGACTAAAGCTTTTCCCTCCTGATAGGCCTTGTCTCGATGAACAATTCGAGAAAAGGCCTCTACTTTTTGGCCAGCTACTAAGATATCCAATTTGACTAAGTCGGCTGGCTGATAATCTTTCAACTGATAACTCATTGAAGCATAGCCGGCCGTGGTGTTTTTCAATTTATCATAAAAATCAATAATAATTTCGTTTAAGGGGGCCTGGTATTTTATTAAAACCCTTTCCGGGGTGAGATATTGGCTCTCTTGATACTGACCCCTGGTTTGATTTAATAATTCCATCAGCCGGCCCAAATACTGGCTGGGAGTAATGATTTCTAAATCCAGCCAGGGTTCTTTTGTCTCCTTTATTTTATTCACTTCAGGCAAATCGGCTGGCGAAGAAACAGCTAATTCTTTTTCCGGAGATTTAGTTATTACCTGATAACTAACTGTTGGCGAGCTGATGACTAAATTAAGGCCGTATTCTCTTTTTAATCTTTCAGAAACTATTTCCAAGTGAAGAGTTCCCAGAAAGCCGCCCCGGAAACCGCGACCCAGTCCCTGGGTTGATTCTGGTTCATACTGCAAAGAGGCATCATTTAATTTTAATTTGGCCAAACCGTCTTTTAATAAATCGTAATCATCGGCATCAGTCGGATAAAAACTGGCAAAAACCATTGGCTTAGGTTCGTGATAGCCGGGTAAGGGTTTCGGAGATTTTCCTTCATTAGTTATCGTGTCGCCGACCCGACATTGAATAACTTCTTTCAAACCAGTAACTAAATAACCAATCTGACCAGCTTGAAGTAAATCTGCTTTGGTTAATTGGGGTTTGAAAACGCCTACTTCTTTTACTTCAGTAGAGGCGTTTGAAGCCAGCGTGATTATCTGTTCGCCTTTTCTGATTCGGCCGTCAACAACTCTAATATAAGCAATGACTCCCTGGTAAGAATCGTATTTAGAATCAAAAATTAAAGCCCGTAAAGGGGAATCTGATTGGCCGCTGGGTGAAGGAATCTTCCTAACAACCGCCTCTAAAACTTTCTCAATATTAGTCCCTTTTTTGGCCGAAATCCTGATTACCTCGTCTTGATTAATATCTAACAACTGACTAATTTCTTTAACGGTTTCTTCTGTCCGGGCCTGGGCCAAATCAATCTTATTAACCACCGGAATAATAGCCAAATTTTGTTCCTGGGCCAAATGCAAATTAGCCAAGGTCTGGGCTTGAACGCCCTGACTGGCGTCAACTAATAAAACAGCTCCCTCAACGGCGGCCAGGGAACGCGAAACCTCATAAGAAAAATCAACGTGGCCGGGTGTATCTATCAGATTAAGGGTATAAAGGGCGTGTCTCAAGGGTTGCCATTGAGGATCACAATAAGGGCGTGTATCGAGACTCCACGATCTTTTGCCTTCGGCAAAAGGTCGTGGTCGAGAGGCATGCCCTTTGGCAAAGGGCATGTCCGAAAGGACGACCCTTAAATCGGTCTCGTACTCCATTCTCACCGGCTGCAATTTAATGGTAATCCCCTTCTCTCTTTCCAAGTCCATCATGTCCAAAAACTGGGCCCGCATTTTTCTCTTTTCAACCGTTCCGGTCAATTCCAAAAGCCGGTCAGCCAAAGTTGACTTACCGGCGTCTATGTGAGAAATGATACAGAAATTACGAATATTTTGGCTCGTTATTGACATACTTGTGATAATAAGTTAATATCTCGGCAACCAAGAAATTTTAAGCTCTTTTCATCTTTTAATCAATCAAAATATAGGGGGTTAAAATGGCTATTGAATTAATCAGGATAACTGACGATTTAAGGAGTGTTTTGAAGTTGACTGACTATCAACTAAATGATTACCAAAAATGCCTTGAAATCATTGAATGGCTTGGCAAGAAAGAGCCTGTACCCGAGAAAGTTAGAAAGAGCGTCATCAAGACATTAGAATCCACCTTTGCAGAAGCCTTTTCGGAGTATCTCAGAAAGATTGACCTGGGGATTTCAGGAGCATGGGTTTATCTTCAACCAGATGACCAGACCGTGGATGTCTACTGTCAGGGTTTTAAAATCATCCCGGGTAGAGAAAATGTCCTGGATGGCTTTGAACCGAGGTTGAAGTTTTTCATTAATCCAAAAAATTCATCAGAAATTGAGGTGGCTTGTCAACTCAAGGAAGAAGGCGCGTATCTTCTCTCTTATCTGGTTAAACCAACTTTATTCCATTATCTACCAGGCCAAAACAATGGATTCGACTTGCCACTGGTTAAGATGATCGACAGAGAAAGTCTGACTATCGCCAGCATCGAACAAATCTCGAGATTCTTGGAAGATATGAAGACAGTTGCTCAATTCCTTGGTGAGGGAAGATTAAAACAACTGGAAGAAGCTGAAGAAGCCTTTACATCGGTCTCTCCAGAACTTAAGGAAGCGGCCAAGGGTATCTACGCCCTTACCTATCTTAAAATACTGGGTAGAGAAATTTAGCCAATTCTTATCCCAGCCTGCCAAAAGCAGCTATAATTGTAAGAAGTTATAGCTGTTTTTTTATCTGTTGTTGGTTTCGACTATCTCTTTCTTAGCCAGGCGACCAAATAAGGAAAATAAAAATATCTTTAGTTCAGTTAAGCGGAAGAGCCAAGTAAAGAGTAGATAAATGAGCAAGCCAAAGAGGCCGGCTAAGCCGCCTTGGATTAACAGACCCAAGCCAGTCGTTGTTTCAACCAAAAGAGCTAACCGGCCTAAAGACAGATAAGCGGTTAAACCAGCCGAAGCGGCTGCGATAATCATTTTAGTGCCGGAAATAAAAACCTTTCCCCCATCCAAGAAACCGATTTTTCGGTGTAAGGCAATAAAAAGTAAAATCAGGTAAAAAATACTCCCCAAAGAAAATCCTAAAGCCAAGCCGACCACGCCCATCCTTTGGGCCAAAAACCAGGCGCTGGTCAAACGAACGGCAGTGGCCAAAAGACCAATTAGGAATGGCGTCCTGGTATCCTCCCAGGCAAAAAAGCCGCGCAAGAAAAGCAAGATAAGGGCTTCGGCAAAAAGGCCGATGGAAAAATAAGCCAGAGTTTGGAAAGTTAAAAAAGTATCCTGCCAACCAAAACGGCCGGTCCCTAAAATAATCCGGACGATTTGTTCTCTCAAGATGATAAACAGGGCGGCCGAAGGCAAGGTGAAAAAAAGAATTTGCCGCAAAGTTAAAGAAAAAGCTTTGACAAAGCCAGCCACTTCTTTTTTTTGGGCGAATTGAGAAAGTTTCGGGAAAGCGGCTAAAGTAAATGAAATGCCAAAAATACCCAAGGGGAAACTCCAGATATTATAAGCTAAATTATAGACGGCAATACTGCCCACGGCCAAAAGAGAAGCAAAAACGGTCATCAGCCAAAAATTGATTTGCGAGACCGCTAAGCTTAAAACTCGCGGCGGCATTACTTTAAAAATTCTTTTTACTCCGGTAAACCTAAAATCAAAAACCGGCCGCCAGTCAAAGCCGCAAAGCCAAGCCGAAGGAATTTGAATGAACATATGTAAAAAAGCTCCCAAAACCACGCCGTAAGCCAAGCCGAGAAGACCGAAGTAATCAACCAGAACCAAGGCGCCGAAAATAATGCCCAGATTATACATAATCGGTCCCAAGGAATAAATTAGGAAGCGGCGAAAGCTCTGCAAAATACCGCCGAAAACAGCGCTCAAACCTAAGAAAAAAGGGCTTAAGAACATTATTCTGGTTAATTGAACGGTTAAAGATAATTTTTCGGAAGAAAAGCCGGGGGCGACTAATTTGATTATCCAGGGCGCCAATATGATTAAAAGAGCGCAAATAACGAGCAAAGACAAAGCCATCAAATTAAGGACGCTGTTAGTTAAATGCCAAGCTTGTTTTTTATCCTTTTGAAGATAATTGATAAAAACCGGAATAAAGCCGGCCGAAATGGCTCCCAAAACTAACAAAGAATAAACCAAATCAGGGATGCGAAAAGCGGCATAGTAAATATCCAATTCATCGCCGGCCCCAAAACGGCCGGCTAAAATCCTGTCCCGAAAAAGACCCAATAACCGGCTAACCAAAGAAGCCGCTCCTAAAATAACAGCGGCCGCGGCAATGGTTTTTGATTGTTTATTGAGAAATGATTTAATCACTAAACTAATTATTATTGCCTGAGCGAGGTCGTCTTAAGCGACCGAGTCGAAAGCCCATTCTTCATTGCCATTTTCCCCATTCTCCTTTAATCAACTTTTCCTTCTTCTTTCTGGTCCAACCTTTAATCTGTCTTTCCCTTTTCCTAGCTTGCTGTAGATCTTCGTATTCTTTTAAATAAACTACTTTCTTTGGTTTATGCTTAGCTGTGTATTTTGAGCCTAATCCTGACAAATGTTGCATCCATCTTAAATCGGCCCTCCAAGTTAAGCCGGTATAATAGCTTCTATCTTGGCATTCAATTATATAGATACCACTTCCATTGTTGAGACATAATTATAGCTCCTTCGACTTCGCGGTCGCCACAGGCGACCGCTTCGCTCAGGAAATAATATATTTCAACAATTATCTAAAACTCAAAGGTTACTCCTAAAAATCTGTCTATGCTTAAGTCGGTTTTTAGCTGCCAACCGTCAGCTGACTGGCTGGCTTGGCCAGGATATTGCCAAGAAAGCGACCAGGCGGCCGGAAATTTCAATCGATGACTAAACTGGCTGCCTAAACTGCCTGATTGCTTCTGAACCAACAAACTATAACTATCGCTTGGCTTGGTCAAGTTTATTTTAAAAGGCAGCCTATATTGATAAGTTAAAATAACCGTCTGACCGGGGCTGACGTAGAGCCAATTGCCAAAAACGGTCTTGCCGTTTTCTCCAAAAATATGGGTACCCGTTTTCTGGTCAATGACCATTCTGTCTTCAACCGACTCAACCAAAGGGTCTTCCTGAAAACCCTGTTCCTGATAATCCACCGGTGGTTGATAAGCTTCCAAGGTTTGACCGGTCGCCGAAATCAATTGACTGCCCTTAGGTAAATAAACCCTTAAATAATTAGCGTTGACTCGATTCCACCAATCGTATTGAGCAGAACCACCTCGGTGCTGCCGGGTAATGGCCAGGGTATCAATAATTGAACCGTCTTTTTGAATTTCGGCCTGATGCTCAATCGTCTCTTCGACCATCCGATCAGTTTTATAGCCGTTAATATTGGAAGAAACTACGCTTAAATAATCTTTTTCGGTCGTCAACAACTGACCGGCCCAGCTCTCGTCAACGGCTAATTTTTCTAAAGAAGCATCTTTGAAATAAGCTAAAATATGTTTTTCCTTGAGCGCTTCGAAAATAGTTGCTAAGGCCTCTTTCTTTTTTGCCGTCGACAACTGATTAAGGGCTTCGATAAATCGAGGAGCAAAATCAGCTAATATCTTCTTGGGCTGATTAAGTTCTTTATTATAATCAACTTCCACTTCATATTGAACTACCCCCACAAAATTATCAGCTCCTAAAACTACTTCATATTCGGGCATAGCTATCGGCCCGGTTAATTCCAAAAGTCGTTCAATAACCGTTGGCGTTAAACTAATTACTCCGTCCACGGTCGGACCACCGGTTTTCTCGTAAAACCAAGCTATTTTTTCAGCCGAAGTGGGAAAATCAGCAAACCAATTGGCATCATGCATCGACCAAGCAGTGCTTATTTTTTGAATCGGCCGGGGCGGAATAATTTTCTCCCGCAACTGGCCATCGGCATTAAAAACCCCCTCAATAAAAAGGTCTTTAATGCTCCCCTTATCCAAGGTCAAGAGACCGTAAGTGCCGATGAAGCCGCCGGTCGCTCGCATTTCGCTATTATTTTGGAAAACCAATAAATACTGACGCGGATTGCCCTGACCGAGAATACTTAAAAGGGCCGCCGAATAATCGGTTAGCTGACTAAGAATCTCCTCAACTAAGGGTAGTTTTTCATCTAAATAATTGGCTTCTTCCCGAAGATTAGCCGGCAGAGATTCTATCTCAACTTGGCTTAATTCTTCTTGAGCCAATCTGATACTGGCTAAGGCCTGACTCAAATTGTCTTGGCTGTCAACCATCAGATCAGTCAAAGGGGTCTTGCTGGCTAAAATATTGCTCCCGGCTGACTGGCCTAAGTTAATCAAGCTAAATAGATTACTCAAGGAAAAACTATTGATGGCTGAAGCTAAATTTTGGCCGGCCTGAGCTAAATTTTGGCCGACTTTGACCAGATGGTCGCCCGAAGAGACCAAATGACCGCCTGGTAATTTTTCTAAAATAGTTAAAGTGAGTTGGCCTAATTTTTTTATACCATCCTCGGCCTGGAGAAAATTTGCCTGAGCTGAACTAAAATTCTGGGCAGCTTGCTGCCAATCGGCTTGTTCCAAGGATTGTTGAGCCGATAAAAGACTCTGATAAGCGGCTAAGCTGCTACTCAAAACATCGTCTTTAACGGCTAAACCCTGACTTAACCAAGCTGCTCCCGGAATAGCCAGAGCAACTGAAAAACCAGCCATTAAAAAATATAAAAGTGGTCTGGCTGGTCTTGATTTAGTCGGGGCCGTTGGGAACGGCTTAGCTGGTTTTTTTCTAAGAGAGTATTTTTGAGAAGCAACTTCTGGAAAATAGAAATCTTCTAAGGGAATATCAACCGGCCGGTCAGTAGTTGGTTTGACCGATATTTCAATCGGCTCGGCAACCGGTCCTTTGACTAAATCAATCCGACCTTCACCTAAAAGATTATCGGCCGTCTCAATCTTTTCTAATTCAGATAAAATCTCGTCCCTGGTCGGAACTTCTTCAATTGGCAATGGCCAACCTAAATCCTGACCAATATTGGGCTGCTCTTCGGATAAAAAATTTTCTCTTTTCAGACGGGTGTTAATGGCCTTTTCTCTCTGTTCATCTTCATTTCTGGTTTTCTTCTCCTTCAAATCTAAAACTTCGGTGACTTGTTTGATTTTCTCAATATCCAAATCACCCTGTCCGGTGACCGGACGAACATCAAATAAAGCGCTTAGAATACGATTCTTACCCTTAGCCATATAACAAAATACCCTGCCCAATGAGGGTGCTTTTATTATATCATAAATTTCTTATTGTGGACAAAATAAAAAACCCGGGGCCTCACCCGGGGCGTTCCTTTTGACTACACCCTTTTATAAAAGGGTGTAGTCAAAAGGGACGCCCCGGGAATCAAAATAAAAAACCCGGGAATCGAACTAGAAAGGATACGCATTTTAATGATGGGCTTTGAACGAGATACTCTTTTGATAGACAGCCAGGGCTTCTTGAGCCATTTTTGACCAATGATACTCTTTTATCTTCTCAAATCCTTGGCTTATTAACCTCTCTTGAATTTTTTTATCTTTGAGAACTTGTTTAATTTTTTCAGCCATATCCTCAATATCCTCGGGATTGAAATAAACAGCTGCCCGACCCAAAATTTCAGGCAAACAAGTCGCCTGAGAAGAAACAACCGGCAAGCCGTAGGACATTGCTTCTAAGGGAGGCAGACCAAAGCCCTCCCCGAGCGAAGGAAAAACATAAAGAGCGGCTCGTTGATATAAAGAAGCCAATTCTTCATCGGAAACAAAATCAGTAAAAATTAATCCGGGCAAACTACTGAATTGCTTCTGAAGCCGTTGGTAAAAGTAATCTAATTGGCCGACCAAAACCAGCTCTAAATCTATTTTTTCTTCTTGGGTTAATTTCTGAAAAGCCAAAATCAATCTTTCCAAATTTTTGTGAGGATAAGCATTACCAACATAAAGCAGATAGTCCTCGACGGGACATCCCGGGTTTCGCCGCCCCGGGTTTCGCCCCGGAATCGCCTCAGGCGTTCCTTCATAAATCACTTCTATCCTCTCCGGCTTAATTCTAAAATACCGCAGAATATCCTCTTTAGTATAATTAGAAACAGCAACAATTTTTTTAGCTCTTTTAACCGCCAGCCAGATAACTAATTGATAGGCTAAATTTTTCAGCCAGTAACGAATCGGCCCCAAGGTAGAAGCCCGTCGAGTAGGAAACTTTTTCAAAACCAAATCATGGATAGTGACCACAAAAGGACCGCTATAAAAAACCGGTATATTAAAATGAGGAAAATGGATTAAATCAACCTTGGCCTGCCAAATTTTTATCGGCATCATTATCTGCTCTCCGAGAGTGTACCAACGATAATCAGCTAAAACTTTTTTAAAATTGGGATTGGTCGGTTGATATTCATTCCAATTATCTCGGCGAAGAAAAATTACGTATTGATTAGATAAATCAACTTTTTCCAAATGTTCAACCAGTTTCTGGAGATAACGGCCTAAACCTTTTTGTTTGGGCCCGAAAAATCGGGCGTCAATAGCTATTCTCATTGACTTCTTGGAGAATTAACAGTATTCTATAGAAAGTTCTTTTCTTAATTAAAAAAATAAAAATGAGGTGAGTATGAGAACAAAAAAGAGAAAAGAGGTGATTTTTTACATAAAAGGACTCCCTCCATTGAGCAAACGCACTGAATTCCTGATTGTTGTCTCCGCCTCGCTAATAGCAGCATTTCTCTTGATGTCTGTGACATGAAAACCATCCTCAATATCAATATAGTACTTTAAAAGGAAGTTATAAAATGGAAATAATCTGCATAATAATAGCTACCGGAGCAGGGGTAATATTTCCTGCTTTATTCTTTGCTCCAGTCATAATCGAGATTCTATAGGTCAACGAGGCAGTCAACACAACTGCCTCTTTTCATTCGGTCAAGAACTTTAAAGTTTGACGGGCGCATTTCGGCCAAGAAAACTTTTTGGCTTGGGCAATTCCTTTTTGAATCAATCTGCCGCGCAAATCTTGGTTAGACAAAACTATTTCCATGGCCCAGGCCAGTTCATCAGTGTGGTAAGGGTCAATCATTAAAGCTCCTTGACCAACCGCCTCGGGCAAAGAAGAAGTGCGAGAAACAATGGTCGGCACTCCGCAGGCCATGGCTTCCAAGGGCGGGAAACCAAAACCCTCAAAAAAACTGGGGTAAACAAAAAGCTCGGCCAAATTATAAAGATAAGGCTTGTCTGTTTCTTCAACAAAGCCAGTAAAAATTATTTCTCGTCGATATTTTGATTGTCGAGCCGCCTTGAAAATATCCTGATAAAGCCAACCTTTAGCTCCGGCGATAACCAATTTAATCGGCTGTTTTTTTCTCAACAATTCAAAGGCCCTGATTAAGCCAATAATATTTTTGCGCGGCTCAATCGTGCCAAAGTACAAAATAAACTTATCCGGCAAATTATATTTCTTCCCAATATTGTTTGCCGACCGCTGTCCGCTGTTCATCGGTCTGAATTGTCTGCCTATTCCAGAATAAATCACTTTTATCTTTTTCGGTTCAATCTTATAAAGATTAACTAAGTCCTCTTTGGTTGATTGAGAGACGGCAATAATTTTATCGGCTTGTTCAGCTTCAGTAGAAGCATTCATTAAAAATCGCTGCCAGCTTCTTTTGCGCCGGGAAAAAAAATGGGGATAACGTTCAAAAGATAAATCATGAAAAGTAATTACTTTTCGGCAACCAACTGATAAAGGAGCGACAAAAAAATGGGGATTGAAATACAAATCAATACCTTTTAACAGTTGGTCTATCTTGGGTTGCTGGAAATAGCGAGCGCTGACAAAAAGAAAACGATTAGGAATTTTAAAATCTTTTAATTGAACGTTTTCGAAATCAAGCCAGGGGTAAGTTAAACTAACCTTGCGGTAAGCATTATAAAAAAGTTTAAAATTAATTTTTGGCTCTAAAGGTAAAAGATGCTCAAGCAAATTAATCGTGTACTCCTCAACGCCGGTTCTGGTCCCCCGGGCCAAAACCCGAATGTCAATACCAATAGTCATTTTTTCCAAGGGCACAGTTTTCAGGGACGCCCTCGGAGAGACGCCCTTTTTTTACTACGCCCTTTGAGGGCGTCCCTCAAAAGAACACCCTATTGAAAGTGAATTGATTGATAAACTCTTTGATTCTCTCCTTAAATTTCTCCTGGTCAAATTCCATGGCTCTTTCTCTGATTAGCTGCGGATTAAAATCAGCTGGTTTAAATTTTCTAACCGCCTCAATTAAACAATCAGCGGTCTGTTCTTTGAAGAATAAACCGGTCGCTCCTTCTCGAATAATTTCCAAGGCGCCGCCGGCCTGATAAGCAATGACTGGCCGGCCGGCAGCCATCGCCTCAACGGCCGTAATGCCAAAATCTTCCTCTTGAGGGAAAATAAAGGCCTGGCAACGGGCATAATAATCTTTCAATCGCTCATCAGATACCAAACCAACAAATTCAATATTTGATTTAGCTTTTTTCTCTAACTTCTTTCTCTCCGGCCCGCCACCAATAATTTTTAAAGGCAGACCCAACTGATTAAAAGCCTCGATGGCTAAATCAAAGCGTTTGTAAGGCAGAAAACGGCCAACTATCAGAAAATAGTTGTCCGGCCGGTCAGCCAAATAAAAGAGATTGGTCTTGACTGGCGGATGAATAACCTGAGCCTCCTGATGATAATATTTCTTGATTCGCTGAGCGACGAAATAAGAATTAGCAATAAATTTATCTACCCGTTGAGCGGCTTGCTCATCCCAGAGCCGGATGTAATTCATAAAAAAAGGGATAAACTTTTTAACCAAACCTGGATAACCGAATTCTTCAATATATCTATGAGAATCATCCCAGGCATAGCGAATCGGCGTATGGCAATAACAAATATGAAGAGTTTGGGGCGAGGTAATCACTCCTTTGGCATAGCTGGCCGAATCAGAAAGGACTAAGTCATATTGAGAAAGGTCAAATTGCTCAACGGCCAGAGGCATCAACATCAAAAAGGGACGGTGATGAGATTTGAGCAAAGGAATCTTTTGTAAAAAAGACGTCTTAATTTTTCTATCTTCAAAGGCATAACCGGTCCGCTGGCCATCATAAAGTAGGGTATAAATCGGCGCTTGGGGAAAAATCTGAGTAAATGCCTCCAATACCCTCTCGGCCCCTCCATACTGATTTAAATAATCATGAACTAAAGCAACTTTCATAATCTCTGAACTCTAGAAAACAATTTTTCAGCTACCGCCAAATTCCCCAGCGAGGAATTTAGCTGCTGCGGATTGCTCGCTCTCCGCCTCTGGCGGAACCATGCCCGCTCGCAATCCGATGCCGCTGAAAAATATTTTCTAGAGCTCTCAGCTCAATTTCTTAACAAGCCGAACGGTCTTTCAATAAAATAACCCAGGTCTTTAAAAAGATTTTCAAATCCATTAACAAGGACCAGTTTTCCACATAGTAAGTATCCAACTTAATTTCTTCTTCAAAAGGCAAATCAGAACTGCCGCTGACCTGAGCAAAGCCGGTCATGCCGGCTTTAATCGCTAAAACTTTTTTATGATGTTTTCGGTATTGAACAATTTCATCGGGCTGATGAGGCCGCGGCCCAATCAAGCTCATCTCTCCTTTAAAGACATTAATCAGTTGGGGTAATTCATCAATCCGATATCTACGTAAAAACCGACCTAATTTAGTTATCCGAGGGTCATCTTTTATCTTAAACAAAGGACCATCTTCTCTTTCATTGTAAGCCCAAAGGAATTTCTTTAAACCTTCGGCCCCCTTAATCATTGAACGGAATTTATAGAGGTCGAATTCTTTCCCCTGGTTGACCCTTCTTAATTTAACCAAAACCGGCCCGGCTGAATTCCATTTAATTATAAAAGCAAAAAAGGCAAAAAAAGGGCTTAACAAAATTAAGCCGACCAAAGCACCGATAAAATCAATAACCCTTTTAATGATTTTGCCCCAGCCATCTAAGGCCGTCCTCCTTAATTCAACCATCGGCAAGTCGCCCAAGGTCTCGATGGAGGTATTGGTGGTTAAGGTTTGGAAAAGATTAGGCACGAATTTAAAAACCAAATGATTTTCTTCGCAAAAATCAACCAACTCTAAAATTCTTTCTTTGGGCCAATTCGGGTCGGCTAAAATTACCTCCTCTACTCCCGGATTATTAATTTTGGCCTTTATCTTCTTTAAATCGGGGTTGGTTAAATTGCCAACCAGCAGATAGCCCAAACTGGTTTGTTCTCTAATATTTTGAACGATTTTTCGGCTGATGCCGTCTCGACCGACAACTAAAACCCGCTGAGCGCCAAAATGATACTTTTTAATTAAATATTGCTGCCATTGGCTGATTAGTAAACGGCCAAAGGAGACAAAAAAGATAGCCATTAACCAACCAGCTAAAATAAGGAAACGGGAATTGAACCATTCTCGGCTAAGAAAGATATAAAAGACCAAAACAATGATGCCAGCTGAAAGAGCAATGATGATTTTTAAAAAATCATCTAAGAGCGGCCGATGGATTCTAATTTCATAAAGCCCGACCAAGGCAAAAACAATTAAGAGAAAAATAGATACGCCGATAACCAATTCTAAATAGTGACTAAAAGGAAGATTCAAATAGAAAAGAACCGGACGATATTGGGCCAGCCAGGGACTAATCCGTAAAAAATAAGCGGCTAAACCAGCCCCGACCAACATTAAAAAATCTAAGGGGACTAAAATAGCCGTAAAGATGAGTTCAGCTCGCTTCATTGCCCTTATTCTAATGATTCATTAAGGAAAAATCAAGTTTAAGGGACGCCCTTTTAAGGGCGTCCCTTAAAAGGGCGTCCCTTAAAATAAAAAAGCCCAAGCAAGCTATAAGCCGGGTTCTGTCTTGGGTAGTCATTTATCTGCCTCGCCAGTTACCTGGCGGGTCAAGCAAGCTACTTTTCCCCTGTACCTTCTTTGAAAGGCGCAGGGTTTGCTCTTGCACCAGGCAGGGTTTACCACGCCTCGACATTTCTGCCGGGCGAGAGGGGTCTTAATCCCTCACTTTTCACCTTTACCCCGCTTGAGGAGATTGCCCCTCGAGCGAAGAAGTTTTGTCTCTGTGGCACTTTCCCTATTCTCGCGAACGGTGGGCGTTACCCACTGCCACTTTCCTCCGCCTAAGGCGGATTCGGTGCCCGGACTTTCCTCCCCGCAGTAATGCGGGGCGACTACCTACTTACTTGGGCTATTTCTAGTATAACCTCAAGGAAAGACAATGTCAAGGCCGCCTAAAAACCAGGCAAAGATGAGGTCTTCTCTTCTTTGTCTAAGGCCTGATTGACTAACCTATCTGCCTCTTTATTCTGCTGGCGGGGAATATACTTAAAACTGACTTGGCCGAAATCCAAAACTAGATTCCAAACTTTCAGAAATAAGGGCTGGAGTTCCTCCTCTTTAATTTTATACTGATGATTTAATTGCTTAGCCACTAATTCGCTATCAACTCTAACCTCTATCTCCGTTTCTTTAGCTTTCTTCTTGCCAAAAAGCAGTTTAATTTTTTTCAAGGCAAAATCAACTGCCTGGTATTCAGCCTGATTATTGGTCGCCTCTCCAATAAACTGGGAATATTTCTTGATGGTTTGGCCTTGTTTTTGAATAACCACACCGACAGCGGCCGGCCCGGGATTACCCCGCGCCCCGCCATCGGTATAAACAACGATTTTCATACTTACAACGACTAACTTTGAGGACCGCCTTAACTATTTCAAGAAACGTAGATGACAAAAGCATCAATTGGACGTGGCAATAAAGGAAGGTCCTGCTTTTGTCATCTCCGAGCCGAGGCCACAACCTTTATGGAAGACTGACCAACTCTCAGCCGAGGCGTTTTCGAGAAATAGTTAAGGCGGTCCTCAAGTCGCTGAAGATTTTAAGTCAACAATCTTCAGCTGCAAATCACGATAACCGTTCCACTCATCGGCGATTAATTCAAAAACCATATCTATTGCATCTCCCACCTTTAATTTTTCCTGCCATTGGCCTAAATTAAAGCCAATCGCTTTAAAAGTCCTACCTCGGCTGGATTGACTGTCAAAAATCATTAACTCCATTTTTAAATGTCTTCCGTTATTGCCGACTATTCTGGCATCTTTGACTTCTAATCCTTTAGCTAAAAACTTTGGTTGAGGATTAGCTTGACCAAAAGGAGCGAATCTTTGAATAGCTTCGTAATTAGACCAATTAATATCTTCCAAAGATAATTCCATGTCAATGTTAACTTGGGGGACTAAGTCTTCCTCTTTCAGTTTCTCTTCGGCTAATTGATAAAAAATCTTTTTAACTTGCTCTAAATTATCTTTTTTCGTCTGAAAGCCGGCTGCTTTTTTGTGACCGCCAAAATTATCAAGTAAATGGGCGGATTTTTCAATTGTTTTGATTAAATCAAATTGAGGGACAGTTCGGCCAGAAGCAAAAATTCTTCCCTCTTTCTCTTGATAAATAAAAGTTGGCCGGCAATATCTATCGCTGATTTTACCGGCCACTAAACCAATCAAACCGACTGGCCAATCAGGACTGCCTTCAAAAATCAGCTTAGAATTTTCTCCTTGGGCCATTCTCTTTTCCAAGCGGCTAATTACCTCTTGAACAATCTTATCGGTTAAATTCTGTCTGGTTAAATTATTTTGATTAAGTCGTTCAGCTAATTCTTTGGCCTCTTTTCTGTTTTGGGTGACTAAAAGCTGAAAGGCATTGTTAGCATGGTCTATTCGGCCAGCTGCATTTAAACGCGGCCCTAAAATATAGCCGAGAGTATAAACGTCCAGATTAGTTGACGGCGCCTGGCCGATTGAAGACGGCTGACTGACTTGAGCATCTACTTGAGCCACCTTCATTAATTCTTGTAGGCCAAGCCACTTAGTTTGAGCCAGAACAGCTAAACCATATTTAACTAAAGTCCGATTCTCGCCAATAAGCGGCATAACATCAGCCACCGTGGCCAAAGCGACTAAATCAAGCAACCATTTTTTTAGATAATTTAATGATTTACCCTCTTTAGTTGACAGAAGAGCCCAAGCCAATTTATATGCTACGGCTGCTCCGGCCAAGTCTTGGAAAGGATATTTTCCACCTTTTCGTAAAGGATTAATCAGAGCAACGACTGAAGGTAATTTGTCCCCTAGTTCGTGATGGTCAGTAATAATTACATCCAGGCCTAAAGAATTAGCTAAATCAACTTCGGCTAAATCACGACTGGCGCAATCAACAGTGATAATTAATTTAGCGCCAGCTTGAGCCAAAGTTCTAACTGATTTTTCGTTGAGGCCATGATTCTCCTTTTCCCGGTCAGGAATATGATAATCCAGATTCTCAAAACCTAAGTTCTTCAGAGTTAAAAATAAAATAGCTGTAGCGCAAACGCCATCAGCATCATAATCACCATAGATGACTATTTTTTCTTTTTTCTTAATTGCTTGAAGAATCCGTTTGACCGCCTTTCTCATTCCCTTGAGTAAGAAAGGATCGTGAAAATCCTCTAAGAAATCGGGATTAAAAAACTCATCAATCTGTTTCTGAGTTTTGAGACCGCGGTTGTAGAGTAGCTGTCCGATTAGGGAAGAGTATTCCGGAAATTTTTTAAAAAAAGCGCCGGGCGCTTTTGGTTTAACTTGCCATTTCATCACTTAAAGGGTTGCCCTCGAGATTCCACGCCCTCGTCTTTGGCGAGGACGTGATCGAGAGGACGACCCTTTGGGGCGTAGTTTGGAGAGCGTACGTCAGAGCGGGGCGTTCCTTTTGAATACGCCCTTTGAAAAGGGCGTATTCAAAAGGAACGCCCCGGAGATTCAGGTCTTTTTGAGAACTTCTAAACCGGGCAGTTTCTCGCCAGCCAAAAACTTAAGCATGGCTCCGCCGCCAGTAGAAACATGGTCTATTTTGCCAATCAAATTTAATTCTTCTAAAAGATTAACGGTATCACCACCGCCCACCACTGAAAAACCTTTGGTTTGGGCGATTGTCCGAGCAATCTCTTTAGTTCCTGAAGCAAATTTATCTACCTCAAAAAGGCCCATCGGTCCATTCCAAATAATCATTTTAGCCTGAGAAATAACCTGCTTAAAAAGTTGGCAGGTATCTGGTCCGATATCTAAAATCATCTCTTTCTCTTTAGTATGACCAACCGGAGCAATCCGGCTGGGAGCTCGACCTTGGGCATCAATTGAAGTAATTACATCAACTGGAATATGAAGCTTAATGTTAGTCAACTCCAACTTCTTAACTTCGTCAACCATTTCTTCTTCAACTATTGATTTGCCAATGGTAAAACCCTTGGCTTTAATAACCGTATTAGCCAAAGCACCGCCCAAAATTAAATCATCGGTTTTCTCTAAAAAATTTTTAATTACTTTAATCTTGGTTGATATTTTAACTCCGCCAATAATGACGACTAACGGGTGCTTTGGCTTGGTTAAAACTTTAGAAAGGATTCTAATCTCTTTTTCTAAAAGCAAACCGGCACAACCGGGCAAATATTGAGGTAAACTGACCATTGAAGCATGGGGACGATGGATAACTCCGAAGGCATCGTTGACAAAAACTTCTCCTAATCTGGCTATTTGCTTGGTAAAATCAGGATTATTTTTCTCTTCTCCAATATGAAAACGTAGATTTTCTAACAAGAGGACCTCTCCCGCTTGAATATTTTTTACTCGTTCTTCAACTTGTCGACCCAGGCAATCATCTAATTTAATTACCGATTGGCCCAAAAGTTCTTCTAATCTTCGGGCAATCGGGTCTAAGCGCAAACTCTCTACAATCTTACCATGGGGTCTTCCTAAATGGGCCAAAAGAATAATTTTAGCTTTTTTTCTCAATAAATAATTAATTGTCGGTAAAGCGGCCTCTAAACGCCAGTCTTCTTTTTCATCAACTCGTCCCTCATCACCTACCGGAACATTAAAATCAACCCTGACTAAGACCCTCTTATTCTTAAAATCAAAATCTCTAAGATTTTTCATTATGAAACCGTCTGTTCAACAAGCTTAATAAACTCACTGGCATTTAATGAAGCACCGCCAACTAAAACACCATCCATGCCGGCCCCCTTAAGATAATCGGCGACATTCCGACTGTCAACACTTCCTCCGTAAATTATTTTAACTTTTTCAGCAACCGGCCGATTATAAAGCTTGATTAAGGTCTTACGAATAAGTAAAGCAGCCTTCATGGCATCGTCCGGCGAACAGGCCAGACTCCCGGCCTCGGTACTAATCGCCCAAACCGGTTCATAGGTAATGACTACTTCTCTCAAACGAGCCGCCGGCAGGCCAGCCAGGCCTTTCTCTAATTGTTCGGCCACAACTAAACTCATTTCATTAAGCGGCTGACCCTGTGAATCAAAACTATCTCTGACTTCTTCACCGATACATAGGACGGGCCGCAAACCAGCTTTTAAAGCAGCTTTAATTTTCCTATTGACCATCTCGTCCGTTTCTTGAAAATATCTCCTCCTTTCCGAATGGCCAAGAATGACATATTGACAGCCTAAATCTTTCAACATAGCCGGCGAAACTTCGCCGGTATAAGCTCCTTTATTTTCCCAAAAACAATCTTGGCCGCCTAATTTGACCGGCCCAGTCTGATTAACCAGAAGAGAATCGCCCTTTTTCAAGTAAGCAAAAGGCGGGCAAATAACCACTTCGGCCCCTTTTATTTTCCCCATCTCTCTAGTCACCGCCTCAAAAAGATGGTTCGCTTCTTTCAAATGAGGCGGGTTCATCTTCCAATTAGCAATAATTAATGGTTTGTTATTCATGACTTCTTAATTGACTAAAATGTCGCCAAATCCACCAGACAAAGACCAGAATAATCAAGCCGCCAATGACAAAATCAAATTCCTTAAAATACACTTCCAGGGCTGACCAGTTCTTGCCCATAATCAATCCGGCGTAAGTTAAGGCAAAAGACCAGGGCAAAGAACCGGCTAAAGTGTAAAAAGAAAACTTCTTGAAATTCATCCGGCTGATGCCGGCCGGCAAAGAAATAAAAGTCCTGATAATCGGCAAAAGCCGGCTAAAGAAAACAGCCAGCTGACCATATTTATCAAACCAACGGTCAGCTCGCTCTAAATCATCAGTTGAAATTAAAAGATATTTACCCCACTTCTTTATCAAAGGACGACCGCCGTAAAAACCAACCAAGTAAGCGGCCATTGAGCCGATTAAATTACCAATTGCTCCCCAAATGACGACCAGCCAAAAAATGAAACGTCCTTCAAAAACTAAAAAACCGGAAAAAGGCATAATAATTTCGGAAGGAATGGGAATACAGGCGCTTTCCAGGGCCATCAGAGCGGTAATGCCAAAATAGCCGGTACTAGAAATCGCCTCTATGATTAAAGATACTAACCAAGCTAAAATATCTGCAATCAAAATTTTATTTCCTGAGCCTGTCGAAGGATAAAATTTTTTATGTCTTCGACAAACTCAGACAGTAATCTGAAGATTAATTTACTGCTTCCTTAAAAACTCGGCTGCTTTTTCCGGTTCAATGGTTGAAATCTCAATGCCAACGGCTAATTCGAAACCAGCCCAAATAGCTGTTTTCGGTAGAATACTCAGATGCCAGTGATAATGGTCATAACTCTTGCCATCAGCTGGAGCAGTATGGATATAGAAATTATAAGCCGGGTCTTTTAATCCTTTATCAATTTTACTTAAGGCCTTTTGGAGGGCCTGAGCAAAAAATTCTTTATCATCGTCATCCATTTTTTCAAAATAAGGCTGATGTTCTTTAGGATAAATTCTTACTTCAAAAGAAACTTGGGGGGCAAAAGGACAAAGGACAACAAATTTATCGTTCTGATAAATAATCCGTCGCTCATCTTTAAGGTCCCATTTGAGCATCCGGCAATAAACACATTCGCCCTGACTGCGATAAAACGATTCGGCCCCGTCAACACTGTCTCTTAAATCCGGGTCAAGCACCGGGATAGCAATTAACTGCGAATGAGGATGAGCTACCGAGGCGCCGGCCTCCCGGCCATGATTGTGAAAAATAGAGACGTATTTAACAAACTTTTTGTTAATTAAGTCTGAATATCTTTCCTGGTAAACGTCAACGACCATTTTCACCTCGTCGGCCGTAAATTGAGTCATCTGTCTTTCGTGGTCAGCCGTAACAATTACCTCATGATAACCAATGCCGTCCATAATTCGGTTGGGCCCTTCTTTTCTTTCGTGAAGAGCATATCCCCTGGCAAAGGCCGGAAATTCATTGGGTATAGAAATAACAAACCAAGAGCCGTTTGGCTTATCGCGACCAGCCACCGCTTTTTCTAAAATTCCTTCCTGACAAAAGGGACAATCTTTTGGCAAAATCGCTTCTTGGATTCTTTTATGTTTAGCAAAACTTTCCGGCCGGCGAGCCCGGCCAGTGGCAATAACCACCCAATCATTGGAAACCAAGTCCATTCTTAATTCGGTCGGAAATTTCTTCTTCAGTTTCCTTTTAATCATATTTGCCCCTGATTAAATTCCATTTAATCTTTAATAACTCCTTTAGGGTTTGCCAGTAGCTTTTCAAAGTGACTTTGCTCTCGCCCGGATTTATCCAAGTGACCGGCAGCTCTTTTATCCGATAGCCTAGTTTCTTGGCAATAACTAAAATTTCAATATCAAAGCCCCAACGTTCAATGGTCTGACGGGAAAAAACTTCTCTGGCTATCTTGGCCGGAAAAAGTTTGAAAGCTCTTTGAGTATCATGAATCTGCCAAATAGTTAAAGCTCTGATTAAATATTTTGACCATTTCCCCAGCGTTCGTCGATACCAAGCGGCTCGTTCTTCAATTTTAGCTCCCTTAACCTCAATGGACCCGATAACGACATCATAACCCTCTTTTAAATAAGGCCAAAAACTTTCAATCTGGTCCAAGGAAATAGCGTTATCAGCATCCAAATAGATGCGATAATCCCCTTGAGCAGCCAACATACCTTTTTTGACAGCCATTCCCTTGCCGCCGATTGACTGCTTAATGTCAACTAATTTAAGATTTTTAATTAAGTTGACGAAATTTTGAACAATTTGACCGGTCTTGTCCGTTGAACCATTGTTAATCACAATAATTTCCGAAGAATAGTCCTGTTTGGACAAATAATGGTCGATAGCTAAAAGTGTCTCGCTAATCCTTTTTTCCTCATTATAGGCCGGAATAACTACTGATAAATAAGGATTTTCCATATCGCTTGTATTATACAATATTTTCGGATAAGATACAAAGCGAATGAAATACCACATCATCACCTATGGCTGTCAGATGAATAAATCGGACAGCGAACGGCTCGCTGCTCAATTAGAAGAAAAAAACTATCAGCCGGCTGGCCAGATAAAGACGGCTGATTTAGTTATTATCAATGTTTGTTCAGTCAGGCAGTCAGCCGTCAATCGGGTCTATAGTAAAATTGGACAGATTCGTTCAGCTAACCCCCGAGCCAAACTGGTTTTGACTGGTTGTCTTCTCTTTAAAGATAAAAAGCGGCTCCAGAAACAAGTTGATCAAATTTGGCCGATTATTGACTTAAAGGCCAGGCCTAAATGTCAGTCGTCGAGAGAAGCCTGGCTGCCCATTATGACTGGCTGTAATAACTTTTGTTCTTATTGCGTCGTCCCCTACACCCGCGGCCGCGAATATTCGCGGCCGGCTCCAGAAATTATCAGGGAAGCCAAAGACTTAATCAAAAAGGAGTATCAAACAATAACTTTATTGGGCCAAAACGTTAACAGCTATAAATCAAAAAAGATAAATTTCCCCAAACTTCTAAAAATGATTAGTCAAATTCCCGGCCACTTCCAAATAAAATTCATTACCTCTCATCCCAAAGATATGTCCGATGAGCTGATTAAAGTAATCAGCCAAAGCAATAAAATCTCTAAAGAGATTCACCTGCCGGTCCAGTCAGCTGATAATCAAATCCTCAAGAAAATGAATCGGGGCTATACGATTGGTCATTACAAAAAATTGATTAAAAAAATCCGCCGGGTCATACCTCAAGCTCAAATTTCTACTGATATTATTGTCGGCTTTCCAAGCGAAACCGAAAAACAGTTCCAAAATACGGTTAATTTAGTCAAAGAAATCGTCTTTAAGCAGGCCTATGTGGCTGCCTATTCTTCACGAGACGGCACGACCGCTAACAGATTAAAAGATGATATCTCCCCGGACGAAAAGAAAAGAAGAAAAAGAACAATCCTGAATTTAGTGAAATGAAAAAAGCGCCTGGTTTGATAATCTATAGATAGATGGAATGGCGCTTCGTAATTTCAGGACTCTATTGGAAGCGGCGTCCTGGGCTGCGCTATTAGAAAATACGAATTCTATGTTTTTTAAAAGAGCAGGATTCACGCTCTTCCAGTCCAAAAGGACCGATGGCAAAAGAACGAAACAAAGAAAAAGAACAGGATAATTTAATTATATAAATTTTAGACTCTGTGTCAGGAAAAATTTATCCACATCATAAACTCATTGTCATTCTTGGCCCGACTGCTTCGGGTAAATCTGACTTAGCAGTCAAATTAGCCAAGAGATTTAACGGCGAGATAGTTTCAGCCGACTCACGGCAAATTTATCAGGAAATGGATATTGGTACGGCTAAACCGAATAAAAAGCAGATGTCTGGCGTCTCTCACCATTTAATTGATGTGGTCAAACCTAATCAAGGATTTACTTTGGCCCAATATAAAAAACTAGCGGTTAAAATTATTAAAGATATTCAAGAAAGAGGCCGGCTCCCATTTTTAGTTGGCGGGACTGGTTTGTATATCCAAGCTGTCGTTGATAATCTAAAAATTCCGCCGGTCAAACCGAATAAAAAAATAAGAAAGCGATTGGCAGAATTAACCAATCAAGAATTATTCAGTCAATTAGAAAAATTAGATCCCTTAACGGCCGCCGCGATTGACCGCCATAATAAAAGGCGGCTGATTCGGGCCTTAGAAGTCTGTTTAGTGACTAAAAACCCTTTTTCTAAACAAAGAGAAAAGGGACAACCTCTTTTTAACATCTGCCAAATCGGCCTAAAAATCAATAAAGAGGCCTTAAACAAAAAAATAGCCCAGCGAGTCGAAAAAATGACTCAAACTGGTCTGGTCAGAGAAGTCAAAAAAATAATTCAAAATTACTCTCTTTATTTACCAGCTATGTCAGGCATTGGCTATCAAGAAATCAGTCAGTATCTTCAAGACAAAATCACTTTGGAGAAAGCCAAAGAGTTAATCAAACAGCATACCCGCCAATACGCCCGTCGCCAGATGACCTGGTTCAAAAAAGATAAGCGAATTCACTGGATTAAAACTTACCCCACCGCGGCAAAAATAATTGCTGATTTTATTTAAGCAGCCATTCTCTCCTTTTCTTCCCCCTTGTCCCCATAGGCCGCGTCTTTTTTTTCACGAGCCGCTTTCAACGTTTCTTCGAATTCCCTTTCCTGTTGGGCCTTAAATTTCTCGAATGATATCTTTTTTCTTTCTTGTTCCGCCCCCGATTCTGTCTCATTTTCCTCCGCTGCTTCTTGACGAGCTAATTCCTGTTTGGCAATAACATCTTTCTCTTTCCCTTCTATATCTTCACCAGTCATTCCCTCTTTTATTTTTCTCTTCCTTTCTTCCTCAGAAAACTTAAATGTTTTCCCTTTTTCAAGATCCTGCCTATACTCCGGCTCAATTTTTCCTAATTCAACTTTTTTTTCTGGATTGGGCATATTATTCTCCCAATTAAATTTATTCTCCGACCTTTATTTTTTGTTTTAAAATCTCCCCAACCATTTCCGGATTGGCCTGGCCTTGACTGGCGGCCATTACCTGGCCGATTAAAAACTGCAAAGCGTTTTCTTTACCTGATTGATAATCTTTAACCGGCTGGGGATTTTTTTTAATTACCTGGTCAACTATTTTAGTCAATTCTTTTTCATCGCTGACTTGTCTTAATTTTTTATCTTCAACAATGTGAGAAGGGTCAATGCCGGTCTGGAACATTTCTTGGAGAACTTTTTGGGCGGCCGAACTGGAAATATCTTTTTGCTGAATCAAAGTAACAAATTCAGCAAAGTTCTCCGGACTAACCTGACAATCTTCAATCTTGGTTTTACTGGCCAATAACAACTTTTGTAATTCAGTCAAAAGATAATTGGCCGTTAGCTTAATTAGGGGTTGTTTATTGCTAATTGATTTTATTTTCAGCCAGGTTTTAAGTTCGGAAATAACTTGCTCAAAATAATCAGCTATTCCTTTATTAGCGACCAGAGTATTAATGTCAGCTGGCGGCAATTTATATTCTTGAATAAATCTTTGGCGTCTGGCTGGCGGCAATTCCGGCAATTCAGCTGATAAACGCTGGTTGATAGCCGATAAATTGGTTAAGGGTGGTAAATCAGGTTCGGGAAAATAACGGTAATCCTGGGCTTCTTCTTTAATTCGTTGAGAAAAGGTCCGTTGTTTAGCTTCATCCCAACCTCTGGTTTCCTGGATAATTTTCTGTCCCGAATCTAACAATTCGCCCTGCCTTTTAATTTCATAATCAACAGCTCGTTCAACCGCCCGGAAAGAATTAAGATTTTTTATCTCCACTTTAGTCCCCAACTTGCCTTTTTGGGGCCTTAAAGAAATGTTTACTTCGCAACGCATCTGACCTTTTTCCATATTGGCCTCGGAAACGCCTAAATAGCGCAGGATTAACTGTAACTCTTCACCGAATTGACGGGCTTCCTGGCCGGAACTGATATCCGGTTCAGTGACTAACTCCATCAAAGGTACGCCAGCCCGATTAAAATCAACTAAGGAATAATCTGCTCCTGACGGATGAGTTAATCGACCGGTATCTTCTTCTAAGTGAATCTCCCTAATTTTAATCTTCTTATCACCAATTTTCAAAAAACCATTATTTGAAAGAGGAAAATAAAGTTGAGAAATTTGATAATTTTTAGGCAAATCAGGATAAAAATAGTTTTTGCGGTCAAATTTAGCCGAGGAGGGAATCTGACAGTTTAAAGATAAAGCTGTCTTGATAACAAAATCAACCGCCTTTTGATTGATAACCGGCAAAGTCCCCGGATGCCCCAAACATATTGGGCAAATATTAATGTTCGGCTCCTCGGCCTCAGAGTCGTTAAGACAATCACAGAACATTTTACTTTCTGTTTTCAACTCGGCATGAATTTCTAAACCGATAACTGGTTGATATTTCACGGATTTATATTAATTAGGCGAAAGCGGGGCGTCCCTTTTTACTAAAAGGGTTGCCATTGAGGATCACGCCCTCGCCTTTGGCGAGGACGTGTCCGAAAGGACGACCCTTTAAGGGTGTAGTCAAAAGGGACGCCCCGGGAACTACGCCCCGGGAACTACGCCCTTTGGCTAGCTGAAACAACGTTTTTTAATAAAAAAGCAACGGTCAAGGGGCCCAGGCCGCCCGGCACCGGCGTCAGCCAGGCCGCTTTCTCTTTAACGCTCTCCTGGTCAATATCGCCGACTATTTTATTATCTACCCTTGATATACCGCCGTCAATTA
>CAYYLD010000007.1:0-29671 GCA_964472495.1 uncultured Candidatus Saccharibacteria bacterium | reverse complement strand
TTTTGCCGGACAAACTTTTTCTTGGACGCCGACTGCTGACCAGACGGGAATTTATCCAGGCGTCCGGTTTGAGGTTTCTGACGAAGAATATACTGATTCGGAAAGTATTACTATTACAGTCACAGCGACTTCAACCCCCTGAATAAAAAATGAGTATTAATTGGCAACCAATAGGAATAGGCAAAAAACTTCTGAGCGGTTCTTTAATCTTAACCGCAATTATTTTAATTGGCCTCTTTTTGCCTTGCCTACCAGCCCGGGCCGAAATTATTCAATTTGGAGTTAAAAACATTTTCGTCGACTTTAAGGGATTGCCTTTCAATTTAAACAACTGGGCGCCGGGCATGAGCCAGACGGCGGAAATGACCATCGAAAACAATGAAGATTTCGAGATTAATGTTTATTTCCAAGCCGAGAAAATATCCGGTTGCGATATTTTAGCTAATTCCTTAACCATCTCGGCTGAGAATAAATCAGCTCATTTACTGAGTTTATTCAATGATAAGATAACCCTTGATTCAATTAATTCTGGCCAGGCTCAAGATTACCAGCTTAAGATAGATTTTGACAAGGAAGCCAAGAATGAATGCCAGGATAAAAATGTAAACTTTAATTTTGTGATTACGGTTGAAGAAATAGGAGCCAAGGGCGAAGAAGAAGAAGTGATTATTCCCGGCGGAGGCGGCGGCTATTCTTACCCATCGCCGGCTGCTCCGACCAGCCAGACCGGCCAAGTAACCGCTACTCCCGAACAAGGGGGGACAACCAGTTTGATCAGTCCTGACGGCAGTCAGATAGAATTGATTATTCCGGCCAGCGCCCTTAGTCAACCAACCACTTTTTTCATTAATCAAGTCGAGCTCAATTCAGTCAGCCAGCCCGACCCGGACAGCGGTCTTTTCCTAATTGCCGGTTGCCTCTATCAGATTACTGCCCAGCAGGCCGATGGCAATTTAGTAACCGAATTTAGCAAAGCGCTCACTTTGAATTTTAGCTATACTGACGAACAAATTGCCGGCCTGGACGAGGCCTCGCTTAAAATCTATTACTGGGACGGAACAGATTGGACGGCCATCGAAAACAGCCAAGTAGATGTAGATAATAATATGGTGACCGCTTTGGTTGAACACTTTACTCTTTTTGCTTTAATCGGGACTAAAGCTGAACCGAGTGAAGAGATAAGTATTCCAGAAATAATCAAAAAAATTCCCGAGGCGATTGCCGAGCGAGCCAGGCGAGCAATCGAGGAAATTATCTCGCCGGCCCCCGAGGCCGAAGCCGAAAAGCCGGCCGAGCCGGAAGGAATTAGCCCAGAAGGAGAAACACCCAGAGAAGAAACGCCAAAGGTCTCCGCTTCGATGTTAGCCGCTATCGGCAATATTATTACTTTCGGGACTGGCAGTACTACCATTGGAATAGTCATTTCGCTAATTGCTTTGGCGATTATTTTCCTGATTGTCCGAGGCATCCGCTTAAGTAGAAAATCTAAGTAAATTGATTTAGTTGATTAAAGCAAAAAGCCGGTTCTGACCGGCTTTTTGTTATCCTATTTGACAAGACGGCTAGCTTGTGGTATATTATAGATAGGCAGGAATTAAACATAGATAAATAGAAGAAAACAAAAAAATTAAGGAGGGAATAATATGGGAACTTTGCCGGGAGAGAGAACAGGGGTCTGGGTTCTTTTTCAAGGAGAGAGATACTGGTTAAGCTATATTTCTGAGGACTACTTCAAAAAGCTTAAAGAAAGAGGGATAGACCATCTTGAATTCCGCATAGAGAAAGGTGGTCAGAGCTTACCAGCTCAACTTAGCCAGTTAGAATTAGCCGAATGAAATCGGCGCAACAATTCTGCCACAGGAGCAATGCGAAAACGTTGCTCCTATTCTTTTTGATAAATATCTGTTATTTTATTGACAGCCATTTTGCTTTTATGATAGACTAACTAAAGAGAGAGGAATTGAAAGAAGAAGGCTCGTTCCGGTGAACGGGCTTTTTACAAAAACCCTCCGACAAGCTTAGGGTGTAAAATAAGCTTGGGGCATAAAAAAGTATAAATTTATGGACAAACAACCATTTATTTCAGTCGTTGAACAAATTTGTGAAGAAAAAGGCATTGCCAAAGAAAAAGTTTTGGAAACTATTGAAATGGCTTTGGCGGCTGCCTATAAAAAAGATTTTGGCCGGAAAGGCCAGAATATTAAAGTTAAATTTAATTTGGAAAGTGGCCGGATGAAAGTATTTCAGGTTAAGTTGGTCGTCGACCAGTCAATGCTTAAGGAAGAAACTGAGGAAAAAGGCGATGAGGAAATTGAAGAGAAGAGGGAAGAGGAAATTGAAGGCGAGAAGAAGGTCAGATTTAATCCGGAAAAACACATTCTCATTGAAGAATTTAAAAAATTACCGGCTAAAGGCCTTTTCACTTCTGAAGGCAAGGTTTTAACCGAAGAGAAGAAAAAGAGAATCAAGGCGGGCGAAGAAATTGCCTTTACTTTAAAAGTCCATCAGGATTTTGGCCGGATTGCTGCCCAGACAGCCAAGCAAGTCATTGTCCAAAGAATTCGCGAAGCTGAACGGGAAGCAGTTTATGATGAATACAAAGACCGCCAAGGCGAAGTGGCCAGCGGTATTATTCAAAGGATTGAAGGCAGGAATGTCTTTTTAGATATCGGCAAGGCCTTAGGCATCCTTTTTCCCGAGGAACAAATTCCTCGCGAAAATTACCGTATTGGTCAGCGCCTCCGGGCCTATATCTTAGAAGTCCAAAAGGATTCTCGTGGTCCGACAATTATTCTTTCAAGAGCTCATCCCAAAATAGTCAGTCAACTTTTCGCTTTGGAAGTGCCGGAAATCGCGGCCGGCACGGTGGTTATTAAATCAATTGCCCGGGAAGCCGGCTCTCGTTCCAAGATTGCCGTTATCTCCACCGAAGAAAGAGTTGACCCGATTGGTTCAATGATTGGTCAAAAAGGGACCCGGGTTCAAGCGGTCATCAATGAATTATCCGGCGAGAAAATTGATATTGTTGAATGGTCCGAAGACCCAGCTAAATTTATTACCGCGGCTCTTTCGCCGGCTAAGGTGCTTGACGTTAAAATAGATAAAAAGAAAGGTCAGGCCGAAGCGATTGTCCCGGAAGACCAGCTTTCTTTGGCCATCGGTATCCAGGGTCAGAATGTTCGCTTAGCTGCCAAATTAACCGGCTGGAAAATTGATATCGTCGCTCAAAAAACAGCTAAGGAGAAAGTAGCTGAAAGAGAACCTGTCAAAGGCGAGTCCGCCCCTGGCGGAAAGCCAGACAAAGAGAAAAAAGCTGAAAAAGAAGATGAAAGGAAACCGAGCAAAAAGAAAACAACTAAGAAAGAGGCGAAAACCAAGAAAAAGGATTCGAGCCAAGAGAAAAGCGAGACCAGGAAAGCCAAGAAAAAAGAAAATAAAAAGAAAGAGACAAAAGAGACCAAGGAAAAGAAATAAATCGGAAAGAGTAAGCAAAAAAGGACTTAATTGACAAGTCCTTTTTAGTTTGTTAAGCTAAAAGCGTTAGTTAAGCGAAATTTCACCTCAATTATTTTCCGAGCCAGAACTAAAATGGAATCAACTATAAAAAAAATGAAAAATTATTTCTTACCTAATGACTTATTAGGCAGAGTTGATTTATTCAACCGGCTAGCTCGGTTAATAATCAGATTTGAAATGAAATCAATTTATGAACAATTTAATTCTCTATATTGGAACCCTGGTCGGCATTTTAGCTGCCGGCTCAGTTTTAGGTTATTACACCCGGCAAACAATCGCTAAAAAGCAAGCCGGGACGATTGAGGCCAAGTTAAATAAGCTGATTAGTCAGGCCAAAGAAGAAGCTAAGGAAACCCTCTTAAAAGCTAAAGAAAAATCATCTAAAATCTTAGAAGAGTCCAAGGAAGACGAAAGAAGTCGCTATAAGCAATTAAGTCAGCGAGAAGACAGATTAATCAGAAAAGAGCAAGATGTTGAACAAAAAACCAACCAATTAGAAAAAGAGGAAAGCGAATTAAAAAGCAAAGTCCAGAAGGTTAAGAAAATCAAAGAAGATTTAACCAGCCTCAAAGAAGAACAATTAAACCAATTAGAAAAAGTAGCCAAGCTCTCTCAGGGTCAAGCCAAAGCCGAGCTTTTGGCTAAAGTGGAAAGGGAACAAGGAGAAGTTTTATTAGAACGCCTGAAGAGATTAGAGGGCGAAGGGCAGGAAGAATTAAACAAAAAAGCTCAACAGATTATCGCTCTGGCCATGCAGCGTTATGCTGCCTCGCAGGCCAGCGAAATCACCTCAACGGCGGTTAACTTGCCCAACGATGACTTAAAAGGACGGGTTATCGGCAAAGAAGGACGTAATATCAAAACTCTGGAAAAGCTGACTGGCGTGGAAATCTTGGTTGATGATACACCGGGAGCAGTTATTATCTCCGGTTTTGACCCGATTCGGCGGCAGATTGCTAAAATAGCCCTGGAGAAATTACTCTTAGACGGCCGAATTCAGCCGGCTCGTATTGAAGAAGCGGTTGAAAAAGCCGGTCAAGAAATCGGCGAGAAAATCCAGGAAGCCGGTCAGGCAGCGGTTTACGATGTCGGAGTGGTCGGTCTTGACCCTCAATTGATTAAAATATTAGGTCGCTTGCGTTTCCGGACCAGCTATGGTCAGAATGTTCTTTTGCATTCCTTGGAAGTAGCCCACTTGGCCGGAGCGATTGCTTCTGAATTGGGAGCCGATGTTGACTTGGCTAAAAAGGCCGGTTTGCTCCATGATATCGGCAAAGCGGTTGACCACGAAATTCAGGGCTCCCACGTAGAAATCGGCAAGCGCATTCTCCAAAAATTCAATATTAGCCAGGAGGTAATCAAGGCCATGCAATCTCATCACGAAGAATATCCTTTTGAAAGTTTAGAAGCAATTATTGTTCAAGTAGCCGACGCTATTTCCGGGGCCCGGCCTGGCGCTCGCAAAGACACCTTAGAGGCCTACTTAAAGAGATTAGAGGAATTAGAAAAGGTAGCTGCCTCATTCAAGGGAGTTGAGAAGGCCTACGCCATCCAGGCGGGCCGGGAAATCCGTGTCTTTGTCCAACCGGAGGAAATAGATGATTTAGCCGCTCATAATCTGGCTAAAGGCATTGCCGAACAAGTTCAGCAAGAGTTAAGATACCCTGGTGAGATTAAAGTCAATGTCATTCGGGAGACCAGAGCGATTGAGTACGCTCGGTAGAAAGCCACGAAAGCCCGGGGCGTCCTTTTTGACTAAAAGGGTTGCCCCGAGAACTATATCCTTTATGAAAATACTTTTCTTTGGTGACATTGTCGGTCAGCCGGGCCGCCAAGCGATTAAAAAAATACTTCCTCAATGGCAGAAAAAATACCAACCAGATTTAGTTGTGGCCAACGGTGAAAATTTAGCTCATGGTTCAGGGGTTACTGAAAAAAGTTTGAAGGAAATCTTAGAAGCCGGCGTTGACTTGGTTACCTTAGGCGACCATACCTGGGACCAGAAAGGGACAGTTGATCTTCTTAATAACGAACAGCTGCCTTTAATCCGACCGGCTAATTTTCCGCCCGGGTTACCCGGCCAAGGCTATCGTTCAGTTGAAGTCAGAACCAAAAAGGCTCTGGTCATTAATTTAATCGGTCAGGTTTCCATGCATGAAGATTATGATTGTCCTTTTAGAAAAGCCGACGAGATTTTAGAAGAGAAATCTGAAGAAGCCGATATTATTATTGTTGATTGGCACGCTGAAGCAACTTCAGAAAAGGTTTGCCTGGGCTGGTATTTAGACGGCCGCGTTTCAGCCGTTCTGGGCACTCATACTCATGTTTCTACGGCCGACGCCAGGATTCTCCCCCAAGGAACGGCCTATATTTCTGATGTTGGCATGGTCGGCGTCAGAGATTCCAGCCTGGGCAGAGACAAAGAGACAGCTATCAAAAGATTCCTCACTCAAATGAACCAAAGATTAGAAGTGGCCCAAGGACCAGTTGAGGTTAATGCTGTTCTGGTTGAAGCCAATCAGCCGAATCGGGCCAAAAAAATTAAACCGCTTCGGGAAATAGTTTCCTTCGATTAACTCAGGATAAACTGCTCACTATAAATTGTTGCTTGATAAAAGAAAGACTGGTAAAATATGGCTGATAGAGCTAAAATATTAAGAGGAGGAGCAATTAAACCCGGTGCTTTTAAAAAGGGCCGGCTAAAGGTCGAAAAAAATAAATTAATGAATAAGGAACAAGAAACAATGGACGAACAGGACGTTCGCCGTTGACTGTTCCTTGTCCACTTGGAATTATGGCTAAAGCCATGACTAAAGAAGAATTAATTGAAGCCGTAGCCAAAGTTTGCGATTCTAAGAAGCAAGCCAATGATGCGGTAAGTGAGCTATTAGACGTCATTACTAAGGCCTTAAGGGGAGGACAAAAAGTAACCCTGACTGGTTTTGGCACTTTCAGCACTTCCAAAAGAGCCGCTCGGACTGGCGTCAATCCGCGAACCGGCGCTAAAATCAAAATTCCGGCCCGAACCGTACCCAAGTTTAAAGCAGGTAAGGCTCTTAAGGACGCCGTTAAGTAGAATTATTCTACTATGTTTGGCTGAAGCTTCAGCCAAAACAAGCTTTCGAAAGTTTGCTCTGCACTCTATACGGTGCAGGGCGAAACAAAAAGGCGAATATATATTTCGCCTTTTTGTTATGGGAGCGAGCCGCCTTAGGGCGAGCCTCGCTCATCTTTATTGAGCGGGTAGGGAGAGTCGAACTCCCGTCATCAGATTGGAAATCTGAGGTAATAGCCACTATACGATACCCGCGACTAAAGATTAAATTTCCCAAGCGATTAATCCGAACTGCTTAATTTTCTGGCCGTATCCCGGAAAACTATAATAAACATCCTTCATTTCTTTATAGAATCAAAAACAAATTTATCTGTCTTTCTTATTCTCAAAACGTATTTTTTCATATGACAGTCGATCGGGGCGACAGGATTCGAACCTGCGATCTTCGGCTCCCAAAGCCGACGCCTTAAACCACTAGGCCACGCCCCGGATTACAAAATACATTACTAAACTACATTATATTCTTGCCATGCTCCTTATAATGTAGTTTCCTATGACAGTTCGCACAAATAACAATACACTTTGCGATTTCTTTTTTAATTCGATCAAATCCATAACCCTCTGTCGATACTTCTCCTACACTAAATTCTTTATCGGTGTCATGCTTATGATGGAACTCAAGCAACCGATAGTCAGCAATACCACACTTACTACATTTTTGTTTTTTCTTATAATCAGTAATCCATTGACGATATTTTTCTCTAAGTTGTCTCTTTGCGATATGATAACAAGTTTTACACTTATGGCGACGATAGACTTTATTCTTAGTTGTTAAAGCAACACCGAATTCTGATTCTGGATAATATTTGTGACAATACCTACATAGCTTCATCTTAGACATATCAACATTTTAACATTTTCGAACTCAGATTTCAAGGTTCAAAATAGAAATATTAAAAAAATATTAGCCGCTAGGCCACACTCCGTTAAGCTATATTTTAAAAGATAACTGGCTAAAGGTCAATGTCTGTTTTTAAGGGACGCCCTTTTAAGGGACGCCCTTAAAAGGGCGTCCCTTAATTGGCTTGTTCTTTTTCTTATGATATACTTTTACTAAATATTCGACTATGTCTCTTAAAGAAATCGGTCAGCAAATGAACATTCTTTCTTCGCTTAATCCAAAACAGAAACAAGCGGTTACGGTCCTGGAGGGGCCGGTTTTAGTTATTGCCGGCCCGGGCAGCGGTAAAACCCGTTGTTTAACTTACCGAATCGCTTATCTTATCCAGAAAGGCATTTGGCCGAATAACATTCTGGCGGTCACTTTTACCAATAAAGCGGCTCAAGAAATGAAAGAAAGAGTTAACGGATTATTGCCTTCTCTATCAACCAGCCGCCGTTGGCCAACCATCGGTACTTTTCACGCCATCTGCCTGCAAGTCCTCCGCCGAGAAATAGACAAATTACCCCAAGCTAATTATCAGAAAAACTTTATTATCTATGATGAAACTGACCAGCTTTCCTTGATTAAAAAAATAATCAGAGAATTACAAATCAATCCGGACCAATTTAAACCGGCGACAGCCCGGGAAACCATTTCTCGAGCCAAAGATGAATTAATTGACTGCCGGATTTATCAAGAGCAAGCCCGGGAATATTTTCCCCGGACGGTGGCTAAAATCTACCAAACCTATCAAGAAAATCTCCAAAAAGCCAATGCTTTGGATTTTGATGATTTAATTATGCTAACTGTTCAACTTTTCCAGCAAAGTCCGGATATCTTAGAAAAATATCAACAAAAATGGCCTTATCTTTTAATCGACGAAGCCCATGATACTAATTTAGCCCAATATCAATTGACTAGACTCCTGGCCCAAAAACGCAAAAATCTTTGGCTCATCGCCGACCCCGACCAGTCGATTTACAGCTGGCGAGGAGCCGATTTCCGCAACATTCTTAATTTTGAGAAAGATTATCCCCAAGCTAAAATTATTTTTTTGGAAGAGAACTATCGCTCAACCAAAAACATTTTAGCGGCCAGTCATCAAGTCATTGCTAAGAATGTCCAACGCAAAGAAAAAAAACTCTGGACTAAAAATCCAGTCGGGCCGCTGATTAATCTGGTTGAATTAACTAATGAAGAAGATGAAGGAAATTTCCTGATCGCCGAAATGGAGAATTTAATCAGTCAGGGATTCGGCTTAAA
The DNA here is from genome assembly GCA_964472495.1 of uncultured Candidatus Saccharibacteria bacterium. Lineage (GTDB taxonomy): Bacteria > Patescibacteriota > Minisyncoccia > Portnoybacterales > UBA2143 > CAYXST01. The sequence continues at coordinate 20,894 of CAYYLD010000007.1, read as the reverse complement.
AGATTTTACGGTTCTCTATCGAACCAATGCCCAGTCGCGAGCCGTTGAAGAGGCATTTTTAAAGGCCAACTTTCCCTACAAAATCATTGGCACGGTCAGATTCTACGAAAGAAAAGAGATTAAAGACATTCTGGCTTATCTGAAACTGATTGTTAACCCTGACGACTTGGTTAGTTATCAGAGGATTGTCAATCTGCCGCCACGACGTTTAGCTAAATACACCAAAACCCAAGGGCAGCCCTTTTTAATGCGTTCCCGGAATAAGGGTATATTAAAAGAAGTTATTCTTGATCCGCCGCTTAAAAAATTCTACCAATTGATGGAAAACTTCCGTCAAGTCAGTCAAAAAAAATCGTTAACCGATTTAATTAATCTTATCATCAAAAAAATTGACTATGAAAAATATATCCGCGACGGCCAGGAAGAAGGGGAACGGCGCTGGGAAAACATCGGGGAGCTTTTCAGTGTAGCTCATAAATATGACCGGTTTAAATCCGGCCGCAGTTTAGAAAAATTTTTAGAAGAAATTTCCCTGTTGAGCAATCATGACGAAGTAGAGACCGATAAAAATCTGGTTAATCTGATGACTCTGCATTGCGCCAAAGGGCTGGAATTCCCGGTTGTTTTTATAGTCGGTTGTGAAGAGGGCATTCTGCCCCATTCAAGAAGTTTCCCTGATGACGGCCAAATAGAAGAAGAAAGACGGCTTTGCTATGTCGGCTTTAGTCGAGCCAAAGAACGCCTCTATTTAACTTTCACTCGACAACGCCATCTCTGGGGCCAAACTATGGCCAACTTACCTTCTCGATTCCTCTATGATATTCCAGAGAATTTGGTTGAGCTCCGGGAACATTAACCAATGCGTCAGCGGGGCGTCCCTTTTTACATATAAGGGTTGCCATTGAGGATCACGCCCTCGCCTTTGGCGAGGATGTGTCCGAAAGGGCGACCCTTTAAGGGCGTAGTAAAAAGGGATGCCCCGCTAATTCCGCCCTGGTAATTCATGAAGTCATCTCTCAAAAAACTACTTCAACAATATCACCTCCGGCCGAGTAAACGATTGGGCCAGCATTTTTTAATTAGTCAAAAAGCGCTTGAGAAAATTATCCAAACCGCTGAACTCTCCAAAAAAGACGTTGTCTTAGAGGTGGGGCCTGGTTTGGGTATCCTGACTGAACAATTAGCCCAAAGAGTCAAAAAAGTTATTGCTGTAGAAAAAGACAAGAAAATGGCTCAAACGTTAAAAGAGATTTTAAAAGATTATCAGAATGTAGAAATTATTCAGGGCGATATCCTAACAATTCAAATTCAAGGGTTGCCATTGAGGATCACATCTCTTGCCAAAGGCAAGGGTGTATCCGAAAGGACGACCCTTGAATTGAAAAGATATAAGCTGGTCGCCAACATTCCTTATTATTTAACTTCGCCTTTAATTCGCCTCTTTTTAGAATCAAGAACTCCTCCTCAATTAATGGCTCTTCTGATTCAGAAAGAAGTCGCTCAAAGAATCTGCGCTCAACCGCCTAGAATGAGCTTATTAGCCGTAGCCGTCCAATTCTACAGTCAGCCCCAGGTTATCTCTAAGGTCTCTAAAAAATGTTTCTGGCCTCAACCAAAAGTAGATTCAGCTATTATCAAAATCATTCCGCGTCGGCCGGTCGTCGCCAGTCAAGAGGCCCGTAAAAGATTCTTTCAAATAGTTAAAGCTGGCTTCTCCTCGCCGCGCAAACAATTAGCTAATAATCTCTTTCAAAAACTCAACCTGGACCGGCAAAAAATAAAAAAAGCCCTGACTGAATACGGTTTGAATCCGCAAGCCAGGGCTGAAAATCTGTCCGTGAAAGACTGGCTGAAATTCGTTTCTATTTAATCTCCCGAAACGAGGTAATATGCCATATGTCTTCTTCAAGAATAGAATTGTAAGCCGGAATAATAAAAGGTTCTGAAGCCGTACCGATAGTCTTTCCATCCCGAAGAACTACCGCTGTTATAACAATGATACGAGCATCATATGATTTTTCAAATGGAATATATACTTGGCCACCAGGTTTAAGCGAGTAATATTTAGTAGCATCCTTCCCGACAAAGACTTCTATCAGGTAGGGCAGACCATTGAGTATTTTAAACATACATTCTAAGTCGTTTGGATAGTAGCCAGGCGACTCCGTCACTTTGCCAATTTCTTTTTCTTTAACCACCTGAGGAGGCATTCTGAGGCCCGGCGGAGCCTAAGTAGAACAAGTCGCCAGCGAAAAAAGACCAAGGCCGATTAAGATTAAAAGAAGAATCTTAAAAATCTTTCTCATTTTATTCCGCCTCCCTTAAGGGTACATTCCAAGGATTAATTAAAATCTTTAACTGCAGTCGATGCGGACCCGAAGTGTCAGCCGGAGGCAAATCAATGATCCTATCTGCCCAAATGGTTCCGCTGTAGGTCTTCCGATAATCTCGAGTTCCAGTATTGCTTGTCTGGAAATGGATAATATGTTCGCCATTTGGTAAAAGACCGCCGTTTATTCCTAAATCTCTCACATAGAGAGTATAGGGGCTAGAGGGCCTTAAACAAATAACCGCAGATTGGCCAGGCATTTGAGAACCTTGATAAAGAGGAAAACTGCAAGGAAGATTAAATTTACTCACCAATATTCCTCTATCTTCGGGAAAAAGAATCTCTTCTGATTTAAAAATTAGCTGCCTAGTTTCTTCGCCAAGCCACAACAAACGTAAGGGGGGAATAGCTAAAATTTCATTTCTATAGGCATCTACTCTTTTCAACTGCTCCAGGCTATGATATTTAGGAAAGAATCGTATCTCTCGCTCAGCTGGCGAATGGTTGCTTGGTATAACCATGCCGGGTCTTGGGGACGGAAAAACATACATTTTACCACAGCCAGTCAGCCAAAACGTTAAGCCCACTAACGAAACCAACCAAATCAGTTTTTGTTTTCTCACCCTTTCCTCCTTTTTTAATTTTTAAGTTACTTTTCTCTAATTATAAACTACTTATATTTAATTGTCAAGATTGAGACGTTTCTCTTAAATCGTCTTCGTATCTCTGTGGATAACTGGATAAAACTGAGTTGGGTTATTTTTCAAAATATTGTATAATAAAAACAAAATGAAGCCGCTCAAATCATCTAAAAAAATAAATGTCTTTGCGGTTGTTTTGCTGTTGCTAACAGGTATCGCTATTGGCGGATACTTGGTTTTAAAAACTGAAATTGGTACTGCCTCTCTAAGCGAACAACTTTCCCAGATTCTTGAAGAAAATAGGCAGACAGTCGCCGGCTGTCAGCCGAATCCCGATGATAAAAACAAGGACAGCGACAACGATGGCTTAATGGACTGGCAAGAAACAACTTGGCAAACTAATCCCTGTCAGGCCGATACCGACGGTGACGGCTATCTTGACGGCGAAGAAGTCGCCTCTGGCTACAATCCAGTTGTGCCTGCGCCTAACGATGAATTAGCTGATTACGACTCAATCAGACCTCGACCGCTACCGCATAATTTAACTCAGGCCTTAGCTGAAAGTTTAACCGGAAGAATAACCGACCAAGGCCTAGAAACAATTTCAGGCGCCTTGGATTCAACTGACCTAATTACTTCCAATCGCATTGTTAACACAGCTATTCAGGAAGTCATTAGCCAATCAATGGGAGAGTTTTCTTTACCTAATATCCCTGACGAGGAAATAATTATTTCTTATGATAACAGTATTGAGGCTGTCCAAATTTATGCCGGTAAGGTTGTTGAGACCATTGAAGGATGGGAAGCCAATGCTCTACTTATCCAAGAACCGATCGCTGAATCAGAAGCTCAAGTAATTTATCAGGCCATTGAAACCAGCGACTTCAGCCAAATAGACAAATATGTCGCATTTTACCAAGGAGCGGCCGAAAGTATTAAAAAAATCACCGTTCCCTCTGATTTTAAAGATATTCACAAAGAGCAAATCGGCATCTTCTGGATAATGAGCAATATCTTTAAGGCCATCAGACAAATAGACCAAGACCCTCTCAAGGCGAATTTAGCTTTAGAACAGTGTGAGGCAACCGGCGATTTACTTACCCGAATGTTTTCAAAATTAGCTGACCAGCTCGGCCAATATTAATGTTTAATTTATTTTCTCAAAATTCTTCTCCCCGAATCAGTTTAGCCACTTTCTTAATTACGACCATGCTCTTTTTGGCTGGCGGCTGGGTTTTATTTTATCCTCAACCTACTCAGGCGCTTTTCGGCGTCGGAGACATTGTCTCTGACCCATGGCATACCGCCAAAACTATCTATCAGTCAATCAAAGACGCGGCTAAATGGGCTTGGGAAAAAGTCCAAGCGGCGGCGTCAACCGCCCGCGACCAAATCCGGACCGCCTATGATATCTGGCAAAAGAGCGATACTCTACTGGCCCGAGCCAGTAGAATAGCGGCCCAGATAGCTCTTAATACAATCCTTAACATGCTAACCAACGATATTATCGCCTGGATTCAGGGAGGAGGCGAGCCTAGGTTTATTAGTGACTGGCGGGGCTTTTTAAGCGAGGCCGGTGATAAAGCCGGCGGCCTGTTCGTTGATAAATACCTGGGGGCCGGCTGGCTTTGTGAACCATTTGACATAGACATCAGAATTGCTTTACTGACCGTACCTACTTTTGATGAGAAAGTCCGCTGTACTATCACCGATATGCTCGATAATATTAATTCCTTCTATGATGACTTTACGGTTGGCGGCTGGATGGCCTGGCTGGAGCTAGCTCAACCCCAGAATAATTTTCAGGGCGCTTTACTCATTGCTCAATCAGGAAAGTTGGCTGCTGAAGCAGCGGCCGAAGACGCAGCTGGCCAGGAAGCAACGGCTGGTGGGGGCTTCTTGTCAGTTAAGGTCTGTGTCAAAGGAAAAATTATCAATAATTTCGACCAAAGCGTTTACAGCACTTGTAATAATACCAATGATTGTAAAAGCGCTAAGGAATCGGTCGAAAACGATATAAATTATTCCTTCACCTGCGAAGACGAAAGAGTGAGTACCCCAGCTTCGGTCCTATCCGATGTGACTAGTCGAGCCATGGACCGGCAACTAGACACTCTGAGCGCCCAAGTGGCTGGTTTAACCAGTTCTTTAGGCAGTTTTGCCCCTTATATTGTTGCTGTGGCCAACGCGGTTATTAACAAGTTAATGCAAGAAGGATTAGCCACCCTTCAGGCAAGCGGGCCGAGCTCGGCAGCCCCAAACGAACCATTGCCGACTGGCCAAGCAATTGCTGAAATTGAAACACCGGCCCAAGCTGAGATAGCTTCAGAAATGACTGTTTTCTTAGTTGAAATGCAAAAGCTGCTTAAAGAAAATTTAGAGACCCAATTACTCGTCCAACAACAATCTAATTTGAGCGTTATGCAAAGCATAGAAACCATTCAAAATAATATTCTGAATACTTTAGTTAACATTGAAGCAGAGGCGGATTGTCCAATGCCTTATTGGGCCAGCTCTCAAATTATCAGTTCAACTATCGAACCTGGCCCGACGCCTATAGATAGCGACCGGACTGTCGAAACAATCCAAATCTCAGCTAGCGATGTTGGCAATGTTTTAGTCAAAAGAACAAGTTGGCGGGAGTGGGAAGGAGTAGAAGAAGGCTACGTTACTCATGCTACCTATGAAATCTTAGAAACCAATCCTCAAATAACTGACCAAATAGCCGGCCTGCAAGGAAATGATGTTAGCGCGACTAATCAGCGAATTGCGGACACAGCCACGGCTATTGCTTCAAGCAACGACTTAATTAGCGCAGTTGACGAATATGTTACTCTCTATAATGAAACTCTTCAGCCGCCAACCGAGGAAGAACAAGCTGCCTTAGACGTTAAAAAAGATGCTGTTGACGCAGCTTTAGAGCTTCTTATCACTAATGGTCAAGTAGCCGCTCAATCTTCGGCTAACAATCTGGTTGACTTAAACTCCGACACCCAAGATGCCAACTTAACTGTTAACGAACAAGCCAATAGTCTTTTGGAAGCGCGCGGTTTGAGCGAAGAGATGCCTGAAGCGGGCACTCTTTTTGGCCAAAAGGAAAATCTACAAACTATTCTTTACTCGGCCCAAAGTCATTTATCGGGTTGCCAAACCGAGACCGAGGAAGAAGGCGGCTTATTAAAATCGAACTGTTTTAATTTAGAAAATGCATAGCTGGTCAAAAACAAAAAAACAATTAATTATTTTGGGTCTAATTTTCTTGATTAGTTCTTTAGGAATTTTTGTCTTGGAAATAAGAGGAGTTCAAGCTGAAGGAGGAATTGTTGGTCGGCTTTTTGATTTCAGCTTTGAAGGCATTGCTTGGATAATTGCCCGTATTGGCACGATTATTAAATTTGGCGCCTCATTGGTTGCCTATCTGGGAGCTATGCTCTTGGAGATGGCTTTTGGCATAGAAGAATTTACCAAGGCAGGAGTTGTCCAAATGGGCTGGAAGATAATGCGCGATTTGGCCAATATGTTCTTTGTCCTTATTTTACTAGTTATTGCTTTTGCGACGATTCTGCGTTTAGAAACTTACGGCATGAAAGCCCTTTTACCTAAACTGATTATAGCCGCTCTCTTAATTAACTTCAGTTTAGTTTTAGCCGGCGTAGTTATTGATTTTTCTCAAGTTCTAACTCATTTCTTCTACGACCAAGTAAGCAGCCAAGGCGGCGTAGCTGCCCAAATCGCCAATGTCAGCAATTTCCAAAAAGCTTGGCAGTTAAATAGCCAAGCTAATCTGCCCCAAAAATTAGCCGGCGGCGTTTCCGGTGTTTTAATGACAATCTTTGATATTTTCTTTGGAACCGTCTTGATTCTATCAGCTGGCTTTGTCTTAATGCTTGGCGCTTTCTTTTTGCTTGTCCGCTTGGTTACGCTTTGGTTCCTACTGATTGTTGCTCCCTTTGCCTGGCTTCTTTGGATTTTGCCTAATACCGCCAATCTCTTCCGCCAATGGTGGAGTAGCTTCCTCAAATGGGCCTTTTTCGCCCCTATTTATATCTTCTTTGTCTATTTAGCCATCAAAGCAGGCCAAGGCGGTTCCTTTGCTGACATTATTCAGATGGAAACTGAAAATATTATTAATGCTTCTGGCTGGAGAGAAACTATTGGTACAGCCCTAGCCGCCCAGCCCCGCCTGTTGCTCCAATTTATCTGCATAATGGGTATTCTTTTCGGCGGCCTAATCGCCGCTCAAAAAATGGGCGTTTACGGCGCTAACGGAGCTATGGGCATAGCTAAATTCTTTGGCAAAGGAGCGGCTGGTCTGGCTAGTCGTAATTTAGCTAGAGTACCACTCCCCGGCGCCGGCAGAATGGCTAAGGGAATAAGCAAATTCGGAGCAGATTTAGCCGAGCGTGGCTATGGCAGACTTGGCACTAGACTACAAACGGCCGGAGAACTGTTAGGTGAAAGCAAAGGAAAAGGAATATTTAGTCCGGGCGCCTGGAAAAGAGCCTGGCCGGCCCGGCGAGCCGAAGTTGAAGCGAGAGCTTATGCCCGACCAACTGGTGCTCTGCGAGACCAATTCAATTACGTCTTGTCTTTAGGTAAAGAAAGAACGAGATTTGCCGAACAAGCTGAACAGACAGAAGTTGCCCGCCGCATGAAAGAAGTAAGCGATACTAGCCGAGCCAGTGAATTTCTTGTTGATGGTTTGGAAAAATCCATGGCCGCTGGTAATAAAATTGACACTTCAGCTTATCTCCGTCTGATTTTTGAAGGAAATGACCAAAATGAAGTTATTAAACAAAGTAAGATTTTAGGTAGCGAAAAAGTTTTGGGTAAAGATAAGGAAGGCAACTCTCTAGCTCATGTTGTTTCTGACGAGACTGTAACTAAAGCAGTTTATGCTGCTTTAAAAGAAGCCGGCTTCGCTGAGGAACAACAAGCTAAAATTGCTATGGATTTAGGTAATATTGCCTTTATGAGCGGCAATTATGCAAATTATGGCATGGGAATATATGATATGGACAAGAAACGATTTAGGAGCACAGATCCAGAGGAACAGAGAATAGCGGCGGCTGGTAAAGCCGATAACCTGGAATCTCAAGTGAAAGACAGAAATTGGCACTGGAATTCAATTATGGAAGAAGTGCCTAAATCAGATGAGCATCCAGATGGCGTCAGAAACCTTCATCAAGGCGGCAAAGAACTTCTTAAAACAATTACAGCTGGCGATATTGAACAATTAAACCGAACTCGACCTGATTTCCAGATAAAAATAGGCAGCGAAAGAGCAGTTAGCCAAATGAGAAAATATGCTGATTCTTTAGAAGCCGATGATCCTGTCCGAGCCGGTTTGATTAGGAGATTTGCTGGCCAACTTCATGTCTTGAGAACAGCTGAAAAACCAGATTGGTATGACGAAAAGAAATATGGAGAACTAAGATGGCTCCCAAAAAAAGAAGAAACATAAGAAACAAAGAGACAAAGTGAAGAAAAAGAAAAGCCAATAGTACCACCAACCGAAGAAGCATTTCGAGAGGCCCGGGGCAGACATGGGCCAGGTGCTTTTGGCCAATAGCTAATTAAAAACAATGAACAACTCTAAACAACTCACTGCTGAACAATTAAAAAATCCAGATATTTTAGAAAAAATCAGAAAATTAGCTGAGCCGATTATCTGGCATATGCAGACCAAAGAGGCTTATAATTTAGCCCTTAATTTAGAGAAATCATTAGTTGCCGCTAATTTAAAAGGTATTGAACCCGAGCTGGATAAGTCCTACCAGGATTTAATTAATAAGCTAAAATTAACTGCTTTACCGATGCTTAATAACGAACAGACAATCCAAATTGTCAACGAACATTTCCTAGACGGATTAAAAGACAATATCGATATGAAAAATCGGCTGACCGCTAAACTATTTTCCTTACCTTTGACACCGCGGGATGAATTTCGTCAGCAACTCCAAAGAGCCATCAAAAGTAATCAGCAAAAAATCGGTCCTTGGTCTATTGAGCAATGGTTGGCTGATTATAATAATTTTATCGAGCCCAGCAAACGAACTAATATTTCGCCCAGGGAATATCTTATCCAAAATCATCAGGCCAGCACTCTAGCTGAAGATGATAAAAATAAACTCTATACTCTTTTTCATATTTATGACCACTTTCTTTTAGTCACGCCTGTAGTCAGCGAAGAAGAAATTAGAAGAATTTCCGGTCAAGCCACCCGTCCAACTATCTCAACTAAAGCAACTCCTAGTCCGGCCCCTAGTCAATCGTCTCCTCCTTCGGATATTCAACCAGCTCCGCTATCGGCCCCCAAATCTTCTCCCCAAACATCATCTCCGTCACCGACTCGGCCTCTAAAAACTGTGCCACCATCATCTCGACCAACTGAATCAAAATTAGGCCGCCGGGATATTTACCAAGAACCAATCGAGGAATCAACTAGACCAGGTCAAATTGAACCAAAAATAGAAGGCAATATTGTTGATTTAAAAAGGTAATAGTTCGATAAACTCACTATATAAATGAAGTTTAATGTTCCCCAATTCATTGAAGTAGAGGACAAAATAATCGGCCCCTTAACCCTAAAACAATTCCTCTATTTGGCTGGGGGAGCCGGTTTGCTTTTAGTCTTTTGGTTTTTTCTTAAACTAACCGTCTTTATCATCGTGGCCATTCCAGTCGGTCTCTTCTGTGGTGTCTTAGCTTTTTACAAAGTCAATGGCCGGCCATTTATCTCTTTTTTGGCCTCGCTAATTAAATACTCAAGCAAGCCAAGACTGTATCTTTGGAGAAAAAGGAATAATAGGCCTTAAAATTAATAAACTAAGTGTCAAGCATATGGCTCAAAAACAAAAATCAGCTTCGGTTCAACAACATTTAGACATCAAAGAAATAAGAGACGATCTGATTGTTCTTAAAAGCGGCGGCCTGCGAGCTATCTTAATGACAACCAGCTTAAATTTTGCTCTTAAGTCTAGTGATGAACAGGATGCTATTATTTACCGTTACCAAAATTTCATTAACTCTCTCGACTTTCCGATTCAAATTGTGGCCGCTTCCCGGAAATTTGATATCAGTCCTTACACTGAAAATTTAGAACAAAGACAAGCCCAACAGGAGAACGAACTTCTGAGAATCCAAACCTCTGAATACATTGATTTTATTAAAGAATTAACCAAAATAACCAACATCATGACCGAATCTTTCTATCTGGTTGTTCCCTATAGCCCGACAATTACTATCAAGAAAGGGTTTTTGACTAATCTTTTTAAAGGGGCAAAGAAAAAAGAGCCGGTTATCCAAGAGGAAAAATTCCAAGAACTCAAAAATAATCTTTGGCAAAGAGTCGAATTTATTATCGCTGGTTTGCAGGGAACCGGCCTGAAAGCGGTCCCCTTAAAAACCGACGAGTTAGTCGAGCTTTTCTATAAACTCTATAATCCCAGCGCCAAAGAAGAGCCAGAGCTTCAAAAAGCTAAAGAAATGCGATTACAATAATATAAATGCCTTTATTCAAAAAAATCAAATCGGCCATAGGCGGAGCTGCCTCTAGTCAGGAGGAAGAATTCCCTCAAATAAATCAGCCAACCAGTCTGGTTGATTTAATCGCCCCAGCTGGCCTTAAAATCAACTCCAATTTTTTTCAATTAGGCGAAAAATACGGTCGGACTATTTTTGTTTTCACTTATCCGCCCGTTCTAAATACTGGCTGGCTTTCCCCTCTAATCACTCTTGACCAAGAGATGAATATTGCTTTATTTATTCATCCTTTTGAGACAAGCACGGTCTTGAAAAATTTAACCAAAAAAACTGCCCAAATCCAATCACAGATATCGCTTCAGCAGGAAAAAGGCAAAGTTCGCAGCCCGGTCTTGGAAACAGCTCTCAGAAATATTGAAGAACTGCGAGATAAGCTTCAGCAAGGGGCCGAACGACTCTTTAAAATGGGACTCTATATTACTTTTTTTGCTAACTCGGTCAAAGAACTGGATGAGATCGAAAACCAGCTTAGAGCTCTTTTGGAGAATCAAGCCACTTATGCCAAGCCGGCCGTTTTTCAACAAGAGCAAGGCCTTATCTCTACTCTCCCCCTAGGAGAGGATAAATTATCTATTCACAATAGCTTTAACACAGGACCTCTTTCTTCTACTTTTCCTTTTATTTCAGCTGATTTAACTGATAACAAAGGCATCCTTTACGGAATTAATCGCCATAATAATTCTCTCATCTTATTTGACCGTTTTGGTCTAGAAAACGGTAATATGGTCGTTTTTGCCAAATCGGGTAGCGGCAAAAGCTATTCAGTAAAACTGGAAATTCTTCGTTCGCTGATGCAAGATACCGAAGTGATTATCATTGACCCGGAAAAAGAATACCAATATTTAAGCGAAACGGTCGGCGGCAGCTTTATCGATATTTCCCTGACCTCGGATAATCATCTCAACCCCTTTGACTTGCCTCTGGCAGGACCGGACGACAAGCCAGCCGACCTCTTGAGAAACAACGTCATCAATTTAGTTGGTCTTTTAAGGATAATGCTCGGTGGCCTGACCCCTGAAGAGGACGCCATCCTGGATAAAGCATTGACTCAAACTTACGCCGCTCGCGATATTACGCCGGAGTCTGATTTCAGCAAAATTAGCTCACCGACCATGCAAGATCTTTATACCATCCTTAAAGGAATGACCGGCGGCGAAGGACTGGCTACCCGTTTGGAAAAATATGTCAGTGGCAGTTATGCCAGTTTCTTTAACCAGCCAACAAACGTCAAACTGGGAAAGAAGCTAATTGTTTTCAGCATCCGGGATATGGAAGACGAGTTAAGACCCTTGGCCATGTATGTTATTCTGCGTTATATTTGGAATATCATTCGGGCGGAAAGAAAAAAGAGAATTTTAGTCGTGGATGAGGCTTGGTGGATGATGCAGCACGAAGACGCCGCTTCGTTTCTCTTCGGCATTGCTAAAAGATGCCGCAAATATTATTTAGGCCTGACGACCATTACCCAAGATGTAGCCGATTTTATGAAATCTAAATATGGCAAACCGATTGTGACTAATTCTTCTTTGCAACTCCTGCTGAAACAGTCGCCAGCCACTATGGACGTAGTCAAAGAAACTTTTAATCTGACTGACCAAGAGAAATATATGCTTTTGGAATGTCCGGTTGGCGAAGGTCTCTTCTTTGCCGGAACTAAACACGTAGCCATTAAGGTAATCGCCTCTTATACCGAAGACCAGATTATCACCTCTGACCCAGCCCAGTTATTGGAGATTGAACAAGCCAAAAAAGAGTTAGCCCAAGAAGAAAGCGAGGGGCAAGCTGTTCATTAGTTTCGATCTAATTTATAAAACATCTATGGCTGATTATAGCGACCAATTAAATCAAAACAGGGCCAAGAGCCGAAGACCAGTCAAGAAAATAAAATCCAAATCAGTTAATCCCGACAGTGAAATTACCAATGCCGAATGGATGATTGTCGGTTTTATCGCTGCTTTGGCTGATCTATTGGGACCCTTCGGTTTTCCTTGCATTCTGATCCTTTGTTTTTGGTCCGTTTTCAAATTTCACAAGTTTCCCACTAATAAAATCATAGTCGCCGGATCCGCTGAAGTTTTATCTTTTGGCTTCCTGCCCGGCTGGACCGGTTATGTCGTTTATCTTTTCCTTGAACAAAAAGGTTATTTGCCTAAATGGATATCTAAATGGACGGGTAAATTAATCAAGTCAAGAACCTAAATGATTGAAATTAAAAAAAACAGCTTAATTTGTTGCTTGTTGTTAATTACCCTTTGTTTGTTTATTATTAATTCAGTCCGAAGTCAAGCTCCGGAAATCGGCATTACCTTAACCTGGTCAACTAATACTTACGTACCGTCTGGTTATCCAGGCAAGGCCCTGCCCGCCCGAGGCAGTATCATTGAGGTAGTCGCCAATATTGACTCACTGGTAGTTAATCCTGCCGAACTGGATTACCGCTGGTTTCTCAATGAGCACCTCCAAAGCGAGAACTCAGGTCAGGGGAAAAATATTTTTAGATTCCCAGTCGGCTGGCAAACCGAAAAAGATCAATCAATTAAAGTGGAAATCAGAGAAAAGAGGGAAAACTTCTTGGATTCGGCTTATCTAGCTATAAAAATTGTTAAGCCGGAAATTATTCTCCAACCGAGCACCAAGACAGACCAGGGAATAAAAAAACAAATCCTTCCTTTGAATTCTTCGGCTGCCTCAATTATCAAAAATTACCAGTTTTATTCCGAACAAGAAATAGATATTCTGGCTCAACCTTATTTCTTCAATGTTGAAGACATGAGCGAGTTAGATTATCAATGGAGTTTCGGCGACAAAGAAGCCACTCCCGAAAGCTCAACTAAGCCCAATCTACTCCTTTTAAAAATCGCTGAGTTGAATAAAGCGGTCAGTCAAAATCTTAATATTTTGGTAGAAGATAAAAAAAATCCCATTCAAAGAGCAGAGACAACAGCTAAAATAGAAATTATTCCATTAAATCAATGAGATTAAAAAAAATATTTATAATTTTTCCGCTTCTTATTTATTGTCTATTGGTTATCGGTTTAAACGTTCAAGCTGGTTATGAAATAGAGGTAAGCATCCCCGGAGGGCCAAGCGCCGGAGCAGACGTTACTCTTAAGCAATACATCCGCTATATCTATCTTTTGGGATTGGGCTTGATTGGTATAGCCGCTTTGGGCTCCCTGGTCTATGGCGGTCTCATGTATATGCTTTCTGGAACGGTTACCTCAAAAGAAGAAGCCAAGTCCTGGATTAAGGGAGCCATTTCGGGCCTAGTCCTGGGAATGACGGCCTATTTAATCTTAAATACGATTAATCCGGATTTGCTCAAATTAAGAGAGCCAACTTTGCCACCGCTAAACCCACCCGCAGCTTCTCCACCCGCAGCTTCTCCGCTTACTTGCGAAGCAGGAAACTGCGATCCAGGATGTGAAGCAGCCGCGAATTGCGCAGAGCCCACCTACATTTGGGACGAAGATTTCTGTCAGTGTGTTTTTTCTGGGTCTGTAGGACCTTAATCACCTTAACCGTAGAATTTATGTCGCTTAAAAAAATTTTTATCATTCTAATTATCCTACTCACCCTTGTAGTAGGTCTTTTAGTCGCCTATAACTACTTTCTCAAAGGAGAGGAACCGACCGAGCCGACAACTATCCCAACCACGCCAACCGAAACCGAATCAACCGGCCGGATTAAAGCCATCTCTCAAGAGTCGGTTTTAGGCCCGACCATTGACGGCCAAAAAGTTAAATATTATCTTGAGGGCAATGGCAACGTTTTTGAATCTAATTTTGACGGTTCTAATAAGACAAGGGTTTCGGCTAATCTGCTGACCGGCCTACTCAAGGTTCTCTGGTCTTCCCAAAAAGATAAAGTTATTGCTGTCTTCGATGATGAAGGAGAGACAAAGAAATATCTTTATGATTATCAAACCGAAAAGGCAACCTTGCTTGACTCCAATATTCAACATATTGCCTGGTCGCCTGATGAAGATAAAATTGCTTACCAGTACTATAACCCTCAAACCGAAGACAATAACATCAGCCTGGCCCAGCCCGACGGCTCAAACTGGACCAATATTTTAGCTACCCGGATGAAAAATCTAATCGTTGAATGGCCCAGTTCCGGCCAATTAGCTATCCGGACCAAACCGAGTGGCTTAGCCCAAAGCGTTGTCTATACAATTGATTTAGCTAATGGTGATTTTCAAAAGATTATCAGCGAGACCTATGGTTTGACCACTCTTTGGTCGCCTCTGGGAGATAAACTCCTCTTTTCGGAAACCGATGAGCGGGGCAAAAATCTTAAATTAAAAATAGCCAACTTATCCAAGCAGGCCATTGAGGAATTAGATTTTGTTACCTTGCCGGAAAAATGCGTCTGGTCCCAGGATAACCGAACTATTTTCTGCGCTGTCCCTAAAACTATCTCTACGGCAGCCACTCTTCCCGATGATTATTATAAAGGCCTGGTCACTTTGGCTGATGATTTCTGGCGGATTAACTTGGATATTGGTGAAAAAATTCAGATCTATCTGCCAACCGACGAAGAAGCGACGTCTTACGATGCCCAAAATCTGCTTTTGTCTCCTTTAGAAAACTATCTTCTTTTTGTTAACAAGCGAAACGGTCTTTTATACAGCTTAGCCCTGTAATCAGCCAAAAAATAATCGCCAAGTCGTTTTTCCAATAAGTCGTATCGATTAAGCCGTGAACTAAGAGATAAATCATGACGGCCATCAGAAAATAATTAAGCAGTTGGCCGTTTTTTCTTTGGCTGAAAAAGAGGACCAACAACCAGATAAAGCCGAGCAGGCCTAATAAGCCGGTCTGTAGCCAAAAAGCCAAAAAGAGATTATGGGGCTGAGGAACGGCCCATTCTAAATAAGGCGGCATTTGGGTTTGATAATTCAAGTAGTTTTTTTGAAAAAGGCCGGGCCCGATACCAACCAGAGAACGGTCTTTAATTATCTGCCAAGCGCTTTGCCAGATGATTAACCGCGATTTTAGAGAAGGATAAGATAGTTCCATTAAGCTCTGAAATTTTTGACTAGGTATCTGGCTTAAGCAAGCTGAGACAAAGATGAGAAAAATCAGGCCAATAGCCAAGAGAGCTAATTTAAAGCGGCCGGGTTGGATTCTTTTTTGATAAAAAATAATCAATAGGAAAATAAAACTGGCCATTAAACCTAACCAGGCACCATAGGAATATGTCAGATAGATGGCTGTTAATAATAAACAATGGGCGATAAACAATACTATTTTTGAAATTTTCCTCTTAAAAGAGAAATAGAGATAAAAAGAAAGGACAAAAATAGGCGTCAGATACATAGCCAGATGGTTTGGCGAAAGATAAAAAGCTTTTAAGCGACCGTCATAAGTCAATTGGCCATTTAGCCAATAAAAAAGAGCAATTAGGGCAACAGCCAGGCCCGACAAAGTCAAAGCGATCAGTAATTTATTGACCTGCTTTTTGTTTCTTAAACTGTCAATTAAGACGATAAAATAAATCCAGGGAATAACAAACCAGCTTTTCCAGATGCCGGCGCTGGTTCTCAAATCAGCTGAAAATAGAGTAGCTAAAGTCAGACCGAGAAAAATCAGAAAAATCGGATAGAAAAAAACCTTTCTCCTAAATTGAGGTGGCCCTGACCGGATTTTTTCAATCATCCAGCCGATAAATAGAATCAAGATAATTATTTCCAAAAGATTGGTCGGCAAAGAATAAATTTCAAAACGGACTAAATAAACCGGCAAGAATAAGGCAACTGAATAAATTAATAAATTAATAACTTTTTGAAGCATATTAAATATTAACTAAGGACGTATCCTGCTAATCGCCGTTGACAGGCCTAGAATAATCATCAAAAGAGCCAAAATAATCGGATTATAAATAGACGTCTCAAAAAAACTATGGACGGCCAAATAAACCAAAGAACCGATTAAGGCAAGGCAAAGATATTTTTCTGGTTGGTCAAGTCGGCCTAGTTTCCGAAATAACTGACCGAGCGTCCCTAAAATTAAAACCAGCCAAATAATCAAGGCAAAAACACCCATTTCCGAAAAAATATCCAAATAAAGATTGTGAGCGGTAACTGGGCTGCGGTAACCCAGACCGGGCTCAACCAATAAAGAGTAACTACCCAAGCCAAGGCCTTGCCAAAAGTTTTTTAAACTGCTTTGACCGGCTTGCTGCCACATTTCTAAGCGGCCGATATTAGAGCCGTCAGTCAAGTCAAAAGAAGAATAAAATCTATCAGCTATTGGCGTGCCTGGGATAATAAAGATAAACAGAGTCAAGCTAAGCAAGCAAGCAGCTCTCTTGGCCTGAAAATATCTCCAGAGCAGACCAGCTAAAATCAAAAAAGTGACGATGACAGCCAGGTAAGCGCCCCGACTGAAAGTTAATAACAAGGCGGTGAACAACGAGCAGACAATGATGAATGACAAAATTCTATCGGAATTTTTCAGGAATAAAGCAATACCTAAGGGCAGAAGAATTCCCAGATAGAAACTAAACATATGCGGGTCAGCGAAAAGAGAAAAAGCCCTTAAAACGGTCTGACCGTTGATATTAACCAGCCAGCTAGGATAAGCCAGAATCAAAGTGCCGAAATTAAAGCCGCTAAAGACGGGTACCAGATAGTCGGCCCACCATTGATAAACCCTTTCTAAGCCGAAAATCAAAGGGGCTAAAAATTGGCCCAAGCCGATTAAAGCAACCAAGCCGGCCCCTTTAATTAGAACGTCTACAACTTTTTTAATTTTGGCCCAGCTGCCGACCAAAATAACGGTCAGAAGATAGAACGGATAAATAGATAAAAAAAAGACCAGTTTTCTCAAGCCCCAGGAAATATTTTCTGCCCCAAATAAAGAAAGAAAAGCTAAGGTCAAAAAAAGTAATAAGCTAATCGCTTGGAGATTCTTAAAATAAAGCCAATTGGGCCAGTTTTTAATAATCAAACTCCTAATCAGCCAAAAGCCAAACAATAAAACAATAAACAGCCGCAGAGAGGCCAAGTCAACATCCGGCCGCGGGTTGAGAGCTATTTGGAAGGGCAGATAAGCAACTAAGAGAAGAAACCATTTAAACATCTTTTCTGACTAGGGCTAAAATATGCTTAATTGAAAAGCCGCCGATTAAATATAAGCTGAGAAAATAAATTGAACCGGCCAAGACGATTAAGAGAAACAGATTCCAGGCTGGCAACAGGTAAAGCGAAGCAGCCATAATTAAACCAGCCAGAGCATATTTGATTATTGAGCCGAAAGAAGGAAGTTTTTTCAGAACTCGGCCGAGGACCAAGGCCATCAGCAGAGTAACAGTGAATTCAGTCAGCAGAGTTGTTCCAGCTGCTCCGTAATAAGAATACTTGGGAATAAAGATGAAATTTGTCACTAAGTTAAGGGCAACTCCCAGACCGTAGATATAAGCTAATTTCCTCTGCTCTTTAAGCGAGATAATCATATTAGAAAAAAGCGTCCCCAGGAAAATAATTCCGGTAGCGAAAATCAGGACATTTAAGACGCCGGCCGAAAGAGTAAATTCTTGGCCGGCGATTAAGACGACTATTTGAGGAGAAAGGAAGAGGGTGCCGATAATCAAAGGGATGATAAAAACGAGTAAAACATCCAGGGCTTGCTGACTGACTTTGCTGAATTTTTCTTTAGCGGTTAAGGCATATTTAGAAAGCAAAGGCATAACCAGGCCAACAAACATAGCTGGAAAGAAAATTAAACTTTCTAGAATCTTATAAGCCAAACTGTAGATACCGACGTCAGCGGCGCTTTTCATCAAAGAAAGCATAATCGTATCTATTCGGAAATAGACCATGGTAAAAACAATAGCCAGGGCCAAAGGCAGAGATTCTTTAAGCAAAGAGCGCCAAAGAGAAAAATCAAGCTGCAAAGAAATGGAGATATATTTTTGACTAAAAAAGAAAACTAAAAGGAAGTTAACTAAAGCGCTAGCGACCATAGCGCTGACAATGAATAAAAATCCTTTTTGCTGCCAGATAAAGAAGAGAACTAAAGCCAATTGAACCAGTCGGCCTGAAAATTCGGCCAAAGCTACTTTGTCCATCCTTAAATACTTCTGAAAAACACCCATCAGAACTTGATTGTTGGATAAAAGCCAAAAACCAACCGCCCCAATCAGAATCCCTAATTTGACTGTCTCCGGATAAGGAGAGAAATAACCAATTAAAGGAGCTAAGGCAAAGATAAATAAGCCAGCCATTAATCTTAAAGTAAAGGCATTACTGGCTATTTTCCTTTCGTCAGCCCGCGGTCGAGAAATCTCCCGCAGGCAAATAGAATAAAGACCCAAATCAGCCAAAACGCTAAAGAAATACAAAAAGGCCAGAATGGTCGCGTATTGACCGAAACCAGTTTGGCCTAAATAACGGGTAATGAAGCCGATAATAATTAAAGAAAGGGCTAGATTGATAATTCTAGCCCCAGCGGCAATAATCGTGTTATAAGCAATTTTTCGGTCGAGCATTTAACTGTTATTTATCCTGGCTGACTGGCTTAATGACTACTCTCCTCCTCGGCTCCTGACCGGTACTTTGAGTATCTATTTCTGGCCGGTCAGCTAAAGCCAAGTGAATAATTCTCCTTTCGTAGGCCGGCATCGGATGTAAGATTAAAGAAACCCTTTTTGTTAAAGCTTGTTTAGCCATGTTTTGAGCCAATTCTTCGAGGAGCTCCAGACGGTGCTTACGGTAGCTATTAATATCTAAAATAAACTGGATTGGCTGGCCGTTCTTCTTGCTGACCAGAAGGCGAGCCAAATGCTGTAAAGCGCTTAAATTAGTGCCGGCCTGACCAATTAAAAACCCACCCTGCTCACTTTGGATATTGGCCAAAATATTATCCTTGTCTGAATCGTTAACAGTCACTTCCCCGGCGATATCAATCATTTTTAATAATTGGCTAATGGTTTCTTTAATAAGAGTTGTTTCTTCCATACCTATATTTTAACCATTAATTTTAATCTTAGTAAAGTATTGTTGGACAATGCCGAATAAAGTGATGACTATCCAATAAAGAGGCAGAGCGGCCGGCAAGTTCCAGGCAATGAAGATAGTAATCAAAGGCATAAAATAAACCATCTGCTGACTCATTAAGGAGGATATATCCAAACCGGCTATTTTCGTCCCTGGGGATGATTGAGTTGCCTTCTGAGGCATAATCATTTTGGACTGAACAAATTGGAAAAAACCAGCTAAAAGGGCTAAAACAATACTTCGCTCCGACAGATTAACTATCCCTAAAAACATTAAGTTGAGCGATTCCGGTCGTTCAATAAAGCTGTAAAGGACCTCCAATTTCTGAGGGTCTAAACCGGTAAAGAAAACCCGATAGAGAGCAATCAGAATAGGCAACTGAATCAAAATAGGCAGACAGCCGGAAAAAGGATTGATCTTGTACTTCTGATACAAATTCATCATTGCCTTAGCTTGCTCTTCTTTGTCTTTGTACTTCTTTCTAATTTCTTTTATTTCCGGCTGCAATTTGGTCATCGCTTTTTGAGAACGAATCGCCTTCTGGGAAAGGGGATAAAGGATTAAACGAATTAAAGTAGTTAAAACTATGATAGCTATCCCCAAGTCCTGACCGGGGATAACATTATAAAGCCAAATCAAGGCATTAAACAAAGGGTAATAAAGGAGTTGATTAAAAAGATTGATTAATAATTCCATATTATTTTGGCTTTTCTAAATAAACTAAGCAGGTTTTTTTCAATGGCCCGGTAATTCTCTTTGGTTATCTCCGGGTTGACTGAAATAATCAGGTCAAGGCCGGGCTTAATCCGGTTCAGTCTCAACCGAACTATTTCTTCTAACTGGCGCCTGACCTTATTTCTTTGGGCAGCTTTTTTAGATATTTTTAAACTAACTATAAAAGCAAAGCGGCTTATTTCTAAATCATTCTTCAATACTTTAAGCCGCATAAATTTTTCTTGGTAACTCTCGCCTTTTTGGAATACCTTTTTGAAGTGGCTCTCCTTTTTTAATTTATACTTTCCAGGCAGCATAGATAAACTAAAATCAAACAGTTAATTTCTTTCGCTGTTTGCGCCGGCGACGGGCCAAAACCCGTCGGCCGCATCGGGTAGCCATCCTGGCTCGAAAACCATGGACTTTCTTACGTTTCCTTTTCTTAGGTTGATAAGTAATTGACATAAAGGTAAAATGTATAAGAGGTTTGTTAGTTAAGATTAACACTTCAAGGCCTGCTCGTCAAACCAATAACTCATTACCTCTATTTTATCCCCCTTTCTTCCACAATTTATTCACAAAAGAGACTGGTTTATTATTTTTTGAAATGTGCTAAAATATGTTTAGAAGTATATTTACTTGCTCGCTCGGAAATGAAAAC
>CAYYLD010000006.1:0-32061 GCA_964472495.1 uncultured Candidatus Saccharibacteria bacterium | reverse complement strand
TTCTCTCCTTTTTCATTTAACAAATAGGTTCTGACGTCGTTCAGCATGCGGAGCCAGTTGAACTTACTATAACTTTTAAAAAGTCGCCAAGAAGGCGTTTTTTTGGTAGAATTGAAATATGGATAAGGAAAAAATAACAAAAAAATTTGATAGAGAATATCAGGTTAATGACAAAACTTTCGTTATGGGAATTCACCACTTGCTCGGCGACCATATTGCTCAACGGTTTAATGGGTACAATATAGTTTTAGACGCTTGTTGTGGAGCAGGATTTACAACAATTGTATTAGCTAAATATGTTAACCAAGTTATCGCAATAGATATTAACTCCGAACATTTAGAACAGGCGGAAATCAATACCGAAATCGCGGGCGTCTGTTCTAAAATCAAATTCATACAAGGAGACCTCTTAGATAAAGAAATATTAGATAAAATTCCTGAGATTGATGGTGCTTGGTTAGACCCTGATTGGGCAGAGATTGGAGAATCTAAGCTGAGTCATACTTCTAAGCTTTCCAGTATGCAACCACCAGCAGACGAGTTATTTAAAAAAATAAGCAACAAAACACAGAACATTGTCCTTAGATTACCAAGAGAGATAGATTTATCTGAATTAGAATATTTACCATCGCATGAACTTGAGAGAGTTTATTTAGATGACGATTTTAAGTTTTATTGTGCTTATTTCGGTGAATTAAAAGAAAAAATAGGTGATACAGAATTAAAAGTATTCACAAAATAGATTCTAATAGCGTCCGCGACGGAAAGCTAAAATTAAGACGTAGCAGGAGATAATCTCGGATTTCTATAAATCCTTTTAATTTCCAACAACTTTTTCTTCATTATTGTCATATATTCATAGTTCTCAATGAGTTTTATAATAGTTGCTGAACTAGGGAGCAAAACATTGACAGAATAGTATCTTTGTGTTATTCTCTTTTTAAGTTTTAGTTATTAAGCGGTGAATCTGTAGATATAAGGAGGTATGAGATGTTACATCATAGGACAGACAATCCAGCTGAGCGGGCTAGTTCAATTATAGACCGTGAGGCAAGAAGAAATTTGGAGAAAGACAGGTAACTATAAACAATGGCTAGAAACTCGGTTTTCCTTATATAAACAAGTTTTATTGGAGTTCGTTTTTCAGGGGTAAATTTCAAGACAGGCTTTATTAAGACTGATTAGCCTTGGACAAATCCTAAACGGTCTTTTTTGTTTCCTAACAAATAGGTTCTGACCTCGTTCAGCATGCGGAGCAAATTTTCATCTTGTCGCTCAGGCAGTTTTTTGGTAAAGTAAAGCAATATGATAACACTTATTAAAAATAGCAAAGGGGTCTTGCGAAAAATAGCTAAAAGCTACCAAGTTACTAATTTTTTAACTAAAGAGAATTCCAAGAATTTAAGCGTAGCTGTTAGTAGGGCAAAAAACCATAAAGAGACGACAAAGAATATTAAAAGTGATAGAGTTTACTATATTCTTAAGGGGAAGTTAACTGCTAAGAGTCAAAATAAAAAGTTCGTTGGCGAAGAAGGTGATGTTTTGTTTATCACCAAAAACACCGAGTATCAATTCCAGGGAATCTTTGAAGCAATTGTAATAAATTCCCCAGCATTTAATCCTGAGGACGAAAAGATAAGTGAGATTAAAGATTAAAAACTCGTAAAAAATCGCCAAGAAGGCGGTTTTTTGATAGAATGAATTATTATGACAAAAGAAACATTACAAAAAATGATTAAATCTATCGTGTCCCAAGCGAAAGAATTAAAAGATAAATATATAGAAGGAGATAATAGTATTGTGAATTACGCTGCCATTTTCAGCCAAGACGATAATGAATATGAAGATTTAATTGAAGCTATTAAAGAAATTGGAGAGGTAATACTAAACACTAAGACAGGTCCTCTTTTTAAAATTACTCCATTAGATACAATTGCTGGAAGTTTGAAACTGGCTAAGATAAGAAAACCTGACAAAAGTAGAACAGAAAGGGGTGATGCGGACTTTACAGTAGATAATTATGACAAGTTCAAGGAAGAGTTTTTAGGTAAAGAAGGCTTCAAGCTTATTGAACGAGAGGATTTTGAAATGATTGAACTTATGGATTCTGAATTTAATGTAAGGGCATATTTTTCTAATCCACCATTGGATAAACAACTAAAAGTTTAACTTTTTTCTTCAAATTCCCACCAAGTAAGTTCTAGCATCG
This sequence comes from uncultured Candidatus Saccharibacteria bacterium, assembly GCA_964472495.1. Taxonomy (GTDB): domain Bacteria; phylum Patescibacteriota; class Minisyncoccia; order Portnoybacterales; family UBA2143; genus CAYXST01. The sequence goes on along the minus strand of CAYYLD010000006.1, from coordinate 29,852 downwards.
TCCGTCCCTCGGAACTAAACTCAAACTTCTACAAAATCTCTTAATCTCCGCTAACTTCTCCTTCGTTCTTGTCATATATTCATAATTCTCAATGAGTTTTATAATAGTTGCTGAACTGGGGCCGTGATACAATTAAATAAACATTATGATTCCTACTGATGGCGCAAAAGTATTTATTAAAAATAAGAAACTTGGTAAATATTTATTTCAATTAAGAGATGATAAGCCAGATATTTCTAATCCTAACCGTTGGGGCTTGTTTGGCGGAGGCATAAAGTCAGGGGAACTACCATTAAAAGCATTTGAGAGGGAATTAAAAGAGGAAATAAATATAGAGATATATGATATTAAATTATTAGATAGTCATAGCGTTATTTTACGCGTTGAAGACAAATCATACACTGTTACTGGAAATATTTTTTTAGCTTATACAGATGCTGAATTAGATGATATTAAATTGTACGAAGGACAAAAGGTAGGCTATTTTACAATAAACGAAATAAAGAATATGAAAAATATATCTTCAACTATGCCAAACTTTTTAGAAAGATATAAAGAACATTTAAAATAAATACTCAAAGCAGGCTCTAACGTCGTCCAGCCAAGGGAGATAATTGCAAATTCCTATAAATCTCTTTAATCTCTAATAATTTTTCCTTAGTCGCGAAAGGAGATCGCTATTAATAACAATTCTGTTATTTTACAACCAAGGAGGAATGAAATGCCACAAGTCAGCACAAAGCCCACCAATGGTGGGCGAGAGATTCTGAATGATGGTTTTGGTAATCGATGCGTCATTTGCGGAAGCTACTTCGATGAAGGCGGTATCTGCAACAACGGGCATGAGAAGGGCGAAACCTATTACGGCCTGCCTAAACGCGGAGAAATCACACCCCTCCCTTTAAAAGATCGCCGTAATTAATATGGCTACCTGACTTTCTAAACCCCACAAGATTGCTTCGGCAACTAAGTGGGGTTTTTTATTCTCAATTAGGGATATAAATATACTCATTTTGTCGCTGGATTATAGTTCTAATATCGTCCAGCCAACGGAGCTCGCTTCAAAAATCGCCTTTTGGGCGAATTTTTGATGGAATAAAAATATGAAAAAAGAAGAAATGAAAAAACTTGTAATAGAAGAATTCTCCGGGCAGAATGCTCAAGCTCTTTATATAAAAAAAGCAGAAGAGGGGTTTTGGGATAGTGAAGATTATTTTATTTCCAAATACTTTAAGAAGAAAGGCAGGATTTTAGATATCGGCTGTGGCACTGGAAGAACAACAATTCCGCTCGTTAATAAAGGATATGATGTTGTCGCTATAGATATTGTTCCCGAAATGATAAAGAATGCGAAAGAAATAGCAAAAAAGAAAAATTTCAATATAGATTATAGAGTTAGTGATGCGACACAACTTGATTTTGATGATAATTCTTTTGACTTTTTGTTATTTTCTAATCAAGGATGGACGCAAATTCCTGATAAAAAGGAGCGTCTAAAATCTTTAAAAGAAATGTATAGAGTTTTAAAAAGTGGCGGAATCTGTATTTTCACGGCCCATCCTAGGGTTTGGTTCAGTAAGTTTTTATTGTTCTGGATATTGCAATGGATAAGATTTTACGTTCTAAAACCACTTGGGTTTAAAATTGACGAATTAGATTTTGGCGATAGATTTTTCAAACGAGAGACAAGCGATAAAGGCAGAACCTATAAGACAAAACAATATATCCATATTCCATCAATAAAGGAAGTTAAAAAAGAAATTCAAAAAGTAGATTTTAAAGTTCTTGAGGTCAATAGCAAATTACAAATATCTAAACGGGATATAAGAAAATACCCTCCAGTATTTTATGTATGCGAGAAGCAGTAAGTTTCTAAATAGGTTCTGACGTCGTTCAGCATGCGGAGCCAAGAAAAAAATATCAAGACAAACCTGATGTTTTTTGATATAATAATATTAATAGAATATAATTATTAAACTATGGATCAAAAAAAAATAAAAACAATAAAGTGGATTGCTAAGATAGCCGCGCTTTTATTCTTGCTTATAGGGTTGCCGTTTTATTTTGGTTATGGCAATCCGCTGCCGTTTATTAATCAGGAATACACTTGGTATGACAACCTTAGGTTAACGACTTTTCCGTTAATGTTTATCGGATTGGCCTTGGGCTGGAAATATGAAAAAACAGGGGGCTATTTGATCACAATATCTTTATTAACGGGGTTTATTACGTCCATAATTATCGGAGAAGGCTTTAGTCCGCATATGCTCTTACCTTTTTCGGTGGGTATTTTGTATTTAATAGTTGGATATAAAAAGCAGTCTTAAGGGTATTTATACGTATATTTAGGGGGTAAGTAAATAGGTTCTTACTTGCTTCAGCCTGCGGAGTCCTGACAATAGAACTGCCTCATTCGGGCAGTTTTTTAATTTAATATTTAAGCTTTTGGGAAATATATAGTATAATAAATTAGATTAGAAAGAAAGAATAATAAGATGCCTAAATCATATAAATATGCTACGCCAATTTGTCTTATTTTGAGCATCCTGGCTTTAATAGGAATTATTATTGGTATTGTTAAATCAAGTCCTTTGATAATAATTATTTTCTTATTACCAGCGGTGATTTATGAAGTTTATCGGACAGAAGGAAAGTCAACAAAACAAGCTTCCTGGTTGCTGCTTATTGTTTTTATAGCTGAGATTATTTTTATTGTCGCCGAGATAAATTTTAACTTAGCAAGATTTTTGGGCATGACTAAAGAGAGAATCGGTGGTTACGTTGTTCCGCTGGGCGATATTAGAGTAGTGGCTCCTACTGTTATGGCTATCTTGGCCATAATACTGTTCGTTCGGACGCGCGGTCGTTACACCAGGTGGTTGGCCGTAATTATCTTTATTACCTCGTTTGCTATTGTTTACGCCTTAGACCCGGCGATTTTTAGTGAGTTACTGCGCTATGGCATTGAAGAAGGATTGGATCAGATAGGCTATTAGGAAATTAGATGCCGAGACGATGAATCTGGAATAGCTAACTGTAATGAAAACAAATATTTTATGGGACCCATTTATTCTAAAATAAAGATAATAATAGGGTTAATATTAATTATCGTTCCTTTAGTTATTTTTAATTTTCCTATTGACATGCCTCAGTCGCCAGGAGCTACCCTTAAGGAGCTCACCTCGCAGTCTCTAATGGTTCCGCTGTCGCTCCGTATTATTTTAGGTCTAGGCTCTGCCTTTTTGGGTCTGGTCATGTTAGTCGGGATGTTCTTAATCAGTTTAGCAATAGCAAGAAACTTAAGCGAAAGGAATAAGAAGAAGGTAAATTTTATAGTCTGGATGTCGGCTTTGGTATGTATGTTTACTGTCGGATTTAATTGGTATCTAGTTATCAAGCCATTACCCGAGTCAAAGAAAGATGATATGGCTACTATAGCCAAAGCTAAAGAAGATATAAACAAGTATCGTCAAGGTGATGTAATTTTGAATATCGTTGATAGTCAGGGCCAGCCGCGTTCAGGAGTGGCTGTTGATTATATCCAGATAAAACACTCCTTTTTTTTCAGTTTTTACAACAAAGAACTTGAGAAGGCTGATACCCTTATTATTCCTATGAAAGAAGCCGGCTTTAATTCGGCTCTTCATATGATGAATTGGCAGGTACAAGAACCGGAACCTGGGGTATATGATTTTGATGGATGGGAGGGAGTTGGGGACCCTAGACTTCGAGATTGTAGATTGGAAGTTCAGGATTTTTATCAAGCTGATTTGACTGGCATAGGATATTCTATCTATATAACTTCTTCTGTGCCGGAATTTGTTCTGGCGCCCTCCTATGTTTATTCTTTATCTTTTGAGGAACTTAAAAAAGCTGTTTACCAATACGTATATAGAACTGTTAAGTATTATCAGAATGGAATCAAAATTTGGAATATTTTTAATGAACCAATGATGATGGCTGAAAATGCTTTGAATTTAAACAAGGAGCAAGAAATAGAGATAATCAGAGAAGGCATCCGGGCTATTAGTGAGGCTGGCTTTGAGGGAGAAACCATGATTGTTATTTGGCCGCCAGGTGGCGAGTTATCCTATATGTATCCCTATGATTTTCTTCAAGATACCATTGCGGCTGGCGTTGATTTCGATATTATTGGTCTGGAGTGGTATTATAATTCCTATGGAGCACCATATTGGGGTGGCGGGCCGTTTCTACGACGTAGTTTATTCTCAATTAGTGAAGTCATTGATAAATATTCAACGCTGGGCAAAAAAATATTTATTGATGAAATATCCATACCCTCTGAAAAAATTGGGCAAGGTTATTGGGGACAAGACTGGAGCGAGGATTTACAGGCAGAATACTTAGCAGCAGCTTACACTATATTCTTTAGCCAACCCCAAGTGATCGGTATCGGTTATTGGGACGTTGTAGACAAGGACGCTTTCATTTATCATGGAGGCCTTCTCGACGAACAAAACCAACCTAAGAAAGCTTACGATACTCTCAAAAATCTGATTGCCAGCTGGACGACAACCGGGACAGGGATTACTGATGAAAATGGTCAGATTAGATTTCGAGGCTTTGCTGGGACTTATGGGATGGTATTCAGCGACCCAGCGACCAGTCTGAGTCTAGAGAAAGAGATTATTATTGAAGAGCAGGAGAATAATATATTCACCTTCGCCTTTTAGGTTGAAAGGAATAATGAAAAGGTTTTTGGTATTTCTTATTTTAAGTTTAATAGTTCTAGATCGCTTGACTAAGTATCTTGCCTTAAATTCGTCGCAATTATTCAAAAATCCAAACTTATATTTTATTTCTTTCAATTCGGTTTTGTTGCTATTTCTGATAGGGATAGTCCTCGGACTACTCCTTTTTTTATTTTTTAAGAGCTGGCAAAAAAAAGATGCTTTTTTAACGACTGGATTTTCTTTAATTATTTTGGGTGGCTTAAGCAATTTTGGGGACCGGGTAATTTTGGGTTATGTTATTGACTGGATTAGAATTTCTCCTTTGCCTATTTCTTTTTTTAATCTGGCTGATTTGATGATAATTAACGGGATGATAATTTTATTAATTGGCTCCTTAAAGAGTTTATCCACAAGAGGTAGTTATATTGAGTGATTATTTTTGTTATAGTGATAAGAGAAATCCATTTTCATAAACTCAAAGGTCGAAGAAAAGATTGAATAATAAGGATAAAAATATGCGTAAAATAAGTTTAATTGTTTCAATTTTACTTTTGGTTGGCGTGATAGGAATTACTAATGCTCAACAAGCCTTACCCGAAGGCGGGAATAGTTTAGAGACAGCAGCGAAAATAGAGCCAGGTAGTTATCAAGGGGATAGTTTAGATAATAAAGAGGCAGAATACTTCTATATTACCGATGTAAAATCCGGACAGGAGGTTAATATAAAGGGTACCTTCACGGCGGCTGATATAGATATCGGGGCCTGGGCTATTTTAGCTTTATATGACGAGGACGGAACAGAACTGGCCGTAGAGGAAGACGGGTTTTATGATGAACCACTGTCTTTGGCAATTTCTCAATTACACAGAGGCAAAGATTCGGATAAGTATTACATTATGGTAAAATGTGATACTTGGAAGATAGGTTCGTATACTTTAGCAATATCACTGAAGGGAGAAGGAGATGAAGAGATACCTGCTGCTGGAGGAGTGTCCTCAAGCGAAGGAGAAGGTCCGAATTGGACATTGATTCTGGGTATAATTGCGGCCGTTATCATAATTGGAATCGTTGTTTATTTTATTTTGAAAAAGAAGAAAGGTCGAAATTTTAATTAAATTAGCTTTGGACCTATGAACAAATTAAAGTTTGTTATCCCATTTTTAATTTTGGTAGCTTTGTTTTTGATGGGGGCAGGTTGTGGGGGTGGCGGTGATGGTCTTTCTACGGGAACGCCGACCACAGATGTTTCTGGAGAAGATATTTCGGATGTGCCTAGATACCCAGGATCGGTCAGGGTCTATTATGGGCCTATTCCAGACACTGATATAGTTGTCGTTGAGTACCTTACTTCGGCTAGCATTGAGACGGTGTCGGATTTTTACGAATCAGAGTTGCCGACTAATGGTTGGCAGTCGCCGATAGACGAAGAGACGATGCAGATGTTAGGATTAACCTATGGTTATGTAGGTCAGGCCGTAGAGAAAGGCGAAGAACAGGCTGTCGTTTTAGTGAGGGGTAGCAGTGACTACGCTGGCTATACCAATATTAATATTACTTTCGGTCCCAAATAATAATCTGAAAGATTTTGGAATAGAAAAATCCCGTCATTGTTTGATGGGATTTTTATTTTGGAAATAGTTATTCGATTTCTAAGAATCCGGTAATAATTAAATTGATGGCTTCTTTTTCGGAGAGGCCGCGGCTTCTTAAATAATTTAATTCTTCTTCGGAGATTTTGCCGATGGAGGCCTCGTGAGTCAACTGGGCTTTTTTGTTTTGACAAACCAGTTTGGGAATTAAGGAAATGACTGAATCTTGACTGACTAATAATCCCTGGCAATCTAGATGGCCCTTGGCCGCGGCTGAAGCGAAAATTTCGCTGATTGCTTCAATCTGGCTATTTTGGCGACCGACTAATCTCAGATTAACTATGCCTTGAGAGTTTTTGCCTTTGAGAAAAAGAGTATCCTTTAAATTTATCTTAGAATTCAGGCCGTTGATAACGAACTTCAGATTAGCTGAAGCATTTTCATTATTATAAATAGAAGTTTTTAATTGGAGATTTTTCGGCGGGGCTAAATTTTTGTAATTATAGACGAGGCGGCTACCCTTGCCCAGAATAAATTGGTAATCAGGATTAACCAAATCCTTTTTGCCCCATTGATGAAAATGATTATATTCCAAGCTGGCCTTATCTTTAAGAATCAGTTTGCCTTGTGCTTGATGAAGGCCGCATAAGTTATCAGCCGCCGCATTGCAGACAACATTGGCTTTAGCTTTGATATTTTTTTCAATAACTAACAAATTATTTAGATGCTGGGAAATCTTTTTAGAAGCGATGGTAATGCAGGTAGTTAAGGGGAAAACCGGTTGCTTCTTAACCCAGATGAAATAACCTTCTTTTGGTTTTTTTTGGAAGTGTTTTCTGGTCCAGCTGAATTTTTGCCAGGCCTGTTGGCTGGGTAAAATAATAATCCCTTTCCCTTCAAAGATATTCTCTACTTTGTGGTCAACTTGCCCATAATGGGCATTTTTTACATTTATCATAGCCGTATTTCTTGATTACCTGGAGAACTTTTCGATAATTTTTTTCCCGACAGACGATTTTTCCGTCGAGCATCACGTTGGTTAGTTGAGGTTTTAAGAATCTTAGGATAGTTCCCGAATGAGTAATCAATAAAAGAGCGACTTTTTTATCAATTAATTCCTTTTTTATCAGCCGGGCAAATTTTTCTAACCTTTTTATGTCTAAACCGGAATCAATTTCATCCAAGATAACCAATTGGGGATTAAGAGATAGAATCTGGAACAGTTCGGATATTTTTTTCTCGCCGCCCGAAAAATCTAAATTAACTTGGCGGTCCAGCAGATTATCGTCAAGGTCTAATTTTTTATTTTCAATCTTTCGGTTAGATATTTTCCCCAGTAATTTTTCTAAGCGGACTCCCTTGATGGCCGGCGGATTCTGCCAGGATAAAGCAATGCCCAGTTTGGTTCTTTTTTCCGGAGGTAATTTGGTTATTCCTTTGTCTCGGAAAATGATTTTTCCTTGACTGACGCGATATTTAGGGCTGCCAGCGATGACTTGAGCAAGAGTGCTTTTACCGGAGGCATTGGGCCCCAAAAGGGCCTGGCATTCTCCTTTTTTAATCTTCAGATTAATCCCTTTCAGTATTTCTTGACCATTCCCTTTGACTTTTAAATTTTTGATTTCTAAAAACATATTTCAATGCATATTTTGGGGCGTCCCTTTTTACTACACCCTTTCAAAAAAGGGTGTAGTAAAAAGGGACGCCCCGAGAGACAAGTAGGTCTATTCTAACACTTTTTTTTGATATGTCAAAATATAATTTACTTGTTTATTGAAATATGCTACAATTGTTTATTAAGTCATTAAGGGCGTCCCTTAGATGCTTAAATACTTAAATGAAATCATTAACTGTCTTAGGTTTAGTCATTTTTTCAGCCGGCGGACTATTCTTAATTGGTTTCGGTCTGTATAAGTTTTTTGAGGACACGACTGTTCCTCCTATCGTCAGATGGGGAATTATCGCTTTGGTTTTAGGAACAATAATTATGTTGACCTCTCTAATTATTGAGAGAGTAAAAGATAAAGGAAAGGAGAATAAACTATGATTTTGACTACTTCTGACCAAATCCCTGGTCAACAAATCAGGGAAACCCTTGGTTTAGTCAGAGGCAATACTATTCGGGCCAAACATATCGGTAAAGATATTTTGGCTGGTCTGCGAGGAATTGTCGGCGGCGAAATCAAGGAATATGTTGAGGCCCTAAGCGATGCTCGGGAAGAGGCGATTAAACGGATGGTTAAACAGGCCGAAGAAATGGAGGCCGATGCGATTGTGGCTGTCCGTTTTACTACTTCCCAAGTGATGGCCGGAGCAGCTGAGCTTTTGGTTTATGGCACGGCGGTCAAACTGGTTAAATAAAATTTAATCTAGTATAATAAATAGAGTAATGCCTTCCAAGAGGAAATTAGCCAAAGAATTAGAGAAACTTTCGGATAGGTTTCTTCAACCGCAAAAGAGAAAGAAGCTTTTATTTTCTTTGAAAGAAGATAAAACTGAATGGTTTCTTTGGGTTTCTCAAATGAAGGGTTTATTGAAAAATCTTGATAAAACTGGAGCGGTCAAATTTGCTGGTTTGGTTTTATTAGTTGAGCAAAATCCGGAGAGTAAATTTTATCAGGATAAGATGAAAAAATTCCTTATTGATAAGGTAGAATTTTATAGATACTATGATTTTTCTTTAGAGAAAAAATTGGCTCAAAAAGAAAAAACAGAAAAGAAACTCTGGATTAGTAAAATCTTCCGTCTTTTCATCAGTCGTTCTTTTTTAGGAATCTTGATTTTAGCCCTTATTCTTTGTTTCGTTCTTTGGTTTTATCTTGACCGAGAAAGTTGTTTAGAATTTGTCAAAGGCGTTGTCAATCCATTTTTAAAAGCAGTTAAATGAGTTACCAGTCCACAATAAAGGATAATTGACAACATCTTTTTTTTATTGTTTAATGAATTTATGAAAAAAATAATTATCATTACTAGTATTATAGCTATTATTATCGGAAGCTATTTTAGCTTACGGGCTATTTTTGGTTCTAAGTCGGATTATCAGTTAATTGAAGTGGCTAGGGGCGAAGTAGTGGAATCAGTTTCAGTAACCGGGACGGTTATTTCAGCTAAGCAAATAGATTTAGAGTTTGAAAATTCGGGTAAAGTAAAAGAAATTGAAGTAGCTGTTGGCGACCAAGTGACAACCGGCCAAGTTTTGGTCAGGTTAGATACAGCTGAATTGAGCGCCCAACTGCAATCCAATCAGGCGGCTTTGGAAATAGCTCAAGCTAAATTAGCTCAGACCTTAGCCGGCACTAAACCGGAAGAAATTCAAGTTTATCAAGCAGCTGTCAATAAAGTAGAAGTCGAAGTGGCTAATGAGGAGCAGGCTCTCAGGGATGCCCAAGATGATGCGGTCAGTAATTTAGACCAGGCCTACGAAGACGTAATCGATGTTTTGAATGATGCTTATCTTAAAAGCGATGATGCTGTTCGTCAAAAAATCAATGATTTATTTACCGGCGGCGAAACCAGCAATCCTCAGTTGACTCTCCAGACCGCTGATTTACAAGCGGAAAATGATGCTGAATGGCAACGAATAGTGACTGGCAATGAATTAGATAAATTCGAAGATGAAATAAGCATTTTAAATACAGAGGACTATAATCAATTAGATAATATTTTGGTTAAAGCCAAAGAGCATCTCACGGTAATTAGCGATTTTTTAACCATTTTAAGCGATGCCCTTAGTAAGGCGACGGCTACCACCGAAGTAACCTCATCGGATTTGGCCACCTACCGGTCTAATTTAAATACCGCCCGAACAAATGTTAATACTGCCTTGACTAATCTGACTACTCAGCAACAAACCATTGCCAGCACTAGATTAACCAATCAAATTAATCTTAACCAGGCCCAAGCTGATTTGGAGACAGCCAGGGTCGCTCTAAAAAAAGCTCAAGACGAATTGGCTTCCGAAGAAGCCGGGCCGCGCCAGGAAGATATTGATTTAGCTCAAGCCGAAGTTAAACAAGCCCAAGCTAATCTTCTTCAAATCAGAGAAAAAATGAATAAAAATGTTCTTAAAGCGCCGGTGGCCGGCGTTATTACAGCTATTGAAAAAGAAGAAGGGGAAACGGCCTCGGCCAGCCAGACAGTGGTTTCGATGATTAGTTCCGGTTATTTCCAAATTGAAGCTAATGTTTCAGAAACCGAAATTGCTAAAGTGAGCATTGGCGATTCCGTGGAAATGACTTTGGATGCTTTAGGCCCGGAAGAAAAATTCTTTGGCCAGGTAATTAAAATTGACCCGGCTGAAACAGTTGTTTCCGGAGTGATTTATTACAAAGTCACCTCTATTTTTGATGTTGAAGACGAAAGAATTAAATCGGGTATGACCGTTAATTTAGATATCCAAACCGCTCAGAAAGAAAATGTTCTTTATCTGCCTTATTACGTGATTAAGGAAAAGAACGGGGAAAAATACATCTTAGTTCTGGAAGGCAAGGAAGCAAAAGAAAGAACAATCAAAACTGGTTTGGACGGGGAGACCAACGTAGAGATTACGGAAGGATTAAAGGAAGGGGACCAAGTAATTGTCGGAGAATAACCAAATGCTTATCAAATTAGACAATATTACTAAAGATTATATTGATGAAGAATTAGTTACCCCGGCTTTAAGCGGGGTTTCTTTTGGAATAGATGAAGGAGAGTTTGTCGCCGTCATGGGAGCTTCCGGCTCGGGCAAATCAACTTTGATGCATATTATCGGCTTTTTAGATAAGCCGACCAGCGGTGATTATTTTTTTGACGGAGAAAACACCAGTCAGTTCGACGATGTCAAATTGGCTCAAATTAGAAATGCCAAAGTCGGTTTTGTTTTCCAGACCTACAATCTTTTGGCTCGCACTTCGGTCTGGGATAATGTTTTATTGCCAACTATTTATACACCTCATTTGAACAAAGCCGAAACAGAAGAACGAGCCCGTTATCTCCTGGATAAATTAGGTCTGGCTCATCGAGTCGGTTTTCGGCCTAATCAACTTTCCGGCGGCGAACAGCAGCGAGTAGCTATTGTCCGGGCTTTAATCAATCAACCGCGTCTGATTTTAGCTGATGAGCCGACCGGTAATTTAGACAGTAAATCTGGTCAAGAGGTAATGGAAGTCTTGCAGGATTTGAACGAAGAGGGCAATACTATTTTAATGGTCACTCATGAGAAATACGTCGCTGAATGCGCCCGTCGCATCTTAGCCCTTAAGGACGGCCAGATTATTAGTGACTATAAGGTGACTAATCAGCATTTAGCTAAAGATGGATTGATAAAATAGTGACTGGTTATGGTTCCTGAGGCGCCCCCTTTTGCTACGCCTTCAAAGGGTCGCCCTTTCGGACACGTCCTCGCCAAAGGCGAGGGCGTGATCCTCAATGGCAACCCTTTTAGTAAAAAGGGACGCCCCGCTGGCGGATTCTTCTATGTATATTTTTAATGTTCTTAGATTAACTTTTCAGAACCTGACCTTACAAAAGAGAAGGTCTTTTTTGACTATGCTGGGAATTATTATTGGCGTATCGGCGGTTATCTCAATTATGGCTGTTGGAGCCAGCGCCCAGGATTTATTGTTAGCTCAAGTGCGGGCGATGGGCAGTAATTTAGTTGGTGTCCTGCCAGGCGCTTCCGATGAAATGGGCCCGCCGGCTACTATTTTAGGTATTGAAATAACTACTCTTAAATATGAAGATGCCTTAGCTTTAGAAAAGATACCCCACTTGGAGGCCGTTTGTTCCTATGTCAAGGGGCAAGGAACAATGAGTTATTTTAATCAGACCGAAGATTTTAATTATACTGGAGTTACTCCCAGTTATTTGGAAGTTGAAGATACTTCAGTAGAATCAGGTCGTTTTATCAGAAAGGAAGAAAATGACAGCTTAGCCCGAGTAGTTGTTTTAGGCAGTCAAGTTAAAGAAAAGCTTTTTGACCAGGACAATCCTTTAGATAAGAGAATAAAAATTAATCAGATTAGTTTTAAGGTAATTGGTCTGATGGAAGAAAGGGGGGTAGTTACTTTTGAAAACCAGGATGAACAGGTTTTTATCCCCCTGAAGACAGCTCAAAAATTACTTTTGGGCATTGACCATTTAGCTTTTATCCGGGCCAAAGTTGATAAGGCGGAAAATATTGATTTGGCCATCAGACAAATTAAAGATATTCTTCGCTATCGCCACAACATCAAAGACCCGGCTAAAGATGACTTTTCGGTTAGAAGCACTGCTCAGGCTCTGGATATTCTGGGAGTAATTACCCAGGCCTTAAAAATGTTTTTAGCTCTGGTGGCAGCCGTTTCTTTAGTCGTTGGCGGTATCGGTATTATGAATATTATGTTTGTAGCCGTTAACGAGCGGACACGGGAGATTGGTTTGCGTAAATCCTTGGGAGCTAGACGAAAAGATATCCTTGTTCAATTTTTGCTGGAAAGCGCGACGATGACCTTGCTGGGTGGAATTATTGGTATTGTTTTAGGGATTGTCATTGCTTGGGTTGTAACTGTTGGTGTCAATTGGTATGGCTATGATTGGCAATTTATTGTTACCCCTCTTTCTGTTTTCGTCTCTACTTTAATGGCTATCAGTATCGGTTTGGTTTTCGGTCTTTGGCCAGCCAATCGGGCCTCCAAATTAAATCCGATTGAGGCCTTAAGGTATGAGTAGTTCCCGGGGCGTAGTTCCCGGGGCGTTCCTTTTTACTAAAAGGAACGCCCCGCTGACGCAGATGCCCCGCTGACGTAAAATGAGCCTATCTTCCATCATCAAACAATCAATTATTGCCTTATGGGCCAATAAATTGCGCAGCGCTTTTTCTATTTTGGGAATTGTTATTGGCGTGGCCGCCGTCGTCCTGATTCTTTCCTTGGGTCAGGGGCTCAAGGGTTTGGTCACTAATGAGATTGAGGCCTTCGGCCCCACTATTCTTGATATCGCCGTCAATGTTCCGGGGACCGGTCAAATAGGGACAATTACTTCAATGGTTCAGGGCATTAAAATAACTACCTTGAGTTTGGATGACCTTAAAGACCTCCGGGATAAATCTCGTTTTCCTTATGTTGAAGCCGTCTCTGGTCAAGCTATTGGTCAGGAATGGGTTACTTATGAAAACGAAGAGAAGAAAGCCTTGCTTTACGGCTGCAGCGCCGATTTCCCGCTAATCTATAAGACGATGGCTGAAACGGCTCAAGGTCGTTTTTTCAACCAAGACGAAGATGACAGCTTGGCTAAAGTAGTTGTTTTGGGGAATGGTCTGGCGGAAGAACTTTTTGGCCAGAGTGACCCGCTAGGCAAAAAAGTAAAATTGAAGGGTCAGAATTTTAAAGTAATCGGCGTGCTTAAACCACAGGGTATGTTTTCATCGTTTGGTGGCATTGATATGAATGATTTCGCCTATCTGCCGCTTCAGACGGCTCTTAAAGAAGTCTTAGGTATTGATTATTTATCGGAGGTTGTTTTATCGGTCAGCAGTGAAGAGTATTTGCCTCGGGCCGAGGGAGAGATTGCCCGGTTACTGCGTCATAATCATAACATTACCGACCCGGATAAGGATGATTTTGAAATTACGACCATGGAGGAAATCCTGGAACAGGTTAGTGATGTCAGCGTTATTTTGAATCTTCTTTTGGGGTTTTTAGCGGCTATCTCTTTGTTAGTCGGCGGTATCGGCATTATGAACATTATGTTGGTTTCAGTTAGCGAGCGGACCCGTGAAATCGGATTACGTAAGTCCTTGGGGGCGACTAAAAAAGACATTCTTAGTCAGTTTTTAATTGAAGCTTTGGTCATTACCGGCTTAGGTGGCTTTATCGGAATATTTATAGGCGTAAGTAATTCTTTGCTTGGCGGATTGGCCGCTCGAGCCTACGGATTGGCTTGGCCTTTGACCGTTTCCTGGCTGGCTATTCTGCTTGCTTTCTTAGTGGCTATGGCTATTGGCTTAATCTTTGGTCTTTATCCGGCCCGTCAGGCTGCTTCGCTTAGCCCGATTGAGGCCCTACGGAAAGAATGATTTTTAGTAGACAAAGAGGAAATAATTATTTAGAATGTTTCTAGGGTTTTCCAAGGGACGCCCTTTCAAGGGCGTCCCTTAAAAGGGCGTCCCTTGGATTAACTTGGATTAAATCTATGTCTCTATCATTATATTTCTGTTTAATCAGTTCGTTTTTAGCTTTATTGGCGGCTGGTTTTTTAGCTTGGCGGATTAAAAAGCAGACCGTTATCAATGAAAGAGCTGACCGGATTAGTCAGGTTATCAAGAAAGGAGCGATGGCTTTTTTAAACAGAGAATACCGGATTTTGTTTATTTTCGTTTTAGTTGTCGCAGCGCTTCTTTATTATTTCTTAAATCCCAAAATAGCTTTGGCTTTTGTGGTTGGCGCTTTTTTGAGCGGTTTGGCCGGGCAAATTGGCATGCGGGTAGCCACGACAGCTAATGTCCGCACAGCCGAAAGTTTGAACAAAGATTTAAAATCCGGTTTAAACGTTGCCTTTAACAGCGGCAGTGTTATGGCTTTAAGCGTGGTCGGCTTAGGCCTTTTGGGCATTACTATTCTTTATCTTATTTTTAAGGAGCCGGTTATTGTTTACGGCTTTGGTTTTGGCGCTTCTTCGGTGGCTTTGTTCGCTCGGGTCGGCGGCGGTATTTATACTAAGGCGGCTGATGTCGGGGCCGATTTAGTCGGCAAGGTGGAAAAAGGGATTCCCGAAGACGACCCGCGTAACCCGGCCACTATTGCTGATAACGTCGGCGATAATGTCGGTGACGTGGCCGGTATGGGGGCTGACCTTTTTGAGAGTTATGTTGACAGTATTATCGCCGCTATGGTTATTGGAGCAGTAGTGGCTGTTGGCGAAAAAGGAATCTTTTTACCGATGGTCTTGGCAGCCGGCGGAATAATCGTTAGTTTAATCAGTAATCTTTTTGTTAAGGTGGCTTCAGCCAAAACTGGTTCCGGTCAAAAAGTTCTAAACCGCGGTATCTGGGCGGCCACAATTTTAATGGTCGTTAGCGGTTATGGCTTAGTTAAATATCTGGGTTTTGGCATATCTGTTTTTTACGCTTTTTTGGTTGGTCTATTAGCCGGCTTGGGAATCGGTTTGATAACCGAGTATTTTACTTCTCATAAATACCGGTTTACCAGGAGAGTTGCTCAAGCCGCTCAAACCGGCGCCGGAACTAATATTATTGCCGGCTTTGCTCTGGGGTTAACCAGCACAATTATTCCTGTTTTAATTGTTAGTGCGGCTATTTTCTTGGCTTACCAGTGGTCGCAGCTTTTTGGTGTCGCTATTGCGGCCGTCGGTATGCTTTCTACCTTGGGAGTAACCTTGGCCACGGATACTTTCGGGCCGGTGGCCGATAACGCGGCCGGTATTGCCGAGATGGCCGGCTTGGGCCAAAAGACCAGAGAGCGGGCTGAAGATTTAGACGCGGTCGGCAATACGACGGCGGCTATCGGCAAAGGATTTGCTATCGGGGCGGCTGCTTTGACCGCCCTGGTTTTGATGATTAGTTATGGTCAGGCGGTTAAATTGCCCTTCGTCAATTTATTTGATTATAAAGTGATTATCGGCCTTTTCTTAGGCGGTTTGATGCCTTTTATCTTTTCTTCCTTTGCTTTGCAGGCGGTTGGCCGGGCAGCTATGGCCATGGTTGAAGAAGTTCGTCGTCAGTTCCGAAGCATCAAGGGGATTATGACCGGTCAGGCCGAGCCCGACTATGCTAAGTGCGTTGATATCAGCACTAGAGCCGCCTTACGGGAAATGATTTTGCCGAGTGTTTTATGTATTTTGGCTCCGGTCTTGGTCGGTTTTCTGTTGGGCCCGGCGGCTTTGGCCGGCTTGTTAGCCGGTTCCATTGTTTCCGGATTTTTACTGGCCGTGACTATGGCTAACTCGGGCGGCGCTTGGGATAACGCCAAGAAATATATTGAAGCAGGCAACTTGGGCGGTAAGGGCTCGGAAGCCCATAAAGCGGCCGTTATCGGCGACACGGTCGGCGACCCCTTTAAAGATACAGCCGGACCATCCTTAAATATATTGTTGAAGTTGATGGCTATTGTTGCCTTAATTATTGCGCCGTTGCTATAGTTATTTGAAAACAAGGAAGGAGGGAGTATGGGGAAAAGCAAGACAGAGATAGTTAAGCAGCTTTTGAAAGATATATTCGATAATCGGGCTTGGTTAAAGGGACGAACTTGGGGCTTGACCGGTGATTCAACAGGCGAGAGAAATCCATGTTATCCCAAAAGCAATCCTTATGGCGGTTCCCATACAACCATAGGAATTGATAATGAACTGGTCGTGGTCGTGGCCGACCGCCAAGGCGGAGTAAGGGTCTTTGAATTTATCTTGACAGAGAATACTGAATTAGGAGAAGAAGTGAAGAAGCATTTCCAAGAAGGAGGGTTGGATTTTGAATAATTAGTTCACCTCTTGACAGCCATTCGGTTATGGGTATATACTCATAATTGGCAGCGAGGAATAAATGAAAATTTGTTTTCATTTAGACCGAGCGAACCAATTATGAGTACCCATATAATAGAAAACAGATGGCTGTTTTTCTTTGAAAGGTCGCAGCTATCTAGCTGCTTTATCTCTCTTTGGCAATAAAAGAGGGATGAGGTATAATATAAAAAAGGAGAAATTATCATGCCTGCACTTAATGGAACAGGTCCTCAAGGTCGGGGTTCCCGGACTGGTCGCAGTTTGGGTTATTGTCCGCCCGGTTATGGCCGACGCTATCTTGGCCGGGGTTTTCGAGGTTTTGGCCGCGGTTTTGGTTTAGGCCGGGGCAGAGGTTTTGGTTTTGATCATGGCGGGGGCTGGCCTTTGGGCGGTTATCCGGCTGACTGGCCGTTCTTCGAAGAACCAACAGCCAAAGAAGAAAAAGAAATGCTTAATGAGGAACTTAAAGGATTAAAAGAAGAGATTAAGGAAATTGAGGGACGCCTTGAGGAACTGAAAAGTAAAAAAACAAAATAATTTATGAAGATATGTTTCAGTGTCAGTTCGCCTAAACTCGATTCGCCAATTGACCCGCGTTTTGGTCGGGCGCCTTATTTTTTGATTACTGATGAGAAAGGCGAGGAGACGGAGATAATAAAAAACCCTGGCTTAGAAGCGATGGGCGGGGCGGGCATTACGGCTGCTCAGGCGGTTGTTTCAGCCGGCGCCCAAGTGATTATTACCGGTAATTTGGGGCCACGGGCTTTCCAAATTCTTCAGGCCTCCAGAGTGAGAATAATTACTGGCGTTTTTGGTCTCTCGGCTCAAAAGGCCTTGGAAAAGTATCAAAAAGGCGAATTAGAAAAGACTAATCAAGCTAATGTGCCCGGCCATTTTGGCTTAGGTCGTAAATTCGGAGGCGGCGGTTTTGGTCCTGGCCGCGGCTTGGAACCTGGCTCCGGCCGAAGAAAAAGGGTGTCATTTTAAGGGATGTCCCAAAAACGACTTGCCGGAGGGTATGCCTCTTGACCAAGACCTGCCTTAAAGGGTCGCCCTCTCAACCACGTCCTTGCTTCGCAAGGGCGTGGAATCTCGAGGGCAACCCTTCTGTGGAATCCCGATGCACGCTCCCTGTCTCTTTGGGACGTCTCTTGGGACTACGCCCTTTCGAAAATGAATCAAGAGAAAATTTCTTTAATCAGCACGCTGGTTAATTTACTCTTAACCTTAGCTAAGCTGATTATTGGTCTATTAATTAATAGCGTTGCTTTATTAGCCGAAGCCATCCATTCAGGTATGGATGTTTTTTCATCTTTGGTTACTTTCTTTGGGATTAAGGCGGCTAGAAGACCGGTTGACCAAAAGCATCCTTACGGTTATTACCGGACGGAAAGCTTAGCCGGTTTAGTCGTTGCTCTTTTATTAGGTCTTTCGGGGGTTTGGATTATTTATGAGGGAATTAATCGATTTGCAGAAATGGAGCCGGTTACTTTTTCTTTCTGGGCTATTGGTTTAATGATTGTCACGGTGATTATTAATGAAGTAATGGCTCGTTTAAAGTTTCGTTATGGTCGTCAGTATGAAAGTTTGTCTTTGGTGGCTGATGCCGAACATTCACGGGCCGATGTTATTTCTTCAGCCGGCGTTTTGATTGGCTTGGTTGCTGTTAAATATTTTATTTACGCCGATGCTCTCATTGCTTTATTAATCGGCCTCTATATTCTTAAAGAGACATTTAGTATTGGCAAAGAAATTACCGATTCTCTTTTGGATGTAGCTAATCCGGAATTAGAAAAGAAAATTAGAGCTTTAGTTAGCGGTCAGCGGATTGAATTAGCTGATTTAAAAACCAGAAAAATCGGCGGAGCTAATTTCGCCGAATTAAAAATCAAATTGGATTCCCGTTTAAAGTTGGACCGGGTTTCGGAATTAACTAAATCATTAGAAAGTCGATTATTAGATAATTTTTCTCAGTTGAAATACGTGATTGTTTCAGTGGAGTCACATGAAATTAAACAAGGAACCATTGTTGGCAGCTTTGGCCAACGGAAAGGATTTCAAGGCGGCTTTGAAATAATCGGTCCGAAAAAAATAGGTCAGCGGACAATTATCCCTTTAAGCGACAATGAGATTAGTCAGCATTTCGGGGCTAAAGAATATTTAATTCTTGACCAGGACAAAGAGGGTTCTATTTTAAGAAAGGAAGTGGTTAAAAATCCTTATTATACCGAAACAACCGGCCACGGCTTTAAATTTGTCCGGTCAATCTCGGCTGATAAAGTGATTGCTCAACAGATCGGTTTGAACGCTCAAAGAAATTTCAAGGCCTACGGTATTGAATTAAAATTGGTTGGCCCGGAGAAAAAATTGGAAGATATTTTAAAAGAATTAACTCAATGAAAAAAATAGCTGTTACCGGTGGCAAAGGCGGCACCGGTAAATCAACGGTAGCCATTCTTTTAGCTAATAAATATTTTCAAACAGGCAAAAAAGTTGTTTTAGTTGATTGCGATGTGGAATGCCCTAACGATTATCTTCTTTTGGGTCAAGGATTAAAAACCCCGCTGGAAAAAATTTATACTCCCTTTCCTAAATTAGACGAGAATAAATGTCAGAAATGTGGCCGTTGTCTCAAGGCCTGCCGGAGTAATGCTATCTTTCAGGCGCCCGGCCAGTATCCAATATTTATTAAAGACCTTTGTTCCGGTTGCGGAGCTTGTTGGTTAGTTTGTCCTAATCAGGCCATTCGGCCAGTCAAGGAAGAAACCGGTCAGATTTTTCTTAATCAGCTCAAGGAAAATTACTGGCTGATTACTGGCTTAGCCAAAGCGGGCTTAGAAGAGACCGGCCCAATAGTCACTCAAACCAAAAAATTCGCTTTGAAATTCGCCAGTCAGGAAAAAGCTGATTTTGTTTTATTAGATACGGCCGCCGGCACTCATTGTCCGGTTATTTCAGCTCTTTTAGATGTTGATTTAGCAATGGCGGTGACCGAACCGACTCCCATGGGGGCAGTTGATTTAGGACTGATTTTAGATCTTTGCCGAAAATTAAAGGTGCCGATTGAAGTAATTCTGAATCAGGCCGATTTAGGGGATAAAAAAGGAGTTGAAGAGGTTGTTCAAAAATATCAAGCAGAGATTATTAGAGAAATTCCTTATTCTAAAGAAATCGTTCAGGCCTACTCCCGGGGGAAATTACTAAGTTTAAATTTAGATGAAAAAATTTAACAGTTTAATAAAAATGACTCCGAAAACTATTGTCGGGGGATTAGTTTTAGCTGTTTTAGGATTTGTCTGTTTTTTTAATTTGTCCTGGGCCGCTGAAAATAGCTGCTATCAATGTCAGACAATCAGCCCTGATTTTTTGGATAAGATATCAAATGAATTTACTTTGGTTAAAATTGTTTCTTTGGCGGCCGTTGACGCGGTCAATCCTTGTACTTTGGCTGTTCTTGGTTTAATGCTCATGTCTGTCTTGACTTATAATCCAACCCGGAAAAGAAATATTTTATTAGCCGGCTTGGCTTTTGTTTTTTCCGTCTTTGTTATGTATTTGCTTTACGGCTTGGTTATAGTTGAATCGTTCCAGTTGCTGAGCTCTTTGAAAACAGTTCAATTTTGGCTTTACAAAGCGGTTGCTCTCGGAGCGATAATTCTGGGCTGTCTTAAAATCAGGGCCTTTTTCCGGGCCAAGGCGGTCTGCCCGGTTGATTCCAGAATTGGCCGGATTGTTTTGAAGATAACCTGTCCGCGGGGAGCTTTTCTGGTTGGCGCTTTAGTAACTGTCTTTTTGCTGCCTTGTACCATCGGTCCCTATATTATCTGCGGTGGAATTTTATGCGAGCTGGGTATATTAAAATCATTGCCCTGGCTCTTATTCTACAATCTAATATTTGTTCTACCGATGCTGGCTGTCGTTTTGATAATCTATTTTGGCTTCGGGAAGGTGGAAGATGTCACCAGCTGGCAGGCCAGAAATATTAAATATCTTCATTTGGCGGCTGGTCTGGTTATTACGCTTTTGGGAATGGCCATGCTTTCGGGGGTGCTTTAAAATTAAAATGATGCAATTAAAAGAGATAGACAGACAGCTTGAAAAAATTAAGGAGGAAGTTTTGGATTGTCGGAAATGCTCTCTTTACAAAACGAGGACTTATCCGGTAATCGGCCAGGGTAATCATCAGGCGGAAATCGTTTTGATTGGCGAAGCGCCCGGCGCCTCCGAAGACAAAACCGGCCAGCCTTTTTGCGGTCAGGCCGGAAAAATTTTAGATGAATTGCTGGAAGCAGCTGGTTTAAAAAGGGAAAAAGTATATATCGGTAACGTTCTGAAATGCCGACCGCCTCAAAATCGCAACCCCCAAAAAGAAGAAATTGCCGCTTGTGTTCCTTATCTGGAAAGGCAGATTGCCATTATCCAGCCGAAAGTAATCGGTTCTTTGGGTAATTACGCGACCGCTTATCTTTTAGAAAAATTCGGTTTAGGAGACAAGATTGAAGGCATTAGTAAAATTCACGGAAGGGTTTTTGAGACCAAGGCGGATTTCGGACCAATTAAAATTATTCCCTTGTACCATCCAGCCGTGGTTGTCTACAATAATAAAATGGCCGAGACGCTCAAAGAAGATTTTCGGGTTCTTTCGGATAATATTTAATTAATGGAAAATAAACAGTTCAAGTTAGTTGTTGCCTCGGGCAAGGGAGGAGTCGGTAAATCAATGCTGACTTCGGTCTTGGCCATGCTTTGGGCTAAAAAGAAAAAAATAGCTGTTGTTGATGCTGATGTTGACGCGCCTAATTTAGCCATTTGGCTTAACGAGGTCTCTGACGAGAACATTCAATCTTCTCAGAAAATTTCCACTTCTTTTAAGGCGGTCATTGATGAAGGTAAGTGCAATGGTTGCGGTCTTTGCGCTGAAAAATGTCTTTTTGAGGCCATTAAAATTAAAAACAGTCGGGCTAAAATTAATCCCTTTCTTTGTGAGGGTTGCGGTGTTTGTCAGATTGTCTGTCCTCAAAAAGCGGTTGATTTAAAACCGGTTCAGAACGGCCAAATCAAATTAATTCAAACCAAATATGGCTTTCCGCTATTTACTGGTCAGCTTTTGCCCGGCGAAACCGGTTCGGGCAAGGTAGTCGCTGAAATAAAGAGACGGGCTGAAGAAAATAACCAGTATGAACTAATGCTTATTGATTCAGCGCCGGGGACCGGCTGTCCGGTCATTGCTTCTTTGCAAGACGCTCGTTTAGCTATTTTAGTGACCGAACCAACTCTTTCCGGATTAGCTGATTTGAGAAGAGTTTTAGAAGTAGTTAACCATTTTCAAATTCCCTTTAGAATAGTTATCAATAAATGGGATATTAACCGTTCATTGACTAAGGAAATTGAAAAAGAATTTAGCTATAATTTTTTAGGCCGGATATCTTACGACCAGGGCGTTTTCAAGGCAATTGCCAATCTAAAACCCATTTTAAAGACTAATCTTAAGGCCAAGAAAGAAATAAAGAAAATATTTAATCAATTACGGACTTCCTTAAAACTATAAAGGGTCGTCCTTTCGGATACGTCCTTGCTTCGCAAGGGCGTAATCCTCAATGGCAACCCTTTAAGTTTAAATAAATGAGACCGATCAAAAAAAGAACAATTAGATTTGACCCGGAGATAACCTATTTCAAGCCGCGAGCAGTCCCACTGGCCGCTTTGGAAGAAGTCAGTTTAGGAACAGATGAATTAGAGGCCTTACGGCTTTGCGAGTTGAAAAAATTGGAACAGACCGAGGCAGCTAAGAGGATGAAAATCTCTCAAAGTACTCTACAGAGGATTTTAAGTTCGGCTCATCAAAAAATAACTGAGGCCTTAATCAAAGGCAAGGCAATCAGGATTAGCCAGATTAATAATGAAAAATAGTCGTCAGTCAATAGTAGTCGGTCTTTCTGGCGGCCTTGATTCGGCCGTTGCTTTGTTATTACTTAAAAAACAGGGTTATCAGCCAATTGGTCTAACCTTAAGATACAGTGGCTGGTCGGGTAAAGAAAATGTCTATTCTAATCAACAATCTATTCGCCTGGCTAAAAAATTTTGTCGACAGCTAAAAGTGCCCCATTATACTCTTGATTGTCGGCAAACATTTAAGAAAAAAGTAATTGGCTATTTTATTTCTCTTTTGAAAAATAAAAAAACGCCTAATCCTTGCGTAGTTTGTAATCAACAGCTGAAAATCCAGAAGTTAATTGAGTTCGCTCAAAAGAAAAGAGCTGACTATGTGGCCACTGGGCATTATGCTCGAGTTAGAAAAGTTAAGAAAGAACATCAACTTTTGAGAGGCAAAGACAAAGAGAAAGACCAGAGCTATTTCCTTTGCCTTTTAAACCAGTTGCAGTTAGCTAAAATAATTTTTCCCTTAGGTAATTTAACCAAGAAGGAAGTTTATCAGCTGGCTAAAAGGGAGAGCCTTAATTTTTTAACCAGAAGGAAACAAAGCCAAGATTTATGTTTTATCAGTCAAAAGTTAATGCCTCTTTTTCTAGAAAAAGAGATAGGCCTTCAACCAGGCCAGATTGTTGACAAAGAAGGTAAGGTTTTAGGTCAGCATCAAGGACTTCATTTCTATACCATTGGTCAGCGACGAGGGATTAAATTAAGCGGTGGCCCTTGGTGGGTAATTGACTTTGATAAGGGAAGAAATCGGTTGGTAGTTACCAATAAGAAAAATGACCCTCTTTTATTTCGGCGAGAGATTAGGTTGACCGATTATCATCTTATTTCCGGCCAAGCGCCTAGGCGAACAATTAAAGTTGAAGCCCGAACTCGCTTTAATCAGCGATTGGCAGCGGCTAAACTCTACCTACCAGCGAAAGGTAAGTTGAAGTTAATTTTTAATAAACCGCAAAAAGCGGTTACCCCCGGCCAATGGGCTGTCTTTTACCAGAAAGAAGTTTGCTTAGGCGGCGGGATGATATTATAATAAAGATATGAAGGAGATAAAAGAAATTACCAAAAAAGAGTTAGCTGATTTAAGAATAGTTGTTTTTGATATTGATGGAGTGATTATTCCAGTGGGCACCGAATTGAGAGAGAACGAAGACGGCACTGAATTATATATGAAGTCCCATCAACTTTTGCCACCGTTTGTTGAGAAGTTGAAAGAACTTAAAAAATATCTTAAAATTGGCTTTTCGTCTGGCCGTAATATTTTATATTTAAAAAGCTTGGTAAACCGGATTTTTGACAATCAAATAATTCTTCAGGCCGAGAATGGCAATCTGACTTGGCTGGATAATAAAATTATTCATCCTTCTTATCCAGATGAATACTTTGGGCAGTTAAGAGATATTAAAGAAAAGATTAAAGAAATGATGGCTAATAACAAAAAAATCCGCGGCTTTGAGCCGAAGATGTTTATTCTGACCGTTCATTGTGACCAGATGGATGAGATACCTAATTTAGTTAAAGAGATAGCCGCTGATAATCTGTATTGTCTTTGGACTAACGAAGGTTATGATATTGGTAGTCGAGAAATGTCCAAGGGCAAAGCGATTATTAATTTAGCCAAGCAGCTGGGCCTGGAACCAAAACAGATTATGACCACTGGTAATAATTACAATGATGAAGAGATGCTTCAAGTTGGTAAAGGAGTTTCGGTCGCTCCCGAAAGAGTTAAGGGAGAGTATTTTATTAAGGCCGAAGGAGAAAAATTAGGCGGTCATTTATTAGTTGATTTTTTGCTTAATTATTACGAAGAATAAAAAAGGCGCTTCTGAAAAATATCGTTTAAAGGATCGCCTTTTTATCGCCGAAGGGCATGCCTCTCGACCACGACCTCGCCTTCGGCGAGATCATGGAATCTCGATACACGCCCTTTTCGTGATCCAAAAGGGCAACCCTTATATTCAGACGCGCCTTTTTTATTTTAAATCAGGCCCATTTTTTGTTTGGCTTGCTGGAGAGTTTTTTGAGCGAGCGGACGGACTTTGTGGACACCGTCAGCTAAGACTTTCTTAACGTAGGTTGGTTTTTTCTCCAGGGTCTTTTTCTTGGCTTGGAACAGTTTTAATCCTTTAATAACTATTTCAGCTAAATCTTTTTTAAAGGGAGCGTATCCTTGGCCTTGATATTTTTTTTCAATTTGGTCAGCTGAAAGACCGGAAAAAGCAGCGTAGATATTAATCAGATTGACAATAGCTGGTTTTTTCGGAGAGTATTCTATCTCTTTTCCGGAGTCAGTGACCGCTTTTTTAATCTTTTGACGGATTAGGGCCGGCGAGTCGGTCAGGGCTAGATAACTTTGAGGGACGCTTTTAGCCATTTTCTTCTTTGGGTCAGCTAAGGACATTATCCGGGCCCCGCTAGAATAAATTAGCGCTTCCGGAATAGTAAAAACCTGGCCGTGTCGCTGATTAAACTTTCGGGCGATAGTCCTGGCCAATTCAACATGCTGTCGCTGGTCTTCACCAACTGGCACCGCATCGGTTTGGTAAAGAAGAATATCAGCGGCCATCAAAACCGGATAGTCAAAAAGACCCATGTTGATGTTTTCTCTGAAGTGTTTGGCTTTTTCCTTGAATTGAGTCATTCTTTCTAATTCGGCGATGGGTGTGACTGTATTCAGGAGCCAGGTTAATTCAGTATGTTCGGGAATATGTGATTGGACAAAAAGAACGCATTTTTTAGGGTCAAGGCCGGCCGCTAATAAAGTGGTCGCCAGGTCAAATATTTTTTTCTGCATTTGCTGGGAGGCTTCGGGAATAGTCAAAGCATGTAAATCAACAATACAAAAAATAGAGTCGTATTCATTTTGTAGTTTGACCCAATTTTTAATCGCTCCTAAATAATTGCCAATATGGACTAGACCAGTTGGCTGAATACCGCTGAAAATTCTTTTTTTCATGTAAATCTATTAGTGGAAGCTTACCTAACCATTTTTCGAAAACGCCTCAGCCGAGAATTAAGCTGTATTCCATTAAAGTTGTTGCCTCGGCTCGGAGATGACAAAAGCAGACCCTCTTTCACTTTTACAAATAGATAAAGCTTTTGTCATCTACGTTTCTCGAAATGGTTAGGTAAGCTCCCGTTACTTATTAATTTTCTGAAAGGCTTTGATAATTGGCTTCAAATCGCCGTCGATGACTTTATCTAATTGGTGCCAGGACTTATTAAGACGATGGTCAGTTATCCGATTTTGAGGAAAATTATAGGTGCGGATTTTTTCAGCCCGCATGGCGGCACCAATTTGCTCCCGTCTTTCGGCTCCTCGTTGAGCCATTTCTTCAGTTCGCTTTTTAGCCAAGAGACGAGCCCGTAAAACCTGAAGGGCGCTTTCTCGGTTTTGTTGTTGAGTTCTTTCCTCTTGACAGATAGCCGTTAAGCCGGTCGGTAGGTGGGTTACCCTAACAGCTGACTCGCGCTTATTGACATACTGACCTCCCGGACCGGAAGCTCGGAGAACATCAATACGCAAATCCCGGGGATTGATTTTGATTTCTACTTCGTTAGCTTGTGGAAGAACAGCTACCGAAGCAGTCGAAGTATGAACTCGGCCGGATTTTTCGGTGGTTGGAATTCTCTGAACGCGATGAACGCCGGCTTCATATTTTAATTTATCGTAAACATCGGTTCCTTTGATTCCAAAAACTACTTCCCGATAACCGCCTAAACTACTTTGGCTACTATCAATTAAACTGACGGACCAATTCTGTTTTTCGGCAAAGCGGGAATACATCCGGAAAAGGTCAGCCGCAAAGAGAGCTGCTTCTTCGCCACCGGCCCCGGCTCTGATTTCTATAATAATTCCACTCATTTTTTCTTACCTCGCCGTCCGCTTCGACGAATCGGAGACGAGGCGAGAGGTCTTGGCGGAGGCGGACTTTTTAAGTTTTGGACCAAGGAGCCGGGTCTCTCGTTTAGCTAATCTTTTTCTAAATTTTTCTACCTGACCGGTTTCAATGATTTTTTCTTTGCCGGTGTAAAAAGGATGACATTGAGAACAGATTTCTACTTCCATTTCCTGTTTGGTTGAACCAATTTCAAAAGTGGCGCCACAGGCGCATTTAATTTTAGCTTTGGGATAGTATTGAGGATGAATATCTTTTTTCATCATTTATATAGTAACAGATTAGGATAAAATAGGCAAGATATTGCCTTAATTCAAAAATGTGATATACTATTTCAAGGGTGTTATTTAAAGGCACGCCCTTTAAAATACGCTCTTTAAGGATTAAAATGGTAAAAAAGGAAATTAAAAAAACAATAAAAAAACCGGTTAAAAGTGTATCTTTGCTAAAGGAGAGACAGACTACCTCTGGCAAAAAGTCAACTGAAAAAAATATCGAGAAAATACTCCCGAGCTTAGAGGAAATGCTTAAGGCCGGTATCCATTTTGGTCATCGGACTTCCAAATGGAATGCCAAAATGGAGCCGTATATTTTTACCAGTCGGCATAACGTCCATATTATTGATTTGGAAAAAGTCCGCCAAAAGTTGGCTGAAGCCTTGAAATTTATCCGAGAGATTAAAAAGAAAAAAGGAGTCATTCTTTTTGTCGGCACTAAGATAGCGGCTAAAGAAATCACCCGGCGAATGGCTAAAGAATGCCAGATGCCTTATGTCAGCGAGAGATGGCTAGGGGGTACTTTAACCAATTTTAAGATTATCTCTCAACGATTAGAGCGCTTTCGTGATTTGGAAGAGAAAAAGAAAAAAGGCGAATTAAAGAAATATACCAAGAAAGAACAACATGAATTTGACGTAGAGTTGCAGAAACTGGAAAGACAGTTTGGTGGAATCAAGAAGTTAATTAAATTACCAGAGGCTCTTTTGATTATTGATACCCAAAAAGAGAAATTAGCTGTCAAGGAAGCAAGGATGAAAAAGATTCCGATAATTGGTTTATGTGATACTAATGCTGACCCGACTTTGATTGATTATCCGATTCCGGCTAATGACGATGCTATCACTTCCTTGAAATTGATTTTAGGGACAATTGTTAAAGTGTTGAAATAAATAATTAGGCTCACCCTAACCCATTTTTCAAGGACGCGGCAGCCAGAATCAATTGGTTTCTTTGGTTGAGCTGAACCGCTGCTCCGAGATGACAAAAATTTAGGACAAGACAATTATCTTCGGCTACGCGAAATTCCCCAGCGAGAAATTTCGCTGCAGAGAAATGCTCACTCTTCTCGCTTCGCTCGGAACCATGCCCGCTCGCATTTCTATGCCGCTGAAAGCAATTGTCTTGTCCCTAATATCGTATTATTAATTTATGATTAGCGCAGAACAAATTAAAAAACTTCGCCAGAAGACGAATATTTCGGTCATGGAATGTAAAGAAGCCCTGGAAAAAGCCGGCGGTGACCAGACAAAGGCTTTGGAAATTTTGAAGAAAAGCGGCCGGGAAAAAGCCCTAAAAAAAGCCGAGCGGGAAGCTAAACAGGGCTTAATTGAAACATACGTTCATAACCAGAGCAAAATAGGGGTAATTTTGGAATTGAATTGCGAAACCGATTTTGTAGCCAAGAACGAACAATTTAAAGAATTGGCCCACGATTTAGCCATGCATGTGGCGGCTATGAATCCGGAAAATCTAAAGGAGCTTTTAAGTCAACCCTTCATCAAAGATGAGCAGAAAACTATTGAAGAATTAATTAATGAAGCTATTGCTAAATTGGGTGAAAATATTAGAATAGGTAAGTTTGTTAGATTAGAGATATAGCTATGTTTAATTTTATCCTTTACCTTATTATTGGTTTTAGTTTAGGAGGATTGGTGGCCATTGTTTATCGGAAAATTCCGGTATTGGCTCGTTTGTCAGAGGAAGAGATGATTATTTTGGAAAGGAAAAGAGGCCTGACTCAAAGATTACGAGAGATTAATTACAAACAGCATTGGCTTAATCTAATTGTCGGTTTGGAGAAATTTTTACGGCGGGTAAAAATCATCTTTTTGAAAACAGAGAATTTATTGAGCAGATGGATTGAAAGATTGAGACGTAGTTCGCAAACAATGACTCAAAAATCAAAAGAGTGGATTAAGCAAAGGGAACAAAGAAGAAAAAGAACCAAAGATTTATCAACTGGTCAATCCGAGGAAATCCCCGTTAAAATAGAAAGAGAAGAGATAATTTCTCAACCGGTCGAGGAAGAAAGCGAGGAAATTCCTATCAGTGAGTTGGATAAGCCGATTAAAGAAGAACAGAAATGGATTGATTTGATTGTTGAGAATCCCAAGAATATTACCGCCTATAAATTTCTCGGTCTTTTATATTGGAGGCAGCACAATTATACAGATGCCAAGGCCTCCTTGGAAATAGCCGTTAAGTTGGGTTCCAAAGACAAGAAAGTTAAAGAAGTTTTAGAAGAGTTAAAGGAAATGGGTATCAAGAACAATAGCGGTAAATAGTTTTAGCCAGCGTAGCTCAGGGGTAGAGCAGCGGTTTTGTAAACCGTCGGTCGGGGGTCCGAATCCCTCCGCTGGCTCCAAGGGTAGGTGGCAGAGTGGTCAAATGCACCAGACTGTAAATCTGGCGTCTTCGGACTACGGGGGTTCGAATCCCTCCCTGCCCACGCGATTTTTATTTAACTACGAAAGTTTTTTTTGTATATTCTTTTTGCCTTATTTCCTTTTATTGTTGTTCTGTTATTCTGGAGGAATAATTTATTAAGTTCGGGGATTTTAGTTTTAGGTCTTGTTGTTTTTTATCCTATTTGGTTCGATAAGGTAGGTCTTAAAATTTTTCTTTTTTGCACCATCGGTGGGGCCGTAACAGAGATAGTTTGCATAAAAAGTGGAATATGGTATTACATGAATCCTACTTGGCTGATACCTTTATGGTTGCCGTTTGTTTGGGGATACGCAGGAATCGCTATCGTTAATTTTTATAAATTTTTAGAGTCCTAATTAGATAGAATGCCCAGATAGCTCAGTTGGTTAGAGCAACACATTGGTAATGTGTAGGTCGGCGGTTCGAATCCGCCTCTGGGCTCATGTCTCAGGATAATTTGATAAAACTGCAGTGCAGCGTTTGCAAACGGATTAATTATTGGTCGCGTAAAAATAAAAAAACGACTCAGAAAAAAATAGAGCTGAAGAAATTTTGTAA
>CAYYLD010000005.1:5570-34543 GCA_964472495.1 uncultured Candidatus Saccharibacteria bacterium | reverse complement strand
TCAGTTGGAACGATAACAACTTTTTGATTGACCTCCACCATTTTTTCCTCCTTTCGCTTAATTCTCCATTTCCGACCTCGGGAATCTTCATAGACATCATCGGGATCAAAAGCCGGCGAAGAAACACATAAGAGAATCAACTCTTTACAGGCCTCTTTGGGCCTAGCGGCGTGCCATACCCCTGACCCAATTATAGCCCTTTTTCCAGAGACAAAGTCAAAGATTCGGCCATTAAGGTAGAGTTCTCCCTCGCCCTCTAAACAGATATAGGTTTCCTCCCTTTTTTCATGCTTGTGGAGAATATCTGGACCCCATAAGGTCACCTTAGCTACATTTACCCGTTCAGCGCCAATACTTCTTGAGGTAATCTCTTCTACCTGACCAAAAACCTTGTCTCCATCCCTGAGCTCTACAACATGCGGCTCGTCGGTAATAAAGATAAAATTTGTCAATGTTCTCAATGTTCTCACCTCCTTATGTCTTTCGTTATCCGTCATTCTACCAATCTCCTATAAAAAAATCAAGTCGATATCTCCGTTATCTGTTAGGGAAATCCAAAAGTATACTTATGTCAATGGTGTTGGTTATTTAGGACTTTTTGGCTTTGCGGGAGGTGGCGATTAGACCGATGCCGACAATGCCGATGACAATGGCAATGCCAGTGGTTCTTTCTCCCAAAAGACTGCCGTGCCACATTAAGAAGGCGCCGAATAAAGCTGATAAAATCCCGATGATAAATATGATTTTTTGTTTCATTGTTTCTAAGGACGTACCTCTCGACCACGTCCTCGTCAAAGGCGAGGGCGTGGAGTCTCGATGCATGTCCTTATCCCGAAGGGGCAACCCTTATGTGGAATTATTGACCTTTAATTATTTTGACGATGACTTGGCGCTGGCGGGGGCGATTGTCAAAGTCAATAAGGATAATTTGTTGCCAAGCGCCTAGCTGAAGTTGATTATTCTCAATGGGAATGGTTAAATCAGGTTTAAAAAGCGAAGCCAAGAGATGGGCCGTGGCATTGCCTTCGCCGCCGGTGGTGTTATGGCGGTAATCGCCTTTAGGCGGAGCAAGTTTGTTGAGAAAATCTTTGAGGTCCTGGATTAAGCCGGGTTCGTTTTCCAGGACGGTAATGGCGCAGGTTTGGTGCGGGACAAAAACTAAAGCTGTCCCCTCTTTGGTTTGGGACTTCTGGACAATTTCAGCGACTTGGTCAGTGATGTCAATGATGTCGTGGTGGCCCTGGGTGGAGATTTTCAGGTTCATAAAATCCCTATCCAATGGTCGTCCTTTCGGACACGTCCTTGCTTCGCAAGGGCGTGATCTTCAATGGCAACCCTTGGATATTATCTCAAGGATGTGGAATCTCAATGTACGCCCTTATCGTGTTTATGATACCATTTTTGGTTGATTGGTCAATTAAAAAGGGGCCGGAGAAATGATTATCTCTAGCCCTCTAAGGATTTAAGATATTTTTGATAAGGAACAGCTATTTGATTAGGCAGGTTCTGGCCGTAGACGGCTTTGAGATTAGCTATATGGCCTTCTACTGTTGAAGCGAGTGTCTTGTCAAATATAGCTCGGTGAATTAATCCGCGAATTCTTCTGATTTGTTTCTTAGGCAAACTAACCGAAGCAACAATCCATTCCCCTTTTTCATTGAGTTTTTTTCGGAGAATGTTTTTCATCTGTTTTTTAGTCAAATCCTCTTCTGACAAGAGCTCCTCTAATTCCAGACCCGTTTTAACTAATTTAACCAGACGAAGACCAGTAACCAAAGGAGCAATCCGGGCCCGACTGAAATAGATAGTCTTTTTTTGGTTAATCTTGAAGGGCGACTCCTGCTCAATCAAATCAATTAGCTGATTGATTAAGCTCCGAGAAATCGGCTCTGAAGAAGAAATAGTTAAATCATCAGCGTAGATAGTGGAAAGAACCCGAGACACATCATCTTCAGAAAATAAAATTCTATTATCCCAGAGAAATTGATAGATTTTTCCCAAGAGACCTGAATAACAAAGAACAACATTAAGAAGATAAGGTGAACTGGGAGCTCCTTGAGGAAGTTCTCCTTGATAAGTAATCAACGGAAGAATCAGTTCAACGAATTCATCCAATATCTTTAAGGGGTCAGCAACGAATAGATTGAGCTGGTTGAGCTGGAATAAATCTCTGAATAATTTCCGAAACCATCCGACTCTCTTGTTGGGAAACAAAGGCCCTCTCCGATAATCCTTTTTTATATACCTTTCCACTTCTGAAGATAAGACCTTTTTAAGAATAGTTCTCAGGTATTCTGTTTTCACCGAAGGAAAAGCATCTTGGAAATCCAGACGCAAAACGAACCTGACATTCCTTTGAGCATGTTTCCTGGCATTATCGACATAAGAAGATTTAGGCCTGAATCCCTCAATGGGAAGAGATGAATCAAGTGGTATTCGGTAGAGAAAATACTTAAGTAATCTTCTCTGAAATCTTTTTAGAGTCGAGTCAGGAGCATATATTCTTCTTAAAGAACCGTCTCTCTTCTTTCTGGTTATCGGTTTATAGCTGTCTTTAAAAAGAATAGCTTTTTTAATATCTTCTTCTGGCCAATCTAAAACATCAGTTAAAAGTTGCCAAGATAAAACATCGGTCCGTAGCTTCTCGTCAGTCATTAGCAAAACCTCCTTTCTTGGTGATTTTTTTTAAAGAACATATCTGAGGGTCGCCTGAGGCGACCCTCAGAGAGCAAGCTTCTTCTTCAAGACGGCGGGAGAGGTATCGAAGCCGCCCAAGAATAACAAGTAATCCTCCAGCAGTCAGATACTGACTGCCTCGCGGTTAGGATAACCGCAGTTGGCAAGCCCGCTCCTTGATCTACTTTAGTTTTAAAGTATAAGAGCTTAATTGTCAATATTGGCTGATTGGTCAATCAAAAAACCAGAGAGATCTATTTCCCTGGCTTTGGAAAAAGGTTCGGAGAAAAGAGCGTTTTTTTTATGGCGGATGGAGTGCCGGTTCCTGATTTACATCTGAGGCCGGCTCCGAAAGATGTTTTTTCTGTTCATAGGTTTAATTAAAAAGCGAAAACCCCATGCGATAGCAAAGTGGGTTACAGCCACAGGCATAATCGCACGGGGTTTATTAAAGCGGTGGAGGGCTTTCTTAGCCATTTTGCCGACCGACCGGCATTTCATTGGACAAACCGAATGATTCTTCTTCGGGTTTATGTCTGGGGTGATGCCTCCCTTGATGGGAGTCCCCATGGCTCTTCAAGGATGTAGGGATGCCTGCTCGCGGTGCCTCCACTTTCCGTTTTTCACCGCGCTACCCGCGGGCCGACCCACTCTGAGTATTTGGGTCGGCCCCAACCAGTAGTCATCCCTTTTGATCGTCTCCAAGCCTCTCCACCACTGTTTATTTAAACTTATCATAAAGAAGTATCCTTGTCAAGAGTTTAAGAAGATAAGAGACGACCCTTTAAAGACGTCTCTTGAAGGACAAAAAAAATGCCTTTCTTGGTTAAGCATGACGGGTTTTGTTCTGGCGGCCAAAATTATGTTATAATTAACAGATGAAAGATAAATTAAGCCAGCTGGAAGAAAAAGCAGAAAGAAAAGCCAAGCGCCGACAGAAAAAGAAAAACCCTCGGATGAGAGTTTCTGGTAAGAGTGTTTTTAAATTAAAAGAAATGATGAAGCGAACTAAATAAAAAAACCTTTCCTCGGATGCCGAGCGAATAAGATGCGGATAAAAATCCAAGGAAAGGTTATCCACAGGGAGGACCCGTGGGCATTTAGGAGAAAAGAGCAAATTTAGGAGAAAAGAGCAATAAGAAAGGATACCCTTCCTATAAGTGTAGAAAATTGAGCCGAGATTGTCAAGAGGATGGGCTTGACCGGCTACCCGACTTGTGATAATCTATACATAGCTAAAATGAGGTTTATTATTCAAATCATATCCAACGGCCTGGCTATTTTTTTAGCCGCTTATTTAGTGCCTGGTTTTGTTTTTGAGGGCGATATTCTGACTTTGGCTATTGCTGGTTCAATTCTAGGCCTGATTAATGTCTTTATTAAACCGATTCTGAAGCTGATTTCCTTTCCCCTGCTTATCTTGAGCTTAGGACTATTTACACTGGTCATTAATATAGCCCTTCTGTGGCTTCTGGAGTATTTTGTCGCTGAATTAACTATTACCGGTCTCTGGAGCTATTTCTGGGGCAGCTTGATTATTAGCGGAGTTAACTTGGTTTTTGGACGGAAAAAGAAGAAAGAAGATTAATGTCATCTATCTTATCTATTATCCAAATTGCTATTTCTTTAGCTTTAATGGCGACTATTCTATTACAGCAACGCGGAGCGGGCGGCTCGGCTATTTTTGGTGGTGGTGGTGGCGGCAGCAGCTACTATACTAAGAGGGGTTTCGAAAAGATTCTTTTTATCTCTTCTATTGTTCTGGCCGGCCTATTCATGGCCACCGCTTTTCTTAACTTGATTGTTTAAAGAACTAAGGCCTCCGACTCGTCCGCCTCTGGCGGATTCGCCCAGGCGATAATCAACTATTATTCGTACTCAACTGAAAAAAATAATTGCTTACGGCAGAAAAATCAATTGGCGGAAGATATTTTCTATACCCGGGGGCAAGTGGCCGAGCCGACGGCAGTGGTTACAGCTGCCTAAAATCATGCCTTTCCGTCAACGCTGGCTGGTTCGCAGCTTAGCTTCGGTAATTGTTATTTCGATTGTTCTGCTGGCGATTAATTTTATCCTTGGCCACACTTATCTCCAGCCCAAAGTAGGCGGTGATTACAAAGAAGGCCTTATTGGCCAACCGCGCTACATTAATCCGGTGCTTTCATCAACCAACGACGCCGACCGCGATTTAGTTCAGCTCATCTACTCCGGTTTATTCAAGTACGATAGCCAGGGGAAACTTATTCCTGATTTGGCTGAAAGTTACACCATTGGAGACGACGGTCTGACTTATAATATCTCCCTGAAGAAAAATGTGGTCTGGCACGATAGCGAACCTTTAACAACTAACGACATTATCTTTACGGTCAAAACTATTCAAAGTCCAGAATATCGGAGTCCCTTGCGCAATATTTGGCAGAATGTGGAAGTGGAAAAAATTGACGATTACCAGCTTCTTTTCAAAATAAAGACGGTTTACGCGCCCTTTTTACATAATTTGACCTTCGGCATTTTACCCAGACATATTTGGGCTGACATTCCGGCGGCTAATTTCCCTTTAGCCGAGTACAATCTTAAACCGATTGGCTCAGGACCTTATCAATTTAAAAACTTCAGCAAAACGGCCAAAAATGGTAAAATTAAATCAATTGAACTGGTCCGGAATGAAAATTATTATTTGACCGCTGCCGATGAACCAACCAGCCCTTTTATTAAAAAGATTGTCCTCTGTTTCTACAACAACGAAGACGCACTAATTGAGGCCTATCAGAAAAGACAAATTGACGGCTTGGCTTCCATTTCGCGAAGTAATTTGTCTCATTTGAAAAACAACCTTGTTCTTCATCAGATTAAACTGCCTCTTTATTACGCCGTTTTCTTTAATCAAACCCGAAGCAAGGCCCTGACTGATAAAACAGTCCGCCTAGCTCTGGCTTACGCGATTGATAAGCAGGCTCTGCTTGAGCAGGTTTTAGATAATAAAGGAATTATCGTCAATTCGCCGCTCTTGCCCGGCTGTCTGGGTTATGCCGAAGAAATTAAAATTTATGATTTTGCCTTGGAACACGCTAATAATATTTTAGAAGAAGCTGGCTGGACTGACCAAGACGAGGACGGTATCAGAGAGAAGGAAATTAAAGATGAATTGACTAAACTAGAAATAACTTTGGCAGCCAGTGATTGGCCGGAAATTAAACAAACAGCCGAATTACTTAAAGAACAATGGGAAAAAATTGGCGCTCAAATCAATTTAGAAATAATCGATTCGACAACCCTTCAGGAAGATTATCTGCGACCGCGCCAATACGATGCCTTACTCTTTGGTCAGGCCTTGGCCGCTGACCCAGACCCTTTTGCTTTTTGGCATTCTTCTCAAAGCAAGGACCCTGGTCTTAACTTAGCTCTTTATCAGAATAAAGATGCTGATAAATTACTGGAAGAAGCCCGGCAAAATCTAGACGAAGAAAAAAGAACTGGCCAGTACGTAGAATTCCAAAAACTATTAGTTGACGACGTGCCGGCCGTCTTTCTCTTTAGTCCAGATTATCTTTATCCAGTCAACAAGAAAGTTAAAGGAGTCTCAGGAATAGAGAAACTACCTACTCATACTCAACGCTTCTCTCAAATAGAAAACTGGTACATTAAAACTAAGCGTCTCTGGCAATAAAAAGGGCGTAT
The DNA here is from genome assembly GCA_964472495.1 of uncultured Candidatus Saccharibacteria bacterium. GTDB lineage: Bacteria > Patescibacteriota > Minisyncoccia > Portnoybacterales > UBA2143 > CAYXST01. The sequence continues at coordinate 28,189 of CAYYLD010000005.1, read as the reverse complement.
AAAAAAGGGACGCCCCGGGAACGACACCCTTTATCGATGAAACAAATTATTTTAGATTTTCCTAAACAATTTATTCAAGGACTGGAATTAGCCCGTCAAATTAAAGTTGAGGGTAAATTTGAAAATATTGTCGTTTCCGGCATGGGCGGCAGCGCCTGGCCAGCCGAGATTTTATCGAGCTGGCTTGACTTGCCTATCCGGGTTAACCGTAACTATCAATTACCTGCTTCAAAAAAAGATTTAGCTATTTTCAGCTCTTATTCTGGTAATACCGAAGAATGCTTGGCCTCTTATCAGGAAGCCCTTAAAAAAGGACTGGTTATGGCGGCCGTTACTTCCGGCGGTCAGTTAAAAGAACTTTGCCAGCAAAATGGGACGCCGCTGGTGGAAATTCCGAGTGGTTTGGTTCCCCGAATGGCTACCGGCTACATTTTCACCGCTTTGTATTCCATTTTAGCCAACAGTGGTCTGGCCAATGACAAATCTTCTGAAATTCTGGCCATGGCTGAAAATTTAAAGCCGGCTGACCAAGAAAAATCAGGCCAGGCTTTGGCTAAAAAATTGAGGGGCAAAATCCCGATTATCTATGTTTCAGACAAGTTAAAAGTGCTGGGCTATATCTGGAAAATTAAACTTAATGAAAATTCAAACTCACCGGCTTTTACTCATTATTTCCCGGAACTGAATCATAACGAATTAGAAGGCATGGCTCATGAAAAAGAATGTCATTTTCACGATAAGCCGATTTTCCACTGCCTGATTTTAAAAGACCCGGCCGACCAGCCAAAAATCAAGAAGAGAATGGATTTAACCGCCGAAATGTTAAACGAAAGCGGTTTGCCGACGGAAATCATTGATTTAACTGGCCAAAGTTTATTGGAAAGAATCTTCTCTTCTATTCTATTGGCTGACTGGGCTTCCTATTATTTAGCTCAAGAATACCAAGTTGACCCCTTAGCCGAGGAAACTATTGAAGGGTTCAAAAAGAAGATGAGGGGATAAACTACTTAGACCGATTCTGGGCGAGTGGCGGAACTGGCAGACGCGCTAGTTTCAGGGACTAGTGGTAGCAATACCTTGCGGGTTCGAATCCCGCCTCGCCCACTATGTCAAAAACAACAAAATCCGCTTCTGGCGGAAAAACACAAAGCCTAAGGATTATTCCCTTGGGCGGTTTAGAAGAAGTCGGTCGCAATATGACCGTTCTTGAGTATGGCAATGATATTATGGTCATTGATTTGGGTTTACAATTCCCGGAAGAGAACATGCCCGGCATTGACTATATCATCCCTAACACGGCCTATCTCAAGGATAAAAAAGATAAAATTCGAGGAGTAGTCATTACTCACGGTCACTACGACCATATCGGAGCTATTCCCCATTCCATCGGCCGCTTGGGTAATCCGCCTATTTATACGGCTCCCCTGACCCGAGGAATGATTCTCAAAAGACAAGAAGATTTCCCCAATGCGCCGAAACTGGACATCCATCAAGTCAAACTAACCGACAAAATCGAGCTCGGTTGCTTTAAGGTTGAGTTCTTCCATGTTAATCATAATATCCCTGACAGCATGGGCATAGTCATTGAGACGCCGGTTGGTCGAATTATCCATACCGGGGATTTTAAATTTGACCACAGTCCGATTAATGAAGCGCCGGCTGATTTGGCCAGAATTACCCAATTGGGCCAGGAAGGCGTTCTCCTGCTCATGTCAGACAGCACCGATGCGGAAACGCCCGGTCATTCCCTTTCGGAAAATGAAATCCAGAAAACTCTGGAAGAGATTTTTAAAGGCATTGAGGGCCGCATTATTGTGGCCACTTTTGCCTCTTTATTAACCAGAGTTCAAGAGATTATTTGGTTGGCGGAAAAATTCGGCCGCAGGGTGGCCGTGGACGGTTACAGCATGAAAGCTAACGTCTCCATTGCCCGTGAATTGGGCTATCTTAAGGTCAATAAATATACCCTAATTACTCCCAAACAGGCCAATGACCTGCCTGACAATAAGGTGCTTATCCTTTGTACCGGCGCCCAAGGCGAAGGTAATGCCGTTCTGATGCGCTTGGCCACCGGCGAACACCGTTTCTTAAAAATTCACCCTAAGGACACGATTATTTTTTCTTCCTCGGTCGTCCCCGGCAATGAACGAACTATCCAAAATCTAAGAGATGCCCTCTATCGCAAAGGAGCTAAAGTAATTCACTACGAAATGATGGATGTCCATGCCGGCGGCCACGCCCCCAGCGAAGACCTCAAGATGATGATTAATTTAATTAAGCCGAAATTCTTTATGCCTATTGAGGGCAATTACTATATGCTTAAATTGCATGCTGAAATTGCTGAAAGCGTCGGCGTCCCTTCAAAAGACATTATTATTCCTAACAACGGCCAGGTCGTTTTGGTTGACCAAAAATCAATCCATATCAGCAAAGAACAGGTGCCGGCTAACTATGTTATGGTTGACGGCTTGGGAGTTGGCGATGTCGGCGAAATAGTTCTCAGGGATAGACAAGCCATGGCTCAAGATGGTATGTTTGTTATTATCGCCATAATCGACAGCAAGACCGGCCGGGTCCACGGCGAACCGGACATCATTTCGCGAGGCTTCGTCTATTTAAGAGAATCAAAGGAGCTGCTTGACCAAACCAGGGAAAAGGTAAAAGAGATTATCAGCCAGACCGCTTCCAATGAACATACAGTCAATTGGGCTTACGTTAAAGACAACATCCGTGACAAAATCGGCCAGTTTCTTTATACTAAAACCCAGCGACGGCCAATGGTTCTGCCAGTGGTCATTGAAGTATAAATCTGATATAATAAAATCCGTATCTTGAAAATTAAACCAGACCTCTTGCCTGACGATTTTCATTATGAAAACCATCGGGCAAGAGGTCTATATATTGGAGGGAAAAAGGTCGAAAGATTAAGCAAAGCGGAAGAGGAGATGTCTATCATGCAAAATCAAGATAAGACAGTCCAATCAGATCTTTTAAAACAGATTAGTCAATCTAAAGACAAATCAGCTTCTTTTTCGGCTATTTCCCGGTCAGGACAAAATAATCCCGGTAATCCAAGCGAATCAGATTCTCCGACAGGCGGCGGCCCCCAATTCGGCTTGAAAGATAAGGGTGGTTGGGGCAAACAAATCAAGGGGTGGATTAATAAGTACGGCAGTTCAGTGATTTTGCCGACTATCGCCCTTTTGATTTTAGCTGGCGGTATTTATCTTTATGCCAGTCAAAAAAGCCAGCCGGAAATAACTCCGTCCACCAGCCAAGAGCCAACGATTAACTTGGAAGAAGGGCTGCTTAGCCAGGAAGAAGAGAATATCCTTCCTCAGGATAAATTCGCTGCTGGCGAAACCATCGCAGAAGAAGAACCCGGTCCGGAAACTATTAAAGAAATAATTCCGACTGGCCGTCAGGAAGAAGGGACTATTGTTGAGAAAGCCGCTCAGGGCGACGGAGTGACTCATTTGGCTCGACGAGCTCTCAAGGATTACCTCCAAGACCATCCTCAAGAATTAACCAATGAACATAAAATCTACATTGAGGATTACCTTAAAGACAGCATTGGTTCCCGGCCTTTAGAAGTTGATGAAGAAGTTTCTTTTTCGGAAGATTTAATTAAAGAAGCCGTTGACGCTTCTCAAAATTTAACCCCGGAACAACTGAAAGTTTTGGAAAAATACAGCGCTTTAGTTGTTTCCTGGTAATATTGTTCTTTCCCTCTAAAATTCTAATCATAAAAGCCCCTAGAAGGGGCTTTTATGTTGAGGAATTAATCTCTCTAAAATCCCACCAGCAAAGAACAGGCTGACGGGATTTTAGAGAGAGGCAAATAAATTGCCGCTCTCAATATTTTTAAGGTATTCATTTATTGCCGTAGCGATAAATGATTTAACACCTCTTTAAGCTATTGGTCGAGTTAGACCCAACCAAAGACAGAAAGAAATGCTCCTGCTTACTAAGACAACTAGTAAGCAATAGGGTGAGAATCCCTTTGAGCATAGAGCCCGTTAACCAGGAGGAGGGACCTGGAACCCTTAAAAAGGTCAGGATTCTCACTCTACTACTCACTAATTTAACTGTCTCGAGTATACCATATACCATATATTTTGTCAAGGGTTTTGCCATTTCGAGAGATGCCTGCGCAGTGATGCCCTCGGATGACATCCCCCGGCTCTGGTTGGCGGGTGTTGGAGTAGGCATAGTCCAAAAGGATAAAACCTGTTATAATTATTCTATGAAATTATTTAATTCGAAAATTTACTTTGACGGTAAGGTTTCTCACGGCTTTGTCTCTCTATATACCGGTAAAACTATTGTCATGGTGGCCAGCGGTCTTTTGGGTCTTTTCTTGCCTATCTTCATTTATAATCTTCTTGGCCAAAATTTCCAATACACTGTTCTTTATTTCGCGCTCGGTTATTTCTTGTATATGTGTTTAGTCACTTTAGGGGCAAAATTCCTAAACAGATTTGGTTTTAGGCGTTCGCTACGGCTAAGTATTTTCTTGGGCGCTTTTTATTATATAATTTTTTATTTTATCCAAGGGGACAACTTAATTTATCTTATTCCGGCGACTATTATTGTTCTGCTGGTTTACCGCTTATTCTATTGGCTCCCCTATCACGTTGATTTTGCCAAGTTTACCAGCCGGCGAAACCGCAGCCGCCAAGTGGCAACTATCAATGCTACCCGGGAAATTCTGGGTATTTTATTACCCATCGCCGCCGGCTTAATTATCACTCGTTTCAGCTTTGATGTCCTTTTCATTATTGCCGTAATTCTTTTCCTCATCTCGGGCATCCCTTATATCACTATTCCCCATACCCGGGAACAATTCAGCTGGACCTTTTTAGAAACCTGGAAAAATTTCTTTTCTAAAAAATGCCGCAAGACAGTTCTGGCTTTTACAGCCGTTGGCGCTGAGGATGCTACCGTCATCGTTATCTGGCCTATCTTTATTTTCCAACTTTTAGAGGGCAATTATCTCCAGGTAGGCGCTCTTTCTACTTTTGTTATCGGGGTGACCGTAATTCTTAATTTGACTTTAGGCCGGGCCCTGGATAAAAAAGTGCCTAAGGAAAAAGTCCTTAAATTAGGCAGTATTTTCTATTCTTCGGGCTGGATTATTAAAATCTTCATCACCACCGCCTTACATATTTTCGTGGCTGGCGTCTATCATAATTTAATGAGAATCTTCACCCGAATGCCCTTTGATACCTTAGCCTACGAAGCAGCCGCTGACCAGGGTCATTATGTCGATGAATTTACTGTTCTTCATGAAATCGCCGTTAATTTGGGCAAGACAGCTATATTAATTTTAGCCATTATCGGTTCAATGTTTTTCGCTATTCAGTGGGTCTTTGTTTTAGCTGCCTTAGCCTCAATTGCTTTTAATCTATTAAGCACCAAAATTATTCTATACCCCGCTAGAAAATAAAAAGGGCGTCCCTTAAAAGGGACGCCCTTTTCAGGGACGCCCTTGAAAGGGCGTCCCTGATTAAATTTATTTAAAATATTGCTCTTCAAATTGAGCGGCTAATTGAATAACGTAGTCAGTGACTGCGTTGTAAATCCAGCGCTGGTAGCGGCTGCCGCCTAAATATTTAGCATAAGCGGTCCGTTCACCTATCTCGGTCCGCTGATTAGCTCCGCCGTCACCTAATTTAATAGCCGCCGCCGTAAAAGCATCGCGGTGGTCCCAAGGATTAGGCGGGTTATGACCGGTAAGCGAAGCTACTCGGTCAGCATAAGCCAACCAGGTCGTCGGCATAAATTGAGCTACGCCCATGGCTCCGCCGCAGCCATACCAGGGCTCGGCTGAAACCGGCTGTAAATCCGGATTCAGACCTAATCCCTGACAAATCTGGAAAAAGGCATTTTTTTCGTTTTCGGCTTTGGTAATATAGCCCAAACTTCGATAACACTGATACATGTCCTCTCGCCAATTACCTGTCCCCACATTTAATCCTAAATCAGATTCGACCTTCACAACAGCCACAAGAAAAGCTGGTCTGACGCCTGTCTGCGAACCAGCAAAGACAGCCTGCTGAATTGCCTCTTCTTTGCTTAAATTATACTTTTCTAAAAAGGAAAGTTGTTCTCCAATAAAAGCAATTCTTTCTTCAGCGCTTTTAACCAATTGCTGATAGCGTTGTTCTTCTCCTTTGGTCTGATCAAGCAAATTTTCTTTTTGTGACTGCTTATTTTCGATAGTCCTACCTTGAATCAGCTGAAGCGATTTTAAACGATATTGTTCTTCTCTTTCTGCCTCCAAATCGCCTTTATTATCTTCTAATTTATCTTTTAATCCCTGGACGACCGCTAAAACATTATGAATTTCTCCCTGAATAGTTTCCATAGCGTTAAGCTGGTCAAAAAAGTCGGAAAATTTATCATTTTTCAAAACTACTTCCAGAAGGGTCTCCCGGTCAGCGTAAGCTATAGCCCGAACATATTCAGCCAGGAGGTTTTTCTTTTGACTAATCTGGTCCTCCAAAATATCAATCTGACCGTCTATCTCCTGAATATTCAAAGTGCTTTTTTGAATAACTAAATCTATTTGTCCTATTTCCAGTTGAATTTGATTAATCTGGTCTTCCAAAATCTGGATTTCGTTTTTAAGCGTATTGGACTTCTGCTGATTCTCTTGGATTTGTTGCTGGTATTGATTAATTTCTTCTTGCTTTTGTCTGATTTGATTCTCTAAATCCTGACGCAATTCATCAATGTCAGCCGCCTGAATAAAAAACGGGATAGCCAAAACTATAGACAGAAAAATAACTATCCCTAATGAAAAAGAAAATCTTTTTGATAATTTACTCATTTCCTCCTTTTGAATTTCTTTCTTTAGCCGATTCCTTTTCAGACGGCTCGGTTGCTTTTTCTCCACCTTCTTCTTTGACCTCTTCTTTAATTTCTTCCCCGGCTTTCTCTCTTTCAGCTATCTCAACTTCCTCTATCTTTTCTTCGGGTGCTTTCTCTAACTCTTCTAATTCGGCTTTAGTCCGCGGCGGAATAACTGAAGCGATTACTTCATCTGGTTGGGCTTCGGTCTTAACACCAGCCGGCAATTTAAGGTCTTTGATATAAATATTATCGTCAAAGGTCTTTAAAGAAGAAACATCAATCTCCAGCTGATGAGGTAAATTAGCCGGCAAGGCCTCTATTTCCAAAGATTGAATACTTTTAACCAGGACGCCGTCTAATTCTTTAACAGCCGGCGATTCACCGACAAAAACCAAAGGCACTTCAGTGGTAATCGGTTCGTCCATTTTAACTTGATAAAAATCTATATGAATTGGTTTATCAGTAACCGGGCCTTTAGCTACTTTATAAATTAAAACGATTCTTTCTTTTCCGCCAGGGGCGGCTCCTTTTTTGGCAGACTTCTCTTTTTCTTGGCTGCCGCTTATCTTAAGTTTAACTAAGGTACTCTCGCCGGCCTCTTGGTAAACCTTATCAAACTGATAAGCCTCAACCGAGAGAGCCAGATTCCTGACTTTATGACCATATAAAATAGCCGGAATGAGACCTTGCTTCCGGATTTGTTCATTTTGGCGGCCAGTAATCGGCCGCAATTGGGCTGACAGTTCTATCATAGCTCTTCTATTTTAATCAAAAAATGCTTTTGGGTCAAGGAAATGAAAAGAGGGCCTGATTTCTTTTTCAAGCCCTACCCGTCAATTTTTGTTGCCTCAATATCCATCAATACTGTCTTGAACTTTGGTCCCAAAATAACTATTTGGTTTCTTATTTCACTAAGATCGCGCTCTAGTTGCCATCTTTTATGATCTTGTTCACTCATACCCTCCAATATTGGGTTAAGTACCGTATAAGCGGAAGGAATTTTGGAAAAAATCCGCTGATCAGACCTAAACCGATTAGCGATTGGCATAGACCTGACTTCTTCAATAAGTTCATCAAGCATCTTTATAACTTCATCGATCCGAAATGTCTTCATTAACTCTTGAGTTCTCTCTCTCGCTACTTCAAATTGAGGATGAAGTAATTCTTGAGTCAACAATCCTCTTTTCTTTGACATCTCTATCCCTCCTTTCCTTATAATAAGAACGAATACCAAATATAAAACAGCATAAACTGTATAGATTATACTGTCAAGATAAAGGCCGTGACTTACTCAACCTTAATGGCTTGGACTGGGCAGATATCAACCGCTTCTTGGGCGCATTTTTGGGCCTCGGCCTCCTCCTTTTTTTCAGCCCTTTCTTTGAGCCGCGCCTTGTTATCATCGCCCATTTCAAACAAATCCGGGCAGGCGGCTGTGCAGCTGCCGCAACCAATACATTTTTGCTGGTCTATAGTGATTTTCATAATTAGCTTAATATAGCTAAAATTTTATCTCCTGAGTTTATCGAAGGATAAAATTTTAGCTGGCTGGCCAGCTATGCCTTCGATTAACTCAGGCAATAAATGCTATTTGAAAACTATTTCCTTAATCTTTTGAGTAATATCCAAAGGACTTTCTTTTTGCCAGACATTACGACCAACGGCTAAGCCAATTGCCCCGGCTTCCATGATATTCTCAACTATTTCTAAAAATTCCTCATCAGAAACCTTGGGACCGCCCGATAAAACTACCTTTGTTTTACCGGCCGCTCTAACGGCCTGGGCAAAACACTCCTTTGAGCCACAATATTTTATTTTAACCATATCGGCTCCTAATTCAAGGCCGACCCGGGCAGCGTAAGCGGTAATTTCCGGCGAGTCGTCATCTTCAACCCCTTTGCCCCGCGGATACATCCAACCGATAACGACTAAATTATGTTTATCAGCTTCTTCCTCAATCCGGCCAAATTCTTCCAACATTTTAGCTTCGTACTGACTGCCTAAATAAACCGTATAGCCGACGGCGGCTGCGCCCAGTTCAACAGCCTCGGCCACTGAACAAACCTGGCTGGAAATCGGTTCGCCGCCGACTAATCTGGTTTTACCGTTCAATTTGACAATCAAAGGAATTTTATCCCGGTAAGCCGGATAATACTTTTCAGCTACCCCTTTTTGTAAAACAATAGCGTTATAGCCGCCTTTGACAGCTATATCCAAAATATAGTCGGGGTCAAGGCTCCGGCCTTTTAAATCAACTGGGCCATGCTCAATACCGTGGTCATAGGCCAGATAAATTGCCTTGCCGTTAGTGGTGATTTTTGAAAGTTTATCCATCTCATTTTTCCGGAGCAAGGGCAACATATCCCTTATCCAGATTCTCCATCATCATTTTATCTAATTTTTCCGGACTAAGATAGTTCATAAAAACTTCATTCCATAAGGCCTCCTGCTGATGATAGAGATATTTAGATTCAAAACCTATCTGGCGTAACAAAGAAATACCATTGTCAAATAAATCAAAGCTGATTAGATTTTCTTCTTTAGAATTGTTAACCGGGAAATAATCTCCGACGACATCCAATCCTTGCCAAAAATCCAAACCGGTTTCCGGAAATTGCCGGGCAAATTTATTAATAGCTAGAGCGGCTTTGGTATAATGCCAGGCCTCGGGACTGATATGCGGTTCAGCCAAGCGCGGGTCATTCGGGTCGTCTTTGGCTAAATACTTGGCCACAATCCGCCAGCTTATTTTTTTCTCGTCGGGCAGCGGCTGTCCGGTCACTTCCACCTTCAAAGCATTAATCATTTTCTGGGCAAAATTTTCCTCTCGGCTGTATTTTTCAAAAAGCCGCGAATGCCAATCGGTTTCGTAAGTATAGTGAAGGGTCATAAAGAAGAGATAGATTGTTTCGCCAACGGCTGCTTTGGCCACCGGAATGACAAAAACAATACCCAGCTCTTTCAAATGGCTCATATGATGAAGTTTTTTGCCTAAAAACTTCTGACCGATACCAGTCCATCTTTCCGGCAGAACCATTACCTTGATTTTTCTTTGTTCGAAATCATCTCTAGTCAAATCCCGATAGGGTTTAAAGAAGACGTCATTAAGCCAAAGACTGTCTTCGACAAACCGCAAGGCGCAAAAGATTTCAAAAATATCTTCCTGGGCGAGCATTTTATCAATATCGTCGCCGTAACCCAAATCAGCCATAATCTTTTTGGGCGGATTAAGCTTAAGCAGTTCTCTGGCTTTGCTTTCCTTTAAATAAAACCCTTCGAGGTGGTTGGTCAATTCTTTGGTCTCGTCAATCAAACTACGGCAGCCAAGAGCCGTCGAAAAATCAGGCTGATGAAAATGTTCAAAAAGAGCTTGGTCGTCTTTTCTAATTTTGTTAATCAAGGCCTGATAAACTCGTTCGGCGGTCAACTTATCTTGATTAGCCAGGCCAAATTCTTTTAAAACTCGTTCAACTTGCCGGTCGTTCTGCTGAACAATTTTCTCAACAATCCCTTTCCGGCCACTAATTTTATTCATTTTCTTCTCCAAATCCAAAACGACCTCCTCCGATGTTCTCAATAATTTAGCCAATTTAATAATTTCTTTCTTCATATCGCCTCTTTCTTAATTTCGACTTTTTCCCATTCGCCCCAGTCGTCTTTTTTTAAAAGACCGTTAGTCGCTCCTAACTGCTGTAAGCAGGCGGTGGCATTAGCCGTACCTAATTGGATGGCGTAACCAATATCTCCTTTTTCAATATAGCCGGCTACCAAGCCAGAACCGAAAGCGTCACCGGCCCCGGTTCGGTCAACCAGACCGGACTTGGGAATGCCAGCCGAATACAAGTTCTTTCCGTCAGAGACAGTTACCCCTTTTGGTCCCTTGGTCATGACCACAATCCCCCTAACCCAGTCATCTAATCTTTTAAAAATCTCCTTTTCTTTTTGATAATCTAAACCAGTTAGTTTGCCCGCCTCTTCCTGGTTTAAAATTAAGATGTCTATTTTGTCCAGAACGCGTTTGAGGATTTCTATATGCTCTGCTTTTTTAACACTGCCGGACGGATTAGCCGCTACCTTGATCCCTTGTTTTTTGGCAAAATCAATCAAAGGGGTCAGCAGACCATGAGATTTATCCGACAAAGAGGCAACATAGAACCATTTTGCTTTAAGCTTATCAAAAGGGATTTCTTGTTCAGTCAACTGATGACAGGCCCCATATTTTTCTAAAATACTCCGGCCGACTTCGGGTAAAGAAAGGATAACTGAGTAAGCGGTCGGCCACTGTTCCGTCTCCCTTAATAAATCCAGAGAAACGCCTTGTTTGGATAATTCGTTTTTAACAATCTGACCGGAACAATCTCGGCCGATTGAGCCAAAATAAGCTGTCTTCAAACCCTGACGGGCAAAAGTTACGGCTGTATTGGTGCCACAGCCACCCATAGCAAAAAACACATCGTCCATGTGCATTTTTGAGCCCAAAGAGACACAAAGCCCTTTTTTGGTAATAAATTGTTCTCCTTCCACTAATTTCAGTTCGCGACTGCTCATAAAAACATCTTCAGTCGCCGAACCAAAAGTGATAATGTCGTACATATTTGTTCCCGGGGCGTGTTCCCGGGGCGTCCCTTTTTACTACGCCCTTTTGCAAAAGGGCGTAGTAAAAAGGGACGCCCCGCTGACGTAAAAGGGTGTATAAAAAAGGAACGCCCCGGAAGGAATGTCCCTATTTTCTTCGGAGAACCTTCTTAACCGCCTCTTTAATATCTTCGGCTACTAAATGGAATTCTTTCATCAATTCTTCAGGAGAGCCGGATTCTCCCCAGCGGTCCTGAACGCCAATCATCTCTATGGGCACTGGCTTGTCTTTAGCTAACACTTCAGCCACAGCCGAACCCAAACCGCCCATAACTTGATGGTCTTCAGCAGTGACCACCGCCCCGCTTCTTTTAGCCGCTTCAATAATTGTCTCTTTATCAATAGGCTTAATCGTATGGTTATTAATCACGCCGACAGAAAGACCGTCTTCTTCTAATTGATGAGCGGCTAATAGGGCTTCGTGAACGGTTGGCCCGCAGGCGATAATAGTCACGTCGCCGCCTTTACGAAAAACTTCAGCCCGGCCTATTTTAAAAGGCGTTTTCTCGGTCGTAAAAACCGGGGTCGCTTCCCGGGCAAATCTCAAATAAACCGGCCCTTTCATTTCAGCGGCGGCCAGGGTCGCTTTTTTGGTTTCCAAATAATCGCAAGGAGCTAAAACGGTCATTCCTGGAATACAGCGAACAGTGGCGATATCTTCCAGCCCCTGATGGGTCGCTCCGTCGGCGCCAACCGAAACCCCGGCATGAGCGCCAGTCACTTTAATATTGGCCTGACCATAGGCGCCCAGCCGTAATTGACACCAGTTCAGGCCGGGCGAAAAAACCGAATAAGTGGAAATAAAAGGGATTTTCCCCTGCAAGGCCAGACCAGTGGCAATGCCAAGCATATTCTGTTCAGCAATACCTACCTCAATAAATCTTTCCGGAAACTTTTCTTTAAACCAATTCGAACGGGTGGAATTGGTCAAATCAGCACAGAGAACAATAATATTAGGATTTTTTTGGCCTAATTCAACCAAACCCTCGCCATAACCATCCCGAGTCGGCTTTTGTTCTAATTTATCCTTTTGATAGAGATTCTCTACTAAATTCATAGCTATGAAAGTAAGGAAATATATCTTTCAGCGGCATCGGACTGCGAGCGGGCATGGTTTTTTGCGAAGCAAAAAGAGCGAGCAGTTCGCTGCAGCGAAAATCCTCGCTGGGGATTTTCGCGGTAGCTGAGAGATATATTTCTTTACTTCATTATAGAGACTTATATCACCTCTTTTATTTTATCTATCTTCTTGGCTTCCTCTCTAAGCTCTTTCAAAGCCGCCTGGGCTTGCTCTTTATCAGGCGTCTTACCGTGCCATTCCAATTTATTCTCCATGAAAGAAACGCCTTTACCCTTAATCGTCCGGGCCAAAATGACGGTCGGTTGTTTATGAATGCTTTTAGCCGTTTGACAGGCCTCAATAATCTGTTCTAGATTATGGCCATCAATATCAATGACGTGCCAACCAAAAGCTTCATATCTTTCTTTGAGAAAAGAGCCGCCCATTTCTTCAATAGTCCAATTATCAATCTGTAAGCCGTTGACATCAACGATAGCGGTCAAGTTATCAATTTGGTACTGCTTAGCAAACATCATCGCCTCCATGGTCTCGCCTTCTTCCTGTTCGCCATCGGACATTAAAACATAAGTCCACCACTTCTTATTATCAAACCTAGCCGCTAAAGCCGCTCCTAAGCCCAAAGACAAACCTTCTCCCAAGGCCCCGGCCGAGCTTTCCAAGCAAGGCAACTTAACCCTGTCCAAATGCCCTTGGAGCCGACTGCCTAATTTGCGCAAGGTTTTTAATTCCTCAACGGGTAAATAACCAGCCCGGGCCAGAACAGAATATAGAGCCGGACAGGCATGGGCTTTGGACAGGAAAAACCTATCTCTTTCTTCCCATTTCTGCTTTTCAGGGTCGTGGCTTAAAACTCCGCCAAAATACAAAGCAACCAAAATCTCGACAATAGAAAGAGAGCCGCCCGGATGGCCTGAACCAGCTTCAGCCAGCATAGAAATAATATCTTGACGAACATTATTGCAAAGTTTTTTGAGCTCTTTTTCAGTCATATCTATTTATTGAAATGATTTTAATTTCTTGATTGTTTCCTCAATATTATCGCTATTAAAAATAGCGCTGCCGCTGGCTAAAAGATTAGCGCCGGCTTGGATAACCTGGGGAGCGGTTTCTAAATTGATTCCGCCATCTACCTCTATATTAGCATCTTTATATTTCTCCCGCAACTGCTTAATTTTATCTAAGGTTTCTTCTAAAAACGGCTGGCCACCGCGACCTGGCTGAACAGTCATGACTAAAACTAAATCGAGGTCTGGAATAAAATCATCAACTGCTTCAATCGGTGTCTCCGGATTAATAGCCAAGCCAATCCCTAAACCAGCTTTCTTTATTTTCCCAATTACTTCTTGGGGTTGTTTGGTTGACTCAAAATGGATAATAATTCTCTGAACGCCTGAATCAATCCATTGGCCAATCGTCTCTTCGGGATTCTGAATCATTAAATGAGCTTCTAATTTGGCTTTGGTTTCTAAATTATTTAAATCGGCTGGCTGGCGCCAAGTAGCATTCTCAACAAATTGACCATCCATAATATCCAGTTGAATCCAGTCAACGTACGGCTCCACTTGCTTAACCTTTTTCTGAAGTTCCTCAAAATCTTTGGCGATGATGGTCGGAATAATCTCAATCATGGTTCAAAGGGACGCCCTTTAAAGGGCGTCCCTTAAAAGGGCGTCCCTTAAAGCTCTCCCCTAAAATAACGCCTTTATTATTCTATATCTTTAATCTTTTTCAATCTTCTGACATGTCTTTCTTCTCCCGTAAATTCTGTCTCTAGCCAAACTCGAACAATCTTTTTGGCGGTCTCTAAATCAAGGACCTTACCGCCTAAACAAAGGATATTGGCGTCATTATGCTCGCGTGATTGTAAGGCGGTAAAATCGTCCCAGCAAACCGCTCCCCGAACACCTTTAATCTTATTGGCGACTATACAAATGCCTAATCCGGTAGCGCAGATTAAAATACCCTTTTCGCCAGTCTGAGCCACTTTTTCGGCCACAGCTAAAGCAAAATCAGGGTAATCATCCTTGGGGTCTAATCGCTGATTACCTAAATCCTCGTACTCTTCGCCCAATTCTCCCAGATATTTCTTTAGTTCTTCTTTTAAGTGCCAACCAGCGTGGTCAGCCCCGAGATAGACCATATAATTTATGATTTAAATACCTAAAGCGAGAGTTTGCTCCCGATAAACTCCGCAAATTCGGCCAAACGACAGGCATAGCCCCATTCATTATCATACCAAGCCAAAACCTTAACCAAATCCCTACCCTGAACCATAGTCGAGGGTAAATCAACAATAGCCGAAAAAGGATTCTGACGATAATCAACAGAAACTAAAGGCGCCTCTTCAACAGCCAATATGCCTTTAAATTCCTCCTGGCCGGACGCTTTCTTGAAGACTTGATTAACTTTTTCGATACTAGCTTCCTTCTTTACTTTGGCCACGAAATCGACCAAAGAAACGACTGGCGTCGGTACCCGAATAGCCAAGCCATGAATCTTCCCTTTTAAAGCCGGGATGGTCTTAGTTACGGCAATAGCCGCTCCAGTAGTCGTTGGGACCATTGATAAAGCGGCGGCCCGGGCTCGCCGCAAATCATGATGAGGTAAATCAAGTAAACGCTGGTCATTGGTATAGCTGTGGATAGTCGTCATCAGGCCGGTCTCTATCTCAAAATTATCGTCAAGAACTTTAGCTACCGGAGCTAAACAATTAGTTGTACAAGAACCCATTGAAACAATATCATCTTTCTCCGGACTATATCTCGCCTGATTAACCCCTAAGACAAAATGAGGCATTCCCTCACTTTTGGAAGGAGCCGACACAATCACTTTTTTCGCCCCGGCCTCCAGATGTTTCCGGGCATCCTCTAATTTAGTAAACAAACCAGTACATTCCAAAACAATATCAACACCCAGTTCTTTCCAGGGTAATTTGGCCGGGTCTTTTTCGGCTAGACACTTAAATTCTTTATCACCGACGACTAAACTTTTCTCAGTTGCCTTGACCGATTTGTTGTAAATTCCATAAACCGAATCGTATTTCAACAAATGAGCCAGGGTTTTATTGTCAGTCAAATCATTAATAGCAACCACCTCTAAATCCGAATGTTTGTCTAAAATATTACGAAAGGCCGGCCGGCCAATCCGGCCAAAGCCATTGATAGCAACTTTAATGGGCATAATCGTGTCTCCTTTTGAATTAAATTTTAATCACTCCACCAATTGTTCCCACTACTTTTATCATAGGCTGGCTCGGGACCAATCTCATAATAACGACCATCACCTAAATTATACCAGCCTCCATCGCTATCAGCCAAGCTAAAATTTCCTGAATGCTCCATGGCGCAGAATAGACCATAGCCCGGATAATCATCTGCTTCTCCGCCATCGTAACGATAAAGATATGGACTGCTGTTAACCGGGTCAAGGGGCATACTGGAAAGATAGGGAGCTAAATCAGCGCCCAAACTACTAATCCAGTTTGCACTACCGCTGTTTAAGTGTCTCGTCGGATAAGTGCCATTATCATTGTAATACATTTCTAAGGCTGTCTGAATCTGTCTTAACTCGGATAATCTTCTGGCGTCTCTGGCTTTCTTTCTGGCCGTATTGACGCTAACCAAAACAATGCTGGCCAAGAGACCGATAATAGCGACAACCACTAACAATTCAATGAGAGTGAACCCTTTTTGTTTAAACCTTTGCTGAAAGATAGTTTGATTCGTGTTAAAATCCTTTATTTAATAATTATAGATTAATTTTATATAGATTTGACCTAATCTATATTCTCTTCAAGCTCCAAAGGATTATTCTGACTGGCCCGAAGCTGGGGAGAAACAACATAGGCATGATAAAGCAGAATAAAAACAATAATAACCAAAATATCAAGCAAAACCCCTAAGATGAGATTTTTATAATTAATAGATTGTTTATCAAACATAATATTGAATTATGAAATATAAGTGAATATGGAAATAGATAAACAATTATTTTCATAAACCATTCATAATTCCATGAAATCAATCCTTAATATTTAAAATTTGGCAGATTCTTTCCCGGTCGAAGCCAATAACAATCTGGCCGTCTATCTCGGCGACCGGCACGCCCATCTGGCCTGTCTTTTGAATCATCTCTTCTCTGCCTTGAGCATCTTCAGCCACATCAATATCTTCATAGGAAAAACCCTTTTCATCTAAAAACGCTTTGAGAGTATAACAATAGGGACAGCTTGGTGTGGAATATACTTTTATTTCCGGCATAAACGTTGATAAGCATTTAGAGCGGCTTTGGCTCCTTCACCAGCCGCCACGACAATCTGTTTACCGGAAACATCGGTGACATCGCCGGCCGCAAAGATATTTTTAACCGAGGTTCTGTTTTGAGCATCTATCTTAATTTCTCCCTCTTGATTTAATTCTACCACATTTTTAAGCAAAGCGGAATTGGCTATTGTCCCTACCTCAACAAAGACCCCCTGAACAGCTATCTCTCTATGCTGACCAGAGCTCCGTTCCTGATAAACTAAGCTTTCGACCAGCTGGCCGCCTTTAATTTCCCTGACGGCCGCGTTGGTAAAAATATCAATCTTAGAACTGTTCCCAACTCTTTCTTGAAGCGATTCATCAGCCGTTAATTGGGACAAAAACTCCAGAAGGTATATCTGCGAAGCGTAATTGAGCAAATCTAAAGCTGCTTCCAGGCCGGCATTACCGCCGCCAATGACAGCTACCTTTTTGTCTTTAAAAAGAGGCCCATCACAGGTAACGCAATAACTAACTCCCTTACCGGTAAATTCCGACTCACCAGTTATGCCCAATTTTTTGTAATTCCGGCCGGTGGCTACAATCAAGGCCTTGGCCTGATAAGATTTATCTGTTTTTACTTTAATTGAATGTTCATTCTCTACTTCAATTTTTTTTACTTCATTCCCCTCTCTGATTTCCAGGTCCTCGCCTTGATATCTTTTCAGATGAGCAACTAATTTCTTAACTAATTCCGGCCCGCTGATTAATTCGAAACCGGGATAGTTTTCAATCAAATTAGTCCAATTCAACTGACCGCCCCAATCTTTGGTCAATAAAAGGGTCTTTAATTTTTTGCGGGCGGCGTAAATTCCTGTACTGATGGCCGCTGGCCCGCCGCCAATGATTATCAAATCATATTTCATGTTATCGCCTGATTAATAGCTGGAATTAAATCTGAAGCCATTAAACTTTGTTTAATTGGATAGACCTCTTTGAGGACTTTTTTACTAATTTTAATCATGACTAAAAAGCCACTCGCAAAAAGAAATTTACTGCAACAATTTAGCCGGCTAACCAACCACCGTCAACAAACAAAGTGACTCCGGTAACATAATCGTTCTCTTCCGAAGCTAAGAAAACAGCTGCGCTAGCCACGTCTTTAGGCTGACCTAATCTTTTCTTGGGAATGCGGGCCATTATTCCTTCTTTCGTCTTTTCATCGGACAACATATCTTTAGTCATCGGCGTATCAATCACCCCCGGCCCAATGGCATTGACATTAATGCCCAAGGGAGCTAATTCCAAAGCCAAGGCCTCAGTTAAAGCGGTCACCCCTCCTTTGGAAGCGCAATAATGGGCGATATTCAAAAAGCCGACGCCAACCTGACCAGAAGCAATGGAGGCAATGTTAACAATCCGTCCATATTTGTTTTTAGCCATTTCTCTGACAGCCGCCTGGCTGCATAAAAACATTCCTTTTAGATTAATATCCAAGGTCCGATCCCACTCCTCTTCGGTTAACTCTAAAAATGGTTTAAATTGAGCGATGCCAGCGTTATTAACCAAAATATCAATTTTACTGAACTTCTCAACAGCTTTCTGAATGGCCTGTTCAACATCTTCTTTACTGGTGACATCAACTTTAAGTGCTAAGCCATCCTGGCCCGATTTTTTAATCTGGTCCACCACCTTCTGACAGTCAGCTCGGTCAATGTCGGTGACGACCACCTTGGCCCCGGCTTGAGCCAAAGCTAAAGCAATGCCCTGACCAATACCGCGGCGGGCTCCGGTAACCAAAGCGACTCTATCTTTCAAATTCACTTTTTTTCACCTCCTTTCTTATTTTGACTTTAATTTCAACATGGCCTCTTGAGCGGCCGCAATCAGAGGATAAACAGTCGGCGCTGAAGTCAAAAGCGGATGAGTGGCTATTTGCCAAGTGTTAAAATCATAAAGGGTGGCTTGATGCTGAATAGCCATGGCTACCGCATTAATCATTTCGCCGACGCTCTCCGGTCCCATCATTTCCGCTCCTAATAAAAGCCCCTCCGAGGATTTAGCAAAAATTAGCTTCACTCTAATTAGTTCAGCGCCGGGCAATTTACCCGGATGGCGATTGGGAGCTTGAGCCTGGCCAACAATATATTCAAATTTCTCCTCTTTGGCTCTCCTTTCGGTCAAGCCAGCCGCCGCCAGAGTCAAACCATTGATATAAGTGGAAAAGACCCCCAGCGTGCCTTTATTTTCTCTAATCAGTTTTATCTGATATAAATTATTAGCGGCAATTCTAGCCTCACTGGCAGCCACCGAGGCTAACATAACCGGAATATTCCTACCGGTAATAAAATCTTTAGTTTGAGCGCAATCACCAATAGCTAAAATATCCGGCTGACTGGTTCTCATGTATTCATCAACCCAAATACCTCCTTTTTCTTCGGTTCTTATTCCGGCTTCTTTAGCCAAATCAATATTTGGTCGAGCGCCAATTGACAAGATAACTAAATCAGCTGCTATTTTCTCTCCATTCTCCAACTCTAAATACTCAACCTTATCTTGGCCGCTTACTTCTTTTATCTTTGCTCCTGTATATATTTTAACGCCCTTCTTTTTCAGTTTTTCTTCAGCGGCCAAGGCAAATTCCTGGTCAAAATTAGTCAACAGACAATGCTCTAACATTTCAACGATGCTTATCTTTAAATTCCTGAGACTACTTAACTCTTCAGCAAATTCTACCCCAATAAAGCCACCGCCGATAATAGCTATATTTTTCGCTTTTAGAGCCGCTTTTCTCAATTCTTCTAAATACTGACAATCCTTTCTGACCTGCCAGACACCTGGTTTATCTAGGCCCGGAATAGGAACTAAATGAGATTCCGAACCTAAGGCCAGAATCAATTTATCATACTGATAAATCTTTTCATCTTTAAGAACGACTATTTTCTCCTCTGTTTTAATCTTAGTTACTTCTCCAACGACCAAATCAACTCCATTATCGATTAAGGGCTGACTAGGCATTATATCCTCATTAACTGAATTTAAGCGGTCAAAAATATAAGGAATGCCGCAGGGAACGACTCCTTTCTCTTCTTTCCTAATCAAGCTGATTTTTTTGTCCGGATAATTTTTCTTAGCTGTTACAGCCGCGACCATGCCAGCCGGACCGCCGCCAATGACTAAAATATCTATTTTACTCATACTTTTATCTCCTTCTATCACTAATTCTACCATAAAATTAGAAAACAAAAAAATCCTGACCATTAACTATTCACAGGTTTTTTTGACTAATCAATGGTCAGGACAAATTTAACCCCCTTACTACTCGTTCGACAATTGTAAAGATAGTATCCTTTTTGTTAATATCTACAACCAAATCAGCATAAGGAACTTTTTTCCCTTCTCGCCTCATTCTTTCCGTCTTTCTCAAATACCTAGTTCTTTCGCCTTCAGAGCTCTTTACTTCTATTGTAAAAACCTGACATCTTCGTCTTTTCTTAACCCCAACCAAAAAATCTTTTCTCTCACTATCTTCCTGACTAAAATATTGAATCCGATTGCTATCCTCTAACCACTTAAGAGCATCAGCCATCATCTGTTCGGTCATTCGACCCCTAGCTCTTCCTTCTTCGCCTCCCCTTTTTCCTTCAGGCATTACCATAAATGGAGGTGAATCTTTCTTTCTAAATTTTGACATCATACCCTCCCCACAAAATGGTTGTAAAAAATCTATTGAGCCAAAGCCTGCTCAATCGCTTCCTCAAAGACACTGTAAGGCTGATTGCCGACAATCATTTGGCCATTAATCAAAAAGGTTGGCGTCCCTTCGACTCCATCTTCCTCGGCCTGTTCAAACCACTTAACCACTTGCTGATGGTATTTACCCGAATCAAAACATTGGTTAAAACTGGCCTGGTCTAATCCTAAATCTCCAGCCGCTGCTTTAAGCCAGTTAGCGACAATCGTATTTAACTCATCTTCGGAAGCGGCCTGACTTGTCTGCTGAATAAGTTCCTGAGGATGACCAAAAAGATAATCATCAACTATCTGAAATCTATCCTGTTCTTGAGCGCAAAGCAAAGTTTGACCTAATTCGGAAGGCGAAAGCCGGCGAGGAATCAGCTTAACCTGACCGGTCTTGATATATTTCTCTATAATTAAGGGTAGGGTCTCTTGGTGGAAACTAGCGCAATGACCGCAAAAATGACTAGAATATTCAGTGATCGTGACCGGCGCATCGGGACTACCTAAAATAAATTCACCCTCAACTAATTGAGAGGGTTCTTCTTCTGAAAAAAGACCTCCTTTAAACAGGGCGGCCGCCTGCTCTCCAACTGTTGGATTCCGCTGACTGCCATACCAAATTATGCCGACCAAAGCAACTAAAGCGATTATTCCGAAAATAATTGTCTTTTTATTTGCCATAAACCCAAAATATCATTTTTTCTTTAAAATAGCAAGTCTCTCGACATTAGTCAAAACTTTACCCTGACTGAGCTTTTTAATCTTTCCCTTTTCCATAACCAGCCGGCCATTAATAATTACCGTTTCTACATCACTGCCTCGAGCGGCATAAACCAAATGAGAAGCAATATTATGACAAGGCGTTAAGTGAGGCTGCCTAAAATCAAGGATAATTAAATCGGCTTTCTTCCCTTCCTCCAAAGAACCGATTTCTTCAGTCAGACCCAAGGCCTTGGCTCCGTTAATCGTAGCCATATCTAAAACCGTCTGAACGTCGACCGCAGTCGGCTCCAATTGGTCAATTTTGTGCAATAAAGCAGCTGTTTTCATTTCTTCAAAGACATCTAAATTATTATTAGAACAAGGACTATCAGTGCCCAAGCTGACATTAATACCGGCTTTGAGCATGGCCGGTAAAGGCATTATTCCGGAAGCTAATTTCATATTAGAAACCGGACAATGAGAGACGGAAGCGCCAGATTGAGCTAAGATTTTAATTTCCCGTTTAGTCAGCCAGCAAGCATGAGCTAAAAGGGTCCGTTGGTCTAAAATCCCCGCTTTAGCCAAAACTTCAAGCGGCCGCCTTTTATATCTCTTCAAACAATAATTAACTTCTTCTTTGGTTTCAGCCAAATGGGTAGTCAAAAGCAAATCATGCTGGTCAGCTAAATTTTTAGAGCGTTGGTAAGTATCTAGAGAAGTAGTCTGGAACATATGGGGAGCTAAAGAAATTTTAATTAAATCGTCATCAAACCAGTCCTTAATTATAGTTTGGGCTTTTTTCAATGCCTCGGCCGCATTTTTGAAATAAAAAGTAGGCACATCAAGTATGCCGCAACCCAAGACACCTCGCATGCCTATTTGATGAGCCGCCTTGGCCACTTCATCTTGATAATAGTAAAAATCAGTAAAGCAGGTCGTTCCTGATTTAATCATTTCCAGCATAGCCAATAGCGAACCCCAGTAAACATGTTTAGCAGTGAATTTTGACTCTACTGGATAGACGTATTTAAACCACCAATCTTCCAGGGGCAAATCATCAGCATAACCACGCAAAAGAGTCATGGTTAGGTGGCCATGGGTATTAATCAGACCGGGTAAAATAACTTTGCCTTGGCCGTCAATTACTCTTTTGGCTTGCTTTCCATGCTCTTTTTCTATTTTGGAACTCTGGCCAATAGCTTTAATTTTATCTTTTTCGATAAATAAAGCGCCCGGCTTGATTATTTGCCGTTTGGCATTCTGAGTGACAATAGTGGTATTTTTAATCAAAATCATATTTTTGATGGTAGCATAGAGGATAAAAAAGAAAAAGGCCGGGATTGTTTTTTTTTAAAAAAAAA
>CAYYLD010000005.1:0-5470 GCA_964472495.1 uncultured Candidatus Saccharibacteria bacterium | reverse complement strand
ATCTTTCAAGATGACCCTGTAAAAAGCCAGAATAACGGCATTTCCGGACTGACTACGATCAGAGGCATTGATAAAAGTCTTGGATTGGTCGGGAAAAGACTGGCTGTAAAAATATCTACTCTTTAGTTCATTAATAAGGGCCTGCAACTGATCAAAGTCCTTGACATTCTGAAAGACAACCAAATCAAGAGCTCGTCTAATCGTTTCCGGATAGATGGTTAAATCGTCAAGAGTCCGGCTGTAACCGCTATCGTCAGTAGATTTTATTCTCTCGAAGAGTCGAGTCATTATTGTTCCGTCCAAGAACAAGTCCTTCTTTATTCTCCACCAGGCCGGCTGACACTCAGGGGCAACGTATTTGCCCCAACCGGCCGGGATAATAGGAATATTTGCGACACTCTCTGTCGCCAAACTTGGCGAAGACGAAGTTAATGAGGCGGCTATCTTAGTAATCGGCAGATAGCCGTTAAAAGCGATCCCGGCTACAAAGGTCAGTATCAAGAAAATAACCGTGTAAATCAAATTTCCCATTCTTTCCATTTTTCCCGGTTGAGTCCGGACCGGGATATGGCTAGCTGGCAATAAATCACCGGAAGGTAAAAAGAATTCCAAGAAAGTGTTTTCACCCTCTGTTCGTTCACCGATACTTAAGAGAGCTTTACTCTCTAAATCCTTTAACTGAGTGTCAAGCTCCCTAATGTCGCCATTATACAGGCAATAAGCAAAACAATATCCGTCCCTGCTAATTGTCTGTTTTACGTCAACGAAAGAGTGTTTTTGGAGTAAATCAAGGATAAGCTCTTTCTGGCCTCGGGGAAATTTTATTACAACCTCGTGCTTGGACGTTTGAACGGAAAATTCTTCTCTCAAAGCTACCTCTCCCATAATTGCCTCCTTTATTCTATTTTAAAAGTTCTTTTCTATTTTCTTTCTATTATAAATAGATATCTATATTTTGTCAAGTTGATAACCTTCTCTTTGGAGTAATTTCTTTTTAAGCTGGCGGCCACGGCCAAAGCCGCCAATTTGGCCATCTGAACGAATAACCCGATGACAAGGAATTTTACCTCGCGTCCTTTTCAAAGAAAAGGGAATTGGATTTTTGTTCAAAGCATTGCCGACCGCCCGATAAGCGCGAGGATGACCGATTCTTTGAGCCACCTGCTGATAAGTCATTACCTGACCAGACGGAATCCGGCTAACAATATAATATACTTTGTCTTTAAAGGATAAATTTTCAAAAACCGGCTGGAAACTGCGGCGGTGAATCTCTGATGGGCCAAACTTAGTTAATCTTTCAAAATGCAATTTCGTCCCATAACCTTTATGTTGGGCCAAGCTATATTGGGGATATTTTTTCTCCAACCGCTTCATTAATCTGTCCCGACTGACTTTAGCCACAATTGAAGCTAAAGACAAAAGAGCGATTTTCTGGTCACCTCTAACAATGGCTCGTTGGGCTATTTTTAAACGAGGGATTTCCATCTGACCATCCAAAAACAAAAAATCTGGCTGGGGATTCAATTTTTTGAGACAACGTCGCCAAGCCAACAAAGTAGCCTGCCAGATGTTAATCCGGTCAATCACTTTTGGCCAGACAAAGCTAACTCGCCATTCAATGGCCGGCTCTTGTTTGATTAATTCAAAAATCTCCTCTCGTTGCTTAGGAGCGAGCAACTTGGAATCTCTTATTTCTATCCGGGGCGTTCCTTTTGGATACGCTCTTTGCAAAGGGCGTATCCAAAAGGAACGCCCCGCTAACGACGCCCCGGGAACCGCTACCACAGCCGCCGCGACTGGGCCGGCCAAAGCACCACGTCCCACTTCGTCAATACCAGCCATTATTTGATATCCCTTCTCAAAAATAAATTTTTCTTGAGGCGAAAAAATCATTTTTTGGAAACGAATTGATTATCTTTAATATAGAAACGCCAAGGACGGCTAGCCCAATAAGGGCCAGCATAATCTACGCCAATTCTTTTGGAAGCCCCGATTTTAAAATCACCCGCCTCTTTTTTTTCTTCAATCCACAAATAACAATTTCGGACAAAGGCCTTTGTTTTATTCAAGCTTCTATCAATCTTCAAAGCCTGACAGAGCTTGCCCGGTCCGGAAGATAAATCTCTTAAATCTGACTTTTTTCTTAACCGCTTCATTGTCTCAATCCCTTCTATCGGCTCCAGAGCTCTAATCAAAACAGCCGAGGGAAATCCTTTTCTCTGGGTAACAATATTAAGACAGTAGAAAATGCCGTAGATTAAATAGACATACCAAAAACCAGCCGAACCGAACATAATTTCATTGCGGGCCGTTATTTTTCCAAAAGCATGCGAGGCCCTATCTTGATGACCGAGATAGGCCTCGGTTTCAACAATCCGGCCAACTATTTTTTGCTGGCCGATTCGCCTGACTAAATATTTGCCCAGCAATTGCTGAGCCACTTTTAGAGTCGGCTGATAATAGAATTTTCTCGGCAACTTCTTGAACATCTGAAATATAAGGTTATTTTCCAGGCACGGAGGCCCGGTATAATGAATTTTTATTTTACGAACCCAGAGACCCAGAGCATTAAACTTACCCGTATATTTACTTACTCGCTCGGAAATGAAAACCTATTTTCATTTCACTCGCTCGCTGCGTAAATAATCTTAAAATAATAAAGGCGAGCCGGCAAGCTCGCCTGAAAATAAGAATAAATGTCTATAAATTATAGAATTCCCTCCTGGAACAGAAGCAATTTATTTTTCAGAAGAATGCCACCATTCTTTTCTTTTCTTTCATACTCGTAAAACCGGTAAATATAGGGTATCCCGGCCGGAACCGCCAAAACGACACATAGCACCAATTGATTTTCAGTTCCCGGGTTGGGAAAATCAGAGACAACCTGGCGAACCATCTCAAATTCAAAATCATCTGGCCTGGTTAACATTCTACTCGTCTCTTGGATATCTTTGGAAACAATACCTTCCCAGCAAGTGCCGTATCCTGTGACAACCTTGCAGTTCAGATATCCTGGCCCTTTGGGCAACAATTTCCCAAAATCTTCCCGAAGATTACCCATGATAATTTCTGCAGGATTCACTTCCAATCACCTCCTTTAATTTAATCTGGTTTTAATGAACTGCCGAATCCTATCCTCCTTGAACTAAATTCGGCGGCGTCTGGCCTTCCAGGGCGGCGATAATATTATTAGCGGCCATTTCGGCCATTTTATCGCGGGTTTCCCCGGTCGCTGACGCAATATGCGGCGTCAAGACAACATTCTCCAATTCAGCCAAGCCCGGGGTCAAGGCCGGTTCATTTTCATAAACGTCGAGAGCCGCTCCGGCAATTTCTCTATTTTTCAAAACCTCTACCAAAGCTTTTTCATCGATGATTGGCCCGCGAGCCGTATTGATTAAATAAGCAGTTGGCTTCATCGTTTTAAATCGCTCGGCATTAATCAGATGGCGGGTTTCCTGAGTCAAAGCGGTATGCAAGCTGACAAAGTCGGCTTCTTTTAATAGGTCGTCCAGCTGGCGATACTCTATATTAAATTTCTTTTCCAACTCTTGGTTACGATGAATGTCATAATAAACAATTTTAACTCCAAAGCCATCCTGCATCCGTTGGGCGACAGCCGTGCCAATCCGACCCAAACCGACAATGCCCAAGGTTTTTCCTTTAATATCAGCCCCTAAAAGCAGTTTCGGTCCCCAGGCCTGGTATTTACCAGCCCGGGTATATCTATCAGCTTCAACAATTCTTTCGGCAATAGCGAAAAGCAAAGCAATAGTATGTTCAGCCACCGCTTCGGTCAGGACACCCGGAGTATTGCTGACCATAATATTTTTTTTCTTGGCTTCGGCAACATCAATGTTATCGTAGCCAACCGCATAATTAGCGACAATTTTCAATTGCTGACCAGCTGCTTCCATCACCTCCCCATCAATTTTTTCGGTTAAGACCGACAAAATGGCTTCAACTCCTTTAATTTTTTCCAGTAATTCTTCCCGGGCTATCTTGCCTTCCGGGCCGACAACTACCTCCCAACCTTTATCTTTTAATATTTTGATTCCTTTGTCCGGAATCTGGCGAGTAACAAATATCTTATGCATAATCTTATCTCCTTTCTTTTTAGACCAACATTTTATTATACCATATTTTTGGAAAAGAAAAAGCGGTCGCCTTAGACGGTCGCCCAACATTACTCCGTCTACTACTACTTTCTGACAGTTAGAAATTAGCTTTTACCCCCTTCCCCCTACCACAACCGGCTTTATTTCTTGTCTTCCCTAATTTCCTTTCTGATTCTTTCCATCAGGCGGGCTATCAACCAGAGATTGTGAAAGGTGGCCAAACGAGGACCAAGCATTTCCTTGGCTTTGAATAAATGATGAAGATAAGCCCGGCTGAAGTTCTGACAGGTATAACAGGAACAACCATTCATAATTGGCTTTTTATCTTGCCGAAAAGCAGAATTTAAAATATTTAACCGGCCCCGCTCGGTTAAAAAGACACCATGTCGAGCCAAGCGGGTCGGATAAACGCAGTCAAAAAGGTCAATTCCTTGGGCGACCGCCTTATTTAAATCAATTGGCTGACCAATGCCTAATAAATGGCGCGGCTTTTCCGGAGGCATCTCCGCAATAACCCAATCCAAAATCTTATACATATCTTTTTTGGTTTTGCCCAAAGAGCCGCCAATGGCTAATCCGTCAAAAGGCAATTGGCTGATAAATCGAGCGCTTTCTATTCTTAAATCCTTCCACTGGCCGCCCTGAATAATGCCGAAAAGCGCCTGGTCTTTTCTCTTTTTCGCTTTCAGGCAAATTTCGGCCCAGCGATGGGTTCTATCTGTTGCTCGTCGGGTATATTCCTTAGTCGCCAAAGGCGAAGTACATTCATCAAAAGCTAAAATAATGTCAGCTCCTAAGGCCTCTTGGATTTGAATTGATTTTTGAGGAGTCAAGCGATGTTTAGAGCCATCCAAATGAGAACGAAATTCCACTCCCTGCTCATCTATTTTAGCCAACTTAGGTTTGACTGTTTTTGGCTGTTCAGCTTGACCGGGGAAAAAACCGCCTATTTTGCCAATTTCCTGTTCCAAGCCAAACCCCAAGCTGAAAACTTGAAAACCGCCGCTGTCGGTGACAATCGGACCGGGCCAGTTCATAAATTTATGCAAGCCGCCCAGTTGTTGAACAATTTTATGGCCGGGACGCAAATATAGATGATAAGTATTGCAAAGTAAGGCCTCAAAGCCGATTTCTTTCAAATCAGCCGGGCTTAAACTTTTAATTGTCGCTTGGGTAGCCACCGGCAAAAAAGCCGGCGTTTTAATCCGGCCGTGCGGCGTCTTAATTAAACCCAAGCGGGCTCTGGATTTTTTACTTTTCTTGAGAATTTTGAAAAATTGTTTCATCCTTCCCGGGGCGTTCCTTTTTGATACACCCTTTTGCAAAAGGGTGTATCAAAAAGGAACGCCCCG
>CAYYLD010000004.1:0-40542 GCA_964472495.1 uncultured Candidatus Saccharibacteria bacterium | reverse complement strand
CGGTGTCATCCGCATCAGAAACAATATCACCATTAACCTGCAACGCGTAATCTGGACTCGTTGTTCCGATGCCGACGTTGCCTGTGTTTCCTATAATTACCATTTTGGTTACCCCGTTGGAATCAAAGTATTGGCTGCCAGCACTGCCCGCAGAATTATAATGAGTAATTGAAGAAATTTTATAAATGCTGAAATAATTATCATATGGTCCAGCAAGATTCCTCGCGTCATATCCAATATTATATCTATAAAGCCCATCGTATACTGAAAAATCTGGTCCGCCACCTAGTGGGTCTCCATAAACGTCTAACTTCGCCTGCGGACTCGTCGTCCCAATGCCGACGTTGCCGTTTCCTTCTATTACCATCTTATTCGTTATGGTGTTGTAGCCAGTGTAGAAGGCTAATCCTCCATAACCTGATGCGGCGCTACCAAAATGAGCTCTTATCGCCGCAAGGTCCCAACCGCCGACATTTGTTCCAGCAAATCTAATGGCCGGGCCCGAGCCTAGTGTAGCGGCATCAACATTTCCATGTATAAGAAGGGCCGTCTGGCTAACAACAGAAGAATAGACGGCTGATGTATTCTTAACATTTAAATTAGCCATCGGACTCGTCGTCCCGATGCCGACGTTGCCGCTGCTTATGACATTGAGACCATTTGTCCCGCCTGCAATTAGAGATAGGATATTTGCTCCAGCTGAACCAAGACCTGTTGTAGCATAGCTGGTATGAGGAATAACAGTAGGAGCCGTGGCTGAAGCTCCTGCACCTTGTAGACCAGCTCCCCCACCTCCTTGTCCTGCAATCCAATTAGCATATATAGCCCACTTATTATCACCACCAATAGAAATTCTTAATTGGTCATCCGCACTCTCATAAAATCCCGTATCTCCGTCTCCAAAAGATAAGGTAGGGGTAGATTCTTCACTAACTTGCGGTAATCGTAATTTTGTAGTTGATGCCGTACCATATACCTCTAACTTATAATTTGGCCCCGTCGTGCCGATGCCGATATTGCCGGTGCCTGTGACTAAGAATCTATTTGAAGAAGTAGCGGCTGTTCCGCCAATGCTTATATTACCAGTAGAAAAATCTCCATATATCAAAGAAGTATCCTTTGAATTGGCAATATATAATTTGTCACTTCCAGTTTCATTGTATCCGGCTTGATTCCCTAAAAAGATGTTAGTATCTCCTGTAGTATTATAACCTGCCTCTGTTCCTATATAAATGTTTTTATCACCAGTTATATTATTGTATCCTGCATCATTCCCTATAAATATACTGTCATCTGTTGTAACACTATTTTTCCCAGCCTGAAAACCAATAAAAGTATTATAACTTCTAGTAGTTAATGACTGCCCAGCTCGATATCCTATTGCTATATTATAAGCTGCCGAAGAATTATTTTCACCAGCTTCCTTTCCTATAAATACATTCCCCCATCCTGTAGTATTTAATCTTCCAGCTTCCATTCCGATAAATGTATTATTATGTCCTTCAGTAATTGAATCACCAGTATCCTCGCCAATAGAAATATTGTATTGACCTTGTCCCCCAGTTGTATGAGAAAGACTGGCTCCGCCACCACTATTACCAATATACATTGTGCCCAAAAAATCTGTTTGGTCTGGGAAATAAATTTGAGCTGTACCGTTAATGGCTATTTTACCTGCTACATCTAATTTTTCAGTTGGTGCCGTCGTCCCAATGCCGACGTTGCCGTCTGCAGTAATAATAAATGCCGTTGTTGTCGCCGTGACTCCGTTTGGGGTAGTGGAAGCAACCGCGAATAGAGGTCTGGTATCGGCTGACTTGCTATGAACCGATAAAGCGGCAAATGGCGTCGTTGTTCCGATGCCGACGTTGCCGTTTGAAATTAACACATCTCCTGTCCCTTGCGTTGTAATTAAAATATCTTTATTGGTGTATCCCTGAATATTAAAATCTGAACTATAAATCATTTCAATAGTCTTAACTGATGAAGCATTCATATCAAATTTAAAGGCATCTACTGTATAACCCAAAGTTAAAAATCCTGAATTAAAATATAAATAATTATAATTATTAGTATCATCAAAATAAATTCTTTTATTGTTTGATAATCTTAAATCACCACCTTTAGCATGTAATAAACTATTTGGCGCCGCCGTCCCGATGCCGACGTTGCCGTCTGAATCGATACGCATTGCTTCTGCTAAAGTCCCTGCACTTTGTGTATAGAATGTCATAATACTACTATCATCATCTGCTACATTCTGCTGATGGGCTATAGCAGATTTACCCGTACCTGAATCAGATTCAAAAAACAAAACCGAGCCGTGACTATTAGTTGTTGCAGCATTTGTAATACGAAACCCTCTAGCACTATTATCGTTAATACTTGATGCAGAAATTTCACTACTATCAGTAAAATGAAGATGTAAAGGTGTTTCTGGGTCCGTCGTTCCGATGCCGACGTCGCCGTCTGTTTTTACAATGAACACACTACTAATAAAATCATTGATATCATTACCCTTAAATAATTCAAAAATCGTCACATCGTTATTACCGCTATCCCTAGACCCAACCCTGAGTCCATTGCCAGCCGCTGAGTTTAAATTAGATATTGATGCTGCATAGTTGGCTACATCAGTTTGCACATCTAAGGCGGTGTAAGGGCTTGTCGTCCCGATGCCGACGTTGCCAGTGCTTGTAATCGACATTTTGGTATCTAAACATGATACATCAGCCGCATCATCATTACTGTCAACTAAAAAGTCTAATCTGCCAATTCCATTAGTAACACCAGCATTTCTTACAAAACCGATTCCTGCTTTATGATAAGTTCCATCTACTCCAAAGAACATATTCACAGGATAATTGTCGTTATCTACAGGTCGCAAAAATTTAAATAACGTTTGGTCATTTATGCCACCCTTTATAGCCAACTTCGCTCCCGGCTCCGTCGTCCCAATGCCGACGTTGCCGCTCGCTGTTATAACCATTTTCGTAGTGGGAGTACCAAGCTTCGTTGCAAAACCAAGCCCCGTTTCACTATCACCAAACGTATACCCTTGAATTGACGCCATTTCCTGTCCCGTTGAATAAGTATAAAATGATAGTTTAGGACCTGAACCTGGCGTTACCCAAGCGACAGCACCATTTAACCTCAACACTTCTTGACCCTCGGCTGCACTTCCCGCAGTACTCTTTACTTCCAACTTCGCTCCCGGCTCCGTCGTCCCAATGCCGACGTTGCCGCTCAACACAGTCAGGTCTTGACCAATGTAATAGGAGCCGGTGGTGGTGGCGCTGCCATGAATTTGAGTATCGGTAACAATATTCAAGGGTGAAGCGCCATCCAGATTGCCGACTATCTGAACATTGTCTTGAAAGGTAGTCGTCGCATTAGTTGTATTTAAATCTATAGTCAGGTCGCCATTGGTGTCCACTTTGAAATTAGCATAAGAATCCCAGTCATAACCAACATCCAGCTGACCATTGGCTGAAGTGGATTCTAAGTGCAAGAGGACATCCGGCGAACTGGTGCCGATGCCGACATAGCCATCGTTATCTATTCTTATTCTTTCGTACATTACTCCGGCATTGTTAGTTCTGAAAGTCAAAGCTCCTTTTTCCGAACCGGAAGTATCGTCGATGTTAATCCCTTGAATTTCGGAAAAGGCCTCGGCATGGCTTTCCGTATCAAAGCCCTTAAAGGTGAGAGCGCCGTCAACGTGTTCATCGGCAACAATCTGCCTTCTTTCTATAATAATCCTGGCTGTATCTGTGTCTTCCGAAACATGGAGATTAGCCATCGGGATAGAATAACCGATACCGACATCGCCATCAGAGGTTATTCTCATTTTTTCAGTAACGCCCTGGCCCGTTTCTTGGGTGCTGAAGACTAAAGAGCCGGCGTCATCGTCGGAATCACGGAGCGTTTTGATGCTGGCCAGGCTGTCATTGCCGTAGGCCCAGACAAGGTCGCCAACAGAATCGTCGGTGGCAAAAGAGCCGGTTCGGGTCAACCTTAGTTCAGGAATAGCGCTGTCCTGGCTAAGGTTCAATGTAGCTTCCGGACTCATTGTCCCGATGCCGACGTTGCCGTTGTTCAATATTGTAAACATTGTTGAAGAAGCGTTATCTACTGCCTCAAAAATTGGGTTGGTTCCGTCGCCCCAAACTGATAGACGGCTGTAAGGAGTAGTCGTCCCGATGCCGACGTTTTCGGCAGAATAGACTCCTGTTTCAGCTCTAAGGGCCTTAACGGTGGCTGAAGCGCCTTTGCTGAAATTAGTTGTATTGTCTTTGTATGTATTTCCGTAAACCGTGATATCGGTTCCCTTTATAATATTAATTCCAACCACACAGTTGGAGATAATGTTATTGGCAATAATCACTTCGTAGGGGGCTACGGTTCCGACGCTACCAAAACGAGTATAAATTCCCCAATACCCATCACGGACAATATTATTAGAAACAATAACATGGCTTGGAGTAGTAGTTGCTCCACCGTGACCTTCTCTCTGCTCAACTTCAATTCCACCTTCATCATTACTTACTGCCTCAACGATATTGCCAATAATTTCTCCGTAAGAAGCCGGCGAAACAGCGATTGTGGCATGCCCATCCCCGGTATGCTCAACAGTATTATTATTTACATAAAAATATTCCGTTCCGCCATAAACGGCAATTGAATTATATGTATCGTATCCAACATGGCTACTATTTAATTCCACGTAGTTATTCTCAATCCACAGATGTTTAGTTGGCTTTCTTACATGAATTCCATATTGAGCATAACCGGTAGAAGAAACATATAAGTTGGAAATTCTAATATATTGGTTAAGGCCGGAGTCATTGTAAAAAGAAATTGGAGAATTCCTGACGCCATTTGCTTTAATTCTTAAATTATCAATGGTTATATATTCTAAGTTACCGGCGCTAAAATCCTCTATTAGAGCATTCCAGCCTAGAGTAGGAGTGTTACTTTGGTTAGTTCCGTCAATGGTAAAATTGCTAAGCTGGACATTAGAAAGGGTGGTGCTGGTAGCTACATTGAATCCAAAATAGCTGGTATAACTATCGTCAGCTCCGGTCAGAGTAGTTATTTCTTGGCCACTCCCTTCAATCCAGATGTTGTCATTATCTTCGTCAAAGACTATTCCGGCTGAATCAGAAAAAGTAAATGTCCCTTCTAATAATCTAATTGTTCCCCCGTTGGTTAAGCTATCAATAGCCTGCTGAATCTCAACTTCGTCAGAAGTCCCGTCACAGACATAGTTGGCTCTGTTCTTATTAGTTGAGTCGGAAGCGGCAATAATGATGGTCACCGAGCCGGAAGTAATGTCAGAACCCTGGATTTTGTAACTGGCGGCTGAAGAAGAGATGTTAACATCGCCGCCGACAGTCAGACCGCCGTTAATACTGCCATCACCGGCGATGGTCAAGCCTGAATCAGAGCTAATACCTTTGTTGAAATCAACCGCTTCATGAAACGTCGCCGTCGAATAAACATCAAAGAGGGTGTTGGTATCTCTGGAGTTGCCGAAGCTAACATTGTCCTGGACGGCTAAAGAACCGCCAACCGCGGCTGAACCACTAACATTTAAGGTGGAGAGGAGGGCGTGGCCGCTGACCTGGAGACCGGTTGAGGGAACATAGGTCGGGGCGTAACTGGGGACGGTATAATCTATCTTACTGCTGATTTGGCTGCCTAAGGTGGTGATTCTTTGGTCAAGGGCCTCCATCTCTTGGTTGAGAAGAGCTAAGTCGGCTGACTGGATGGTCTCGGTCAGCCGGGTGATTTCAGTCACTTTTGCGGTTTCTTTGACTGTTTCTTTGATTTGGGTGATTTCTTTGGTGACGATTTCCGGGATAGCTTGCTGGACTTGTTTGGCTATTTTTTGGATAAGCGGTTCTGTCATCTCGATTACTTCTCTTTCTCGAGCCAGCGGCTGTGGTTGAGTGGTCATTTGTTCCAGGGAATAGCCGGGAATTAAAAACTCGGCCAATTTAATATAGGCCTGGCCAAGTTTTGATTTGAGAGTTTGATTGGCCTCGCTTATCTGTTGGGGAATCCTGACTGATCCTTCTTTAAGAAAGTCAATAAAGTCAAATAGATTAGCCGATAGTTTTTCCGGGTCAGTTAATTGCTGACTCTGTTGAAAAACAAAATCGGCTATTTTTTCTCCGGTTCGGGGCAGCTCTTGAAAAAAATGGTCAGCCCAGCTAATTAAAGAATGACGAGCCTGCGGATGGAAAATAAAGACCGAACTGAGGATTAAAAAAGCAATCAAAAGAAGATGCAAGAGATGAGAATAGTCAAGGGGCAATTTGGAAACGGCCTGTCTGATTCTGGTAATTATTTGAGGCCATTCTCTAATTTTCCCTTTAGGTTTCTTGGCCTCCTTGACCAAGGCCCTAGCCGGTAAGGCTTTAGCTGGGGAAGTAATTACCCCAAATGATTCAATCTGTTGATTGTATTCTTCGAGCCAGCCTCGAGTCGTTGCCCAGCGGTGACCGATTTTAACCGCTTTCAGTTTGCCCTGACGAGCTCGTAAGCCTAAATATTCCCGCGAGTATTTAGATAACTGAGCGGCTTTAGCTAAAGAAATATATTCATCCCTATTTTCAGTTTGAAAAGATTTTTTAGTTGTTTCTGACTTCATTTTTATTCAAATTTTCTGGATAAAAAAACGATATTAAAGCGATATAAAAACGATATTCGCTATTTATATTAATTATAGCAAAAATTAAAGGTAATAAAAAATGCCCGTCAAGGACATTTTAGAATAAATTTATGGCTTATTTAAGCCAATAAATCAATATTTTTAATTAATTGTGGATAACTTTTTTAGAAAACTGGATTTTTATTTAAAAATTAGCCAATTAAGCTAAATTTGTGGATAAGATATTAGGGTATTAGGATGACTAATTGTTGGCTGTTGGCTCTTCCATTTGGGATTACTTCTCTTCGCTAGCAGTGATAATTAAACCATACTGGTCATTGCGAGGAGTTCCGCAATATTGCGGAGCGACGAAGCAATCTCGCCGCATTCGCTCGGGATTGCTTCGCTTCGTTTCTGATAATAACCGGTATGAGGTAATGTCATTGCGAGCGAAGCGAAGGACAGCCTTCGACTCCTCGCCTAAGGCGAGTCGCTCAGGCATTATATAATTAGGTTATATCCTGAGCTTGTCGAAGGATATAATGAGCTAAAAATTGGCTAAATTCTCCTTTTTTTTATGAGATTACAAAAGATTAATAATATTAATATATAACATTATAAAAGATTAATATTATTTTAACGGAATTGACTCTAAAACAACGTAATCAGGCCCTCTTCTGGATAAATAACTCTCCATTATTTCTACAGAATCAACTGGAAAGACCAAAGATATTTCCTTTTCAATTCGTGGACTAGGGGACAATTCTCGCCACTCCCCTTGCCTGATTCTAGCTAAAGTGATATGAACGCGAAAGGGACGATTTTCCAGGCAATTAAAACTGATATTGGGCGATTTAAACAGAACTTTTTCTAAATCATTTTTTAATCGAGCTAAAAATAAATTCTCTTCTCCTTCCAGCCAAATCATCCGGGGCGGCCTATTGGGCGGACCCAAAAGAATTCTTTTCAATTTAATCTCAAAGACCTGATGTTTTTGGACGACTTGACGAGCTAATTGGCAAATTTCTAATAATTCTTGGTTATCAACATAGCCAATAAAGACCAAGGTAATATGTAAATTTGCTTCCCTGGTCCAACGGACTGGTAAATGAGCCCATTCTCTTTGGAAGTTTAATAATTTTTTCTTAATTCGGTCTGGCAAATTAATGGCGACAAAAATTCGGTGTTTTTTCATTACTCAAAGGGTCGCCTTTTTGGACATGTCTTCGCTTCGCGAGGGCGTGATCCAAAAGGGCAACCCTTTTCCTTGCTTGCTTAACAGTATAGCAAGAAGAGAGTATAATGAAAAGCGATGAAAGAAGCCCTTCTTTATCAAAAAATCAAAGATAAAAAAGTCAAATGCCAAGCTTGTAATCATTATTGTCTTATTTTCCCTGGACAAAGAGGTCTTTGCGGGGTAAAAGAAAACAGAGATGGTCAGCTCTATGCCTTGAATTATGGAAAGATTATAGCGCTTCACTTAGACCCGATTGAGAAAAAACCGCTTTATCATTTTTTGCCAGGCAGTTATTCTCTATCAATAGCCACGGTCGGCTGTAATCTGACCTGCCGAAATTGTCAAAATTGGGATATTTCCCAAGGGCCAAAACCTAATAAACCAATTTTAGGTCAGGAAATGTCGCCAGAGAAAATTGTCCAAGAAGCTATCTCCAAGCGCTCTCTAAGTATCTCATACACCTATACAGAACCAACCATTTTTTTAGAATACGCTTTAGAAACAATGAAATTAGCTCGGAAAAAAGGACTGAAAAACATCTGGGTAACCAACGGCTTTATGAGTCCTCAAACTTTAAAGTTAATTATCCCCTATCTTGACGCGGCTAATGTTGATTTGAAATCGTTTGAGGACAGTTTTTATCAAAAATATTGCGGCGGCCGACTGAAACCGATTTTAGAAAATCTTAAAGAGATGAAAAGAAAAGGGATTTGGCTGGAAATAACTACTCTGATTATTCCCGGTTTGTCTGACCAGCCGGCCATGCTCAAGAAAATTGCCCGATTTATTAAAGAAAAATTGGGTCCGGAAACGCCTTGGCATATTTCCCGATTCTTCCCGGAAATCTCCTGGCAGATGAGAGATTTACCGGCTACCTCTTTAGAAATTCTGGAAAAAGCTTATCAGATTGGTTTGGCCAGCGGACTGAAATATGTTTATAAGGGAAATATTTAATCAGTTCCCGGGCATCTTTCCTTGCTAAAATGGTC
This sequence comes from uncultured Candidatus Saccharibacteria bacterium, assembly GCA_964472495.1. Taxonomy (GTDB): domain Bacteria; phylum Patescibacteriota; class Minisyncoccia; order Portnoybacterales; family UBA2143; genus CAYXST01. Next base: position 31,658 of record CAYYLD010000004.1, on the reverse strand, counting down.
GCCTTTGTTCCTACATTGTTCCTGGGTGTTCCCGGGGCGTCCCTTTTTTATACGCCCTTTTACAAAAGGGCGTGTAAAAAAGGGACGCCCCGCTGACGATATATAAAGGGTTGCCATTGAGGATCACGCCCTCGCCTCTGGCGAGGATGTGTCCGAAAGGGCGACTATTTGAGGGCATGTCTTCCAAAAAGAAAACAGCAAAACAACCAGCCAAAAAACGAGGTCGCCTCGCCTCCCGGCCGGGCCGTCCTAGGAGAAGCTCGGCCCAAAGAAAACAAGATGAAACAGCTATTCAAAAAATTGTCAATCACTATTTCAAGAGTAAGGGCCTAAGTTTGGAAGAAATCAAAGAAGATGCCAAAAAAAGAAAAATAATTTATTCCCGCTATACCCGGCCAGCTAAACAGCTTTTGGAACTAGCTGGTTCGGTCCGAGCGGCTAAAGCAGCTATTACCAAAGTGGCCAAATGGGCTAAATCCCGTAACCTTGATTATGCTATTGAAACGGTCTTTAAAAAATGGCTGGAATTAGACCGGCTTAAACCAAAGGAAATAGTCAAGAAGCCTTTTTACCACGATGACCCGATGGTCTGGTCAGAAACCAGAAGAAGGTGGTATGTTATTATTCCGGACGGCGACTGGAAAGAATTTGCCGGTCAAGAATCAGATATTGAATGGCGAATAACTAAATAAAAAACCCGCAGAAAAAATGTTCTGCGGGCTGGTTATTGGTTAATAAATTAACTAACCGAATCATTCAAATAGGGCCCTCTCAGCAATGAGGACAAAAAGCGTTACAATCGGCCCAACAATGATTAGCAAGAAGATTTCGAAAACGTTGACCCAAAATGACACTCCTCCGTTCCAGTCTTTCAGCCTAAGACGCCATTGGTCGATAGCCAACTCTAGTCCCAGCAACAGATACAATCCCGGAACACAAACAACAAACAGATAAATGTAAAATTCTCTCCAGGACCAAACCATTTCTCCTTTCAACCAGAACAGTGAGACAACGAATAAAAAGACCAAAACGATTCCTCCCAAAATAACAAGCCGATGATGAACATCGTTTCCGGCACTATGTCTTCGTATCCGCCTGCTTCTGAATATCGGTAGGAACGGCCAACAAATAGCTGATAAAAACATTTGGGCGAGATCGACAAGCGGTCCCGCGCCACCCCCTTGGGATTCCACCAACCTGTTTATATCCCAGTACCGAGTAAGCTCTACAAAGAATCCAAGAGCAAGATAAGAAATTAACCAAGCGATCCGCAGGTCTTCGGTCGCCAAAGACGCCGAATAACATATCCATATTACTAACAGAACGCTAATAAAGAAGCAAAACGCCCAAGCGAGATATAGCGGCATCGTTAATTGTCTTCTCATCCCTTTTCCCTCCTTTACTCTTTGAATTAATGGTTTAATGACCAGATAATAAAGCCAAGTCAGGCCAAAGATGACAGCTCCCTGGCTGAGGCGCCAATAATCGGGTTTTCTCCGCCAGCGGTCCTGTCGTTCACTCTTGACAGCTATTATCATTGTCAGAATAATAATTAACAAAGCAAAAATCACATAAACGATAGCTATCCACCAATACCAAGTCATCTCTTCACCTCACTTATTTTCAAAGGACTAATATGCTTTTACCTATTCAAACAGGCCAAGACAATCCGATTCTAAGACAAAAATCCAAAGAGGTCAAGGAAATAACGGCTGAGATTAAGCGGCTGGCTTTGGATATGACCGAGACCATGGAGGTTAAAGACGGTCTTGGTTTGGCTGCTCCCCAGGTCAGCCAATTATTAAGAATAATCGTTGTCAAGCCGGAGCCGGAGCAAAAGAGCTTAATTTTAATTAATCCGGAGATAAAAAAAATCTCCCGGAAAAAAGATGTTATGGTTGAAGGATGTTTAAGTTTGCCTAACGTAGAAGTGCCGGTTGAGAGAGCCGTCAAGATTACCGTCCAGGCCCTTGATTTCAATGGTCAAAAAATTAAAATAAAAGCCAAAGGATTATTGGCCCGAGTTATTCAACACGAAGTTGACCATTTGGAAGGTATTTTGATTGTTGACAAAAGAGCTTAAGGGACGCCCTTTTCAGGGACGCCCTTTTAAGGGACGTCCTTAAAAGGGCGTCCCTTGGAATTCTATGACCAAAATCATTTTCATTGGCACTGGTCAATTTGCCGTGCCTACTCTGGAAAATTTAATCAAGAACAAATATAATATTATTAAGGTGATTACCGCTCCGGATAAACCGGCCGGGCGGAAACAGGAATTGACCGCCTCGCCGGTAAAAGAAACTGCCCTTAGATATAAACTGCCGCTTAGTCAGCCGGAAAAAATAATCGAGGCCGAATCAGAGACATCTATGGCCAAACCGGATTTGATTGTTTTGGCCGCCTATGGTAAAATTATTCCTCAAGACATCCTAGATATTCCCCGCTTTGGCTGCCTTAATCTCCATCCTTCTCTCCTGCCTAGATATCGCGGTCCCTCGCCTATCCAAACAGCTATCCTTAACGGCGATAAAAAAACCGGTCTGACTATTATGTTGATGGATGAAAAAATAGACCACGGTCCGATTATCGCCCAAAAAGAGTTGGAAATAATGACTGATGACGATTCTCAAATTTTAGAAAAAAAATTAGCTCAATTAGCCGCGTCTTTTTTAATTGAGATTTTACCTGATTATTTACAAGGAGAGATTGAGCCGAGGCCGCAGGATGAGTCCCAAGCCAGTTATACCAAAATATTGACCAAGCGAGACGGCCAGATTAACTGGCAACAAAGCGCCAAGCAAATTGCTCGTCAAGTAAGAGCTTTCTATCTCTGGCCGGGCGCCTGGACTGAATTTAATGGATTAAGAGTCAAAATTTTAAAAGCCAAGGCGGTTAAACAAGAACAGGCAGCGACCCTACCAACTGGTCAGGGTTTTTTGTTTTTGGAGATGGTCCAACCAGCCGGCAAAAAACCAATGACCGGTCAGGACTTTTTCAGAGGCCATCCGAATGTAGAAAGAGGTTTCCAAGGATAATTCCCGGTAAAATAGTTCTTAAACAATTTTTAGAAAGGAGGCAAACAATGGTCTCTCAAGAGGAGATGGAACAAGCAATAGCCAGAGCAATAGCCAGAGCAAAAGCAGAAGAAAGAGTAAAAGCGGAGCAAAAGCTAAAAGCATTTGGCGGGATAATCGGTGAAATTCTGACTTCTCAGGGAACGCTTTTTAGGCCGGAAGCAGAGCTGGAAAAAATCCTTAAGAAAAAGATAGAAGATAGGAGAAGACGACTAAAGTTGGTTGATTTCACCTCGAAAGAAATCGCTTTTCTAAGGGAAGTAATCTTATTGGCCAGAAGAGACGAACAAATTTCTCGCATTCTCTCTGACCCTATCAGAAATAACTCTACGATTCTGGGCGGATTCGCCAGACGAATTCGTGAATTATGCAAAGAAAAACTAAAAGATATCGAAACTCTTTCTAAAGAGGAAATGAAAGAAGTTCTGCTTAATATACTTGGGCCTGCTGAGATAATAGCTGGACGGGTAGCAGAGGTTGAGGATGAATTTAACAACCGAGGCAATAAAAAAAAGGGAAAGGCCAAAAAGAAGGATAATCAATGAAAGGGATAGGCCGAAAGGCCTGTCCTTTTAATTTTCCTTGTTTTTGATATAATTAAAGCCGTATGAGTTTTTCAATTGGTATCATCGGTTTGCCCAATGTCGGCAAATCCACTCTTTTTAAGGCGCTGACCAAACAATCGGTGGATATTTCTAATTATCCTTTCTGTACTATTGACCCTAATATCGGGGTGGTCGCCGTGCCTGACCAGCGATTAGAAAAAATTGCTGCCGTGGTCAAACCAAAGAAAGTTACGCCAACGGTAATTGAATTTGTTGATATTGCCGGTTTGGTCAGAAAAGCTCATCAAGGCGAGGGTCTGGGCAACCAATTTTTAGCCCGGATTCGGGAAGTTGACGCTATTTGTCAAGTAGTCAGAGTTTTTAAAAACGAAAAAATTACTCACGTTGAAGGACGGCCCGACCCTCAACGCGATATAGAAATAATTAACACCGAACTGCTCATGAAAGATTTGGAAACGGTTGATAAACACTTAGAAAAAGTCAGAAAACAAGCCAAGTCCGATGACAAAAAGTCAGTTGAGGAATTGGCGATACTGAACAAAATAAAAGAAGCGCTGAGCCAAGAAAAAACGCTCATCAGACAACCAGAAATAATGGTCAATCAATCTTTAATAAAAGAATTAGGGCTGCTAACCGCTAAACCAGTTATTTATGTTTTTAATGTCAGTCAAGACCCTTCGACTCGGCCTACGGCCTCGCTCAGAGACTACGGTTTGAACGAACAAAAGGATTATGGCCTGAGCGAGCAAAGCGAGTCGAAGGCCACCGTCTTTGACCTCAAAACAGAAGCCGAGCTTTCAGAGCTAACCTCCGAGGAAATCCAAGAGCTAGAACTGCCTTCTTCCCAATTAGACAAGTTAATTAAAACCTGTTATCAGGCCTTGGATTTAATTACTTTCTATACTATCACCGGCGGCCAGGAAACCAGAGCTTGGACTCTAAGAAAAGGATTGTCCGTGCCCCAGGCCGGCGGCGTTGTCCACAGCGACTTTGAGGAAAAATTTATCCGGGCCGAAGTGATTAACTGGCAAAAATTAGTTGAAGCTGATAGCTGGGCAAGCGCCCGCGAAAGAGGCCTGGTGCGCACCGAAGGCAAAGAATATATTGTCCAAGACGGCGACGTTATTGAGTTCAAAATCTAAGGTTTTAAGGGACGCCCTTTTAAGGGCGTCCCTTAAAAGGGCGTCCCTTGACTACTTGACCATTCTTCCTCTCTTTGTTAAGCTACCATTATGACTGAAGAAACCAAACCATATCAATTAACTTGCTTGCTTTCTCCTGTCTTGGAACAGTCGAGGATAGAAGAAATCAGCCAAAAGATTAAAAAATGGATTAATGAAAAAGGCGGCTCTCTCTCAGAAAGGGAAAATCATTCTATCTTTAAAAAGAATTTAGCCTATCCTCTTAAAAAATACCGAGAGGCCTTTTATCTTAATTTTAGTTTCCTCTTAGCCGGTCAGGATATTAATCAACTTAGCCAAAAACTAAATCTGGAAAAAGATGTTCTCCGTCATTTTGTCACCACTAATCCTCAACCGAAAACCAAAGCGGAAGAAGTTATTGACCAAAAAATAGCCGATAAAATAGGGCCTTTGGTAGCCAAAGAAATTCCTTTAGCCAGCCGAGAAGGACCGAAGCAAGCCAATGAAAAGCGGGCTGCTCCCAATCAAGAAAAAGTCAAAATAGAAGAATTAGACAAAAAATTGGATGAAATATTAAATCAATGAATAAAAAACAATGAATGATGAACAAAATTATTGTTCGTTGTTCGCTGTTCCTTGTTCACTGAACTTATGAATTTTAATAAAGCAGTTGTCGTTGGTAATTTAACCCGCGACCCGGAAGTAAGAAACCTGCCTTCGGGTCAATCAGTCGCTTCCTTTGGCGTAGCTACCAATCGCGTCTGGACTGACCAAAATGGCAACCGCCAAGAAGCAACTGAATTCCATAATGTAGTCGCCTTTGGTAAATTAGCTGACATTTGTTCCCGTTATCTAAGCAGGGGCCGATTGGTTTTAATTGAGGGACGTATCCAAACCCGTTCCTGGCAAGGCCAAGATGGCAATAAAAGATATCGCACTGAAATTGTGGCTGATAACATGCAAATGGGGCCGAGAACAGACATCGGCGCCGGCCAAGCAAGAACCCCGAAAGAATCCAAAGAAGAACCAGTCGTCTCTCAGGAAGAAATACCTGTTATTGAAGCTGAAGAACCAATTGGAGAAGAATCTCCGGAATCAATTAAAGAAGAAACAGCTTCCAAGGAAACTGCTTCCAATGAGAAAGAAGAAGTAGACCTCAAAGATATCCCTTTCTAGAACTTTTATGACCAAGAACTGTTTTTTTTGCCAGCAAAAAATCAAAGAAATTGATTATCAAAATATCGACTTGCTTCGTCGGTTTATTTCCGGCCAGGCCAAGATTCTGCCGCTTAAACGAACCGGCGTCTGCGCTAAACACCAAAGGAAGTTGGCTAAAGCAATAAAAAAAGCCCGTCTGCTGGGCCTCTTGTCTTTCACTAACAAATAAAGTTATGCGGGACGCCCCGTTGACCGTTTCGCCCCGTTGACCGTTTCGCAGTCCGCAGTTCAAATTTAGCTCTGTTCTCTAACCGCCTTTTTTATCCCTTTAATAATCTCCGTAACTAAACGGGGGTTTTCTTTTAGATAAGATTTGGCTGCTTCTAATCCTTGACCGAGTTTTTCAGAACCATAATTGAACCAAGCGCCGCCTCGGTTAACTACCCCAAATTTTAAACCGGTATTCAAAATGTCAGCCAAGCGAGAGATACCCTCGTTATAAAAAATATCAAACTCGGCTTGGCGAAAAGGAGCAGCCACTTTGTTTTTAACCACCTTGGCTTTAATCCGATTACCAATAATCTGGTCTCCTTGCTTGATTTGGGCCGACCGCCGCAATTCCAACCGGACTGAAGAATAAAATTTCAAGGCCTTGCCGCCAGGCGTATCCTCGGGATTGCCAAACATCACCCCTATCTTCATCCTGATTTGATTAATAAATAAAATGGCTGTGCCGCTCTTGGCCGTAATAGCCGTCAATTTACGAAGCGCTTGGCTCATCAGTCGCGCCTGCAAACCGATATGCTGCTGACCCATCTCTCCTTCAATTTCCACCCGCGGCGTCAAGGCGGCCACTGAATCAACGACCGCTAAATCAACCGCCCCGGACTTGACTAAGCTCTCCAAAATTTCCAAGGCCTGCTCTCCGGTATCGGGCTGGGAAATCAATAAATCATTAACTTTAACCCCCAACTTCTTAGCGTATTCCGGGTCTAAAGCGTGCTCGGCGTCAATAAAAGCAGCTAAACCGCCTCTTTTCTGAACTTCGGCAATAGCGTGCAAAGCCAAAGTACTTTTGCCGCTTGATTCCAAACCGAAAACCTCAATAATCCGGCCTTTGGGAAAACCACCGACCCCCAAAGCCAGGTCCAAAGAGATAGAACCGGTCGAAATAGCATCAACATCAACCTGCTTGACTTCGCCCAATTTCATAATGGAACCCTCACCAAAGCGTCCCTTAATTTCATCAACTGTCGCTTCAAGAATTCTATGCTTTTCGTCAGACATCGTCGAAGTAATTTTGGATGATTTTTGTTTAGCCATAAACTTTTAACTTATATTTCTCTCTGTTCTCCCTCGTCAATAAAGACCTCTCTGGGCTTGGCCCCGTCAGCCGGACCAACCACTCCCTCTTCCTCCAAAAGGTCTAACAAACGAGCAGCTCGGGCATAACCAATCCGCAATCGCCGCTGTAATAAAGAAGCCGAGGCCTTATTAGCCTGAATAATTACTTTTCTGGCTTCTTCATATAGTTCGTCATCGGTTTCTGAACCGGTTAATCCTAAGCCCAATCCTTTTTCAGTTGAACTTCCTCGACTAACGGCCAATTCCTCATTATATTCCGGTGAACTAACCTTCCTTAAATAATCAGCCACCTTCTTAACTTCTTTATCGCTTAAATAAGCTCCCTGAAGACGGCGCGGCTTAGCTGAATTACCGGCCAAGAAAAGCATATCGCCATTGCCCAATAATTTTTCTGCTCCGGCCATATCTAAAACTGTTCGCGAATCAACTTGAGAAGCTACCTGGAAAGCCATCCTTGAGGTAATGTTGGCCTTAATCAGACCGGTAATCACTTCAACTGAAGGCCGCTGGGTGGAAACAACTAAATGAATCCCGACGGCTCGGGCCATCTGAGCTAATCGAACAATGCCCGCTTCTACTTCTCGACCATGAGAGGCCATTAAATCAGCTAATTCATCAATAATAATGGCCAGATAAGGTAATTTTTGGCTCTTTTGTTCAGCCGTCAAACTCTTGTTATAAGCATCAATATCTCGCTGGGCTGCTTCCTGAAGTGTTTCAAAACGTCGTTCCATCTCGCCGACCGCCCAACGAATAGCATTAATCGCTTTATCGGCTTGAGTAATGACCGGAGTGAGTAAATGAGGAATGCCGTCGTAAGCAACCAATTCTACCCTCTTGGGGTCAATCATAATAAATTTAAGAGTCTGAGGAAAATTACGATAAAGCAGACTGACAATTAAATTATTCAAGGCAATTGTTTTGCCGGTCCCGGTCGCCCCGGCGACCAATAAATGGGGCATTTGGGCTAAATCGGCGAACATCGGATTACCGGCCACATCGCGACCTAAACTAAAAGTCAAAAAAGAGGGTGCTTCTTCAAAAGCGGGTCTTTCTAAAAGAGAACGCAGGCGGACTAAAACAACTGAACGATTGGGAATCTCAATACCGATTAAAGAACGACCGGGGATAGGCGCTTCTATCCGCAAAGGATGAGCGGCTAAAGCTAAAGCTAAATCATTTTGCAGAGCGGTAATCCGGGAAAGTTTGACCCCTTGAGCCGGTCTTAAGGTGTATTGGGTAACGGTCGGGCCAACATTAACTTCAGCCATTTCTACTTCAATGCCAAAATTCTCCAAAGTTCGCTTAATAATGTTAATATTAGCCTTAATATCGCCGCTGGTCGGCTGACCTTTATCTTTTTCTAAAAATTCAAGCGAGGGCAATTTAAAACCTGTGGTGAGTTTGTCGAATCCATCAGCCGTTGGTTGACTAACGCCCCTTTTAGTCAATCTTGAACCAGTCGAAGCAGCGACCGGCAGAGTTTCCTTGGCCAGTTGGTCACTCACCTGCTCTAGCCTGGTCAATTTTTCTTCCTTCATTCCTTTGCCCTCCCTGACTTTTTCTCTCAATCTGCGCCAAAGTCCACCTTTGGCTGTTTTTTCAGCGACTAACGGAAAAAGTTCTTTATCTTTGGTAAAATCGGCTTTACCCTTTCCTTCTTCAATTGGCCGGCTGAAAGGAATTTTTAAAGGTAAATTAAAAGTGATTAAAACAGAAATAGCCAAAAGGGCCAAAAGGACGACCAAAGCGGCCCAAAAGCCTAAAAATTTAAACAAAGGATAACCGAAAACCAGACCAAGGTAACCGCCGGCCTTAAGCGGCGCTGCCTGATTAAGCAAAATATGGAAAATGCCTAAAACACTCAAAAGAAAGAGAAAGGCCCCTACAAAAACCGCCCGATAAACAGGCTTTTGTTTACTGGCCGTGTTTAACTGAGGAATTAAAATAGCCAAACCGACTAAGACAAAAACAACAGAGACCAAGAAAAAACCCCGACCAAAAAGCAACTGACTGATTTGAGAAAAATAACCTCCAAATTGCCCGGCCAGATTAAGAAAACTTAGTAGGCTAAGCAGAGCTAAGGCAAAACAAATTATCGCCAAGATACTCTTCTTAGTTTCAGAATGAAGAGATGGTTTGGCTTTAATTCTCTTGGCTTTTCCGCCAAAGGCAGATCTACCTCTGGCTGACTTTTTGAGACGCTTTTTAGCCACAGATCTAGAGGGTTGCCCTCGAGATTCCACGCCCTCTGCGAAGCAAAGGACACGGTCGAGAGGACCAACCCTCTATGTCTATTAAGGGTTGCCCTTTTGGATCACGCCCTCGCGAAGCGAGGATGTGTCCAAAAAGACGACCCTTTAAAGAATGTCTTATTAGAGGTGTACGCCCTTAGACAAAAAGCGTAACCCTCAATGGCAACTCTTCTAGCGAAAAAGAATACCCTCGAATACTAAGATACAGAATGATGCCGGCAAAAGCTACTTCTGGAAACCGGTGCCAGCTGGTATTAGTTTACCAATAATTACATTTTCTTTCAATCCCCGCAGCTTATCCTCTTTGCCTTGAATACTGGCGTCAATCAGAACGCGGGCCGTCTCTTGGAAAGAAGCCGCTGAAAGGAAACTATCGGTAGTTAAAGAAACTTTAGTAATTCCTAAAAGTAAAGATTGACCGGTAGCCGGCTTACCCTTCTTAGTCAAATTAGCATTGGCTAGCTGGAATTGCCCTTTCTCGACTACCTGGTCAGACAAAAAATTAGTTGAGCCGGGGTCTTTTACCCTGATTCTGGAAAACATTTGACGAACAATCATCTCGATATGCTTGTCATCAATATTTTCGCCGGCAAAAGTATAAATCTGTTGGACCTCTTTGACGATATAACGTTGGACAGCTTCCTGGTCAGCTACTTTGTATAATTCCCTTAAATCAACATGTCCTTCGGTTAGCTGCTGACCGGTGGCGACTAATTCACCTTGGCCAACCCAAAGAGCCAGACCGGCCGGCACACTATATTCCAATAATTTTCCGCCAGAGGCAGCCTGTCCGCCCTTTAGTGAAGACCTGTCCTTGGCAGGCTTTTTCTTATCTTCTGAGGGCTCTATCTGAACAGTAGTCTGTCTGCCTTTTTTGACTACTTTTTTAACCCGACCATCAACTTCTGAAATAACGGCCCTTCCTTTAGGCGGTCTAACTTCAAAAATTTCCTCTACCCTGGGTAATCCCTGGGTAATATCCTGACCGCCAGCCACGCCGCCAGTATGGAAGGTGCGCAAGGTCAATTGGGTGCCCGGCTCGCCAATGGCCTGAGCGGTAACAATACCAACCGCCTCGCCTAACTTGACCAACTCATTTCTGCCTAAATCATAGCCGTAACATTTTTGGCAAATACCGTCAGTTGCCTGACAAGAGATGACCGACCTGACTCTAATCTTATCAAGGCCGGCCTCGTCTATTCTTTGAGCGGTTTCCTTATCAATTAATTGTCCTTTTCTAACCAGGATTTCTTCTTTTTTACTGCCTGAGCGAGCGGAGCGAGTCGAAGGTTTGTTCCTTTTAGCCCCCTCGACTCGCTTCGCTTCGCTCGGGGAAGATTTAATAGTCTCTAAAGACACTCGGCCGACAATTCGAGAAGCCAGAGAATTACCCATATCCTTTTCGTCTGCTCGATAAATATAAATTCCTTTGTTATCGCCGCAATCATCGTGACGGACAACTATCTCCTGACAAACGTCAATCAAGCGTCGGGTCAAATAGCCAGCCGTGGCCGTTTTGAGAGCGGTATCGGCCATTCCTTTCCGGCCGCCGTGAGTAGAAATAAAATATTCCAGAACGTTAAAACCCTCCTTGTAGGAATTTTTAATCGGCAGTTCAATGGTCTCGCCGGCCGGATTAACGACCAATCCCTTCATACCGGTCATCTGAGTCAGGGCACCCCAAGAACCTCGTGAACCGGAATCAAAAATATTAAAAATAGAACCTTTTTTATCCAAGACTTCTCTGCTCCGCTGAGCTATTTTCTCGGTCAGATTAAGCCAAGTTTCAATAATCCGCGATTTTCTTTCCAAATCAGTCAGCAAACCTTCCTCGTATTGCTTCCTGATTAAGTCCACCTGATTGATGGCTTTCTTAAGCCAGTTTTTTTTCTCGGCCGGAATCTGTAAATCGTTCATCCCCCAACTGATGCCTGAATCGGAAGCATATTTAAATCCCATTCTCTTAATCCTGTCTAAAACTAAAGCTGTTTTTTTAATGCCACACTGGTCAATTAATTGAGAAACCAATTTGCGCAATTCCCGAGAGTTCATTGTCTTATTGATAAAGCCCGTTTCCGGAGGCAAGGGTTCGTTAAAGATAATCCGGCCGACCGAAGTTTCAACCAATTCATTACTATCAGCTAATCTTATTTTTACTTTAGCCTTCAGATGTACCTGATTAAAATGTTTAGCTAAAAGAGCTTCTTCGGAATTGGCGAATATCTTTCCTTCGCCTCTAAGCCCTTCTTCAATTTTGGTCATCCAATAACATCCGAGGACCATATCTTGAGTGGGAATGGCCACCGGCTCGCCGGTAGCCGGCTTAAGCAGATTGTCCGCCGAAAGCATTATCTTTTTGGCTTCGACTTGGGCGTTTTTACTCAAAGGCAAATGGACAGCCATCTGGTCGCCGTCGAAATCGGCATTAAAAGCCCGACAGACAATTGGATGGATTTGAATAGCGTTTCCTTCAATTAAAACCGGCTGAAAGGCCTGAATGCCCAAACGGTGCAGGGTCGGCGCCCGGTTTAACAGAACATAACGCTTTTGAATAACTTCCTCCAAAATGCTCCAAACCTCATCGGTCTCCTCTTCAATCAAACGACCGGCCCCCCGGACATTGTGAGCTAAACCAATCTCCACCAATTTGTTAATAACGAAGGGTTTAAAAAGTTCCAAGGCCATATGCTTGGGCAAGCCGCACTGATGAAGTTTTAATTCCGGACCAACGACAATAACCGAACGGCCGGAATAATCCACCCGCTTACCCAAAAGATTCTGTCTAAAGCGGCCCTGTTTCCCTTTGAGCATATCAGCCAAAGATTTGAGGACTCTTTTCTGACCGGTTGAGGCAGCGACCATCACCTGGCCGCGTCGACTGCCGTTGTCAATCAAAGCATCAACCGCTTCCTGAAGCATTCTTTTTTCGTTACGACAGATAACTTCCGGCGCTTTTAATTCCAAAAGCCGCTTAAGCCGGTTATTCCGGTTAATTACTCGGCGATATAAATCATTGACATCAGAAGTGGCATAACGACCGCCATCCAATTGAACCATCGGCCGCAAATCAGGCGGCAAAACCGGCAGAGCAGTCAAAAACATCCATTCCGGTCTAATTTTGGCCCTGATTAATCCCTCGATTAAACGCAACCGCTTAAAAATTTTCTTTTTCAAAACTGGCCCCGCTTTTTTGGCTTGGTCGCTTAGTTGTTTAACTAAGGCCTCCAAATTAACCTCCTCAAAAATCCTCCTCAAGGTTTCTGCTCCGGTCCCGGCTTCAAAAACCTGTCCGTATTTCAAACTCAAATCCCGATACTCTATTTCTGAAAGTATCTCGTATAAGTAAAATCCTCTGACTCCTCGAATGGCTCGGTCGCGCTGTTCTTTTAGGGATATTTTTTCAGCGACAGTTAATGATTTCCCCTTTTCGTTTTTAGTTTTTAGTTTTTTCTTATACTCTTTTTTAATCGCCTCAATGACCTTACTTCTCTCTTCCTCGTTGATTTTGGTAATGATATAGCCGGCAAAGTAAATAATTTTTTCCAAATCCTGAATGGACCGGTCTAAGACCAGACCCATTTTTGAAGGAACGCCACGCAGAAACCAAATATGGGAAACAGGAACAGCCAAGGAAATATGACCCATTCTTTCCCGGCGAACGGCCGCTCGGGTCACTTCCACACCGCACTTATCGCAGACAACGCCCTTATAGCGGATACGCCTGTACTTGCCGCAAGCGCATTCCCAGTCCTTCTCCGGACCAAAAATCTTCTGACAAAATAAACCGTCCTTTTCGGCCCGCTGAGTTCGGTAATTAATCGTCTCCGGCTTGGTTACTTCGCCATGCGACCAATTCAAAATTTCCTCCGGCGAAGCCAGCTTGAGGATAATTGATTTAAAATCTGATACTTTAATGGACATAGACAAAATAAATTAAGAGTAGTCTCGGGCGTCCCTTTTTGCTACATTCTTTAAAGGGTCGCCCCCTCGACCACACAGAGAGCGCGGAATCTCGGACGTTAGCGGGTTAGCGGGGCGTCCCTTCACTCCGGGGCGTCCCTTTTTATGACACCCTTTTTGAAAAGGGTGTCATAAAAAGGGACGCCCCGGAGTGAGTGACCCGGAGTGACATCCGGATCATCGCTCAGAGATTACTTTTCGACTAATTCCACGCTCAAGCCGAGGGCTTTGAGTTCATTAAGCAAAACATTAAAGGAGGCCGGGACATTGGGCGCCTGAATGGGCTTGCCCCGAATAATAGCGTCATAAGCATTAGCCCGGCCGGTAATATCATCTGATTTAATGGTCAGCATTTCCTGAAGAGTATGGGCGGCTCCATATCCTTCCAAGGCCCAAACTTCCATTTCGCCAAAACGCTGACCGCCAAATTGAGCTTTGCCCCCTAAAGGCTGCTGGGTAATCAGCGAGTAAGGCCCGACTGAACGCATGTGAATCTTATCCTCAACCAAGTGGAGCAATTTCATCATATAAATATAGCCGACGGTAATCGGGTGCTCAAAAGGTTCGCCACTGCGACCATCATACAAAATAACTTGGCCATTTTCGGGCAAACCGGCTCTCCTCAATTCCTCCTTAATTTCTTCTTCGTTAAGACCGGCCAAAGCCGGGCTAATCATTTTTTCGCCCAAGCTGTGAGCGGCCCAACCTAAATGAGTTTCCAAAATCTGGCCGATGTTCATTCGGGAGGCTACTCCCAACGGATTAAGAATAATATCAACCGGCTGACCGTTAGCCAAATAAGGCATGTCCTCTTCGGGCAGAATTCTGGAAATAACTCCCTTATTGCCGTGCCGACCAGCCAGCTTGTCACCTACTGAAACTTTACGCAATTGAGCCACCTCCACCTGAATGCTTTTAATTACGCCGGTGAGCAGTTTATCGCCTTTGTCCCGAGAAAATATTTGAATACCGACCACCCGGCCGCGCTTACCATGAGACATTCTCAAGGAAGTGTCCTTAACATCACGGGCTTTCTCGCCAAAAATGGCCTGGAGCAACCTTTCCTCGGAGGTCAAATCTGTTTCTCCCTTAGGAGAAATTTTACCGACTAAAATGTCATTGGGACCAACTTCGGCGCCAATCCGAACAATCCCCTCTTCATCTAAATCTTTAAGACGTTCTTCACCGACATTAGGAATATCCGGCGTAGTTACTTCCGGTCCCAACTTGGTCTCCCGAACGTCGCAGGTAAAACTCTCAATATGGATAGAAGTAAAAAGGTCCTTCTTGACTAATCTTTCTGAAAGAATAATGGCATCTTCAAAGTTATTACCTCGCCAAGACATAAAAGCAACCAAGAGATTCTGGCCTAAAGCTAATTTCCCTTGTTCAGTAGCCGCTCCATCAGCCAAGACATCCCCCTTTTTGACTGACTGACCTTTTTTAGCTAAGGGATGTTGAGAGATACAAGTATATTGATTAGTCCGAACAAAAGAACGGAGCGGATAGACCTTCCGTCTATCCTTGTCACCCCGAGATTTGTTTGTCCTGCTTGAGGAGGGGCTTTGCCCAAAAAGCTCTGTAATATTCGCTTGGGGTTCTTCGCCTCGTTTTGCTCGACTCAGAATGACAATATGGTTAGCATCAACCTCTTTGACCCGACCATCCTCCTGAGCAATAACTAACTGGCCTGAATCCTGGGCTGCTTTTTCTTCAATACCGGTTCCGACCAAGGGGGCTTTCGGCTTAATGCAGGCTACGGCCTGACGTTGCATATTTGAACCCATCAAAGCCCGGTTGCTGTCATCGTGTTCCAAGAAAGGAATTAAAGAAGTAGCGATACTGATTGGCTGCTGAGGCAAGACGTCAATAAAATCAACCTTGGAACGTTCGATTGAGCCGGGCTGACTCTGAATTCTGGCTTCCACCTCCTTGTCTAAAAGATAACCTTTTTTATCAATGGCCACACTGGCATGAGCAATATTGTACTTTTCTTCTTCGGAGGCATTAAGATAAACAATTTCATTAGTCAGCCGACCCTTTTTGACCCGGCGATAAGGCGTTTCCATAAATCCATAATCATTTAATCGGGCGCAACTGGCTAGGTGGCCGACCAAACCAATATTAGGACCTTCGGGCGTCTCAATCGGACAAATGCGGCCGTAGTGACTGGAATGGACATCGCGTACTTCAAAACCGGCCCGTTCCCGGGTCAAGCCGCCCGGCCCCATAGCTGACAGACGACGCTTGTGCTCTAATTCGGCCAAGGGATTAATTTGGTCCATAAATTGAGAGAGCTGGGAAGAAGTGAAGAATTCTCTAATGGAGGCCATGAAAGGCCGGGCGTTAATTAATTGACCGGGCACTAAGCCAACTAACTCCAAAGTAGACATCCGGTCGCGAATAATTCTTTCTGTCCGAGCCAAACCAACTCTTAATCTATTCTGGAGTAACTCGCCCAGGGTTCTCACCCGACGATTGCCTAAATGGTCAATGTCATCCGGCCTGGCCAGAGGAGTATTATTCAGCCGAACAATCTCTTTGATAATAGCGACTAAATCTTCAAAATGTAATACCCTCTCTTTTTTAACTATTGACTCTGGCTTCTTCTTCAATTTTTCGCCAAAAGCGGGCCCCCCTCTGGCGGAATTCTTATGCTTTGGTTTTCCGCCTTTTATTTCGGCCAAACGCTGCTCCATTTTCCAACGGCCAACTTCGCCTAAATCATAACGTTCAAAAGAAAGCATTGCCTCAATAAAAGAACGGGCATTATCTTCAGTAGCTAAATCACCAGGTCGAATCCGTTTATAAATTTCAACAAAGGCCTCGCCGATTGTCCGAGAAGGGTCTTTCTTAAAAGTAGCTTCCAAATAGTCAATTTGACCCGTGTTGGCTTGGTCAAATAAATTCTTGATTTGCTCGTCAGTTAAATCAGGTCTAGTCGGCTCTTCTAAAGCAGCCAAGGCCCGTAAAAGAGCCGTGACCGGCACTTTTCTTTTGCGGTCGATTTTGACTCCAATCACCTTTTCAGAATCGGTTTCAAATTCTAACCAAGCGCCACGATTAGGAATAATTTTGGCCCCAAAAAGCTGTTGGCCTCTCGAAAATTGAGCCGTAAAAAATACCCCTGATGACCTAATCAATTGAGAAATAACTACTCGTTCAACGGCATTAACAACAAAAGTACCCCGTTGGGTCATCAGAGGAAAATCGCCCAAGAAAATATCTTGTTCCGCCTCTTCTTTGGTTTTTTTATTAACTAATTTGACCTGACAATGCAAAGGCGCCTCATAGGAAACATTATGAGCTTTGGCTTCGAGCTCACTATACTTTGGCTCGTCCAAGTAATAATCTAAAAAATAAAGTTCTAAGTCCTTATTCCCCCAGGGAGTAATCGGTGAAATCTCATCAAAAAGTTCTCGTAAACCTTTTTCCCAAAACCACTGGTAGGATTTTTTTTGAATTTCAATTAAATCAGGCAACTCGAAATTTAGTTGTCCAGCCTCAAATTTATTCCGGGGCCGGGAGCGGGCTTTTTGAGACATAAAAACAAACCCTTCCCTTTTCTCCTTTAGAAGGGTCTTTATTTATTTAAGAAAATTTTTGTCAACAATGAGTAATTATGATATCAGAAAACTATTAGTTGATGGTTACTCATCAGTATAAACAAATTCTAAAAAGTGTCAAGAGTGTCTAAAGAGCCGCCCGTTAGCGGGGCGTCCCTTTTTACTACACCCTTTTGCAAAAGGGTGTAGTAAAAAGGGACGCCCCGGGTTTAAAAGGGTGTAGTAAAAAGGGACGCCCCGGGTTTAAAAGGGACGCCCCGGGTTTCGCCCCGAGCGCTGTAAAGGTTGCCCTTAGCAGAATCCCGAGGCATGCCTTTTATATTTTATTCTCCTTCAGTCGGCGTTTGTTCGGCTGGCGTTTGTGGTTGGGTCTGTTCCCGCAACTGCTGAATTCTCCCCCGGACATCTTCATTACCGGGCACTAACTGGTCAACAATCTGGAATTGGGTCAAGGCATCGCCCAAACGCCCTTTTGTCTGATAAGATAAAGCTAAAGCATAACGGGCATTAGCATATTCGGGCATAACAATAACCGATTGCTCAAACATATTAATGGCTTGGTCAAGCTGGTTAAGGTTGAAATAAACTCGACCGAGCTGGAAATATATTTCGGAGGCCGCCCCGGCTAATTCAGAACCCCTTTGAAAACTAACTCCTCTTAATTTATCCAGCGCGCCGGTTAAACGATTACGCGCTTCTTCTAAATCCCCTTTTTGTTCATAAACCAAAGCTAATTGAATATGAGCGTCCAAATAATCTGATTTCAAATCAATGGCTTTCTGGCAATAATCAATCGTCTTGTCCCAATCTTTTTCTTCGCTAATCAAATTTATTCGACAAAGCTCCCGATAGAAAAACGGATTGGTCGGTTCTAATTCCAAGGCCTGATTAAAAGTATCTATGGCAAAGGGCAAAGTTCCGCCAACCAAACCACGGCTATCGCGATAAACAGCGGCTAAGTTCTGCCAGGCCATTACCGAATTAGGACTAAGCGAGGTAGCCATCCTGGCTTGCTGGATAGCTCCGGTGGCATAGGCCTGGAGAAGCTGGGCATTTTGTTCTTCTTCCGATTTATTGGCTTCGGCCCAAGCGCTGATTAAATAAGTCTGCGACAAGCTGCGACGATAATTTTCGCGATACTCATTCAGATTAACCGCCTGCTCCGAATTTTGGACTAATTGCTCATTGTCAGCCGTCCCTTGATTAAACTTAACATCAGCCCAATAAAGCCGACCTCCCAAATAAAACAAGCCGAAGAAGACAAAAACAACAATCAATAAAATAACATTCATGATTAGACCAACTTCAGGCAGCTTCTCAAAAGAAAAATTAATTCTCTTATAATTGCTTTGGGCTGATTGCCAAAGAGCAATAGTCAAAGCCATAAAAAACCAAAAACAGAAAGCCAAAACCGTATTGTTAAGATAAACAAACTGACCGATCAATAGGGTTAACCAAAAGAAAAATAGAGATAAAATAATCACTGCCTTATCGGCTGACAAAATTGTCTCTTTAGAAACTCGCTTCAAAAAGATGAAGATAATTAAACTAAAGATGCCGACAACGATTAAATAAGAAAATACACCAAAAGCACCGATTGTCCCAACTAGTTCCATTAAATAGCTTGGCGCTTTGTCAAAACGGACGTTCCAAAATCTATTCTCGTTAAATTGAACCGGCTTGAATTTAGTGAAATCGGTCAAAAAAGTGCCCGGTCCGGAACCTAAAATCGGATAGCTTTTGAGAGTTTGCCAGCTTATCTGCCCGGCTGTTTGGTAATCCAAAATAACCTCCTGGGGCAACGGCGTTTTGATAAAATCGGAACCGGTGAAATTTTTGGCCTTATCTACAAAGCCGGTCAAACCAGCTAAGGAAATCAACAGTAAGAATATCGGCAGAATGAGCAAGTTAACTCTTTTTCTGAATAAACGCGTCCAGATAGCGGTAACTAATATAATAAACATGACGGCTGCTAAAGTCAGCCAAGCGGCCCGAAAACTAATCCAGACCAATAAAAGAACGGCTAAGCCAAGTAAGAGATAGCGATTAATCAGGAATATTTTTCGTTCTGGTTTCTTTTTTATCTGTTGTAAGATTATTCCGACTAATAAGCTAATCACGGCTACTAAAAAAATACTTAGTCCCTGGAGAGAACCGTTGACCGGATTGAAAGATTGAAATGTCATTACTGAGGGCAAACCGGGAATTTTAGCCCAAAATCCGAAAATAGAAAGATAGCTAATGATGACCACCAACCAAATCGAGATTAAAAACATTCTTAAAATTTTATCCCGGGATAAAATTCCTTTTTTAATCGGAAATTGACTAATCTTTTCTATCTGATTAACTTCGGTCTGTCCTTCCTTAGGAATTAATCCTATCTGACTATCGTTATAATTATTCGAGAAGGACGTCTTTGAATCACTCCGAGTTTTCAGATTGTTGACCACCACGAAATATAATACTCCTAAAGCTAATAGACCAATCGTTGAATCGGTAAAGCGCCCGTAGAAACCCAGCCAGGAAGAAATTTTATCCACCGAAAAGAAACTGGATAGAACGACGATAACCATAAAAATCAAAATCCATAAATCCAAAGGAGTCCGATAAAGAGTAAATCGTTTCTGAACAACAATCATTTTGGTTAACCAAGCCAAGAGAGCCAAGCCGACCAAGAAAAAGAGTAAATACTGTTTGTTAAACTCAAAAGATTCAACCGTCCAAGTCAGCCAAAACAAAGGTATCAGGAAAACCAGACCGTAAATAGTCATTTTGATAACGAAATTACATATCTTTCTCATAGAATTATCTCCTTTATTATTATAACTTATTTATATAATAGCATATTTTGAAAATTAGCTCAAAATATAGTTATCCACTTATTTTTAAATATTGCTATCTACCTACTCTTCCAACTCTTCCTATCGGTCTATAAGTATCTCCGGTTTTTTCTACCTCTAGATGTTTCTTTACGGGAGTAAATTCTTTAGCCCCGATATACTCTAGATAACCTTTATGAATACCCAAACAGTGCTTCTTATAATTACATTCCTGGCAAGCTTTGACAAAATCCACCTCCTTGTCTGGTAGAGTTCGCCAGAGATAGGGCCAAAACTTTTCTGACAAAGTACATAAAGGGAAATGATAGAATCTAATTTCTTTAATCCCTTTTAATAAAGGATAGCTTTTCTCCAGATAGGGCCTGACTTGACTATAGTCAACTTTAACCGCTTCTAAATTCTTGACCGCTTGGGCTTCTGCCTCCCAAAAAATCAGGATGACTCTGTCAATTAAAGGAAATCTCTGTTTAACCATTTTCAGAAATTGATTGATATGTTTATAGGAAAGCTGACTGATAACAAATCTGATATCAAAAATATGTCCCCCTTTTTTATAAGCCAGTAAATTTTCCAGGCCTTTAGTCGTCTGCTCAAAACTACCCCCTGACCTGGTAATAGCATCATGAATCTTAACATTGGGCCCGTAAATAGAGACGCAAATATCAAAGTTGTTATTAGTCGCTAAAACCTTCTGAGCAAAATCTTTATAGAAAAATTTACGGCCGTTAGTCAGTAATTTTACTCTTTGTTCAGGAAAATGCCGGCTGACATATTCCAAAATACCCAAAAAACGAGGGTGAAGAGTCGGTTCGCCGCCGGTTAAATAAATAGAGTCATCCAATTTAATTTCCTCTTTCGCCTTTTCTAATCTTTTAATAATAGCCGGATAACTATAATCACAACTACCGTCCCAGGCTGGCCAAGGCCAGTCGGGATTAGTGCACATCAGACATCGATTGTTACATTTATCCCAAACGTTTAAATCCATGATAGTTATTTCGGACAATTAGCCAATGGCTTTGCTTTGAACAGGCCTAAATCAATATAGGGTTCGGTGATGCCCGAACACATGTTGTCTAAAACGCATTTTTGGCATTTTTCGTCTTTAAACAAAAGCCGATATCTGGGGATGACCTCTCCGTCAACAACGACTGTGTCAATTTTTCTTTTCTTGAAATGCTCATATCCCTTATAAGCGTATTGGCTTCTGAAATTAAGGTTAGTCGGCTTAAGAGGGGCCAGGCAGAAAGGGATATCGTGAAGAAAAATTCTGTCTAAATCGTTTTTAAATTTTTCTTTAATTTTTCTAAAACCGGCCGACAGCTTATTTAAATCAGGAATATTGTCTAAATATCTTTTTCTGTATCTCCCTTTAAAGCTGGGAATAGCCGGCAAAGAAGCATCTATTTTACAACCAAAGCTTAATAAAAATGAAATTAATTTTAAAAAATGTCTTTGGTTTTGCTTCAAAAAGAGAGTATGCAATTGAATATTATTAAAATTTAATTTTTTAAAGTTATTAAGGGCTTTAATCACTGATTTAAAACTTCCTTTATTTTGAGTAATAGCATCGTGAATCTCCGCTTTGTGTCCATAAACAGGTATTTGAATTGACTCAATGTTCCCTATGTCTAAAACCGTTTTTAAATAATCAAGGTCCTCAAAATCAAGGCAATGACTTTGTAAAAAAATACCGAGCTGGGTCTTCCGTTTGATTTTCTTCAGAAAACCAAGAAAATTATAGTATTCCATAGGGTCGTTGCCGGAAATTATTATTTGATTAATTCCTCTATTCCTTTTCAGGTAAGCTAATTTTCTCAACTCTTTGGCGGCAATTTGGTCAGCCGTTTCTTTCGGAGCATACTTTTTGACCTTATTACAGAAAACACAGCGGTTTTTACAGCCGACATTATGCAAAACAAGAATAAGCGACTGATGCATATAGACAAATATTATTTAACTGGCTTTAGTTCGCCAAAGCCAAAAACTTGGGCATAATTTTTCCAAATGCCGTTACAGATATTGTTATATTTACATTGCCGGCAAACTTCGGCTTTAACTCTTCTGCCTTTCCTGGCCGTATCAAGAGAAGTTTCAAATTCCGGCCCGACTAAAATAGTATCTAATTGCCCCAAATCATTAATGTATTCTTCGTGACCGGGCAATAAGCAGGGAACCATATTATAAACATAACAACCCATTTTATCTTTGGCTAAATCAATCGCCCGACAAATATGAGGACCGACTAAGCTCATTTTGGCAATAATTGCTTTGGGGTTTTTCAGGGTGTTTCCCTCAATCATAGCCATATCAAAACGAATCTCTTTAATTTCAAAGTTCAATAAAAACTTAATGAATTCTTCTAAATGAGCGTAATTTAATTTAATCAGGACAATATTAATTTTAACCGGCTGACCTAATTGATTAAGATTTTTTATCCCCTGGATAACCTGCTGATAGGTGCCGGGCACGCCCATTATCTTGTCGTGAACTTTTTCTATATGGGAATGAAAAGAGATAACGAATTCATTCACCCCGCTATTGATTAATTTCCGGCAATATTTTTTATAGAAATACATTCGCCCGTTGGACTGGACCTCAATATGAGGCAAGCCGACTGATTTGGCATATCTGGCCAACTTGGGCAAATCCTTACGTAAAGTCGGCTCGCCACCGGAAAAAGCGAAGGCCTGGGCATTCATTTGTCTTGCCTTGTCGATATCTTTAATGACCTCATCAAAAGGCCTGATTGTATGGTAATCAGTACTATCAATACCTCTCTCAATCTGCAAACCGGTTGAGCACATAATACAGTGGCAATTACATTTAAAAATTATTAAACTTTCTATCTTGCCGGTCTGCTTTTTAGCTCGAAAGGATACTTTTTTTTCAAGTTTATCTTTAGTCATACCTTCAAGGTCCGACCTTTTGAGGTCCGACTTCAAAAGGTCGGACCTTGTACTTCACTTAAAATTATAGACAGCTGTTTTTTTGGGCCAGATTAATTAGTTCTTGAGAGCCGTATAAATCTAAATAGACCTTCCAAAGTCCGCCACACTCCCGATAAAACTTACACTTTTTACAAATATCAATATTCACCCGATAAACATCGGAATATACTCCTTGGTTATCCAAACTGATTCTTTGGGGATTATAGCCGACTTGTTGGGTAATCTCCATCCTCATCTTGGCATTGACGAAACAAACATTTTTTTTCTTTCTTAATTCGGGCTTGAAAAGACAGAAAGGGAAATCAAAAAAACCGAACTCTACAAAATCACCGGCTATCTCTGAAAGGCCATTTAGTTCCTTGGCCAAGGCATTTAAGCCAACCACTAAGTTCGGGTAATGAATTTGGGCGTTGCCGTCCGGAATTAAATCTAAAAGATACCAGTGGTTAATTCCCAGAGAAGAAATGAATTCACCGAATTTCCTTAAATTACGAAAATTGAGTCGAGAAATGACTGAGCTGACATTAAGGTGAACATCGGGAAATTTTTGGGCATTTTTTAGGCCGGCCATAATTTCACTGAAAGATTCCGGCGTTCGGGTGATGGCGTTATGAATTTCCGCTTGGTGGCTAAGTAAAGAAAAAGTAACTCTGTTTAAACCGGCCCGAACAATCTTTTGACAAAATTCCGGATAACTGAAAAGGCGTCCATTAGTGCTAAAGCCGATCTGCTGATAACCTAATTCCTTAGCCCGAGAAACCAACTGAATAATGTCCTTACGAATACTCGGCTCGCCACCGGTAAATTCAATACTCTCAAAGCCCTCCTGCCTTTTTTCTTCCATTTCGGCGGCTATTTCCTGATAACTTCTATCCGGATAGGAGGCCTCCTTAGTTCTAACTGAACAAACAATGCAATTATTATTACAGGAAAAACCAGTCAGAACTAAAAGCGTCTTTTTATTCTTATTCTCAGGAGCCGGGGAACTTTTATCAAAAGCATTTTTTTTAGCCATATTATCTACTTAATAATATTGTCGATGGCAACAACGAAAACAAATCCGAGGCAAGCCCTTTTTAATGATATTTTTTCGGAATCGCCTCATTAATGGCCCGTTCCAGATCTCCTTAAGGGTTTGTTTCCTTAAATCGCCGACAATCCGGTTACAACCCAAAACGCCTCCTCCGGGAGTTACCTCTAAATCAGGCAAGATATTTAAACCAAGCCAGGGGATGTTACAATTATTCTTAAATTTGGCCTTTTTTTCTAATAAATAATAACTGGCCAAGTCCTCGAATCTGATTTTGGGAATGATTAAAATATCGAATTTTGTCCTTAAATTATTTAATTTATCTATCTGTGATTTTAAGATGGTCAAATCAACGGCCGGCCTGTCTTCAGCCCGGTTAAAATAAATATGTTGGAAGGCCAAGGCATCTATATCCACCCCATTATCTTTAAAATAGAGGGCTAAGTCAACCAAGCGCTTATGATTATCCGGCAGAATTAAACAATTGACATTAATTATTTTTTTCCTCGGGTCTTCCTTTCCCCTCAACTTTCTGATATTATCCATCACTTTTTTAAAAGACCCCTTAATGCCTCTAATTTGGTCATGAGTTGAGTCAAGGCCGTCTATGGAAAAATTCATTTGATTAAGATTACTCTTTAAAATCCGGTCTAAATATCGGTCAAGCAAGACGCCATTAGTGGTCAGTGAAGTTTCCATTCGGTATTTATCAGCCAGGTCAAGCAATTGACCAAAATAAGGATTGACCAGGGGCTCGCCGCCAAAAAAATGAAGCTTGGGCTTAATTAAAAAAGAGCTTTTAATCTCCGCTAAAACCTTCTCTAAATCAGCTGGTTTAATAAAGCCATTTCGTTTCTGATAAAAGGGGTTGTCTCTTTGATAACAGTATTGACAATGACAATTACACTCCAGGGTTAAATGGATTAATAAAAAAAATGGCTGCCAAGCATAGCTCCCAAAGATTTGCCCTAAATTAAATATTTTTGATTTTTGATAAATGAATTTCTTTATATTCATTTGAACATCAATTCTATTCTTTTTTTAAATAAGAAAAATAAATTAATCAAGCCGTCTCTAAATTTCCTCAGCTTTACTCGGCCGGCCCTTTCAGCGTAACTAATCGGCACTTCTTTGAATTTAACACCTTTATTTAAAACCGCTTCCATTTTTATTTCTTCGGAAAGAGGCATTCCCTTACTTTTCAAGTTCATTCTGGCTAAAATCGTTCTTTTGAAAACCCACATACCCGACTGAGAGTCCCTAATCTTTTTTAGAATCAGGACGATGAAAACCAAAGTCAACAGATAATTGCCCCATTTATTCAAAACGGCCATGGCCTGTTTATTCTTCAGGGGGAAACGACAACCAGAGACAAAATCTAGTTCTTTCTTTATTAAAACATCAATCAACTTCCTTATTTCTTTAACCGGATAAGAATTGTCTCCATCCATGGTCACTAAAATATCTCCCGAAGCTGTCTTAAAACCGGTCAAATAGCATTGACCGTAGCCCTTTTGTTTTTCCGGAATCACTCGGGCGCCTAATTTTTTAGCCACCACCGAAGTTCGGTCAGTTGAATTATTATCAATAACAATTAACTCATCTATAAACGAAGGTCGATGCCCTAAAATTTTCTCAATCCCCTCTTCTTCATTAAAACAAGGAATTATCAAGGATATTTTTCTATTTTGATACATCTTTAAAATTTTTCTATTTACTTTCGTCTACCAATTCCGCCTGATAAACTTTAATATCGCCTTCCTTGAAAAGAAAGGTCTTTTTAAGATGTTTTTCCAAAAATTGACAGGAATAATCATTGCCGCTTCGGTAAGACGGCTTACAACGATAATCTTCAATATAGATGAGACAATTACTCTTCCTGAGTTCATCTAAAAATAAGTCCTCGGTTGATTCATTAATTAAATCTATACTGGCTACTTTGCGATGGCTATCTTTAAAATAATCATTAGTCACCAATATATGAACGCCGGTAATAACCAAAGCGTCATTGGGCGTTTTACCCACAGCCGCGAAATAATCATTAGTCCAGGACCCCTTTTCGGCCCGGACGTCTTTAAAAAGCGACTTTGGAAAGTAAAAATCGTAATTTGATTGATTGTAATCTTCTCCCCTATAGGACCAGGAAAATTTAGATAAAAACAATGAATCGCCAAAAAGAATCAATATCAGCAGCGGCAAAAGACCGACCAGTAAAAATTTCCTTTTTTTAAGAGGATTGAGCAAGTAAATTCCGTAACCAGCAACAACAGCATAAGGCAAATGCAACATTAGAGTGCGGCGGAAATAATCGCCCGTCAACTGGTCTGTCCCCTGCAGATAGCTATCAGACATTAAACTATAAAGGAAAAAATAAGCTAAAAACAAACCGAGTATAAAAATATATTTTTTTTTCCAGGAAATAATCAAGAATAAGCTGGTCACTAAAAAAATAACCGAAATAACTATATTGTGATGGAAAATCGGCCCAAAAACCGACTGATTAAACAACTGTTCAAAGATTGCCTTTCCCTGAATTAAAAGTCCTTGGTAGTGCAGGCCTAAAAAACTATCTCCTTGATAAGTATTATAGGGATTATTGATTAATAACCAGCGAAGCACCGGTATTTGCAAGATAAGAAAAACTAAAACAAGAATATCCGCTTGAAGAATTATCTTAAAATCTGCTCTTCCCTTCCTGACAATATTTTTAAAGAAACGCTTGATGGCTGACCATTTGAAAACAACAAAAAAAATAAACAAAAACGGCAAAAGAACATAGCTTTCCTGCCGAACATAAATAGCGTAGGACAAGCAAACAATAGTCAAAAGCCAACTAATAAATTTATTATTCTTCAAAGCCAAAAGATAAAAAAGAACAGTCAAGCCAATAAAAAACAAACCGGTTGGCCGAGACAAACCGGTTTGGGAATTGACAATATTCAAAGGAATAAAAGAAAAAATTAAAGCGGCGTATAAGCCAATTTCTTCTTTTTTAAAAATGAAATAGCTAATCAAAAAAACAAGTAAGATAGTTAAACTGCTTAAAACAGCCGAAACAATTGAAGCATTTAAACTACGGATACCGAAAAAAAGATGGGTTAAGGCAATGATAAATGGAGAACCTGGCGGAGCTAAAACCTGTTCAAATAATTGACAGTCAATTTGATTGCCTAAGGCGCAGGCCTTAACGAATTCCCCGTGGAGCAACCATAAATGGGCTGATTCTTGAGCGACATACCCGTCACTATGAGGCCCCAACCAATACTCAGAATTTCTTAAATAAAAACCGGCTATAAAAACCAATAAAAGGAGCAGCCAAATCTTTTTATCAATCTTTTTTATCTTTTGATATAAATTTTTAAGATTAGCCCCAAATAGCCAGACCAGTAAAAAAAAATGGGCTAACATAAAGTAAAATAGCCAACTAGAGAATATCTTATACATAAAGTTAGCAATAGTTAATCAAGTATCAATTAGAATATCGCCTTTAATATAAGTTTTAAAGATTAATAAGAAGAATGAGAGGCATGAGAGCCGTGAGAGGCGTGGGAGGCGTGGGAGCCGTGGGAGGCATGAGAAGCATGGGAGGCATGAGAAGCATGGGAGGCATGAGAAGCATGGGAGCCGTGCGAAGCATGAGAACCGTGACTAACATGGGTACAAGCGGCTGATGTCGGGTCAGGTTTCATTGCTCCAGCTAAGCCAACACCTAAGGCCAGGATGCCCATGGCAATCTTGGCTACATTCTTCTTGTTGATTTTACCTTCTTCGCTGGTTAAGAAGGCTTTGATATCCTTTTTGATTTGAGGGAGTTTGGAGGGTTTCATAAAATTTTACAGTTAACTTAATGCTATCATATCAATCTTATCTCTTGGATACTAATCCTGATAAGATATAACTTTGACTATTAAAGCAATAAGGTCTTCTGGATCATCCGGATTACAGAAGGCAACTACACTTACTGAATCATTTTCCACTAAATCATCTTTCTTAATTTCTTTCTCAGAGATTAAGTCACCGGAAGAAGAAAGCTCCATTTTAATAAATAATGTTTCTGAGGTCAGTCTGACCTTTTTTCTTAATTCGTCTTTGCTTCCTGACTTGATGTATAAAAAGTTCTCTTCTTTCTTAAAAATATACCCGGTTGTCGGAATATTTTTCCCTTTAATACATTCCTCTGCATCAAAATGTTTATTAGGGTCGAGGGCTTCTTTAATCTTGGTCTCTAAATTTTCTGGTTCGGGGATAGTTGTCTCTTCTTCTTTGTGATTGCTAAGCAGATAGTAACCGCTTACTGCCAAAACAACAGCTAATAAAAATATTACTATAGTATTTCTCCTGGTCATAGCCCTATTTTAACATAAACATCAAGCCCGGCCAATTATATGTTTGCGGCAACGGGGCGGTGGCAGCGGGGCGTCCTCGAGATTCCACAGAAGGGTTGCCCTTTTGGATACGCCATTTGCGAAGCAAAGGACGTGTCCGAAAAGGCGACCCTTATGTATAAAAAAGGAACGCCCCGAGATTACTATTTCAGTTTTGTGCCGCCTTTCAGCCTTATGCCGCCTTTCAATCTAACTGAAGGTTTGTTAGTTGTGAAGAAATCACCTTCGGCCCAGTCGCTAATACTGGCATAACTATCCTTGACTTTCAGCCGCCAGTAATACTGAGTATCAAAAGATAAGCTTGAACCAGTATAAGCATAATACTCGTTTGAAGAAGCGGTTTCTCCGGTAGCTATCTCCGGCGAAGAAAAATCGCTATTATTATCAACCTCAATCCAAAAAGAGCTTTGGGTAGAAGGGCCCAAGACCGGCGTCGGGTCATTGGGCGGCGGACTCCCATCAGTCCAATCCGACTGTGAAGAATCAAACGACCAATGAAAAGTCGGTTCCGGATAACTTTCGGTGGTATAAGCCGGCTGAGTGACTTGACCAGTACAAAGTTCAAATTCAGAACCGGCATTTTCTGTTTTAGCAAAGACCACCTGCTGAGGAGTAAACAAAAAAATAATAACCAGCAACAGGGCGATTACCTTTGATAACAAGCTCCAGCCAGTCATTCTTTTCAATAGTTTTTTTAATCTTTTTATCTTTAACCGATTTGGAAGCATCTTAATTTACCCCTTCTATAAATGATTCATCGGTCTCTGGAAGAGTAATTGAGACCGCTGAAAAAGTGCCAAAATTTTATCCCCTGAACCTGTTGAAGGGTAAAATTTTGGCTAAAAACCGACTTACGCCTTTTTACGCCTTCGATAAACTCGAAACTCAGGCAATAAATCGGTTTTTCAGCAGTCCTAATTCATTATAGACCGCTATCAGCTGGCGTTTTTCCGCTATCACTGCTGCTGCCACCACTGCTACCGGTATCACCAGTGTCGGTCGCCTCAATTGTTTCCGGGACGCTTTCCGGAGCGCTTTCCGAAGAAGTATCATTTGTCTCCGCTGTCTCCACCTCTTCTGTGGCCGCAGTCTCTTCGGTATCCTGCTCCTCTGACGATGGCTGGCTCTGGTCATCTTGTTCCGCAGAACCATCTGTTTCCGCAGAACCATCTGTCGAGTCTCCGTTAGTCGCCGTATCGTCTGTCTCCGTTGTTTCTCCGGTCTCCGTTGTTTCTCCGCTATCCGCCGAACCACCAGAACCATCAGTTGCCCCCGAAGCAGATGACGAACCAGAAGAATTGTCTGAAGAATATTGAGCCTGGCTATCTAAATCTTTTGACTGAACTATCCAATAATCAAATCTTAAATTTTCTTGAGTCGGCTGACTCAGGCAAACTTTAAATGATTCGCCCTCGGTCTTATCGCAAATCCACCAAGAAGCGCCATTCAAATTAGAATTAAAGCTGACAAAGATTTTAGAGTTCTCTTTAACTTTATTATTCTCTATTATCACATAGTCCGAGCTGGTCGCTATTATTTCTTCATCTAACATTTCGTTTTCGCCTTGAGGCAAAGTCATTTGACCTCCTTGAACAATTTCTAAATCTCTAACTTTTAGTTTATCAAGCATAACATAACCATCGTTATCAACGATTAATTGAAATTGCTGGCCGTTGGCATCAGTGAAAGTCCAGGGCGTGTATTCCCCTGACGAATCCTCCAACTGACCACTCTCATTAACGGCCACTTTGAGCTTCTCTATTTCGCTCTGTAGGGCTTTAACCCCGGCCAAAGCAAAGGTGGTGTAGTCGTATAAGGAGATGGATTTGCCGTCCCGGCTTAGTACTTCGGCCGGCGCCTCCTCAGCAATGACCCCAAGCATGGTTTCTTCTTCATCGCTCAAAGGCAGCTTTTGGGGGTCTAAGTCGTCATTGTTGTTTTTTCTATTGTTCTCTTCGGCTAAATCACTGTCATTCTTCCAGCGATAGCGGGCTACCTTCATTTGACCAATTTCTTCCAAAATATTATCGTAATCTTCCTCGGTTAGGTAATTGATGTCTGTTTTGTATTCTTTGGAAGAATAGACACTCCAACCATCGGCGATGGCTTGGCCTTGGCCCTGGCCGATGGTTAAAGGATTGGTCGGGGTAGTTGTGCCAATCCCTAAATTGCCATTATCAGTTAAATGAATCAAAGGTGTTGAGGAGGCATTAACAATAGACAGGGCCGTGGATGAGGCAGTCAGCCCGGAACTTTGAATGGTTAATTGGGCCTTCAAATTACCCACTGAGCCTGTCGAAGTGCCAATACCAACATTACCCAACTCATCTACCGAAAGACCGTCTTCTAAATTCTGAACCTTTCTTAAAATGGTCTGGCTGACCGTCAGTAAGAACTGGTCAGTGCTGCCGCCGGCTATCCCGTCATGGTTATGACCAGTCAGTAATTCCGGGCTATCGTCAGCGATAATCCCGTATTGCCAGATAGCTCCTTCCTCATATTGTTCATAATCAGTAATGTAGCGGTATTGATTGATTTCTAAATTACCTAAGAGGGTTAAAAGGTCATTTCTCTGTTCATCGGTAATCGGATTGATATCCTGTTTGATAACCCGGGTAGAACCGTTATGCCATTGATGGTCAACAGCGCTGTAGTAGCCGCCGCCGCTGGCTTCCATGGTCAAGAGATAAGAAGGAGAGTCGTTGCCAATACCCATATTTACTCCGCTGTCAACAATAACATTGCCGCCGCCGCCGGAATTACCGGTCAACTGGAGTTCGCCGCTGCTGTTGGTGACAATCGTCCCATAATGAGTAGCATCATAGCTAAGTTTGAGTTGGGTGCCGGTGCCAAAGACTTCTAACTTGGCATCCGGGTCAGCCACCCCGATGCCAACGTTGCCGCCAGAATCCATAGTCATATAAACATTTGAACCTATAGTTGTCCCTTTCCCTATTCTAAAGAAGTCATCATCGTCTCCCCCATTGTCTCCTATTATACCAAACCAATAATCTGTATCACCAGCAAGGGTTGGCTCAAGTATTATTGTTGGGTCATCATCGCCAGATATATGGAGGGATGCTTGGGGGCTTGTATCCCAGAGTCCTATTTTTGCTTCTGAAGCATCTATAAATATCGCATCCTTTTCAATACCTCCGTCATTGACCTTTACATAGACATCTTGGTCTACTGCTAGACTCTTAATAACAGGGTTAGAGCTACCATCGAGATATAATTGAAGTCCATCGGTTTCCCCTATATAGATTCCGGCATTAGACTGCACATCCAATGGGGCATCAGGACTCGCATCACCAATGCCGACGTTGCCGCCCATAAATTCAAAGTAATTATGGGTGTCATCAAAGG
>CAYYLD010000003.1:0-57904 GCA_964472495.1 uncultured Candidatus Saccharibacteria bacterium | reverse complement strand
TGAAGCTATGAAATTTACTCACCTCCACGTTCACTCTCATTACTCTCTTCTGGACGGGCTGGCCAAAATAGACCAGCTACTCGATGCTTGTCAGGAATTAAAAATGCCTTCCATCGCCTTAACTGACCACGGCAATATGTACGGAGCGGTTGAATTTTATCAGAAAGCCAAAAAAAGAGGCATCCGGCCAATCATCGGCTGCGAGGTCTATTTAGCCCCTCACGGCATGGACCAGCGCCGCCCGAACATTGATAACAAATTTCATCACTTAGTTCTCTTAGTCAAGAACAAAGAAGGCTATCGTAACTTAGTTCAATTAACCACCAAAGCTCACTTAGAGGGCTTTTATTACAAACCGCGCATTGATAAAGAGCTGCTTCAAAAGCACTCGGCTGGCTTAATTGCTCTTTCGGCTTGCTTAAGCGGCGAAATTCCTAAGACGATTATGGCCGGTCACTTTGAGGAAGCCGAAAAACTGGCTTTAGAATACCAAAAAATCTTTGGCCAAGGCAATTTCTATTTGGAGATCCAACATCATCCGGGCATGGAGCAGCAAGAGCCAGTTAATCAGGCCTTAATAAAAATTAGCCAAAAACATAGAATTCCTTTAGTGGCCACCAACGACGTTCACTACATTAAACCGGAAGATGCTGAAGCCCAGGATGTTTTAGTGGGTATTCAGACCGATAAAAGATTATCTGACGAAACCCGTCTGACTATGCGTCGTGACGACTTCTCCTTAAGACCGATTAGCCAGATGGCCAAGGACTTTAAAAAGATACCGGAAGCTATCACTAATACCCAGAAAATCGTTGAGCAATGCGACTTTGGATTTGAATTAGGTAAAATCCAACTACCTTTTTTCAAAGTGCCCAACGGCCAAGAACCAGATGAATATCTTAAAAAACTATGCCAAGAAGGACTCAAACAACGTCAGTTTGAAACACCCCTTAAGCAAGTCCTGGAACGATTAGATTACGAATTCGGGGTCATTAAAGAAACCGGTTTCGCCTCTTATTTTCTGATTGTCGCTGATTTTGTCAGCTGGGCCAAATCAGAAAATATTGTCGTTGGCCCTGGCCGAGGCAGTGCGGCTGGCTCCTTAGTAGCCTACCTTTTGGATATCACTGACATTGACCCGCTCAAGTATAATTTACTTTTTGAAAGATTTTTGAATCCAGAGCGCATCTCCATGCCTGATATTGACTTGGATTTTGCTGATGACCGACGCGATGAAGTGATTGATTATGTCAGAAAAAAATACGGCCAAAACCACGTCGCCCAGATTATTACCTTCGGGACAATGGCCGCCCGAGCGGCTGTCCGTGATGTTGGCCGAGCCCTGGACTATTCCTATAACTTCTGCGACCAGGTGGCTAAAATGATTCCTTTTGGCTCAACCTTGGAAAAAGCAGTTTATCAATCACCGGAATTACACAGCGCTTATGAATCAGACGAAAATACCAAACGGTTGATTGATATGGCTATGAAATTAGAGGGAATAGCTCGTCATGCTTCTACTCACGCAGCCGGAGTAGTCATCACCAAGCAAGATATTAATAATTTAGTTCCCCGTCAGCATCCAACCCAAGACGACCAGACGGTGGTTAGCCAATACGAAATGCACGCCATTGAGGACTTGGGATTACTCAAAATGGATTTCCTGGGTCTACGCACTTTGACCGTTATCCAAAACACTCTCAACCAGATCAAGGCCCAGACTGATCAAGAAATTGATTTGGCTAATCTTCCTTTAGATGACCGAAAGACTTTTCAACTGTTTCGGGCCGCTAATACGACAGGTGTTTTCCAATTGGAAAGTTCGGGTTTTAAAAGATATCTTAAGCAACTCAAACCCAATCAATTTGAAGATATCATTGCTATGGTTGCCTTGTACCGACCGGGCCCGATGGAATTCATACCTGAGTTTATTGCCCGCAAGCATGGCTACAAGAAAGTTAAATATCTTCATCCCCTGCTTAAACCCATCTTAAAAGATACTTATGGAATTTGTGTCTATCAGGAACAGTTGATGCGAATGGCCCGTGATTTGGCCGGCTTCACTCCTTCGGAAGCTGATGTTCTCCGCAAAGCGGTCGGCAAAAAAATCAAAAAACTCTTAGACGAACAGAAAGAAAAAATGATTGAAGGAATGATCAGAAACGAGATTGACCAGAAAACAGCCGGCCAAATCTGGCACATGGTTGAGCCGTTTGCTCAATATGGTTTTAATGCCGCTCATGCCACCTGTTACGCTTTAATCGGCTATCGAACCGCTTATCTCAAAGCCCATTATCCGACTGAATTTATGGCTGCCTTGATGACTTCGGAACAAAACGACATTGAAAGAATTGCCTTCCTGGTTGAGGAATGTCAGCAAATAGATATTAAAGTGTTGCCGCCCAACGTTAACCAAAGCGAGCAAGATTTTACTAAAGCAACCAGCGGGACAATTCATTTCGGTCTTAAGGCAATCAAAAATGTCGGTGGCCATGTAGTCGAGAGAATTGTTGAAGAAAGAAAACGAAATGGTCCTTTTAAGTCAATAGCCGACTTTATTGAAAGAATCCCCGCCAAAGGCGGATCCGCCTCTGGCGGACAGGATTTAAATAAAAAATCACTGGAAAGCTTAATTAAGTGCGGCGCCTTGGATGATTTTGGCGAAAGGAATCAACTTCTCTCTTCCTTAGACCAAATGCTCAATTTAGCCCGAGAGATCCAAAAGGCTAAAGAAAACGGCCAGGTCAGTTTATTCGCCGGTCAGGAGACGGAAAGTTTACCTTCTCTAAAATTAGCTCAGGCCTCGCCGGCCAGTAAAAAGGATTACTTAAGTTGGGAGAAAGAACTGCTCGGCCTTTATCTCTCGGAACACCCCCTGAAAGATTACCAAAAACGATTAACCAAACTGGTTTCTTCTTGTCAGAACCTTTCCAGAGAACAGATTGGTCGCCGGGTTAAGGTCGGCGGGATTATCAACAAAATTCAAAAGGTCAATACCCGTTCCGGCCAGCTGATGCTTTTTGTTGAAATCGAAGATATGACTGGTCGGATTGAAACTTTGGTTTTTCCCAATACTCTTGAACAAACGGCTACTGCCTGGCAAGAAGAAAGAATTGTCTTAGTCGGCGGTCGCTTAAGCGACCGCGACGGAAACTTGAAAATATTATGTGATAGCGTTAAAGTATTAAAGTAATGCCTAATCAATCAAAAATTGAAATAATTCGTCACTCGACTTCTCATCTTTTAGCCGCCGCTGTCCAAAAACTTTTCAGCGGGGCTAAATTTGGTATTGGGCCGACTATTGAAGACGGCTTTTATTACGATTTTGACTTGCCCCATTCTCTAAAGCCAGAGGACTTACCTAAAATAGAGAAGGAAATAAGAGAACTGATTAAGAAGAATTTGCCATTTAAACAAAAAGAATTGGCCGTTAAAGAAGCCCTCGACCTCTTTAAAAAACTCAAACAGCCCTATAAAGTTGAGCTTATTAGGGATTTAGAAAAGAATGAAAAAGCCAAATCCTCCAAAGTCAGCCAAAGGCGACCTGCCTCTGGCATGGGCGGACTCGCCTCTGGCGAGAAAGTAACTATCTACCAAACCGGAGATTTTATTGATTTATGTCGTGGTCCTCATGTTCAGTCAACCAAAGAATTGAAGCCGGATGCTTTCAAGCTAACCAAGATAGCCGGCGCCTATTGGAGAGGTGATGAAAAAAACAAAATGCTCCAGCGGATTTACGGAGTCGCTTTTAACAGTAAAAAAGAATTAGAACAATATTTAGCCAAGCAAGCCGAAGCCGAAAAAAGAGACCATCGGAAAATAGGCAAAGAACTGGATTTGTTTACTTTTTCTGACTTGGTCGGGCCAGGACTTCCCTTATTTACTCCCAAAGGCGTAATCATTATTGACGAATTAAAGAAGCACATTGAGCAAATTTGCGCCAAATATGGCTTTGAAAAAGTATTAACTCCCCATCTGGCCAAAATCAAACTCTATGAACTTTCGGGCCACGCCAAAAAGTTTAGCCAAGAGCTCTTTCATGTTACCTCCGAGCGTAAACACAAAATGGTCATCAGGCCTGTTCTTTGTCCTCATCAAACACAAATCTATGCTTCCAGGCCAAGGAGTTATCGTGATCTGCCCATTCGCTATATGGAAAC
The DNA here is from genome assembly GCA_964472495.1 of uncultured Candidatus Saccharibacteria bacterium. Taxonomy (GTDB): domain Bacteria; phylum Patescibacteriota; class Minisyncoccia; order Portnoybacterales; family UBA2143; genus CAYXST01. The sequence continues at coordinate 53,744 of CAYYLD010000003.1, read as the reverse complement.
AGAAAAAATGTACAGAGCAGAGAAACCCGGAGAAGTAGGTGGCCTAAACAGGGTTTATTCAATCACCGTTGAAGATGGTCATATCTTTTGCCGAATAGACCAAATAAAAGAAGAAATAAAAAATCTGGTAAAAATCGTCCAGGATTTCTATAAACCCTTAGGCATCTGGGGCAAACATCGGGTCTCTCTCTCGGTTAGGGACTATCAACATCCTGAAAAATATATCGGGGATAAAAAGGACTGGGATATTTGTGAAAAAATACTCAAAAAAATCTCTGAGGAAACAAATCTTAAAGCCCAAAAAAAAGAGGGTGAAGCCGCCCTCTACGGGCCAAAACTGGACTTCATGTTTCAAGATGCCCTAGGCAATGAAATTCAAATTCCGACTATACAGCTTGACTTTGCCACTCCAAAGCGCTTCGGACTCGTCTATATTGACCAGCGAGGCAAAGAAGTCCCGCCGGTAATGATTCATCGAGCCATTCTCGGTTCTTATGAACGCTTTATGGCTTTGTTAATCGAACACTTTGCCGGAGCCTTTCCGATTTGGTTAGCCCCAATTCAAACACAAATTATTCCAGTTAGTCAGAAATTTAATAAATATGCTCAACAGGTCAAGGAGCAACTTCAAGCAGAAAGCGTCCGAGTCGAATTAAATGAAGACAACGAAACTCTGGGTAAAAAAATCAGGCGGGGAGAACTCCAAAAAATTCCCTATCTTTTGATTGTTGGCCAAAAAGAGCAGAAAGCAGATTCGGTGGCTGTCCGTGACAGAGAAAAGGGCGACCTTGGCCAAGTAAAAACCAAAAAATTTATGGCCCAAATTAAAGAAGAAATAGAGAAAAAGATATAATCACTATGTCCACTATCTCTCTACCCACCGAAAAATTAGTCCGCCGATTTAAAAGCTTTGTCTCAGTTAAATCGGAATCAAGCTCAACCATCCATGTCGATTACATCGCCAGCAAAGTGGCTTCTTTTTATGAAAAAATCAGAAAAATATTAGATTATCAGGAAGAGCATCTTTTCCGAAAAAATGCTATTGACCGAATCCTCAAAAGAAGATTATTCCTTCAACAAAATCATAAGAACGAAATCGCTTATCCGCTAATTTGTGAATTAATCCGAGCTGGTTATTTGCCCAATGATGCTATTCCGGAAAGCAAAATTGAAGAGGTAGAATCAATCATTGATAAATACTTATTCTTGATTGATTCTTCAGCTAAAGCCGACATTTCTAAAAGAGAGGAAATGTTAAATTGGTTGATTAGTTTAGCTTCCTGCGAGATTGAAGAAAAATTAGCTCCTCCTTTTAAAGATAAGGCCCTGGCTGATTATATGTACAAGGTAATCAAGGACAAAATTGTTCTTAAAAACATCGACCTCAGCCAGGCAAAAAAGGATACGCAAACTTTCATTGCTATCCAAAAGGCACTCCTGCGAGCTGACCGAGCTCTTTTAAATTATCGTCTGGTCAAGTGGCATTATCCGGAATGGACTAATCCCTCCCAAGAATTTCTTTCTCAAATAACTCCTCAACTTGAATCTATAAAAGAAACCGTCTTTAAAGAAATCGGTTATCCGCTTGGTCCAAAATTTTTCCAAATCACTAATCAGTACAATACGCCTTTTCTGGTTTTAGGCGACGCTCTTTTAAATAAGCCTGACTTGGTTGACCAACCGGAAAAATTAGAAGGAGCAATCAACACGGCCTATCAGGAACGCTATCAGCATTCAAAGAATAAATTGCGTCGAGCGGCCATCTACAGTACTGCTTCTATCTTCGCCACCAAAATAATATTGGCCTTAGCTATCGAAGTTCCCTTTGACCTCTATGTCACCCATCAACTCATTTCCCTCAATCTAGGTATCAATATTCTCTTTCCTCCTTTTCTGATGTTTCTGATTATTATGACTATTAAGCCGCCAGCCGAAGCTAATACCCAAAAAGTTATTTTAGAAGTGATGAAAATTGTCTATCAGAACAAAAGGGAAGAAACTTATGAAATCAAATCTTCAACCAAGCGAGGCTGGTTTTTAAAGGGAGTAATCAATCTATTTTATTTGATTAGTTTCCTGATTTCTTTTGGCTTGATTATCTGGGGCCTGACTAAATTAAATTTTAGTTGGTTAAGCACAATCATTTTTCTCGTTTTTATCTCTCTAATTTGTTTTGCTGGTTTGAAAATCCGCCAGCAATCAAAAGAACTTAGTGTTGAAAAAGCAAAAGAAACCGGCTGGCTCTTTGTTATTGACCTCTTCGCTCTACCCTTAATCAGAATGGGTAAATGGCTCTCTCGGCAATGGGCTAGATTCAATATCTTGGTCGTCATCTTCAATCTGATTCTGGAAGTGCCTTTCCAAATCTTTGTTGAATTTTTGGAAAACTGGCACCGCTTTCTTAAAGAGAAAAAGGAAGAAATTCAGTAAATTAGAATAAAAAAAATCCGTCTTAGAGATAAAACGGGTTTTTTGTCTTTGGATACTTTGCCACAACAGCCTATTGACAAAAATTTATTATAATAATATACTCTAAAACAGTGAATCTCTGCCTAAGGGCAGGGTTCACAGAGTTGCTAATAGCCTCTATTAGCTATTCTGAGAACTCTACCACTAGTCAGATATCTCCCAAATTCATCTCCTCTTATTTCTTGTATTGCTCCGCGGAGCATATTTTTTTTGATTGATTTCCATAATATAGAAACTCCTCTTTGGCTAAATTCCTTAATTCGATTATTTATGTGTAAAAACGAGGTGAAAGAAATTAAATCTGCCATTTCGAGTCCACCGCATAGGCCAGTTTTTTTCTCAAATTTAATGCTAATAATATTTTTACGCACCTTCTTCGATAATGAAACAATCCTTTTTTTCGTAAAACTAGAAGGTTTTTGGCAGTTTAAATAGCTTTCTAAAAGAATAATATCTTGTTCTGTTCTAGATTCACAAATAATTTCACCTGTCGCAGATTCCTTTTTAAGCTTGTTGGCAAACCAAAAAAATAATTTTGAGGCCAAAATATCATAGCCGATTTCTTTATTCTTCCTTCTTTCGGCACCACCTATATCAGCATCACCAGGCTTTCCCTTAAACGAATCTTTTTTAAAACCGAAGAATCGCCTTAACTTATATTTATTTAGAAAAATAACAATGAACTCTATGGGCGCAATATCAATAAATTCTGCTAATGACTTCGTAATCACTCTAGAATCATCCTTTGTTAAGTAATGTTGGCTTTTCTTGTCCTCAAACAGACCATAGGAGTGAAAAGAACATTCAGTTGGTATATTATATTTCCTTTTAATAAAGTTAAAATAAGCAGATATCATAATATCTTCTTCAGAACTAACTATTACGCCGGTTAATAAAAATCTTTTATATATATAATCAGTCAATCCAGGTATTCCCGATTCATCTAAATATAATATATATTTTTTCATACTTACTCAATAAAATTATTCTCAGCAAATCTTCTATTCGGTCAAGATGCGCGGCCCTTTTTTGGTCACCGCGACCGAATGTTCAAAATGGGCTGACAAACTATTGTCGGCTGTCTGATAACAAAAACCATCGGGCCCCTTTTTTATGCCTGGTTGACCGAGAACAGCCATCGGCTCAATAGCAATAACCATTCCCTCTTCCAGAAAAGGACCTTTATGGGGATAGCCAAAATTAGGGATATCCGGCTTCTCATGTAATTGACGGCCGAGGCCATGGCCGCAAAGTTCCCTAACCACTTGAAAACCATCAGCCTGAATATGTTTCTGAATGGCAAAGGAAATATCGCCGATGGTCTTGCCTGGCTTGACTCGGCTGATGGCCTTTCTCAAAGCCTTCTTGGTTACTTGAATTAATTTCTGGGCCTCTTCGGAAACCGGACCAATTGGTAAAGTAACAGCCATATCAGCATAAAATTCCTGATAAACTAATCCTATATCTAAACTCAAAATATCACCCTCTTTAAGTTGCCGTTTTGAAGGAACACCATGAACAATTTGTTCATTAATGGAGGTACAGAGAGTGGCCGGAAAGCCGCGATAACCCTTAAAGGCCGGTTTAGCTTTATAGCTAAAAATAAGCTCTTCAGCGAGATTATCTAATTCTCTAGTAGTCAAGCCCGGCTCAACTCTGGACTTTAACTGTCGCATAACTTTAGCCAGCATCCGGCCGGCTTGAGCCATCATATCAACTTCTTCTGGGGTTTTAACAAAAATCATAGAACTGTTTTCTTAACTTCTTGATAAACATCTTCAATTGACTGCTGACCATTAACTTTAATCAGCTTGCCTTGTTTCTGATAATAATCAATAGCTGGCTCAACCTCATTAGTATAAAAATCTAAGCGGGCCCTGATGGCTTCTGGCTTATCGTCAGTTCGGGTAATCAATTCACCGCCGCATTTATCGCAGACCTTCATGCTTCGGAAATCACCCACCCAAGGAATCAAGCGGCCGCATTTTTTACAGACGCGTCGTTTGGTCAGCCGGTCAAAGGCCTCTTGGTCAGAAATATCCAATAAAATAACTTTAATCTTGGTCCACTCAACCCAATCAAAAATTTCGTCCATTAATTTCGCTTCTATTAAGGTCCGTGGACTGCCGTCAATAATCAAACCTTTCAAATCTTCTTTCTCTTCTATCTCTTTAATCTTTTCGGTCCAAAGTTGGGAGATTAAAAAAGTTGGTGCTAAGTCACCCTGATTGACTATTTTTTTTAACCTTTGGCCAAAAAAATCCCTCTCTTTCATTCTGGCTCGGATTAAATCACCACTACTAACATAATCAAAGCCGAACTCCTTTTGAAGAAGCTTGGCCTGGGTTCCTTTGCCGCAGCCGGAGCGACCCATCAGAATAATGATTTGCGGTTGTTGGTTAGGCATAAGACCTATTGCGAAATGATTTTTCGTAAGTGGGATAATCTTATATTTTGTAAGAGGTCTGTATTAAAATCCTTCGTAATCGCGCATAGTCAATTGGCTGCCAACTTGACGCATTGTTTCTAAAACGACCGAAACAATAATTAAGAGAGCTGTCCCGCCAATGGCAAAGCCAAAGGCGGTTATACCAGTGGCTCCTTGAACAACTGAAGGCAAAACAGCAATCGTCCCTAAAAAGAACGCGCCAAAAAGCAAAACCCGATTAAGGATGAAATAAAGGAAATCGGAAGTTGGCTGGCCGGGCCGGATGCCCGGAATAAAACCGCCCATCTTCTGTAAATTATTGGCCACATTTTTGGGATCAAAGGTGACCGCCGTATAAAAATAGGTGAAAAGGACGACTAGAATAAAATAACAGATACCATAGAACCAAGTATTCTGGAAAAGCTGGCCAACTGATTGAGCCAAATTGGCCAACCAACTAATCTGGGAGGTGCCTAAAAAATTAGCGACCATGCCCGGAAAGAGCATAATTGATAAAGCAAAAATAATCGGAATAACTCCGGCCGGATTAACATTCAAAGGCAAATAAGTAGAGACGCCGCCATAAACCCGATGACCACGCACCCGTTTAGCATAAGAAACAGGGATATTCCGTCTGCCTTCATTGATAATAACTACCCCGGTGACAATAATTAAAGCGACGGCTATAAAAGCTAAATAAGAAGGAATTTTAGCTGGATTATAAGTAACGATTATCTGACTGATTGATAAAGGTACTCTGGAAACAATACCAGCAAAAATTAATAAAGAGACGCCGTTACCAATTCCCTTCTCTGAAATTAACTCACCTAACCACATTAAAAATAAAGCCCCGGCGGTGATAACCGCAATAGAAGTAACCCATTGAGCAGTTGAAAGAGGACCAATGACATCCTGCCGACTTAACAAAGTCAGCATGGCGTAAGATTGCAAAGCAGCTAAAGGAACAGTCAAGATACGGGCATATTGATTAAACTTCTGCCGGCCCCGTTCGCCTTCTTCTTTGTAAAGAGCTTCCAATTGAGGGAAAATCATCGTCAATAACTGCATAATGATGGTCGCCGTGATAAAAGGGCCTAAACCAAGCATAACAATAGACAAATTACTCATCGCCCCACCGGTAAAAATATTCAATAATCCGAATAACTGATTATTAGTAAAAAATTGCTTCAATCTTTCAGCATCAATGCCGGGGACAGGAATGCTGGCCGCCACCCGAAAGATAACCAAAATCATCAGAACAAAAAATATCTTCTGACGGAGGTCTTTAATCTTAAAGATTTGAATAATCTTAGTTAGCCATTTCATATTTTAAATACCAATCATTTGGCCGGCGATTTTATCTTTTCCTGAACGTCTTTTGACAATCGAACGTCTTTGAAGTTTAATTTCTTTTTCAATTGGCTCTGGCCTAAAATTTTCACTGGTGGAAGCCTTTTACCTATTTTATCAATCAAACCTTTTTCTAACAAGCTCCGCGGCGAAATAATTTCCCCTGATTTCCCGCCAGAGACAGGTCCGCCCTTGGCGGAAAATTTCTTTTCAATATCTTTTAAATTAAGAATAGCTGGTTTAAGACGACGGGACAATTTACGAGCCTGTCTTATCTTCAGCTTGCCTCGCTGGCCTCGTTGTTTAGGCAACCTCTTCATCAAAAGAGTATCACCGCCAGCAAAACCAGGCCGCGGTTTCCTGCCGGCCCGCGCTTTCTGACCTTTAAGGCCGCGGCCGGCATAGGTCCCTTTCTTGCCGCCACGACCAACCCGCTTCGGCTGCTTCTTTTGATGAACTGGCTTTAATTGATGTAATCGCATAATCTTCTAACTCTTTAATTTTTTGAAAGCTTCAATGGTCGCCCGGGCATTATTTAACTTATTGGTTGTCCGGCCAATAATTTTAGCCGAAATATTCTCAAGGCCAGCTAAATTACAAATTGCCCGAACAGCCCCGCCGGCAACAATTCCTCGACCAGGTCGACCGGGCTTCAACAAAACCTTGGCACTACCATATTTAGCTTCTACCTGATGAGGAATAGTTCCTTTAAGCAAAGGAACTTTAACCAAATGTTTTCTGGCTTTAGCCGTTGCTTTTTCCACAGCCAAACTAACATCCTGCCCTTTGGCTACTCCTAAGCCGACTTTTCCTTTCTGATCGCCAATAGCCATCACCGCCCGAAACCTAAATCGGCGACCGCCAGCTACCACCCGAACTACCCGAGCAACGTCAAGCAGTTTTTGTTCATATTCGGTTTTTTCCAAATCCTGATTAAACATAAAATTAATCGTTAAAATTCTAAGCCGCTTTCTCTGGCTCCTTGAGCAACTGCCTTAACGCGACCATGGTATCTATAACCACCGCGGTCAAAGACAATTCTCTTAATCTTTTGAGCCAAGGCCTTCTTGGCAATTGACTTGCCGGCCTCTTTGGCTTTAGCCAACTTAGATAAGCCTTTCTTCTTAATTTCCAGATCACTGGAGCTAACCAGAGTCTTTCCTTGAGAATCATCAACTAATTGAAGATAAATGTGTTGACTACTGCGGAAAATAGAAAGACGAGGACATTCTTTTGTCCCTCTTATTTTAGCCCTGACCCGTTTATGTCGTTGATGAAGTCTTTTTTGTCTCGGCTGCATAAGTTTTATTCAGCGCTAGCCGCTTTCTTACCGGCTTTCCTCCTGACTATCTCGTCAGCGTACCTAATCCCTTTCCCTTTATATGGTTCTGGTTTACGAAAGGCCCTGATTCGAGCAGCTAGCTGACCAACCGATTGTTTGTCAATGCCCGAAACAGTAATAATATTCCTATCTACTTTAAATTCAATCTCCGGAGGTGCTTCTATTTCAATCGGATGAGAAAGACCAAGATTCAAAACCAATTTATTATCCTGTAAAGAAGCCCTGTAACCGACACCTTCAATTTCTAACTTTCTTTCAAAGCCCTCAGTTACTCCCTTAACCATATTGAAAATCAAAGCCCTTAATGAGCCCCAGAGGGCTGAACCGTTTTTTATCTCTCCTTTAGGGATAACCGTTAACTCCTTCTGTTTATCGGCTAAATCTTTCAACTCTAATTTAATTTGATTCGGGATTGATTGACTCAATTCTCCTTTCGGGCCTTTAATTTTAAGCTGGTTATCGCCAATAATCAGCTGAACGCCAGCTGGAATAATAATTGGTTGTTTGCCGACTTTTGACATAGATTTACCAAATTTGACATAGAATTTCCCCGCCCAAGCCTTTTTGCCTGGCCTCTTTATCAGTCATCAATCCTCGCGAGGTGGAGAGGATGGCTAAGCCATAGCCTTGTTTAACTGGTTTGACCTGGCTTTTTTTAAGATAAATCCGTTGACCGGGTTTGCTTATCCTCTTTAATCCATTGATGACTGGTCGACCTTTTTGATATTTTAATTTGATTTTAATAATTTTTTTGACCTTACGACCGCGAGTATTTATTGACTCAACCAGTCCTTCTCTTTCTAAAACCCTAGCTAAACTAAGTCTTAACTCGGAAAAAGGAATATTAACTGTCTGATGAGAGACAGCTTGGGCATTTCTTATTCTGGTGAGCATATCAGAGATTGGATCAGTCATATTATTTACCAACTACTTTTTTTAACTCCCGGGATTTCCCCTTTTCTGGCTAATTCCCGAAAGCATATCCGACACAAGCCAAATTTACGCAGATAAGCTCTTTTACGACCACAGCGAAAACAACGCCGGACTATCCGGCTAGAGAATTTAGGTTTTTTTTGGGCTCGAGCGATAACCGATTTTTTAGCCATGATTACTTGAGAGGAAATCCTAATAATTTTAACAATGCGACCCCTTGTTGATGATTTTTAGCTGAAGTGACGACGGCCACTTCCAAACCAAAGATATTTTTAGTGCTTTCGGCGGCAATTTCCGGAAAAATAATCTGTTCTTTAATACCGACATTCAAGTTGCCAGCCTGGTCAATATTCTCTTCGGCCAAACCATGGAAGTCACGGCCGCGCGGTAAGGCAACGTGGATTAATCTGTCTAAAAAGTCATACATCCGTTGACCACGCAAGGTGACTGTCAGACCGATAATCATTCCCTGCCTGGTTTTGAAAGAAGAAATTGCTTTCTTAGCCGGAGAAGATTTTGTTTTTTGACCGGTAATCAGAGCCAAATCGTGAGCAACCTCCTGCCGTCTTTTTTCGTCTTTAATGTTGGGATTAAAACCGGTATTGACCACAACCTTAACAATTTTGGGCACCGCTAAATCGTTTTGATAACCAAACTTTTCTTTCATGGCCGGGATAACCTCTTTAACATATTTTTCTTTTAATCGAATCATAAATATTTAAAACTATATTTCTTGATTACATTTTTTACAAATCCGATGCTTACCTTTTTCGGTCAACCGATAACCGAGGCGGGTCGGTCGGCCGCATTTGGGACAAACCAATTTGACATTGGAAACATTAATCGGCTTAGGCACCTCAACAATTTGTCCCTTTTCTCTTTCGCGGCGCGGTCGGCGGTGTCTTTTGACAAGATTAATTCCCTCAACAATTATTTTATTTTGTCGAGGAAAAGATTCTAAGACCTTTGCCTTTTTGCCTTTATCTTTACCGCTAATAATTAAAACTGTGTCTCCTTTTTTGATTTTCATATTACAAAACTTCTGGAGCCAGGGAAACTATTTTATCAAATCCCCTCTCTTTTAGTTCCCGCGGTACCGGACCAAAAATACGACCACCTTTGGGGTTAAGCCCTTCTAAAATAACGGCTGCATTTTCATCAAAACGAATATAGGAGCCGTCAGCCCGACGATAGGACTTCTTTTGACGAACGACGACCGCTCGGACAATATCTTTCTTCTTTACCGTTTTTCTTGGCTCGGCTTCTTTAACCGAAGCAACGATAACGTCGCCGATTTGAGCATAACGCCGGCGGCTGCCGCCCAAGACCTTAAAGCACTGGATAATTTTAGCTCCAGTATTATCAGCTACCTTCAATTTTGTCCCAGCTTGAATCATGCTAATTTTATCAAAATTTTAATTTTGTAATAAAACTAAGCATCCGCCTCTGGCGGATTACTCTTTATTAACCACTCGCCACTTTTTACTCTTACTCATTGGCCGTCCTTCTTTGATTACTACCTGGTCACCAACCTTGTACTCGTTCTTTTCATCATCAACTTTATACCTCTTATCAATCTTATATCTTCTCTGATAACGAGGATGTCTTCTTAACCGAGAAACCAGAACAACGATGGTTTTATCCATTTTATCACTAACCACTTTTCCTTTGAGCAAGCGACCGCTTCCTTTCTTCTTTTCGACAGAATTTTCTTTTCTGAGTTTATTCTTTTTGTCCATTTTTTTCTTTATTTAAAACAGTTAAAATTTGGGCGATTTCTCTGCGTAATCCCCTAATTTCCCGAATGTTTTTCAGTTTTTTAGCCGCTAAATCAAACTTAAGTTGACCGAGTTTATGCCGGTTTTCCTTTAAAAGCTCCTCCAGCTCTTTAGTTGTTTTTCGACGTAATTCTTTAATCTTCATAAGTAAACTATCTGCTAATAAATTTCGTCTTAATTGGTAATTTGTGGCTGGCTCGGCGCATCGCTTCTTTGGCCATTTCTTCGGGAACACCATCCATCTCAAAAAGAATTCGACCTGGTTTTATCGGCATAACGTAATGGTCTGGACTGCCTTTACCGCCACCCATAGGCACCTCAACGCCCTTTTTGGTCACCGGTTTATCTGGAAAAACTCTAATCCAAATCTTGCCGCCGCGTTGAACATATCTAGTCATCGCCCGGCGGGCCGCTTCAATCTGACGAGCGGTCAACCAACAGTTATCCAAGGCCTTCAGGCCGTAAGAACCAAAGGCAAGATAATCTCCCCGCTTAGCTTGTTGACTGCGGGCCCGGCCTTTCTGCCATTTGCGATGTTTAACTTTCTTAGGGAAAAGCATAATTTATTGATTAAAAACCTCTCCTCTATAAATCCAAACTTTAATCCCGATGGTGCCGTAAGTAGTATAAGCGGTTGCCTGGGCATAATCAATATCAGAACGCAAAGTCTGTAAAGGAATTCTTCCTTTTTTAAGCCATTCCTTACGTGCTATTTCCGCTCCGTTTAATCTGCCTTTAACCATTATCTTAGCCCCTTGAACTCCTTTGTTCTGGGTTATCTTACTCAAGGCCTGTTTGATTACCCGTCGATAAGGCAAACGTTTTTCTATTTGGCTAGCCATATCAGCCGCCACGACAGCTGCCTGGGAATTGGCCTGCTTAATTTCTTCGATTTCTAAACGAATCTCCAACTTTTCGCCAGAGGCGAATCCGCCTCTGGCAGAAGCTAAGGCCGGATCGATTCTTTGAAGGAATTTTTTAATTTCACCCTTCAATTCCTCGACCCCGCTACCGCCGCGGCCAATAACCAGACCGGGTCGAGCCGCCTGAACGATAATATTAATTGAGTTAGCTGACCGTTCTATTTTGACTGAATTAAATCCAGCTTTATCTAATTTTTTAATAATAAAACTCCGCAATTTGACATCTTGCTCTAAAAATTCCCGGTACTTTCTTTTTTTACCAAACCAATGAGACTTCCAATCAGTCCCTAAGCCGATACGTAAAGATAGTGGATGAACTTTTTGTCCCATAATTAAATACTTTTTCGTCTGAAATATTTTTTTATATTACCAAAGGTCTGCCGGCTGAAAAACTTCTTCTTGGCTTGGGAGGTCATCGGATAAGGCCGATGAACTGGAGCCGGCTTGGGTCTGGCCGCCGGCTTTTTCTCTTCTTCAACCCGTCCAAGCTCTTCTAATAAGTCTGTTTCTTTCTTTTCTGGCTTGACTGGAGGCTTCTCTATTTTAACTTTGGTTGGCTCTGTCTCTTTTTTTTCTGGAGCAACCGAACCCTCTTTTTCATTCAAAATCAAAGTAATATGACTGGTTCTTTTTCTAATCGGGGTGGCTCGTCCCATGGCTCTCGGTTGCCATCTTTTTAGCATCGGCCCTCCTTCAACGATAATCTTATCAATATAGAGATTCTCTTTGGCTAATTTATTATTACTTTGAGCATTAGCCAGAGCCGAATTGAGTAATTTCAAAACAGGCCGAGCGGCTCGTTTGGTCAAAAACCTCAGCTGTCTTTCGGCTTCCTCAACCGGCAAACCCTTAATTAAATCTGTGACTAATCTGACTTTGCGAGGTGATATTCTAAGATAGCGTAATTTGGCCGTAATCATATTAATTATTTAGTCGCCGCTTTCTGGCGGGCAACTGTCTCTTGTTCTCGTTGCATTTTGCCACCGTGTCTAATAAATTTCCGGGTGGGAGCAAACTCACCTAATTTATGGCCAACCATATCTTCAGTAATCAAAACAGGGATATGTTCCTTGCCATTATGAACACCGAAAGAGAAGCCGACCATTTCAGGAGTGATGGTAGAACTTCTGGCCCAGGTCTTAATCAATGTTTTGTCGCCCGGCTTTAACTCAGCTATCTTTTTCAATAGTTTACTGTCAACATAGGGACCTTTTTTAAGTGAACGTGACATATTATTTATTTCCTTTTCTTCTTAGTCCTTCTTTTTAAAATTAACTTATCACTAGCTCTCTTTTTCCGTGTTTTGACCCCATAAGCTAACTTGCCCCAAGGCGTCTTCGGTCCTTTTCTTAAACCGATTGACTGCCGATTTTCACCGCCGCCGTGCGGATGGTCAACCGGATTCATGGCCGAACCACGGACAGCCGGCCGACGACCCAGCCAACGATTCCGACCAGCCTTGCCCAAAACGACCATGCCATGTTCCGGATTAGCTAACTGACCCAAGCTGGCCCAGCAATCTTCCTTAACCATTCTCACCTCGCCGGAAGCCAATTTAAGATGAGCATAGCCACCCTCATGGGCCATGACCTGGGCAGCGCTGCCGGCCGACCTGATCATTTGCCCCCCCTTATCCGGTTGAAGCTCAATATTGTAAACCTGGCTGCCCACCGGAACGTTTTTCAATCTTAGCCGATTGCCTTTTTTAAGCGAGGCCTTTTCCTGACAAACAATTTCATCACCGACCTTTAAGCCATCGGGAGCCAGACTATATCTTTTTTGGCCATCTCGGTAATTGAGCAGGGCAATAAAGCAGCTGCGATTAGGGTCGTATTCCAGAGCAATTACCTTAGCCGGGATATCCAATTTATCAAACCTTTTGAAATCAATCAGTCGATATTTTCTTTTATGGCCGCCCCCTTTATGGCGGGTAGTAATTCTTCCTTTATAGCCCCGACCAAAACTTCTGACTAACTTCTTGGTCAATTTTTTCTCCGGTTTCTTCTTGGTTAAAACAGAAAAATCTACTGAACTCATTCCTCTCCTACCAGGACTAGTTGGCTTATATCTTTTCATATATTTATCTCGGCAATAATTCTATTTTTTCTCCCTGAGCTAAAGTGACCACTGCTTTCTTAAAGCCCTTTTTTAAGCCACCGCGCCAGCCCTGACTGCGTCCTAACCGTCTTCTCTTGGCCGCCGCATGAATTAAATGAACCTTAACTACTTTGACGCCGTAAAGCGCCTCAATCGTCTTCCTGATTTCCGTCTTATTAGCCCGGGAAGAAATTTTAAAAACATACTTGTTTTGGTCACTCAAAAAAGTCGCCTTTTCGGTAATCTGCGGTTCTTTAATTAATCGATAGGCTTGAGGAACTTGTTTGGCAATAATTTTCTCGGGCTTTGCTTTTTCGGCTTCTTTCGGACTGACTAAAGATTCTTCTTTTAATTGAGGTTTTTCTTTCTCGCCAAAAGCGGGTCTGCCTCTGGCAGATTTCTCAACTTTCTCTTTCTTTTCTTTCCCGCCGGAGACAGGTCCACCCTTGGCAGGTTCCTCTTTTTTGATTTTCTTCTTTAATCTGTCTAATAAAGCCATACTATTTCAGGTAAGTTTTCTTAATTGTCTCAATAGACCCTTGAAAAATTAACAAATATTGATGAGATAAAATATCCAAGACGTTCAAACTATCAGCCCTGATAATTTTAATTTTAGGGATATTCTGGCTGGCTCTGATTATCTTTTGGTCGGTTGTCGGTAAAACAACCAGAGTCCCTTTAATCAAGTCCTTCTTTAGCTTTTTTCCTAAATTATCAACTATAGCAACCATTTGTTTGGTTTTAGCTTCGGCTAATTCTATTTTATCTAAGAGAACCATCTCTTTGTCTTTCGCTTTGGAAGATAAAACCATAAAAAGGGCCTGTCGTTTCATCCTCTTATTGATTTTTTTAGCAAAAACTCTTTCTTTGGTCGGTCCGAAAGCGACGCCGCCGCCAATCCAAATCGGCGAACGAATTGAACCGTGACGAGCTCGACCAGTCCCTTTCTGACGCCAGGGCTTGATCCCGCCACCACGGACTTCGCTTCTGTCCTTGGTGTGAGCCAGCACCTGCCGTGAATTAGCCATCTGACTAACCGCTACCTGATGAATCAAATCCTGATTTACAGCCACTTCAAAAATATCAGCCGGCAGACTAACCTGACCAACTTTCTCTCCCTGCTGATTGTAAATTAATTCCGGCATAATATCTATTATTTACCTTGAGAATCTTTTTGAGGCTGTTTTTCTTCTTCCTTCTTCGGCTCCCCGGCTTTACCCTTGCCTTTTTTCTCCTGAGCTTCTTTTTCTTCTTTTTCTAACTCGGCCATTAGTTTTTCCTCTTTTTCTTTCTCAACGACCTCAATCTCTTTAGTGGCCACAACCTCCAAAATGATCCCTTTCCTGCCGGGAACAGCTCCTCTAACAGCCAATAAATTATTTTCTTTATCTATCTGAACGATTTTTAATCCCGAGGTAGTCACTCGTTGGCCGCCCATCCGACCAGCCATTTTTCTGCCTTTGAAAACCCTTTCTGGCCAAGATGAACCAATTGAACCGGGGGCTCGTAGACCGTGTTTAGTGCCATGCGTGGCCGGAAAACCGGAAAAACCATGCCTTTTAACTACGCCCTGAAAACCCTTTCCTTTAGAAACTCCGCTTACTTTAACTATCTCTCCTTCCTGAAATATAGAAACATCTATTTTATCGCCTATTTTTAAACTACTATTGGCAAATTCTATTAAATAACGGAATCCTTTTTCTAAACCAGCTTTTTTGAAATGACCCTTTTGGGGCTTTTTAATCTTTTTATCTTTAATTTCCTCAAAGCCGATCTGAACTGCCTGATAACCGTCTTTTTCTTTGGTCTTCAACTGAACGACAAAACAGGGCCCGGCTTCAATCAGAGTAACCGGCACAATCTTCTTCTGTTCATCAAATATCTGACTCATCCCTAATTTTTTACCGAGGATAAATTTCATAATGTTGGCTTTATCTTTTCTCTAGCACTGAAGGAGTTACCCTAACCATTTCAAGAAGCTTAGATGACAAAAGATAATAACTAAGAAGGAATGGGTATAAGGAACTCTTTTGTCATCTCAGAGCAGCCGCTTAAATAATAAATAGAAAACAATGGTGTCACGGCGGCGGCGTCTTCGAGAAATGGTTAGGGTAACTCTCGCTGAATGATGGCTAATAAAATACCGGGCACTAGCCCGGTATCAATCAACGGATAGTTGCCTCATGGTCAATTGCCATTTAATCTAGTGAAGAAATCGTCTTCATAAATTACATTTTTATCTCAATGTCAATACCGGCTGGTAAATTTAATCCCATTAAGGCATCAATTATTTTAGCATTGGGATTGATAATGTCAATCAGCCGTTTGTGAACCCGCATTTCATATTGCTCCCGCGAATCCTTATGAACAAAAGTAGAACGATTGACCGTGTATTTATGGATTTGGGTCGGCAGAGGGACTGGCCCTCTGATTTCGGCGCCGTAACGCTCAATCGTCTCAACAATCTGTTTGATTGACTGGTCAATCAATTTATGATCGTAGGCCTGAATTTTAATGCGAATTCGCTGCTTAACTTCTTCCTCTTTTTTAGGTGCCATCGTTAAAACTGAAATTTAAAAGATAAGACGAAGAGAGTTTAACTCCGTTTCTAAAGTTAAACTCTCAAATTTCAACTTACTTAACTATCTTAGTGACTACACCGGCCCCGACTGTCTTACCGCCTTCTCGAATAGCAAAACGCTGCTTTTGCTCTAAGGCAACCGGTGACATTAGCTTAATCTTTAGATTAACTGTATCGCCGGGCATAACCATCTCTGTCCCTTCGGGTAAAGTAACTTCACCAGTGACATCAGTTGTTCTAATGTAGAACTGGGGTTTATAGCCGCTAAAGAAAGGGGTATGACGACCGCCTTCCTCTTTGCTTAAGATATAAACCTCGCCTTCAAAATCCTGATGAGGAGTAACTGAGCCCGGTTTGGCCAGAACCTGGCCTCGCTGAACATCTTCCCGCTTAACTCCTCTCAATAAGATACCAGCGTTGTCGCCAGCTCTACCTTCGTCAAGCGACTTATTAAACATTTCGATGCCGGTAACGACCGTCTTCTGGGTATCAGCCAAACCAATTATTTCTACTTCTTCGTTAAGCTTGACCACTCCTCGCTCAATACGGCCGGTAGCCACGGTGCCTCGCCCCTCAATTGAGAAAACATCTTCAATAGGCATTAAGAAAGGTTTATCTATTTGCCGAACCGGCTCGGGAATATTCTCATCAATCGCTTTGACTAATTGCATAATCGGTCCGCATTTGGGGCAATCTGCTTTGCCGCAACCACACTCTAAAGCCTGCAAAGCCGAGCCTCGGATAATCGGGATTTTCTCTCCTTCAAACTCGTATTTGCTCAACAATTCTCTAATTTCCTGTTCAACCAAATCAACCAATTCCGAATCGTCAACTTGGTCGGTCTTGTTCAAAAAAACAACCAGGGCTGGCAAGCCAACCTGACGAGCCAAAAGAATATGTTCTCGTGTTTGAGGCATCGGCCCATCCGGAGCCGAAACAACTAAAATGGCTCCGTCCATCTGGGCTGCCCCGGTAATCATATTTTTGATGTAATCAGCATGACCAGGACAGTCAATATGAGCATAGTGGCGTTTTTCCGTCTCATACTCAACGTGAGCGACGGCAATAGTTAAGCCACGCGCCTTTTCTTCCGGCGCATTGTCAATATCGTCAACCCCCTTATCTTGGGACTTGAAACCAGCCGCCTTTAAACATTTTAAAATAGCCGCCGTTAAAGTGGTTTTGCCGTGGTCGACATGACCAATGGTTCCTATATTAAGGTGTGGCTTGGTCCGTTCAAATTTTTCGGCCATGATAACAGTGAACAATGGATAATGAACAACGAACCTGCCTACCGGCAAGGCAGGCAATAAAAAAATTCGCTATTCATATTCTTCATTCACTTAGATTAATTTTATTTTTTTAACAATCTTGTTTATATAAAGTTTACAAAATATTCTCCATTTAGTCAATACTTTCGCGAACAATGAATGCGTTTGCTGTTTATTGATTAAAATGGTAAATCCTCTACTTTGACTTCTTCGTTCTCGGCTTCAACTAAACCTGATTCTTCTCTTTCTTCTTCAACAGCTTTCCACTGGTCGATGTCGCGATTGGCCTTTTCTGTCTCATCGTTTGACTGAACCGTCTTTTGGTAATCTTCCAGCTTCATAACTAAATAAGTCGGCTGGTTGTTTTCTACTATAATACACTTACCGCCCTCTTTTTGCAAGATTTTTTTAATTTTTTCCCACATATCTTTAATTATACACTTATTTCTTTCCTCCGCCAACAATCCCTTCAGCTACATTCTTAGGCACTTCAGCGTAATGGTCAAATTCCATGGTGAAGGTGGCTCGACCTTGAGTCATTGAACGTAATTGAGTAGCGTAACCGAACATACCAGCCAAGGGGACTTGGGCATCAATCACTTTGACCTGACTGACTCCCTCGCCTCTATCTTCCATCTTAGAAATTTTACCTCGCTTGGAATTAAGATCGCCAATAACGTCACCCATAAACTGCTCCGGAGTAACTACTTCTAACTTCATAATCGGTTCTAATAAAATCAAATCAGCTTGTTTGACGGCCGCTTGTAAAGCAATTGAGCCGGCAATCTTGAAAGCCGCTTCCGAAGAATCTACTTCATGGAAAGAACCGTCATAAAGAGTTGTCTTCAAATCAACCAACGGATAACCAGCTAAAACTCCTTTATCTAATGCTTCCTTAATTCCTTTCTCAACAGCCGGAATAAATTCCTGTGGAATAATGCCTCCTTTAATCGCATTAACAAAAGTAAAACCTTGACCGCGCTCCTGAGGTTCTACTTTCAACCAAACATGACCGTATTGACCGCGACCGCCGGTCTGCCGGATGTATTTACCTTCAGCTTCAGCCATCTTTTTGACCGTTTCTTTGTAAGCCACCTGCGGCTGGCCAATATTGGCTCCCACCTTGAATTCCCTTAACATCCGGTCAACGATTACCTCTAAATGCAACTCGCCCATGCCGGAGATAATTGTTTGACCGGTCTCCGGATCGCCTTTAATTTGGAAAGTCGGGTCTTCTTCGGCTAATCTTTTTAAGGCGATACCCATTTTTTCCTGGTCGGCCTTGGTCTTTGGTTCAATGGCAATAGAAATAACTGGTTCGGGGAAAACTATTTTTTCTAAAATAATTGGCTCCTGGGAATCACTGAGGGTATCACCGGTGGTTGTTTCTTTTAGGCCGATAACTGCTCCGATATCACCGGCATAAAATTCTTTAGCTTCTTCTCTTTTATCGGCGTGCATTCTCAAGAGGCGGCCGATTCTCTCTTTCTGGCCTGTGCTAGAGTTTAACACATAAGAACTAGACGTCAAGGTACCTGAGTAAATTCTTAGATAAGCTAATTGTCCAACAAAAGGGTCGGTGGCAATTTTAAAAACCAAAGCAGCCAGAGGAGCTTCATCTTTGCTTTCCCTGGTTAATTTCTTAGTTTCGTCCTTAAGGTCAAAACCTTCCACGGCTGGTAAATCAATTGGCGAAGGTAAATAATCAATCACTCCGTCCAGTAAAAGCTGGACTCCTTTATTTTTCAAAGCCGAACCGCAAAAAACCGGCACTAATTGGTAATCAATAGTTGCTTGACGCAAGACCCGCCTGATTTCTTCTTCCTCTATTGATTGACCTTCTAAATATTTTCCGGCGATTTGGTCATCCTGGTCAGCAATTTTTTCCAGCAATTTATTCCGATAATCTTCAGCTTCTTTTTTTAACTCTTCAGGAATTTCCTCCTGGCTAACTTTCTCTCCATAATCGCCTTCAAACTTATAGGCTTTCATGGTAATCAAGTCAATTATCCCTTGATGCTTTTCTTCCAAGCCAATCGGTATGGTCAAGGCGACCGCCTTGGGAGTTAATCTCTGCCAAATTGACTCCAAACTTTTTTCGAAATCAGCGCCAACTCGGTCGAGTTTGTTAATAAAACAAAGCCGCGGCACCTTAAATTTATCGGCCTGCCGCCAGACTGTTTCCGATTGCGGTTCTACACCAGCTACCCCATCAAAGATAACTACGGCTCCATCAAGCACTCTCAAAGAACGCTGGACCTCGACCGTAAAATCAATATGACCGGGTGTATCAATAATATTAATCCGATACTGGCCCGGTTCTTTAGATAGATAATCACGCGGCGTCCAAAAACAAGTGGTCGCGGCCGAAGTAATGGTAATGCCCCTTTCTTTCTCTTGGGCCATCCAGTCCATAATCGCCTCGCCTTCGTGGACTTCACCAATCTTATGGGAAATGCCCGTATAAAAAAGGACCCGTTCGGTCACGGTTGTTTTGCCAGCATCAATGTGAGCGATGATGCCAATATCTCTAATTTTCTCAATCTGATATTGTCTGGGCATAAACTACCAAGCGAAATGGGCGAAGGCCTTGTTGGCTTCAGCCATTCGGTGAGTATCTTCTTTTTTCTTGACGGCCGCCCCGGTATTTTTAGAAGCGTCCAATAATTCAGCGGCTAATTTTTCAGCCATTGGCTTGCCTTTTTTGCTCCGGGCGGCCTGAAGCAGCCAACGGATAGCTAAAGTAGTCCGCCTCTCACCATGCACTTCCCGAGGCACTTGATAATGAGCCCCGCCGATTCGCCGCGATTTTACCTCGACCAGGGGAGAAACATTTTTAATCGCTTGGTCAAATATCTCCAAGGGGTCCTTGTCTTTATTTTTCTCAGCTAATATTTCAAATGACCGATAAAGGACTCTTTGGGCGACTGACTTCTTGCCTTTTTTCATCAGCTGATTAATAAACTTAGCCACCAAAGTATTGTCATATTTGGGGTCAGGATTAATTATTCTTTTAACTTTTTTCTTTCTTCTCATAATTATTTTTGTTCCTCTTCTGGTTTAGTTTCTTTTTCCTCAGCTGGCTCAGTTGCCTCGGTTCCCGCTTTTTTTTCTCTACCCGGCCTTTTGGCTCCGTAACGACTCCTTTTTTGTTTACGACCTTCCACTCCCTCCGTGTCTAAAACGCCGCGGACAACGTGATAACGAACGCCGGGCAGGTCTTTAACCCGACCGCCCCGCAACAAAACCACCGAGTGCTCCTGTAAATTATGACCGATACCGGGAATATAGGCAGTTACTTCCATACCATTAGTTAATCTGACCCGGGCCACTTTTCGTAAAGCTGAATTCGGTTTCTTGGGGGCCACTGTTTTAACTTGCAAACAAACACCTCGCTTAAAAGGTGAAGGATATTTCTTTGGTTTGTTTTTAAGTAAATTAAAACCTCGCCAAAGAGCCGGCGCCTTCGGTTTCTTCTTTGTCTTTTTTCTCGAATTTTTAACTAGCTGATGAATAGTCGGCATAATTTAAAGCAAAAAAAATAACCCGCCTTTCTCAAAATAGCAGATTATTATTGTAATGTCAAACGAATAGGCGAAATTTTATCTCTTGAGCTGGTCGAGGGATGAAATTTTATCTGCCATAAATAATTTATTATCTTCGACAAGCTCAGATAATAAATTATCCTTTAATCTTTAGCCTGATGAATGACCCTTTGAGGGAAAGGAATTTCAATGCCTTCTTTATCAAAGGCGATTTTTAATCTTTTCCTCAATTCACCAAGCACTCCCCATTGCTCCAAGGGTTTAACCTCGCCTGATATCCTGATTATTATTGCTGAATCAGCGAAATCATCGACTCGAACAAATTCCGGTCGCTTGATAATTTTATCCTTCCATTCTTTGTCTTGACTGATTTCTTGACCAATCTGATCAACTGTTCTAACCACTTTTTCCAAATTTGAATCATAAGCAATACCTACTTTCAAATTAACTCGGGCGAATTCTTTAGATAAATTAGCTGCCTTTTTTATCTCGCCATTGGGAATATAGTGGACTGTCCCGTCAACATCTCGTAAAATAGTCATCCTCAAATTAATATTTTCAACACTGCCACAAGTATCGTCAACACAGATGATATCGCCGACTCGGTATTGATTTTCTAAAATAAGGAAAAAACCGCTTAAAAAGTCGCGGACGATATATTGAGCGCCAAAGCCAAAGGCCACTCCGGCAATTCCGGCCCCGGCTAAAAGTGGCCCGATATTAATATCAAACTCCGATAAAATTATCAGGCTAACTACTGCCCAAATAACCATTCCTAAAGTTCCTTCAAATACTTTAATTAAAGTATTCTCTCTTTTTTTCTCTGCTTCTCTACTCAAGAAATGGTCACTGATGACGGCTTTTCTAACAATCTTTTCAATAAAAACATCGCCAAAACGACGGATGAAATAAGCAACGACAATAACGGCAATAATTTTTAGGCCGTGCGAAAAAAACCAGGGTCCTAATTGATTAAGAAAATTTTCTATAATCTCTGACATAGATTGTATATAGTATAACAGATTCTAATAATTTGACAATAAAAAAGGGCAGAGCCGTCTTTGACTCTGCCTTGAGGACATATAAAGGAAGTCTGGTGATTATTTGAATTTACTGAAACTTAAATTATTGTTATGGTAAGGCTACTATAGAAACGAAACATCCGCCATCATTATCCAAGTCGCTTGAGGTGGTAAGATGTCCATTATCACCATTTCCTCCATTGTCAATTGGAGCCTGATTATTTCCGCCGCTACTGGTATGTCTCAAATCATGACCAAACATAGGCCAAGGCGAATCTGCTAATCCTCCTGAATCTCCGTATATCGCGTATAACTTCCCATCATCCGCTCCCATATAGATAGTACCGTCAGCTCCAATAGCTGGCGAGGAATAGACTGCTATAGCCGTAAAGTCCCATTTGAGAGTGCCGTCAGGGTTGATGGCGTATACCTTGTCATCACGTGAGCCGACATAGATCGTGCCATCAAGGCCTATGGCCGGCGAAGAACGTACCTTAGCTCCAGTGAGAAACTCCCATTTGAGCGTTCCGTCAGGGTTGATGGCATAGACATTTCCATCATACGAGCCAACATAAACTGTATTATCTGTTCCAATGACCGGAGAGGATATTGCCCACTCAAGGTCCCAGCCACTTCCAGTAGCAAACTCCCATTTGAGCGTCCCGTCAGGGTTGAAAGCATAGATCTTATCATCAGCCGAGCTAATATAGACCGTATTATCAGAATCTATAGCCGGAGAGGAGCGAATGTCTAATCCTATAAAATTCCACACACAAATTCCATCCTGGTTGATAGCAAAAAGCCTGTCGCAATCGGAACCAATATAGACCATGCCGTCAAATCTTACTGCTGGAGACGATGAAACCTTATAACCGGCCCAAAATTCCCATTTTTTAGTACCATCTGGATTGATGGCATAGACATTGTGGTCATATGAACCAACATAGATAGTGCCATCAAGGCCTATGGCTGGCGAAGAATCTATTCCACCACCCGTAACAAATTCCCACTTGAGCGTTCCATCAGGATTGACGGCGTAGACATTGTGGTCATTCGAGCCGATATAGATTGTGCCGTCGGAGTCTATGGCTGGAGAGGAATGTATTAGACCACCCGTAACAAATTCCCACTTGAGCGTTCCATCAGGATTGACGGCGTAGACATTGTGGTCATTCGAGCCGATATAGATTGTGCCGTCGGAGTCTATGGCTGGAGAGGATTGCACACAACCCTTAGTTTGAAATGTCCACCTCAGAGTGCCTGGAGTACTCACAGCATTAATTATCCCGATTTCCAAGAAACAAAAACCAAATAATACCAACAGAAAAACAAATAATCTTTTCATGAATTTCCTCCTATTGTAAAGGTACAATTTCACTTCCTTCTGTCAATTTTGACCTAATGTTAGTATATCACATTTAAAATATTGTCAAGCCGAATTGGTCTCGATTATCAGCTTTGGGTACCCAGCGGGAATTGAACCCACATCGCTAGTTCCACAGACTAGAGCTCTAACCGTTAAGCTATGGGTACCATGGAGCGCCTGGCAGGACTCGAACCCGCGACCTAAGGTTTAGAAAACCTTCGCTCTATCCACTGAGCTACAGGCGCTTAACTATAAATATACCCAAAAATGATTAAAAAGTCAAAGATAATATCTTTTCTTTAAATTAGCAAAGCAAAAATTATTCCCGAAATAAGAAGATAATATTTTTCTAAATTTATTTGCTTCAACGTTATTTCTGGTCATTTCATCACTTTCCTTTTAGCCAGCCAAACAGTCAAAAAGACGCCTAAACTGTCAATCAAGATATCCTGACCGGAGGCCTGACGTCCGAAAACAAAACTCTGGTGGTACTCATCGGAAAAGGCATAGCCGACAGCCAAAACAACAGCCAAAATTAAAATTATTCTCCGGACTGATTGATGTCCCCGAAGAGCCTCAATCAAGAGAAAAGTTAAAACAGCGTATTCTAAAAAATGGGCCAGATTACTCAAAAGAAAATCCCAGTTCCGCGATAAGCCCGAACTTAAATCTGGCTGATGGGAAAGAAAAAAAATAAAGCCAGCCCAAAAGAAAACCAAAAGCCAGTTTTTAATTGTTTGGCGAGTTTTTCGAACCGTCATAAAAACAAAAGCCGCATTACCAAGTTTAGCATAATGCGACCTTTGAGAGAATTGGATAAAGTATCTTTAAACATTTTCGAGTTCGGCTGTTAGAGCAGTTATTAAGCCACGGATATCGTGGACTGCTTCTTCCCTGTCTGACGAAATAAATTTTTGGTCCCCGCTTATCTCCTCAAGAACTCTAACCAGCTCATTTGGCCTAAGTTTATCTTGCTCCAATCTGTTAAGTGCTGCAAGCAATCTATTATTGGCTCCATCAAGCGCTCTGACTAAGTCAACAATCTCTTTCCGAACCTGTTCGGTCTCTTCAAACAATTCTTTCTTAGATTTCATGACAACCTCCCTATTTTTTAAAATAATCTAAAAAATCTTTTAAAGGACGGGTATTCAAAATATCCTTTTTTGTCGCCCAGCCGCGGCGGGCCTGAGCAATGCCCAACTCTATTATTGGTAAGTGCTGCGGACTATGAGCATCCGTGCCGATAGTCAGTTTAACACCTGCCTGGACGGCCTGTCGAGCGTCTGTATCTTTCAAATCCAATCGGTCAAAATGAGCGTTAATTTCCAAAGCGGTCTTGGTTTCCTTAGCCGCTTTAAAAATTTTACCAAAGTCGAATTGATAACTTTCTCTCCTTTGAATACGCCGACCGGTCGGATGAGCAATAATATCAATATGAGGATTTTTGATTGCTCGTAATAATCTTGTAGTCATATCTGCTCTGCTCATTTTAAAACTGGAATGAATAGCTCCCAGAACAATGTCCAACTTGGCTAAAACTTCGTCCTTAATGGCTAAAGAACCATCATCTTTAATATCGACCTCGCAACCCCTAAGAATTTTAATCCCGGAAACCAGTCGATTAACTCTATCAATTTCAGCCATTTGTTTCAAGAGGCGCTTTTCGTCTAAGCCGTGGGCTATCTTCAAAAAGCCGGCGTGGTCAGTAATGACTATATATCGATAACCCATTTTTTTAGCTGCCTTGGCCATCTGGGCAATCGTCTCAACTCCATCACTCCAATTAGTATGACAATGTGTCTCTCCCTTTATATCGCTATAGTCAATTATTTTAGGCAGCTGACCAGCCAAGGCCGCTTCAATTTCGCCGCTGTTGGTTCTCAATTCCGGTTCAATATAGGGCAGGCCGATGGTTTGATAAACCTCTTTTTCATTTTTGCCGGCTATTCTCTTTCTGCCCCTGAAAATACCGTATTCATTCAATTTTAATCCTTTCTTGATGGCCAAACGCCGAGTCAGAATGTTGTGGTCCTTATTGCCGGTAAAATATTGCAAAGCGGCGCCAAAACTCTCTCTTTTGATAACTCTCAAATCGCAATCAAAGCCGTCTTTAAGACGAACAGACGATTTAGTCGGTCCCTTGGCCCAAACCTTGACTACTTCAGGCCCGTCTTGCCCGCCGTCAGGCGAGGCAGGCATCCGGACAAAAAAATTCATCACTTTGTCCGGTTTATTTGAAGTAATCAGAATATCAATATCGCCAATGGTCTCTTTCATTCGTCTGATTGAACCAGCTACTTCAACTTTGCCTGTTTCGGGCAGATTTTTAAGCTGACTGACTATTTCTCTAACGGCCGGCAAAATTAAACCAAGCAAAAATCTTCCTTTACTTGATTTGACAAAAGCAATTCCCTGCAAGATATTCTTTTCGCTCTTTTGACCAAAGCCCTCTAGCTTTCTTATCTTCCCCGCTTTAGCCGCCTTTTCCAAATCCCTAAGGTTCTTGATTTTCAGCTTCTTGTAAAGAACTTTAATTTTTTGTGAACCGAGACCCTCAACAGCCATCAATGATTCTAAATCAACCGGGCATTCCTTTTTTAGTTTTTGGTAATCCTTAATCCGGCCCGTTTTGATAAACTCTTCAACCCTCTTGGCAATATTTTTACCGACCCCGGGAATCTTTTCTAAGGCGGCCAAGCCGCCTTCCCGATAAATATCGGCGACATCCTTTTCTAAAGATTCTAAAACCCGGGCCACTTTTTCAAAAGCCCGCGGCTTAAAAGAAATTTCCTTCATCTCTAACAAATCAGCCATTTGATAAAAAATCTGGGCGAGTTCTAAGTTTCTCATGCGATTCTGTTGGTATTTATTTCCCGTAAAATTACGGGACGAATAAAAATTACCTTAAGTATTGTTCTTTTTGCGGAGCAAAAAGAACGGGTGGTGGGAGGGGCTGTGGTAGATAAAAAATCTGAGCCAATTCCAAGTTTTTCATCCTTTTGTTTGGAATGGTTGGATGCCTTTAGTTTCCGGCACTTTAACGACCCGGTTATCTCTAGGAATCATTTCTTTAGCGATAAACAAAGGCCAAAAGGCACTTAACAGAATAAAGATACTGACGCCGACGAAAAGAGCATCAAAGCCAAATCGTTGAGCAATTATTCCTCCTAAGGCACCGGTCGTCCCGGCTCCTATGCCAGCCAAAGCGCTTCTAACGCTCCAATCAAAGGCCTCGCGGCCTTTATCGATGTGCCTGGTGAAGATAGCCGTATAGCCGGGAATATTCATTCCCATGCCAAAAGCATAAATCGCTTGGAGCAGATAG
Organism: uncultured Candidatus Saccharibacteria bacterium; assembly: GCA_964472495.1. Lineage (GTDB taxonomy): Bacteria > Patescibacteriota > Minisyncoccia > Portnoybacterales > UBA2143 > CAYXST01. The sequence continues at coordinate 27,314 of CAYYLD010000003.1, read as the reverse complement.
ATATGCCAGGGAAGACGAGAAAAGAGATAACCGAAAACAGCCAAAGCAGCTAAACTATTGCCGATAATAATAAACCAAAGGTCGTCTTTCTCGCCATGATTTTTATCTAAATACCGGCCAAAGGGGATAACAACCAGAGACACAATAACCCAATAAATAGCCGCCGCATAACCAGCTACTTTGACACTGCCGCCTTGAATCTGGCTAGTCAAAAAAATAGCAAAGATAGGAGAGATAAAACCGATTCCGCTAATTAAAGTGAAATCAGAAAGAATTAAGATTTTGATTACTTTATTGATGACTGTTTTCATCATCTTCTATCATACCAAGATTGGCTCAATAAAAAAAGGGTAATCTGTTTGTGATTACCCCGACGGTCGGCTCCGGAAAAAGATTATTATTTCTCTTCCATATCCGGAGGCAATTCCCTATCGTCATAGGCAAGTTCCCCACGCATCGGACAGACAGCTAAGTAGTCCTCTCCGTGTTTTTACACCCTAACGTGTACATATCTTTGACAACTGACGCACAACACTCTTAATATAAAATAATCTAATAAATGTCAATTCCTCCAGGGATGACAAGTAGCTACTCTCTTTAATCCTAACCAAAGACCTTTAAAGATACCTTTCTCCTTTACGGCCTGATAGGTATATTGAGAACAAGTCGGATAATGACGACATTGACCCAAAAGTCGCAAAATCGGCAGCCAACCATGGTCCGGCGAGATGGTTTTTTGATAAATCTTAATTAAAGCGAGAACAATTTTTTTAAACATCTCTATTGACTTTTGTTAATTATTTAGGTAGATTATCTGATTAAAAATAGTGGTTATTTAACAATTAAGGAGGTGGACATGGAGACAGGAGAGAGAAAAAGTTTATTAGATATCTATTCAGAAGAACTGGATTGCTTGCCTGACCATTTACCAGAAGAAAAAGTAAAAGAATTATTCCTGAAAGCAAGAGGCGGTGATAGAGAAGCCCGAAACCAACTAGTCGAAGGTAACTTAAAGTTGGTTATCTATATTATCAAAAAATACTACCGGGCTAAGCTTGATGGAAAATTTGGCAAACTCTTTTTGGATTTAATCCAGGCAGGTAATTTAGGAGTTCTCGAGGCCTTAAAAAGATTCGAACCAAAAAGATCCAAATTTTCTACTTATGTCAGGTGGTGGATTCGAGCCGAAGTTAATAAATTCTTGGAAAATCAGAAAGAATTTCCTATTTCCGACACCCACGCCTGGACAGCCCTCAACCGAATCAAGCGATTGAGAGACAGTTTCTTTCAAGACAATGGTCGCTGGCTGACAGCCGAAGAATTAAGCAAGCTAAGCAGACTCCCTGTAGAAAGAGTTAAGACGCTACTTCAAGCCTCCCAATCAGTAATCTCCTTAGATGAACCCATTAGCGATAGCACCGACGAGGTTTTTGGCAGCCTGATTGCTAACGAAAGTTCAATCAGCCCAGAAGAATTTGCCCAAATGGAAGAATTAAGAGAAGAAATAATTAATAATCTTCCCCGCCTCAGGCCTCGCGAAGAGAAAACTCTCCGTGATTATTATGGCATCGGCCAAGACGGTGGAACAGATTACGGCCGAAATCGCACCTTAACGGATATAGGAAAAGATTTTAATGTTAGCCGTGAACGAACCAGAAAGTATAAAGAACAAGGGCTTAAAAAACTTCGTCGTCGCAGGGGGCATCTTCTAAAAGAACATCAATAAGGGTTAGCAAAACTAACCCTTATTATTTTTCAATCAATTCTTTGAGTTTTTGAGCATTCTTGACCGCGTAACCACAAGCATCATTGTTGAAATAAACGTAAATATCTTTGACCTTAGCCCACTTCTTTATCTTAACAGCCCAATTTTTTAATTCTTCATCAGTATAATTGGAAGAATAAAGAGAAGGCCGGCCGTGCAGACGTAAATAAACAAAATTAGCCGTTAAACCTTCCTGATGAGGCCAGTCAGCCGAGTCAGCCAAACACAAAGCTACTTTATATTTCTTCAACAACCGATAAACTTCCGGAGAAAACCAGCTTGGGTGGCGAAATTCAAAAGCATAATCATATTTTTTAGGTAAAATTTTTAAAAAATTCTCCAATCTCTGAACGTTAACTTGCCAGCTCGGTGGTAATTGAAACAAAATCGGTCCCAATTTCTCTTTCAGTTTGGCCGCCCGGCTAATGAAAAGCCGCCAAGCCGAAGAACAGTCCTTAAGCTTTTTGACATGACTGATATAGCGGCTGGCTTTGGCGGCGAAAATAAAGTTCTGGGGCGTCCGCTGATGCCAGCCTTGGAAAGTCTTAATGGCCGGCAAACGATAAAAAGAATTGTTCAGTTCAACCGTCTGAAAATGTTGACTGTAATATTCTAATTGCTCAGTTTTAACTAAACCTCTTGGATAAAAGATTCCTTTTCCCCAATGAGGATAAGAAAAGCCGCTGGTGCCAATGTATATTTTAGCCATTGATATGGATTAAGTAAATTTATTTAATCTTTGCAAGGCCGCTGATTTTTCATGATACCTAATCTTGCTCTTTTTAATCGCCTTTTCCATAACGGCCAAGGTTCGGTCATAGGACTTGCGGTCAACCGGAAAAGGCGTGCCGTCCTTGCCGCCATGAGCAAAAGAATAACGAGCCGGGTCATCATAAGACGGTCTGGCTCCGTAAATTAATTCAGCGACCAATGATAAAGCCCGGATGGTCCGCGGTCCGACACCCTTAATCCTTAATAACTGTCCAAAATTTTCCGGTTGGCATTGATGAGCCAGGAAAACAGTTTTTTGAAGCCGCTTTAAATCAAATTTTTCTTCTTCAACCGCGTGATGATGAAATTCCAAATTAGGCAATTCCATTAAAGTTAACTGACCCTCTTTCCTCTTCTGGATTAAATCGATATCCTTTAAAAAGGTTTTCGGTCCTTCTTTGACTAATTGACTGGAAATTTGACGGTTGTTTCTGCTTTGTTTGGCAGTCAGATTAAGCGGCTTAACCTTGATTTGGGAAGCAATCCCGCTATGCGGTTCTTCAACAAAATCTTCTTGGCCGGCCCGCTGACCAAGATTTGAAGAAAGCCAATGGTAACGGCGCGCCTTTTTGGCCTGGACATTCATTCCCTGCTGGATAACTGTCCAAGTACCTTTTTTACTAAAAATTAAGTTATGATGATAAAGCTGAAAACCATCTTGTAAGGCCGTATTATCAACTTTAGCGCTCATTTTGCTGGCTTCAACCAAATGGTCAATTTTTTTCATTGGCCAGCCCAAAAATTGACCCCAGTCCTCAATATTCTGAGGCGTCTTTTTGGAAGTTTTTCCCTTGCCGCCGCAGACAAAAATGCCCAATTCATTTTCTAAGCCAGCCACTCCCATCTTTAAAGCGCCCAAGGTGGTCGTCGTCAGGCCGCTGCTATTCCAGTCAAAACCACTGACACAGCCAAAGGACTGAAACCAAATCGGGTCAGCCAAACGTTTCAAAAATTCTTCCGGCCCAAATTCTTCAACAACGGCCAAACTAATCAATCGAGCCAAACGGGTCATTCGCTCAAAAAGCCAGCGCGGACACTGACCATAATCTAAGGGGAAATAGGCAATGCCAGTTCTCATTACCTCTATTATACGCTCTTGACCAGGAAAATAAAAAAAAGGCCTTTGGTCTAGCATTCAACCAGCCAAAGGCCTGTCTCATGGATATTTCCCACTAAGAAACCAAACCAGACTAACCTGATAGATCCATACCCCAGCTTCCACCGCAAATTCTTTTCGACAACGACGGCAATAAAATTTAATCATAAGCCGTGGAAGACGGGGGCGATCAAATTCAGTCTCCAATTCTCCGAAGGAAATACCATTCTCTAGGCAATTAGGGCATTGATAATCTCCTATCTCATTTTCGGCCACGCTATCCCTCCTTCTTCCTTCAGGCTTATCTTATATTGAATCCAAGATCATCTTTAAGAGAGCCATTCGGACGAAAAGGCCATTCTGAATTTGTGTATAACAGACCAACGGGACATTCTTGAGATCTAAAGAATCTTCCGGCCGGAAAGATAAATCCATGACAATTGACCCCTTGAGCAGCTTTTTCAAAACCTGGTCATTGATGGTATATCTCTTTTTGATTTCCCGATATGAAAACATCTGATCTTCAACAACGAACGTATCGCCCCCCGAAGCCTTTCCCGGAATACGAGCCTGATAAAGTACTTTGACTTTACCAACTATTTCTTCCAAATTATCAACCTCAAATAGACGAACACCAGCCGCCTTATTCAGGCAGTCCCTAACATCCTGACGCAGCTTTAACATATCTGGCGAGACAGCATAAATGTCTACGTCATATTCAGCTAACAAATAACATAAAGATCTGATTTCCCGACTGCTAAACAAGTTGCCAACAAAGGCTATAGACAAACCGTCTATCTGCTTGAAGAGATTCCGAATTGTGTAGAGATCAGCGATAGCTTGGGTTGGATGTTGATTGGGCCCATCACCAGCGTTGATAATCGGCACCCCGGAAGAAACTTCTTTGGCTCTTTCAGCCGCCCCTGCATGTGGATGACGTAAGACAATGACGTGCGGGAAGAGAAGTCCCAATCCCCTCACCGTATCCTCTAAGGCCTTTTTTCTAGCTGTATTAGAAAATTCCTGTTCGCTGCTGAAAGAAACAGCTACCTCACCGCCCAAGATTTTCATGGCTGTCTCAAAGGAGGCCCGGGTCCGGGTACTTGACTGGTAAAAAACGGAAAACATCCTTTTTCCCTTGACCCCTCTTTGCATCTCCAATCTGCTTCTCTGCCTCTCCTTTTTCTCCTCGGCTGAAAGACTGACCTGAGCTTCTTTCTTCATCCACATATCTTCTTGAACCATCCAATCAGCCATCTTATCGACTGATAAGAAAATTTCTTGAAGCGCCCTTCTATCAAACTGTTGAGCCTCAATAATATGGTGTAATTTTCCCATCTTCCCCTCCTCAAAAAGTTTCAATCCATGATTGACAAGGAACTTAAATTAACTGAAAAATAACAAATTGACTGATAAGTGTCAAGTAATCAAGCGGCTGGTTTAAAAGACCTGAGCGGTGAAAATGTAAATATCGACTTGGCTGCTCTTCCAGCAATCCCAGGTAAGACCGGCTTTTTGGGAACAAAGCTGACCCATAAAAGTATCTAAATCCCAATTGTTTTCCGTGGCTACTTGCGGCAAGAAAACTCCTGAACGAAGTCCCTGCCTGATTTGGACACCATGTTTACCTAATTCTATCTGATGCCAGTCGTCTATCTTCTTCAAGGGACTTAAAACAGAAATCTCGTATTCTAAATCATTTAATTCACTGGCTTGAATTGGTTTAAAACGAGCATCCTGGGTAGCCGCGGCCGCGGCCATTTGAGAAATTACCTGGTATAAAGGAATATTAGATTCTCCGCCAGAGGCGGATTCGCCTTCGGAGGAAAATCGGCCAAGACAGCCCTTTAACTGACCATCTCTTTTCAAAGTGACAAAAGCACCCAGAGGTTCGTTTAAAAGCGAATCGTTAATTTCAAATTGAGGTATTTGGCTTTCTAAAATATATTTTTCCACAGAGGTCTTGGCAATCTCTAAAAGCTTATCTTTTTGCCCCTGATTCAGAGTTATTTCTGAAGACGGCTTTGATTCTCCGGACCAGCTAAAACTGATGGATGAGTAACCAACTACCTGCGATTTATCACCAACAGATACGTCGCCGGAATTGGCATATTTCAAAAGTTTGATCTCAGCCGCTTCTTTTCCTTGAACAATAGTCATCAGTATTTCCACCGCCTCCCGACCGCATAAACAAGTATCTAAATTGGCAATATTTTCCCCGGTCAATTGGTCAATAATCTCCCGTAATTTAGAAACCTGACCGGTCAAGACCGCCTCAATCACTTTTTTATCCGCATAATTAGCCTGCTCATAAGTTGGATAGTGGGACATATCCGAACTAGCAACTAATAGAGTTTTGTCATCAATGTGTCCGGCCAAAGTTTGACTGATCTTTTCCAAATCATCATCAGTCAGTTGACCAACTAAAACCGGCAAAATTTTGAAATCCTCTAAGACGTTTTGTAAAAAAGGCATCTCCACTTCTAAACAATGCTCCGGCTGATGAGGCAATGAATCTATTTTAAATAAAGAACTCTCTTTAACTAAAATGTCTCTTAAATCAGTATCCACATCCACCTGACCCAAGGGCGTCTGCCAGACGTCATTTCCATCAATAATCGCTCCATTTAAATACTGATGATGACTTGGCCCGATTAAAATAACTGTTTTAACTTTTTGCCCCTGAATCGCCTTAAAACCATAAGCGGCCACCGGCCCGGAAAAGACATATCCGGCGTGCGGAACAACCAAGGCCCTTATTAGTCCTGTTGTCCTCGGCAGTTCAACTTGTTCCAGGAACCGGTTAATGACCTCTGTCAGCTCTTCTTTGTCCGACGGATAAAACTGACCGGCCACGGCTGGTTGACGAACATATCTTTCTTGAGATTTGTCTAACATAGAAGTTATTTGACTGGTTTCATCTGTCCCTTTTAAAAAAAGGAAGAGAAAAACTCCTCCAATTAAGATAATAAAAATAGAAAACCAAAGTTTTCTCATTGTCAATTAAAATAAACTGGCTTGTTTGGAAAAATTGCCTCGCTCTTCATCTTTAAAAATTTTAATCCGACCATATTCGCCATCATAGCCCGGCTCGATCTGGACTTTTTCTTGACGAACTCGTTTAATCCCCTCGGCCAGTTCTGGCGAACTGGCCTGCTCTATTTGTTCCGGGCTAACGTTAAAAAGTATCTTAAATTCGGAACCGAAGTGCTTAATCATATTCTTATACTCTTCTTCGACCGCCTTACTGCCAACACCCATTCCCTTAGCTTCAGCAATGATTTCTTCCAGAGGGACTATTTTTTTAAAAGGAATAGTTTGGCTTGGCTTGTCTCCCTCTTGACGGTCAGCTAAATCATCAACCCGATGAAGTACTCCAATGGTCAAGGGCTTGCCGCATTGAGGACAAATATTTTTTATTTTTTTAGCTTCTTGAGGGGCAAGACTGACTTTACAATTACGATGGCCGTCATAATGATACCTACCTTCTTCGGGAAAAAATTCAATTGTCTCCAGAAACTTCTGGGAATCTTTGCTTTTGATTGCCTGGATAATGGCCGGATAACTCAATTCGGTATCAAAGAGATTTGCTTCCCGGCCAATCCGACTAGGGCTATGGGCATCGGAATTACTGACCAAAGCCATCCTGTCTAAAGCGGACCAACGCCAATTCATAGCCGGGTCGGAAGAAAGACCGGTTTCAGCTGCGTAAATATACTGGCTGTATTCGTCAAAGCATTCCCTTAAAGAATCAAAGCCGGAATTGGAGCCGAACAAAGAAAACCAGGGCGTCCAAATATGAGCCGGAATAATAAAGCAATCTTGAGAAGTATTTAAAACAATTTTAGCCAGCTCTTTAGCGTCCAACCCTAGAATCGGCCGTCCGTCAGCTTTAAGATTACCAATCCAGCCTAAGCGAGTGTTGATTTTTTCAACTATCGGAAAATCAGGAGCTAAAACAACAATATGAATTCTGCGGGTCCGGCCATTCTTGGAATAAATACAACTGATTTCAGCGCTCAACAAAAAACGGGTTCCTTCGTCTTGATGATGATTGTTATTGGGCAACCAGTCATGGTTAGCCGACCGCAGATGACTTTTCTTCTTAACTTTAAAAAGACCTGGTTCAGCTGGTTCAAGTTTTTCCTTGAGTTCTTTTAACCAAAGGGGGTGAGTAAAATCACCCGTTCCTAAAACTTTAACCCCCTTAATTTTGGCCCATTTATTCAAATTTTCCACATCCATTTCCTTGGAAGTGGCCCGCGAATATTTAGAATGGATATGCAAGTCAGCAAGAAAGCGCATAGAAGCGACAAGGACAAAATTAAAAAGCCTCCTTTAAATTAACAGCGTGCCTGGCAGGATTTGAACCTGCGACCCCCAGCTCCGGAAGCTGATGCTCTGTCCGCTGAGCTACAGGCACAATTCACCTTCATTATACTCTCTCCCAATCAAGGGTCAAATTATGGAAAATCGCTGACTAGCCATTATCCCTAAGACTAACCAAAAGATTAACTGGCCTTGTTGAAGCGTCCAGAAAAAATGATCAAAGAGACCGATAAAAAGAAAGGAAACAATAATAAACCAGCCAAAATACTCTTGGCGACGGATTTCTCTTAACAACTGAAAAATAAAAACCAAAAAGATAACTAAACCAATAAGACCCATTTCGCTAGCTATTAATAAATAGACATTATGAACCGGCTGATGGAGCCAACCAGCCAAAAGAGAGAGCATTTTTCTTATCTGCCAGACGAAATTACCTAAGCCAACTCCCAACCAAGGCTGTTCTTTGATTATCGAGAGAGCGGTTTGGTTATAAAAAGCGCGCAAACTAACCGCCTGTTCGGTTAGGGAAACGGAAAGGCGGGCCGATATTTCCGGCCAGAGCAGAAAAGTAAACAAAGAACAAAAAACAATAAACAATATCAATAAACCAGTTATTTTTTTATGAAGCCGGGGTTTTTTAAAATAAGTCCAGATAAAAAATAAAAGACTGGCTAAGATAAAAGTGACTATAATTAAACGGGAAAAGGTCAGCCAGAGAGTAGCTAAGAGGAAACCGAAAACAGTCAGTTTTAAGCAATCTTTAATAAAAAAACTATCTTCTTTTAGCCAGAGAAAATAAAGGGAGAAAATGCTCAGGAAAAGAAAAACAGCCAATAGATTGGGGTGAGGCAGAGTGCCATAAGCCCGGATTAGAGCAATTTTATCAACGATAATCTTAGCTACCCCGGCTATTTCCGGACCTAAAGGGCTCTCCCTGAAAAACCACAAACCTAAACTCTTCTGATTAAAATATTGAGTCAAGCCGATCAAGGCCTGAAAAAAACCGCTGGCTACCAAAACCTGGGCCAATCGCCTAAAATTAAATAACCGGTTAAAATTATATTTAAGGTAAAAGAAAAAACCGACCATTTCTAAAAGCTTAAACCAGATATAAAAGCCCAGCTGAATATTCTCCGCCTGAATTAAGGAAATTAAACTGACAATTAAAAAAACAACCAGCCAAAAGCTGGCTTTTTTTATCCCCTGAGCGAGCCAATCCAATCGAAGAGTAATTCCTTCTTTAAAAAATCTTCCTTTCCTTTTACGCCAGGCCCAAAAGAGAAAAATCAGTACAAGCAAAAGGTCAGTTAAATAAAGATAAGCACTGGTCCATTCATTAAAATCACCTGACCACTGACAAACTATCTTCCGGGTCTGAAAAGGCAGACAGAAAATGAGCAGATAAAAAAAGATTTTCTCTAAATAAATTGACATTTAGTAATAACGCTTAGTTGTATGTCTTTTAGCGAACGCGGAAATCCCCGGCGAGGATTTCCGCTCTTTATAATTGCTCGCTCTCCGCCCGCCTAAGGCGGCCGAAACCATGCCCGTTCGCAATTCTATGTCGCTAAAAAGCATACGACCAAGCGTTAATGTATCTTGCCAAATTCCTCCCTAACTACCTGCCGGTCATCCCAGGGCATTTTTTTGCCATTAGCCACACATATCCACGGCTCACAACCTTTGCCCGTAATGATAACAATATCGCCGGCCCGGGCTATCTTGAGAGCTTGTCTGATGGCCTGACGCCGGTCAAGAACTTTCTGGGCCTGTTTTTGTTCTAAACCGGCGGCTACCTGGTCGATAATTGATCGAGGTTCTTCGTCATAAGGGTCTTCATTGGTAATAACAATCTTATCTAAATATTTTTCGGCAATTTGACCTAATTGAGGCCGTTTCCACTTATCGCGACCGCCGCCGGCCGCTCCCAAAAGACCAATTAACCGCCCCGGAAAAACTTCTCTAATCGTTTGATAAACCTTCTCCAAAGCGTCAGGCGTATGGGCGTAATCAACGATAACCGTATATGGCTCTTTAATTACTATTTCCAGGCGACCGGGCAGGCCTTTGATTTTCTCTAGAGCCAATTTAATTTTAGCCAAAGGGATTTCCTCGGCTAATCCAATGGTTATAGCGGCTAAAGCATTAGCGATATTAAACCTGCCTAAAAGATTTAGATTAAAATCCACTCCCTCGATTGAAAAGCCGATTCCTTTTCGGCTTACCCGGCAATTTCTGGCTTGAATAATTCTCGGGGCGTCTCTTTTGACTAATAAGGGTTGCCGTTGAGGATCACGCCCTTTGCGGAGCAAAGGACGTGTCCGAAAGGGCGACCCTTTAGGTGTAGCAAAAAGGAACGCCCCGGCAACTACATCTTTTTGATTCATAACATAGCCGTATTTCTCGGCTGCTTTAAATTGGAGAAAATAATCGGCTGATGGGTCATCTAGATTAACAATTGTTTTTCCCTGATGGCCAATTTTCTGAAAAAGTTTTCCTTTGGCTCTTCGGTAGTTATCAAAACCGCCATGACTTTCTAAATGTTCGGCCGTTAAATTAGTCAAAAGAGCTGTTCCGAAATCAATAAATTGATGACGGTGCTGTTTGATGCCTTCGGAAGTCACTTCCAAAACAGCGTATTGACAGCCGGCCCGCACGGCTTGTCGCAGAAATTTCTGCAGCTTCAAACGGCCGGGCATAGTCATTTTTAAAGTATTAGGCCAAATCTTATCTTTAATTTTAAACTGAATCGAAGAAAGAGAAGCCACTCGATAGCCAGTTTCTTCTAAAATCTGACTAATCAAAGAAACAACCGTCGATTTACCGTTGGTCCCGGTTATGCCAATTACTTTCAGCTGCTTTGAGGGAAAGCGATAAACAATCGCTCCCAGTAAAGCCCAGCCAAAATGATACCAGTTTAGCAAAAAATCAGGTGTAAGTTTTCTCAGGAAGTTCTTCATTATCTTTAAAATAACAGCTTCCGGGGAAAAATAAAAGAGCCGGCTGATAACTGCCGACCCCTGGATAGATACTGAGAATTTATTTTCCCTTCAATTCTTCTTCCTTTTGTCTTAGAAATTGCTGGACAGCTCTCTTAATCTCTCCGGCCTTCGCCTCGGCTCGCCTAAAACTCACCTTTCTTATTTTAGAACCCAATCCAAAAGACAGGGAAACGATTGGCGAAAAAGATATGCCGTTATCTATAAGTTCTACTAAGATAGAGGGGTTACCCCGGCCCCTTAACCAGTTTCCCCAAAAATTCCGGATTCTGACTCGGAAGGTATGAAAGGGCTCTTTCTCAACTGTGCCAAACTTTTTCAAAACTCTTATCACCTCCTCGTCCGCCATTTCCAGTCTCTCATTCATTATTTCCTCCTTAAAATATCTTAAAGTTCTTTTTCTTTTCCTCCAAGGGCGTCCCTTTAAAGGGCGTCCCTTTTGAAATTTTATATATCACAAAAAAGAACACTTTGTCAAAGATTTAAAGAACTTTTTTAGCTAAATGATAAAGCCGATACCAAAATGGCTGAAAAAATAAATCAAAACTGCCCGGGTAATCAACCTCTTGACCATTAAATCCTTTTTTGAAACGGGTTACCCCCGGCCATCTTTGTTCATCAATGCCCCAGAAATCATAGTACTGACAGCCAAGCCTTTTAGCTTCTAAAATGGCCTGCCATTGGCATAAATGAGGGGCCATTAAATGACGGAAATTATGGTCAGAAGCGCCGTGTAAATAAGTAGCCGTCTGGCCGAAAAAACAAATCAGGTTAGCCACAATAATCCGGTTTTGATATCTGGCTAAAAATAACTTAATTATCCCCTCCTGACCTAAAACTTCCAGCATTTTCCGATAGTATGTTTGAGAATGAAGATGGAATTTATCCCGTTTGGCGGTGGCCGCTGACAATTCTAAGAATTTTTCTACTTCTTGAGAATGATTTCCGGAAGAAATTTCAATTTTAACTCCTTTTCGCTGAGCCAATCTAATATTATATCTCGTCTTCTGATGCATTTGAGCTAATAGCTCTTCCTCGGGTTGAGAAATATCCGAAATCAGAGTTTTAACCGGCTGAATCTGGTTCTCTGACTTCCTCAAGGGTGTAGTTCCCGGGATGGTCAAAAGGGACGCCCCGACAGGCGGTTCAATTTTAAAGAAAATACTTTTTTCTGTCTGGCTAATTCTTTTAACTTGAGCTAAAAATTTCCGGAAATTATCTTCAGCTACTTGGCCGACCGGGCCGCGCGGACAATACAAATAACTCTTTCCTAAAGGCAAATCGCGTTTAACAACCAATCCTTTTAATCTTTCTATCTCGAGACGCCAGATTTTTCCGTTCAGAGATTCTTGAAACTCGCCCCAAGTCCAGGATTGTAAAAAGGACCCCTTATTCTCAATAACAAACTGGTCCCACTGCTCTTTTAACATATTATTTCCCTAAAATTTTGAGGGCTTCTTTAAGCCGATTAGCGATTCCCTTTACTTTAGGAGGAATTTGTTTAAGAGCTTCCCGAGCCAGCCGCTGCTGATAACCCAAACTAACTAAGGCCTCAACTGCTTCATCGTCAGCTACTAATTTAGAAACCTCCCGCCCGGAAACCAAAATCTTATTACCTAACTCTAAAATGACTCTTTCGGCCATTTTCTTGCCGATGCCGGAGACCTTGGTCAATAAACTGACCTGGCCGCTGGCAATCGAGGCCTTTAACTCTCTCAAGGAAGCAATTGATAAAACGGCTAAACCTGCTTTAGGCCCGATGCCGCTGACCGAGATAAGCATTTCAAAAAACTCTAATTCTTCAAATGATAGAAAGCCGTATAAATCCAAAATATTTTCCCGTGGATAAAGATGGGTGAACAGTTTAGCTTCGGCACCGGCCGAGGGCAATTTTTCTAAAGTATTAACTCCGCAAAAAACCTTATAACCAACACCGCCTGACTTCAGGATAACAAATTTGTCTGTCTTTAATTCAATCTTGCCTTCGAGTAGAGCAATCATACCTAAAATCCTACCACAAGCTTGCCTAAATTAAAAGATTGGGTTAAACTCTATTATTATGCCTGTAACAAAATCAGCTCAAAAAGCTCTTCGTCAAAGCCGTCGCCGACGGACTTTTAATCTGCGTCGGTTAACCAAGATGAGAAGCTTGGTTAAACGAGCCAAAGATCTGGTTAAAGAAGGGAAAAAAGCAGAAGCCCTCAAAATTCTCCCCAAAACCTATCAAGCTATTGATAAAGCGGCTAAGCGGGGAGTAATTAAAAAAAATACGGCCAGCCGTAAAAAATCACGTCTAACTAAAGCGATTGAAAAGATCAAATAAGAACCGTCCAAGGCATCAATCATCAATCAAGCCGAGAGCGTATCCACAATTAAAGATTGACAGGAAGAAAGGGTTAGGATAGACTAGTACTAGTACCTATGGGTACCATCAGACAATTTTTTCATCGGCTAGCTAAGTATTTTCACAGCCAAATCAGACGAAGTAACAAAAAACTGCTCTTAGCGGCAGTTATTTTATTTGGCCTAACTTTCTCCCTATCCAATCCGGTCAAGGGAGTAGAACAGTTTTTACTTCTTGGTCTTAGCCAAGACAAGTCAATTATTATTGAAGAGGCTAAAAAAGAAATCGAGCCCGTCTCAGAAGGTTCCTCAATTAATCAATCCTATTTAACGGCTAATTCTCTAGCCAGTTTAGCTAATCAACCAGACGTTCCTTTAGCCGTTGAAAAAAGCTTCTCTCAAGATACCTCTTTAATCCTTCTCCAAGAACAAGCTCTTTTAGCCCAAAATTGTCCAACTACCTTCATCAGTCAAGACCCGCGCAGTGGTCTTATCTCTTACGTGGTCCAAGAAGGCGATACTGTCTCCAGTATTGCCGCTTCTTTTGGCATCACTACCAATACCCTGCTTTGGGCTAACAGTCTCTCGGCCACCAGCATTATCCGGCCGGGCGACGAATTAACTGTTTTACCAGTCACGGGCGTTCTTCATCGGGTTAAAAGCGGCGAGACAATCGGCGGCATCGCCAAATATTACCAAGCCGATGAAGAAGAGGTCATCGTCTTTAATGCCCTGCTAGCTGATGGAACAATCCAAATTGGCCAAAAATTAGTCGTTCCCGACGGCCAGATGCCTGCTCCGAGCTACAGCTATGTCGCTCAACCAAGTTACAGCGGGACAGGTACCGGCCAAAGCCGTTCCTTTCCTTACGGCCAATGTACCTGGTATGTCGCTCAAAAAAGAGTGGTCACCTGGTCCGGCCACGCTAAAAATTGGCTGGCCAACGCTCAAGCAGCCGGCTATCCGGTTTGCTGGGGTTCAGGCTGTCAGCCGACAGTCGGGGCAATTGTCAGTTTGAAAGACGGCGGCTGGCTGGCCCTGCTCTATGGGCATGTGGCCTATGTCATTAAGGTAGAAGCTAACCGCTTCTTAGTTTCCGAAATGAACCGAATCGGCTGGGGCCAAGTCAGTGTCCGCTGGATTCCGATTGGCAGTTCTAATGTCAAGGGATTCATTTACTAAGCTTTAAATTCAATCTTTTATCAAAAAACTACCCGCGGGTAGTTTTTTGATTCTATATCTCCTCCTGTTTGGGTCGGTATTGAATTGCTTCGGCAATGTGATTAGCTTGAATCTGTTCTATTTCCTCTAAATCAGCGATGGTCCGGGCCAATTTTAATAAACGGTGATAGGAACGAGCCGATAAGTGGAGTTGATTCATCGCTTGCCTCAATAAACTTTGACCGGTCAAATCAATCTGACAATATTTTTTAATCTCTCCCAAGCCCATTTCGCTATTGGTCAAAATCCCTGGCTGGCCGGCAAACCTTTCTCTTTGTTTCCTCCTGGTTTTAATCACCCGATGTCTGACTGAATCAGAAGATTGGGCTACTTTCTGACTGACCAATTTATCATAGGTTAATCGAGGCACCTCAATATGTAAATCAATCCTGTCCAAAAGCGGTCCGGAAATTTTCCTTTGATATTTAGTCACTTGGGCCGGTGAACAGGTACATGACTGCTGGGGGTCGTCTAATTTACCACAAGGACAAGGATTCATCGCGCCGATCAGAATAAACTTGGCCGGAAAAGTTAAACTGCCCCTGGCTCGACAAACAGTAATCAGGCCGTCTTCTAAGGGCTGACGCAAACTCTCTAAAACCTGACGATTAAATTCAGGAAATTCATCCAGAAAAAGAACACCCCGATGGGCCAGGGTAATTTCACCCGGTCGCGGATAAGAGCCGCCACCAATTAAAGAAATAGCCGAAGCAGTATGATGAGGCGCCCGGAAAGGCCGACTGGTTAGTAAAGGCTGTCCACTAAGTAAATAACCGGCCACACTAAAAATCCTAGTCACTTCCAAGGCCTCATTAAAAGTTAAAGGAGGCAGAATGGAAGGAAAGGCGCGAGCCAACAAAGTTTTACCGGCCCCGGGCGGCCCATGCATCAAAATATTATGACCGCCAGCTGCCGCAATCTCCAAAGCCCGCTTAGCTTGCTCCTGGCCTTTGATATAGGCCAAGTCGGTTAAGGAATCATTAGCTGAAGAAAATTGTTTAATCTCCAAACGAGGTCGCCGGGGAATTAGTTTTTCTCCTTTTAGATGAGCAATTAATTGGCCCAACGATTCAACCGGAATAATTTCCAATCCCTTAATCAAAGCGGCTTCGGCCGCATTTTCTTGAGGGACAAACAGGGTCTGAAACTTTTCCTCTTTAGCCATTAAAGCAATGGCTAAAAGACCATTAACCGGCCGGACCTTCCCTTCCAGAGACAGCTCGCCAAGGAAAAGTTTATCTTCCAAATTTTCAAGATTAATTTGATTATTGGCTAATAAGAAAGCAATGGCCATCGGCAAATCATAAGCCGGTCCTTCTTTTTTTAAATGGGCTGGAGCTAAATTAACAATTACGCGGCGGCGGCTTCGCTCAGGCGGCTGAAAACCGCTATTTTTAACAGCCGAGGAAACTCTTTCTCTGGATTCATTAACTGCTTTATCGGGTAAGCCAACAATATGAAAATAATGTAAGCCGGTCGGCAAATCAACTTCTACCTCAATCGGCTGAGCCCTTAAACCGACCAAGCCGGCTGAATATACTTTGGCCAACATAAAAAAATCCCTCCTAATCAAAAACCTGCTATGATTTTAGCAGGTTTTTATCCCACTATCAAAATAATTTAAGCTTTTTCTTCTTTTTTGCCGCACTTTAAGCACAGTCTGGCCTCCGGAACAACTTCCAGACGTTTCGATTCAATCTCTTTTTTGCATTTCTCGCACTGGCCATAATTACCTTTTTTAATTTTCTCTAAGGCATCTTCAATGTCTTTAAGACGTAATTCCAAACTATGCTCAACCGGTAATAAATTCTCATATTCTTCTATTTCTTCAGCGCTCTCGTCTTTATGAGAACGGCTCAAACCAAAGAAAGGGAAACGCGTTCGCCAGTTCCCTTTTAATTTAGGGTCTTTCTTAGCGAAAAATTTAAGCTCTTTAGTCAATCTTTTTTTTTCTTCTTCCAATCGCTTCTCCTGTTGTTTGAGTAAATCTTTCTCCATGTTATTCCTATTTTAACATAAAAAGATAATGTCAACAATACTTCACCAAAAAATAAAAAAAAGCCAACTTTTCATTGACTAATTACCAAAATTATGATATATTAAAGGGGCCTTGATGTGCCCGTTAGTTGTTACTTCAAAGGGCTCAAGACCCCTTTTGCCTTTTTAGAATACAGGTATTCCCGTCAAAGACGAGAAACAGCCATTATATTTTATCTTTGATTCCAAGAAGGCAATTTTTGTCTCTGCTCACTATTGGTCTGTTTCCTAAATTCTTTTACCTTTGGCAGACTTGTTATCCTCCTTCTTCATCCTCCAGTAAAGAATCTAGAAAAAGTCAAAAGAAATTAAAGAACTACTTTAAAGCCAGAATAGTCAGCAAAAGACTCTAATACTATTATGAGATCAGAAATTGTTCTTGTCAACTTTAAACTTTCCTTTTTATCCTTTTAAGCAATAATTCGAAAAATGGCTATATTAAGCCATTAAAATAAAGAGAGGGCCGAGAATCAATCTCTTTATCCACAACTTATTCACAATCATTTGTTAATGATGGAGTTAATTATTTTTTCTAAAGAATTTTGACAATTACTGATAACAAAATAATTTTCCATCTGACCATAAAGATAATTGCTTGAGTCGGTCAGCGGTTCTAAAATGGTTATCCTAATCTGGCGATAGGTTTGGGAAGAGAAATTATAGTCCTGTTTAAGTTTCGGTTCAATCTTTTCCAAAATTTGGCTTATTTTAGATCCGGAAACCTCTTTTTCCAAAATTAAAATAAAAGGGAATTTAACCTCTTGATTAGCCGGCAACAGGATAAAAGCCATTTCTTTCTTAAAAAGCGGCTGAATATCTTTAGCAAAATTCAAATTGGCCTCGGTCAGATAATTGCTAAGCTTGTCAATAACGCTTTGGCCGTAAAAATTACTATCTTTTAAAAACTGACTGAAAGGAGCGGTCTGTTGATAAAAACCAGTTTGGTCAATTAAACTGAAAATAACTGCCTCTTGAGGAATTAAACCAGCAAAAGGCATTTCTTCCTGACTGAAAATAAGCCAGCTGACTAACAAGACAACTATAATCAAACCTGGAATTCCCAAAAACAGCCATTTTTTTGATGGCTGTTTTTGTTTCGGCTGAACACTATTATTCCGCAAATCTACTTTCAATTCATCAGCCACTTTTTCAGCCGACTGACCTTTCATAATTTTAATCGGAATCTTGGGCATTATTATTCAATCTTTTTCACTGCGTTCCGTAAAAATCCCTGTATTTGTTTATTAGAGTATTTCTCTTTTATAAAGGAAATTTTCGTGGCTTCTAAATCTTTAAAATAAACTAATTGTTCTAAAAATAATCTTTCATTAAATTCCGGACCAAACTTTTTTAAAGCCAGTTTAGAAATTTCTGACAAACTGATATATTTATCTTTAAGCAGAAAAAAAATATCTACATAATCTCGCCAAACAGCTCGTCTACCAATGGTGTAAGCTTTATCAAGGGCGATATCTTTGATAGACAAAAGAGGCAATGAAGAAGTTATTACTTTCCCGAAAAGAGGTTTAAATGGATAACTTACTAAATTCAATAAGATATTATTAGTTGTTATCAGATTTATTTGCTTTTGGGTATTTAAACCAACTTCCTTTATTTTTATTGCCTTCCTCGCCTCTACAATTAAATTCCGGCTTAATTCTTTGCTAAAGAATAAATCAAAATCATAAGAATGGCGATGTTTAATTTGTAAAGAAAGTGCGGTGCCGCCCGATAATACAGCTTCCTTTTTAAAAACCTTTAATCTTTGAAAAACTTCTTCGTAGGATTTATCCAAAATATCAAAGTGGAGTTGCGACATATTTGTTAGAATTAAGCGGCCTTTTAATGTCTAAAAGAATATTTTTAACAAAATTAAAAGCAGATTCTCTATATATCCTTGTTGAATGCTCTAAGAAAATCATTTTTATCTCATTATCGGAATAGTTAGAAAATAACCATCTTAAGGTTTCCATATTACCATACGCCAAAATCTGGTTAATAATATAAACCTTATCTTTTTTTAAATCCAACTCATTGACTTTTACCGACCATAAAAATGGCTGTAAAAACTCTGGTAATTTATTTGATTTTTTTATTTGCTTCATTTTTAACTTAAATCGGAATCTTGGGCATTAAAATTATTCGACTACTTTCACAGGGAGCAAGCTTATATCCTCACCACTTAAAAAATGACCTAATATAATAACGTCGTCTTCTGCATAAGAAGGTATCAAGAAAAATTCATTCTCCTTTATTGAATAGCCAAAGACATATGACGGAATTTCAGAACATTTAATACTACCTCCCATAACTACTTGTTTTGGGCTAGTATCAGCAAACTGTATTTTAATAAATTTTTCAGCTAGTGCTACTTCGTTATTGCTTAAGATTTGATTTATATCAAGCTCTTCGTCTTTCGTTATGCTAATTCCATTTAAACAAGCCTCTGATCCTCTTATTATATAAACATTCCCCTCCTCGTCATATATCGTTAATTCTGCTAATGCTAACGAGCCAAGAGAAGAATCTTCTACAATTTCAAAAGAACATTCTAAACCAGCTCCACAACTAAAAGATTCGGCTCTATAATTTTCCTCGCTTGGGACAAATTTGAAAGTAGAGAGAATCCGGTTAAACAACTGTTCGTGAGGTTCGGGATTCATGGTTATTTGATTATTGTATATCAGCGTATAGATAGTTCCTTTATTTTCTATGTGCCAAGAAGAAAAATTAAAGGCGTCATATTCTTCAGAAGGAACGATATCTCTATAATATTTCTTCAGAAATTCATTCTGATTTATCGTAATCATTTCTGGATTTAAAAATTCGTAGGTCTTAGCCCCTGGCCCGGCTGGCGAACTATAATGTCCTCCGATATATTTTTCAGCATCTTGAATGCTAGCTGTGACAAAAACATTAAAAGTAACTATTTTATTGAGCGAAGTATCACGGGAAGATAAAAAATCTTCATCCCAAAAACTAACTCCTTCACAATCTATTATGCCGCAATCTTCCTGGACAATAAAATTTT
This sequence comes from uncultured Candidatus Saccharibacteria bacterium, assembly GCA_964472495.1. Taxonomy (GTDB): domain Bacteria; phylum Patescibacteriota; class Minisyncoccia; order Portnoybacterales; family UBA2143; genus CAYXST01. The sequence goes on along the minus strand of CAYYLD010000003.1, from coordinate 7,722 downwards.
CCGGATATTTTATCTCAAATCCATATTCTTCATTATGATAAGTTTGCCAATCAGAAATATCTATTTCCGCCGCCAATAGGGCTTCGATAGCCGCATACATACTTTCCCGGGAGGTGGCCAGAATTAACTGGCCGGCGACAATGCCGTAATCAATGCTCAAACCCGGGTCAGGGAAATTAAGATAACGAATGGCTACATCATGATAAATATTATCCTGAAATCCCTCGGTAAAAGCGGCCGGTACTTCGTCTTCCAGGAAAAGCGGCTTAAGGTCTCCAACCATGGTCGCTTCCCAATTTTTCAGGTCAGCCACCAAAGTTTCGCTTTGAGCCATTTCAATAATCAGACCTAAGCGATTGCCGGCCGTTTGATTATATAAAAACAAAGTATAATTATCGCCCTCCACCTGGCTAGCTGCCGCGGCCGCCAGAACATTATCAGGCAAACTAACTCCCAAAGCAGTTAACAAAGTATTCAAATCAGCGTATTTCTTTTCTGTCTGACTGACTAATTTGACCAAAACTTGTTTGAAAGTATTGGCCGCCTGTGCTTGGCTGGCTGCTGTTTTCAATACATCGACCAGTAAATCCTCCTGCCCAATAGCTAATTCAATGGCCTTGGTTTCCGCTACCGGAATTAGCGAGGCCGGCATAGTTGGCTCGGTTGGCTGACAATCAGCGTCAATCTGACACTGGTCCTCCTCTTCTCCTTCTACCTGTAGACATAAATTATCCTGACATTCGTAATGGAAAACCGGCGTGACTACCCGCAGATAATTCCACCAGTAAATAAACCCGCCGAGACCACCGATAACCACGACGACAGCTAAACTAATGAAAACGAATCTTAAAAGAGGTTTTTTCTTTTTGACTATTTTGGGTTTCCGGAACTTCTCTATCTCCTTTCCGACCCCCTCTGGTTTTCTCTCTTTTTCCGCTTTTTCCCGGGCCACCGCTTTTCTTCTGGCCTCTTCAATCCTTTCTCGCGTTTCCTCAATCCTCTTTTTAATCTCTTCCTCTTTTCTTAATCCTTCGGCTGGTTGAGGCGGCGCGACCGGCAAAGTTGGCCGAGGGGCCGGCGGCGGTGAAGGTATCTCTGGCCTTTTAGCGGGTTCAAACACAGGCAAACCGGCTGGCGGGACTGCTCTCTTAAATGGTTCAGCCGGACTCGGCGGAACCACCTTTTTAGGCGGTCCTCCTCTAATTAACCCAGCTACTGGCCGACCTGGCTCGGCCGGGCCCTTTTTCTTTAAGACAGCTAAGTCTTTCTCCATGGTCCGAATAAAAGATCTTTTATCCGAACTTAAAACATCGGCCGGTTCAAGTGGTTTTTTCTCTTTATCTGATTTTATTGGCTCTTTAATGATATCCACAGATAAAATTATTTATCCTTTTTAATTTTATTCATTGATAGACCAATCCGGCCCTGCTCATCAATCTTTTTTACTTTGACCGGAATCATTTGGCCGGTTCTAACGATGTCTTCAACCCGGCGAACCCGGTAAGGAGCCAGTTCAGAGATATGGAGCAGGCCTTCCTGACCAGGCAGAATCTCAACGAAAGCGCCAAAATCAGTAATTTTAGTCACCCGGCCTTGAAAAATCTCACCGACTTTGACTTCGCGAGTCAAATTCTTAACCCATTCCAGGGCTTTTTGACCAGCCGCTTCGTCAGTTGAAGTAATATTGACCAAACCATCGTCTTCAATGTCAATTTTAACTCCGGTCTCTCCGGTTATTTCGTTAATCACTTTGCCGCCCGGTCCGATAACATCCCTAATTCTTTCCGGATTAATTCTAAGAGTAAGGATGCGCGGCGCCAAAGGCGAAAGATCTTCTTTTGGCTGACTAATCGTCTTAGTCATTTCCTTCAGAATGTGCAAACGGGCTTCTTTGGCCTGGGCAAAAACTTTTTTAAGAATCTCTAAAGTAACTCCTTCTATTTTAACATCCATTTGGCAAGCCGTCACCCCCAGTTCAGTTCCGGCAATCTTGCAGTCCATATCGCCATGATGGTCTTCCGGTCCCTGAATATCGGTCAAGATACGATAGTTATCAACCGATTCCATCATTAAGCCCATAGCGATACCGCTGATGTGGTTTTTAATGGGCACGCCGGCATCCATCAGGGCTAAACTAGAACCGCTGACCGAAGCCATTGAGGAAGAACCATTGGAAGAAAGAATTTCTGAAACCAAGCGAATAGTATAGGGGAATTCTTCCTTGGAAGGAATCAAAGACAAGAGGGCTCTCTCAGCCAAAGCACCGTGACCGATTTCCCGACGGCCCGGGCCGCCTAAGCGGCCGGTCTCGCCAGTGCAATAAGGCGGGAAATTGTAATGGTGGAAAAAACCCTTTTTCTCCTCAACTTCCATACCTTCAATAGTCTGTTCATCGCCGGGCGCTCCTAAGGTGACTATCGAAAGAGCTTGGGTCTCGCCTCGTTCAAATAAACCTGAGCCGTGGGTCCGAGCCAAAAGACCAACCTGTGTTTTAATTGAGCGGACTTCGTCTAACTTACGGCCATCAGGTCTTTTCTCCTGACCAGAAGCGGCTTTCAAAATATTCTGATGGACAATCCGGTTAATTTCTTCCTCAAAAATTTCTTCAATTTGATTGGTTTCCTCCTCTGATTCCGGAGCCAAACCTTCAATTAACTCTTTTTTGATAACGCCCAGTCCTTCCAATCGTTCTGACTTGCCCGGCTGATAAAGAGCTTTTTCCAAGCGATCGCCTATTTTCTCCTTAACTTTTTTAACTAATTCAGCCGGCGCTTCGGCCGTCGCTAAAACGGCTTTGGCCGGATTAACCCCTTCAATGATTTTTTTCTGCCACTGAATAATTTCTTTAAGATGCGGCTGAGCAAATTCAATAGCTGACAGCAAAACTTCTTCGGGCAGCTGATTAGCCCCTCCTTCCAACATGTTAATCTTATCTTTTTTGCCGGCAATAACCAAATCAAAATCGCTTTTCTCCCGGCCTTGATAAGTCGGATTTAAAAGCCATTCTTCTTTATTCTCAGTAGTCCGACCTATCCGCAGACCGGCTATCGGCCCGTCCCAGGGGATATTAGAAACGCCCAAAGCCAAAGAAGCGGCCAACAAAGCCGGAACATCCGGGTCGTTCTCTTTATCAAATGAAAGAACCGTCAAAATAACCTGAAGGTCGTTTCTAATTTTCTGATTAAAGTTAGGTCGGATAACCCGGTCAACCATTCGGCCGGTCAAAACGGCCTCGTCGGAAGCCCGGCCTTCTCTTTTGAGAAAACGGCCGCTTTTAATCTTGCCAGCCGCGTAAAGTTTTTCCTCGTAATCAACCGTTAGAGGCAGATAATCAACCTGGCGGGGCTTCTCGTCCATGACCGCCGTGGCCAAAACGGTTGTCTGGCCGTAAGAAAGTAAAACCGCCCCATTGGCCTGTTGAGCCAAATGGCCGATTTCTACCTTTAATTCCCGGCCGGCCCAATCAATCTTAAATTGTTTGGAACTCATAAGTTCGAGCGCCCTCCAGCCAATATTGATATCGGCTTTCGTGCAGGTTTCTGTCCAAATTATCAATTGACAATTCGGATAAAAACCTAAACGAAAAAAACGAGACCAAAACCAACTAAAGAGCGCCTAATTAATTATTTTTTCAACAAATACTTATCTTTATTTTCGCTTAAATCAATAAAATCGTCAGCCGCTTCGGTTAGCTTGGCCGAAGCGCTTTTAGAAAAAGCAATTACTTCTACCTGGCGGCCCTGTCCTTTCAGGTATTCAACCAAAGGCAAAAAATCTCCGTCACCGGTTACCAGAACAATGGCATCCAATTGAGCAGACAACTTGACCGCGTCAACGGTCAGGCCAACGTCCCAGTCAGCTTTTTTCAAACCGCCGTAAAATATTTGAAGGTCTTTAACTCTTGTCTCAATGCTGGATTTGGTCAACGCCTCAAAAAAACTCTTTTCTTCGCCGCTTTCGGTCTTAATGACATAAGCAATGGCCCGAACCAGTTTTCGGCCGGAGACAGCCGTATTCAAAATCTCTTTAAAATTCACCCTGGCCCTGTAAAGATTCTTGGCTGAATGATACATGTTTTGCGCGTCAATCAAAACGGCTACCCGTTGTTCTTTATGTTTGATAATACTCATTTTTTTAATCCCAATTTTTTAACTATCTTCTTATAGCGCTTCTCGTCTTCTTCCTTTAAATAATCCAACAGCCGCTTTCGTTTGGAAACCATTTTTAAAAGACCCCGGCGGGAATGATTGTCCTTGGGATGTTTTTTAAGATGTTTAGCTAATTCCTCAATCTGCTTGGTGAAAATAGCAATCTGGACTTCGGCCGAGCCAGTATCTTTATCGTGGGTTTTATACTCTTTAATCACCTTGGATTTTTTAGTTGGGTTTAGCATATTATTGTCATTCTGAACGAAGTGAAGAATCTTTAAATTTATTCTAACAAGAAAAATAAAAAAAGGCAACTGGGGAAAACAAAAATCACAGAAAACAGAAAAAAGAAAAAGAAAAAAACCGTCCAGTTAATTTTGACCGGGCGGTCCTTCCTCACATTTTTTGAAGAAGCAACATCGGGCAGGTAAATCCTGACTTTAAGCCAATTAAGCCCACCGCAGAAAAAGCAAAGCCACCAAAGCAACTCATTTATCTGTCAGATGCCGTGTTAATAAAGCATCCGCCTCCGCCTCCGCCTCCGCCTCCGCCTCCAACCGAAGAAGGCAGAGTGGTCAAGCTTTGGTCATGACCATAGCTTGCTCCTTTGTCATTTCTGGCGACCAGTCGGAAATGATAGGTCGTCCCTGGATTCAGTCCGGCAAGATTAGCGCTGACTGCCACTCCATTCGTCCCTGAGCCAATCTCTGCTTCAGCTGTACTTGAACTATAACCGGTAGTCAGACCATATTCAAAGTAATAAGCGGCCTCCACTTTGCTGTTATTGGGGTTGACCGTACCATTAAGAACAGCCGAGTTGGCAGTCACTGAAGTAGCGTCACCCGTAGTTGCAATAGGCGCCTTCACTAAAGAAAGAATAGTCTTAAAAGCATTGGCTCTTCCGTTAGTAGCCACCTTGCCGGCTAAAGACGGTATAACATCCACATTACCTTCTATGGCTTCCTTTATCTCCAGGTTGCTTAAATCTGGATCAAACGCTCGAGTCAGTAAGCAAAGACCCAACAAGTGTGGGGTCGCCATTGACGTACCGCTATTGAAAGCGTATTCATCGCCATCAAAAATGTCTGAATGGGCGGTGAGCGCCACATCATCAATGTAGAAGCCATCTTCGGTAATAGAGGAATTAGTGGACAAGCGGAATCTGAAATAGACGGCGGACTCACCGTCAAAATCTGTAGAGTCTACATCTATATGAAGCCACATTCCAGCGGACGAACCGGTGAGCCATACTCCAGACCAATTTAACAAATCATCAGAGGCCTCAATGTACAATTTATCCCAATGATACTCGCATATTCCCTTGATCTGAAATCTAACTTTTATACCAGTATCTGTAGAAAAGTCAAGGGGACCAATTCTGGCCCAGGAATTAGTATTGTTCTGATAATTCCCAACCGGACTGTCTGTAAGCGAATAGGCAGGGCTGTAAAATTCGCTACTAGTAATTCCCCAGGTATTGTTAGTGCCGCCTGTGGTCCAGCCGGACATATTCCCATCATCAAAATCGTCACTCCAGATGACAGCTCTCGACGGAATAGCGCTGTAAATATTCACTCCTGGTCCAGCCAGGTCCACGCTGACCGTTCCGTAATCTGAGAATGCAGCCAGCTCATCGTCTTGGTCTGTAGCGGCCACAGCTATGATATTAGGGCAATTATAACTGGACGGGTAATGAGGAATAGTGTCATTGTCATCAGCAGAATTTCCAGCTGAGCACACCACTACCGCCGAAGAGGCCTCAATGGCCTCTTTAAGAAACTGACTAAAGCCACCGCCGCCAAAACTCATATTCATAGCTGTCAGCTGAACCTGAAGAGCATTAGCGTATTCAACCGCTTCAATAATATCCGAAGTATATCCGCTGCCACTAGCATCCAATACTCTAAGAGGAATAATTTTGGCCTTCCAGCAAACTCCGCTTAAACCATAAGCATTATTTCCTTCTGCGGCCGCTGTGCCGGCCACGTGAGTACCGTGCCCCATGTAATCCATGGAGTCATTATCAGTGTCAACAAAATCCCACCCCCGAACATCGTCAATATATCCGTTATTATCATCATCAAGGCCATTGCCAGGTATTTCTCCCGGGTTAATCCAGATATTCCCTGATAAATCAGGATGGTTATAATCAATCCCCGTATCTAAAACAGCGCCGATGACTGTCTGACTGCCAGTACATTGAGAACATATACCCCAGGCCTCAGGAAGGTCCATATCGGCATCGGCCGCGCCAGTCGTCCCGTTTACTTTCTGGCCAGTGTTATGCAGTCCCCATAACTTGGGAAAACCAGGATCATTAGGGATGACCTCTGCAAAATAACGATAATTCGGCTCGGCATAGACTACATTTGGACTCCTGTCATAAACTACCAGGGCCTCTTCCACGCTTAGTTCAGGAGGTAGCTTGACCAATTGGATTCCACTTTTAAGGGTCTTAATGGTATTAATAGCATATTCTTCACGAAAATATCTGGTCGCCGCGGCCCGAACTGGAGCCCGGTATTTAACCAACACCTGGCCGGCCTTGTAATCCGGACTGACAACCTGGTCACCAAATTCAATCTGGCCATCGGTTGTCCCCGCAAAGGTAGGTACCCCTATGAAGATAAGGGCTACGACCAGAAACACGCCAACAAAAATCTTTATCTTTTTCATCTCGTCTCCTTTCTCAGTCATCTGAACTTACTTTAAATAACAGTTAAGTTACTTACCAAACAACTTGTTCAGGCACCCAACAAAAGCTGATACCAGTCAGAAGCCGGGTTAGCCCATTTAGAACGGTCTCACGGTCTCATCAAGCAGTAATCAATCTTGTTCGTCTAACCTCCTTTCTTTCTGGTTAATATTGACAATATAGTTTAGCTCTGCCTGGAGTACTTCTGGACATTTTTGTAATTGTTCTATCACTTCTTCCACTGAATCTCCAGTCAGAATTTCCATTAAATAAAGGTTTTTGGGCTGAGAAATTACTCTTATCGTCTTTAGCTTCAAGGTTCCCTGGATATTACTTATAGCTTGTTTACTGGCCTCTTCCTGAAATTTTACCAGAACCTGTTCAGCTGTATAATTTCTCTCTTCTCCAGTTGATTGAATTTCCAAACCGTCTACTTGTTTATTTGCTTGTTGTTTATGGCAACCAAGTAGAGATGTCGTAAAAATCAGGAGAAAAAGAAAAATGAATACCAAAATATTTTTTTTGCGGTTTAATTCCATAATCTTTATCCTTTCTTGTCTATACTTGTTTTGGGTCTAATTTTATAAACTGACATTTCCTAAAAATATAGATTCTCGAGTTTAAGCCTCTTTATTCAATTTTCAAACAGCTAAAAAGCAAGATAACCCTATTGGGTTATCTTGTCAAGTCCGGACCTTCTCTGCGTCCAAGCACTGAGCCACCTTGGGTGCGCCGTGAGGGAATCGAACCCCCGACCAATTGGTTAAGAGCCAACTGCTCTACCTGGCTGAGCTAACGGCGCCGGGCGCGCCCGGCATGATTCGAACACGCAACTTCCACGTCCGAAGCGTGGCGCTCTATCCATTGAGCTACGGGCGC
>CAYYLD010000002.1:0-104522 GCA_964472495.1 uncultured Candidatus Saccharibacteria bacterium | reverse complement strand
AAATGCCCAAAAAACTTAAAATTAAAGATTTGCCATCAGTTGACCGCCCCCGCGAGAAACTCAAGGCCAATTAAATATTATGACCAAACAAGAAGGTAAAAAACTAATAGAAAAACTAATAAAGAAATATGAGCGACTAACTCTGGCTCAACGTAAGGAATATAACGAGTCAATGACTTGTAAGGATTTTATTTTGCGGCTTTTCCAAGCTTTGGGCTGGGATGTTTATAATGAATTTTCTCCTGATGAGGTTACTTCAGAGACACAAGTGTCAGGCAAAAGAGTCGATTATGCTTTTCATGTTAAAGGAGTAATCAGATTTTTCCTTGAGGCTAAGAAGATAGAAATTGATTTACGTGAGGAAAAGTGGACTGAGCAAGTTATAATGTATGCTTACCATAAGAGCGTACCTTGGGCAATATTGACTAACTTTAAGTCAATAAAAGTGTTTAATGCTGAATGGGATGAACCTGATTTTGAAAGAAGCTTAATCTTTGAAATCCCTTATAAGGATTATTTAACCGATAAAAGATTATGGTGGTTATCCAAGAGTTCAATGGAAAAAGGGGAGTTGGACAAATACGCTGAAGAGAATTTCAAAAAACCGAAAAGAGAACCAATTGATAAGCAATTAGCCGCTGATTTAGTAAGATGGCGAAATGACTTGTTTAGACAATTAAGAGGATGGAATGATGAGAAAAAATTAAATGATGTCCAGATTGCCGATAGTGTGCAAAAAATTCTTAACCGCCTTATTTTTATTAGGACTACGGAGGATAGAGACATTGAAGGTCAGGGATTGCGTGAGATAGTAAGAAATTGGCAAGAAAAAAAAGAAAAGGAAGACTTTTTTCCAACGGAATTAAAAAAACTTTTTAAATATTATTGGGATGAATATGATAGTAAATTATTCGATAGGCATACTTGTGATTTTATAGAGTATCAGGACGAATTTCTTACAGATGTAATAAATGAGCTTTACAAGAATCGAAAGGGAATTCGTTATGATTTCGCCTCTATCCCGACTGATGTCTTCGGCAGTATTTACGAACAGTATTTAGGCCAAATTCAACAGGAAAAAACCGACCAGAAATCAGCCAAACGGAAATCACAAGGGATCTATTATACGCCACGCTACATTGTTGATTACATAGTTAAAAACACTTTAGGCGAGATTCTTAAAGATAAGTCAGGACATCAGGCCAGCCAGCTTAAAATCCTTGACCCGGCTTGCGGTTCAGGGTCTTTTTTAATCAAGGCCTTTGAAGTTTTAGACAGACATATTAAAAGAGAAAAGAGCCAACTTAATGCCAATCCGGCCATCAATTACGCCCGAAAAATCAGCATATTAACTTCTAACATCTACGGCGTTGATTTGGACGAAAAAGCGATTGAATTTGCCGAACTTAACTTATTATTAAAAGCGTTGGAGCAACGCGAACTTTTGCCGAACCTTTCGCATAACATTAAATGTGGCAATTCTTTAATCTCCGGTGCTGAAAAAGAACTCAAAAAATACTTCGGCAAGGACTGGAAAAACAAAAAGCCCTTCAATTGGCAGAAAGAATTCCCCGAGGTCTTTAAACAAGGCGGCTTCGATGTAGTGATTGGCAATCCGCCGTATATCAGAAATAGGGATTTGGATACGAAAGATAAGAAATACTTCAACAACAAATATTATTCGGCAAAGGGACAATATGATATTTACCAGTTATTTTTTGAACAATCAATAAAATTATTAAAAAAAGGTGGATTTTTAGGATTTATTACTTCTAATAAATATGCTATTGCCGATTACGGCAAAAAATTAAGGGAATACATTTTGGATAATTGTAAGATTGTTTCTATTCTTGATGTTTCAAACCTTCAAGTTTTTAAAGATGCCTCTACTTATCCCTATGTTATTATTTTACAAAAAAATAAGAATAACAAAGGGCATAAAATTAAGGGATATAAAATTGAAGATGAGACAAGTCTCTATGATAACGAGATATCAATTAGCCAGGATAGTATCAAAAAGAGTCAAAATAAAAATCTAACTGTAAAAAAAGAACCAGATTTTTTTGAAAAAATTGAAAGAGAATCAGTAAAATTAGGCGAAATCGCTAATATAAGGGAGACAATTCATACAGGGAATATAAGAGATAAATTGGTTGTTGATAAGGAACTCGATAGCAAATGTAAAAAATTATTAGCCGGCAAGGATTGTCATAGGTATTGGTTTAAATGGAATGGAAAATATATCAGATATGATGAAAGTTTAATAAATAAAGCCCAAAAAGAATATGCGCATTTAGTAGCAAATAAATATTTTGATAATCCTAAGATTCTCTTAAGGGAGATAGCTAATAATATAGAGTGTTGTTATGACGATGAAAAATATTATACTTTAAATAAAGTTTACTCTATTCAATTGAATGAGGGGCTGGAATATGATCTTAAGTATATTTTGGCTTTATTAAATTCAAGGATTTTATCTTATTATTTCAGAAGTAAATTTGAAGATGCTCATGTTCGTGCTGGTTATTTGCAGTTTAAGAAAATTTATACTTCGCAAATCCCAATTTACAAAATTAATTTTTCCAATAAGAAAGAAAAAGCTAAGCACGACGAATTAGTAAAATTAACTGACAAAATGCTAAAACTAAACAGAAAATTACAAAAATTACATCCAATTATGAATGACAAAGAATACAAGGAAATAGAATCAGAAATCCAAAAAACCGACGAAATCATAAACCAAAAAGTTTATAGATTATACAGGTTAACAAAAGAAAAAATCGAAATTATGGATAAAAAGTAGGAAATAATCTGCTTTATTAGATTTTAAAAAGGAATAATTATTATGTCGCTAAAAAATTACGAAGATATTGTTAATTATACTAAATCTCCAGTTCTAGTTTTAGCAGGTCCAGGCTCAGGGAAAACATACTTATTGGCAGATAGAGTCACGAGATTATTAAAGAAAAGAGTCAATAGAGAAAATATAACAGTTATCACATTTGGTAGGGATGCCAGCCGAAATATGGTAGATATATTAACCAGGGAATTCAAATTAAGCTTTTCAGAATTGCCCTGTATTTCCACAATGCATTCTTTGGGCAATGCTATTATTATAGAAAAACCTAGGTTAGTTGGTCTATCTAAAAAAAATCTTATAGTCCAACATGACGAAAGAGTTAAAAAATTGTTGTACAGAGATGCTGCCTTTATTTTAAATTTATCAGAAGAAGAATCAAATGAAGCACGTGATTGTAAGCAACACGGAAACTGTATTAAAAATATAAGAAATAACAAGTGTAAAATTTGTATTAAATATTGGGAAATAATGTCAAAATGCAATTACCTAGACTTTGACGATCAAATACTCTTTGCCTGTGAAATATTGGAAAAGGATAAAAAAATACTCAAAAAATATCAAAAACAATGCCAACACTTACTAATTGATGAATATCAAGATATAAACTTTGCTCAATTTAGATTAATAAAATTATTAAGTAAGAAATCAAGGAACGGACTTTTTGCAGTTGGCGATGATGCGCAAAGTATATATGGTTTTCGCGGAAGCGATCCTAAATTTATACTAAGTTTTCGGAAAGATTTTCCTGGCGCACAGTTAACGACCCTTTCTTCTAGTAGAAGATGTCATGAAAAAATAATGGAAGACGCATTCAAGATTCTAGAAAAATATTATAAAAGATGGACGGGCAAACCTAAATTAGATTATATCGCAAAAATTGATGAAGATCCCAAGGTTTATCAGGCACCGAGCGAAATCGCAGAAGCCAAGATAATATCTAATATAACTCGGGATGCATTACAAGACAAAAAATCTGTCTTGATACTAGCGCCTAAAAAGGATTTTTTCCCCTTGATCATTCAAGAGCTATCTAAGAAAGGAATACCACACAATTGTTCTATAAGTTTTTTGCCCGAAGGGATAAATATTATAAACAGATTTTTAGAATGGTTGAATAATCCAAATGAAAATTTCAAGACTCGGCTAATTATTGAAGACTTAATTAACTTTGGTATAGCAAAGATTCCTGGTGCGAAAAAAAATAAAAAAGTATGTAAGCCAGAAACTATTAAGAGAAGAATTTCGGAAGAGAAAAAAATTGCTAAATTGTGGGAATTAATAGATGGATCAAATAACTTATTTCCGGTGATCAGATCAAATAGTAAATATAACGAAACATTTAAGGAGATAAGCAATGCGTTGACGAATTTGTTTGAATTGTTCAATGAGTCTAGTAAAAAGGGTCAAGGTGAATTTTTGAAACAATTATCGTGCGTTTCTGGTATTTGGAAAGAACCTAGAAAAATTGTGGAAGATGTATTTAATGTTGTGAATCTGTTAGAAATAAAAGAACCTCAGTTTTCTAGAACCGCTAAAATAATGACTATGAGAAAGGCGAAGGGTCTTTCCTACGATGTGGTGTTAATTGTTGGACTAGAAGATGATATAGTTCCAAATCCATCTAGTAATGTTGTTGAAGAAGCACGTCTTTTTTATGTATCAATGACCAGGGCGAAAAAAAGATTGTATTTAGTACATTCATTCAAAAGGCCTCGTAGCATTTCTTATGGAGACGAAATAATCAAGAAGCCAAGGTCAAGATTCCTTGATACAATTGGTAAAAATAGCGAGTGGAGGCGGTTCTAATTCTAGTATCAGGTATTGCTAGATATGAACAATCAACTTTTGCGAAAACTAAAAGAATGGCGAAATTCTGTGACAAGAGAAGAAAAAGTGCCAGCTTTTCGGGTGTTGCCGAATAAGACGCTTGAGGGCATTGCGGCAATAAAGCCGAAAGATAAAGAAGAGCTTTTGGCTATTAAGGGAATTAGAGAGAGAAAATTTGGAAGATACGGTCAAGATATTCTAGAATTGGTTAATGGAGATAGAGTAGAAGATTCGCCGCCTTCAGCCTCTCGCGATGACAGTGATAGGAAGCCTTATACGGTTAGCAAGTATTTGGATTTGCTGAATAGCGAATTACGGGAACATAGAGCAAGGGTTAAAGGAGAAATCAGCAGTTTGAATATCCAGGAGAGATATTTATTCTTTTCTCTCAAGGATAAAGATGATGAAAGCTTGCTTAATTGCTTTATGGGGATTAGCAATTACCGATTATCTGGTGTTTCTTTTGAAGAGGGTATGGAAATTATTGTTGAGGGCTTTCCAGGAATTCATAAACCAAACGGCCGAATGACTTTTAGGGCTTCCACGGCCGAATTGGTCGGAGAGGGCGCTCTTAAAAAAGCTTATGAGAAATTAAAAAAGAAATTGGAAGACGCAGGTTTATTTTCTCCGGAGCGCAAAAGGCCGATTCTGGATTTTCCTCAAGAGATCGGATTGATAACATCCGAGACCGGGGCGGTGATTCACGATTTTTTGAATAATTTAGGCAAGTATGGTTATCGGATTAAATTTGTCAATTCAAGGGTGGAAGGCCAGACGGCGGTAAAGGATTTGCTTTCAGCGGTTAGCTATTTTGACGATAAAAATATTGATGTTTTGGTTATTATCAGAGGTGGCGGCAGCTTGGAAAGCTTGCAGGCCTTTAATAACGAAGTTTTAGTTAGAAAAATCGCTGATTTTAAAAAGCCGGTTGTATGCGGCATCGGTCATGAAAAAGACATTCCCTTGGCTTCAATGGCGGCTGATTTGATGGTTTCAACGCCTACGGCTGTGGCAGTTAGTTTAAATAAATCCTGGGATAGGGCTTTGGATAATATCCGTGTTTTTGAAAAAGATATTATCTATAAGTATCAAAAAGTATTGACTGATAGAAATTATGAACTTGAAATAATGGGACGAGAACTTTGGCAAAAAGCCGATTTCATTTTCAAAAAAGTCAAAGATATCGGACGTCAGTTGATGAGTAAATTAACTGAGTTAGGATATAGATTGAACGAAGTTGATAAAAGTTTGAAGGAATTTTTGAAATCAATTTTAGTTAATTTCCAAAGACGACTGGATGAAACAAAGGAATATTTAAATATATCAGAAAGACGATTAAAAGCGTTTGATCCCAAACGGCAATTAAAATTGGGCTATAGTATTGTTTCAGTGGGAGCTAAAGTAATAAAAAGCATCAGACAGGTCAATAAAGATGATAAAGTTGATATTAAGGTTTACGATGGTAAAATAAAATCTCGGGTCGAGGAGATTGTTAATAAATAATTTAGGACTATGGAGAAAAATAAACTAAAAGATTCGTTAAAAAAGATAGAAGCCATTATCAGTTGGTTTGATGAACAGAAGGAAATAGACGTTGAGGCCGGATTGGAAAAAGTGAAAGAGGGTGTAGTTTTAATAAAAAGCAGCAAAGAAAGGTTAAAGGAGCTGGAGAACGAGTTTAAAAAAGTGAAAGCAGCAGGGTTGGAAAAAGAAATTGATTCGGAGTAATGATTTTAGTCAGGGATGTGTCCTAAGTAAATCACGTATAAATTTTATGCCATTGAGGACAGGGAATATAGAAGAACTGACAAAATCTAAAAAGGGTTTTTTGGATTATGCTGAGCAAATTAATAAAATTTATCGTTCCGGAGATGATTTAAGGTTTTATAGAAAAATTATTAATTCACACAGGCAGTATAACAATTTAGAAAAGATTCTAAACATTGAAGGGCTCTATCAGTTGTTGTGGGATACTTTAGATAAATGGAATATGAATCAAAGAGCGGCTAAATTGACTACATTGGGTAAATTAAGAAAATCGATATTAAAGAATAAGAGAGACTTAATAAAACTACATAAATACAAAACAGAAAGTTTATCGGTAGAAAAATACGAAAAGGAAGTAAAAGATTTATTAAAGAAGGTATTTTTAGATTTAAAGGTAACAGAAAACAAGAGTCATATAGTCGCCGTGTCGAAGACATTACATTTTTTATTACCAGATTTGATAATGCCCATGGATAGAAGATATGTTATGAATTTCTTTTATGGCCATAATAATTATAAAACTGGTGTTGATGAGTTCAATGTTTTTGACGAGGTTTTAAGAGAAGGTATCAAGATAGCAGAAAAATTAAATTTGTCGAACAGAGATGTTAAAGATAATGGTAAGAATTGGAATACTTCAGTTCCTAAATTGATAGATAATGCTGTTATTGTTTTTATGAAAAGTAGGGAAGATAAAGATAGTGGACATTATAAAAGCAAGAAGTTAATTAAATTAATTGAGGTTTACCAATTGGAAAATGGACAAATATCAATAAAAGTGATAAGTCCTAGAAATAAAAATCGCCAAGGAGGCGGTTTTTTGGTAGAATAAAGATAAATAAGAATTTAAAGAAAATCCAGAAATAAAATTAGAGAGATTGGGTAATTAATAAAAAATTAAACACAGGGTTTACAAAGATGGAAATTATATCTATTATTTATAACAGATGTTATCTAATAAATTATCTAGTAATATGGAAGAACAGCTTAAACAGTTTATTAATGAAAAAAGAAGTGGAAAATTAATTTCGTTAGATGAGGCCGCTACTAAGCAATCGATAGTTCTAAGATTATTGTCTATTTTAGGTTGGGATACCTATGACATAGATGAAGTTAATCCAGAGTATTCCGTTGGTGGTAAAAGTATTGATTATTCGTTAAGAATCAAGGGGAAAAATAAAGTATTTCTTGAAGTAAAAAGAATTAAAGAAGAGTTAGAAAATCATCAAGAGCAATTACTTGGTTATGCATTTCATGAAGGCGTTAGTTTGGCTGTTTTAACTAACGGTATTTCTTGGTGGTTTTATTTACCGTTACAATCGGGAGGTTGGGAACAAAGAAAATTTTTAACAATTAATATTATTCGACAAAAAGATAAAGACGAAATAGCTGCTAATTTTATAAAAATTTTATCAAAGGATAATGTTTCATCTGGAGAATCAATTGAAAGAGCCGAAGTGATCCATAAAAGTCGTCAGAGGCAAGACATAATTAATTCTACATTGCCAAAAGCATGGAATAAAATAATTTCTGAAACTAATAAAGCTTTGATAGGTTTAATAAATGATGTTACTGTAGATTTATGTGGATTTGGGCCATCTGACGAAAAAATCGCTAAATTTATTAACGATTATAAGTTGCAGTTAATGATTTCTGAAAAAATTCTTATTACGAAAGGCGATAAACGAGGAACAAGGCAACGAAGTTCTTCTGGAATTTCAAAATATGTATCTATCGGGTATACAGGAAAAGGTATAAAGTCTTTTATTCTTGATGGCGAAACATATGAGGTTAAGTATTGGAAAGATATGCTGGTCAAAATATGTGGATTAATGCACAAATTGTATCCTAATGATTTTAAAAAGATAGTCGTGCTAAGGGGCAAAAAGAATCGTTATTTTGCTTATAATGTAGATGAATTACGTTCTCCAAAAAAAATTAAAGGGACAAATATTTTCGTTGAGACATGTTTTAGTGCAAATACCATAGTAAAACTTTGTCAAGATATTTTATCTCTTTTTGGATACAAGAGAAATAATTTAAAAATAAATCTTGAGTAAAATTTGGTTTTGCTTTAATTCTGTTTATTTTGTCCGAGAATTCTTTTCTCGGATTTTTTATGGTAAAATAAAAGATTTGAAGGAAATTCGAAAATAAAATTATGGGCGATAAACTTATAAAACTTAATAACAAGAAAGAAATAATAAAATTTTTACAGCAACCTACGATTAAAATTGCTGAAGTATTAACGGGTATACTTGCTTCACCTATGAGTGACTGGAAGTTTTCTGCTGGTAAATTATTACAGTCAGCTATTAAGGTTAGTTTATTTACGCAATTAGGAAGAGAGTTTGAATATTATAGTAACAAGGGAAAAATTAAAGAGGATTATTTAACCACCGATAAAAATCGAATATCCTTACACGAATTATTAAAATTCATAGATGAGGATGTGCCGGATGAAATCCGTTTTAATGCTATGAAATCAATTTTTCTCACATCTGTTTCTAAAAAGGCGACCAAAAAAGATGAAGAGTTGGCTTATGAATTTATGCAAATATGCAAAAAACTTAGTAGTAGCGAAATTTTAATTCTAAAAGCTGCTTTTGATATTTGTAATGGGAATATCAGAAAAAAGGTGTTAAAGTCTTGTCTGGATATTACTCAAGCAGAATCATGGTTTAAAGAGATTGCTAAACAAATTGGTCATGGAATATCCGGATTAGTTGAGCAACGAGAGGATCATTTAGTAAATCTAAAGCTCATAACCAAAAGAAATCAACCGCCCAATTCTAGTATATCACAAGATACTTTTAGGAAAAGTGAATATTTCAGACTTACTCAATTAGGCTATAAGTTATGTGAGTTTATTACTAAATATAAAAAAATTAAAAATTAAAGATAAAAATTGGCGGAAAGTGAAATAAATAAAAGATTTGAAGGGGGGGTTTGAAAATATTGAATAGCGGGATAGAGTAGATATAAATCAATCTACTATTTACTTTTTTGTCGAAATATGCTAATTTGAGGGCGTTAATAACTGATAAAATCAGCATGAAAATACAACCCAAAAAACTAAAAGAAATTTGGGCAAAGATAAAATCTTATTTAAAAATGACGCAATTTGATTGCGTTTTTTGTTATGTTAAAAATCTTTTTAAGAAGAGACCGAATATTAAATTCGATAAAAAAACACTTATAATTATATCCTCTGCCATTTTGATAGTCGCAGGACTGACTATGGGCTTATATAGTCAAGCTAAATTTTCTTATTTGACTAAAAATATTTTTAAACCTTTGGCTGATACATCATTTATTGCGGGGATATCAGATTCTATCTATAAAGTAATTTGGGAAAAAGATTTTGAGATGGAAAGATTAAAACAGGAAGTTGATTTAAGCAAGATTAAGGAAGAGAGGGCAAATAAAATAGCCCAAGAAGAAACCGTTAAAAGGGATGAAGCAGAGATAGCCCAAAAAGAAGCCGAAGAGAAAACTCAGCAAGAAACAATTAAAAGAAGTCAAGCCGAAGCAAAAGCGAAACAAGAGGAGTTCGAGAAAAATTTAAAAGAGCAACAGTTATCAGAAAAAGAAGCCGAAGAGAAAAGAATGAACACGGATAATGATAGTGATAGCTTAACCTATAGAAGAGAATTGGAATTGGGGACTTCTGACTGGAATACTGATTCAGATGCTGATGGGATACCAGATAATTTAGATACCCATCCGGCCGGGGGAGGAAGAAATATAGCCCAGACTTTCGCTTGGAGCTATGGTGGTTACAGCTGGACTTATACGGAAAATATCCAAGAGGATTGGTATGATTATTATAAAGCTAAAAAACCCAGACCCGATCCCCGCAGTTCGGAATACATTACTTATACCGACCCTTTTATTCAGAAGATAAGTAAAAGAATCTCAGACGCTGCGAAAGAGAATGGTCTTAATAGTGTTGATTTAGCCCAGGCATTTGTTCAAAGCCTGTCTTATGTGAACGATGTATACACCGGGTATGATGAATATCCTAAGTATCCTGTCGAAACTTTTTTTGAAAAAAATGGAGATTGTGAAGACACCAGTTATTTGAGCGCATCTATTATTAGAGCCATGAATATAGACACCGTCCTTATTTTATTGCCAGGACATATGGCAGTCGGTGTTTGGGTGACGGATTGTAATAGCCCCGGAACGTCATATGAATTAAATGACAGATGCTATTATTATGCTGAAACCACAGGCGACGAATATGCTTTGGGTGAAGCGCCTGATAAATATAAATATACCTCAGCGACTTTAATTAAAATTCCCTCAGGGGAAACTTTTACTGTTAATCCGCAATACAAAAAACCTTGTTATTCTTCTCCAGATTTTCCTGGTTATTATTACGACGGCGGTAATTATTATTCTGATAACCAATGCAACAATCTGACTCATTGTATATATTACAAAGAATTCTATGTTAATCCACAGATAACAACTAAGTTCTATTGGGATAGTAATTGTTCTCAGGAAGTAACGATTGGTTGTTATAAATCTACAGATTATTCGGGGTATTTTTATGATAGCCTTGGTTTTTATTATGATTCTCGATGCACTCAAAAAGCAAGAATCTGTAGACCCTCCACGGTTTATTCTGATAGATATTGGGATGGTGATTATAATTACTGGGATAGCGGTTGTACTCAAAAAGTAGTGTCTTGGTGTACTAAATCTACTTTCCAGCCAGGATATTTCTTTAATAGTCTGGATTATAAGTATTATTATGATTATCAATGTATTCAAGTAGCGAATCCTTAATGTTTAATTATTTTTAGTGCGAGATAGTTAAATAAAAATCGCCAAAGGGGCGGTTTTTTGGTATAATAAAGGATATGGAAAACTTTTGGGGGAGGAACAAGATAGTTTTGCTGGTGGTGGTTGGTGTTTTGGTTGTCGGGGCTACCCTTTATTTTCTGAATTTTAAGGGGTTGTTGGATGACGGCTCGGATGAGCCGGCGGCTGATTGTTTGGAGATGCCGGCCTTTGAGGACGGGGCGGTCAGAATAACGACCAAGGTGATTGACGGGGATACTGTTTTGATTGAAGGCGGTTATTCGGTCCGCCTTTTGGGAATTGATGCGGATGAGCGGGGGAATCCCTGCTATGAAGCGGCTCAAAAATGCTTGGAGGAGCTCGTTTTGAATAAAGAGATTAGGATGGAGCGGGGAGGGGATGACTTTGACCAGTGGTGCCGGTATTTGCGCTATGTTTTTGCGGGTGAGGTCAACGTCGGACTGGAAATGGTTAAACAGGGATTGGCCGTGGCCCGGTCTTCGGCTGAAGGGGCCAAATATCAGGAAGAAATCGCCGCCGCCGAAAAGTTGGCTATTGATAACAAGGTTGGCTGTAAATGGGGCGGTGTCGGGGCGGTTGAATCGGCTTCGGCCGGGGCCGGAGAACGGGGGAATTATCAATGGTCAAAATTAACGGCTGAATTAACCGGTCTGGAAGTGGTTGAATCCTGTTCGGCCGCTCAATATTACGGCCAGCAGGTGATTGTTGAGGGTTGGGTGGCTGATGCATATCGTTCTAAGACGAATACGGTTTTTTTGAATTTTGAAGAGGCCTATCCCGAGCAATGTTTTACGGGAGTGATTTTTAGTTCTGATTTGTATAAGTTTGTCCAGCATCCAGAAGATTATTATTTAAATAAGACAATCAGAATAATGGGCGAGGTAGAAGAGTATCAAGGCCGGCCGGAGATTATTTTAGAAGACCCTTCGCAAATAGAAGTGGGGAGATAAAAGTAAAAAAATCGCCAAAAGGGTGGTTTTTTTGTAGAATGGGGAAAAATAAAAGATAAAAAATCATGACCAAAAAGAACAAAGAAAGAAAAGAATCTTTCTATCTAAATAATAAAATCATTGCCGATGTATATTATCGAGATAATGATAATAGCGCAATTTCATACCTAAAGCAATTTGAGGAACGCTATAAACAACTCGTTCAGTTTTTTGGCATTCAACCACTAAAAATTCATATTCATTTTATATACACTAGAGCTAAAATGGACGAATATTGGGGTAAAAAAAGCCCTCGATGGATATGTGGGACAGTTAACCCTAAAAATATTTATGAAATATATATTTTCAGTCCGTTGGTTTTTGAAAAACTTACAACTCATAAAAAACATGAAATTTTACCAACTATTATTCACGAAACTGCCCATGCATTTGTAAGTCAGATTAATAAAAGATGTTTTGCTTGGGCGAACGAAGGAGTTTGTCAGTATGTAGAAGGAGAGAATGTTTATAATAATATAGTCAAAAAGGAAGACTGGGAGTGGTTTAAGGAAAACAAAATACTTATTAATCCCACGATACCCTGGCTTAACGTAGCTGAACATGAGGGATATAAGATATCATACTTAATAGTGAAATATATTATTGAATTAAAGGGTAAACAGGCGATAATGGATATATTAAGTATCCGTAGAACAAATCGTGATAAACAAATCGAACAAAAAATGAGTAAAATTTTAAAAAGCGATTTAGATAAATTTTTATTTAGTTTTGAAAAAACACTACACAAAAAAGAAAAGTAGATTTAATCGCCAAGGGGGCGGTTTTTTGATAGAATAAAAGTATGAAAGAAGTCGTTAAACAGTTGAGAAAAGAATTAGGCCGATTGGTTAAGGATCCGGCCATCTGTAAAGATTATTCCAGATTCTATAAAGACAAAAAAGTTCACCTTGGCATTGCCAGTCCTGTCCTGAAGAAAATTTCTTCAAAATATTTTAACGAAATAAAAACGCTGGGAAAAAAAGAGATTTTTGGTTTGTGCGACGAGCTTCTTCAAGCTAAAATTATCGGCGGGACGGAAATTTCTTTTGACTGGGCTTTCCGTCTGCGGAAAAAATACGCGGCCGAAGATTTTAAAGTATTTGAAAACTGGCTCAGAAAATATGTTGATTCATGGGACTCTTGTGATAATTTATGCACTCACGCTTTAGGGTATTTCCTATATTATTTTCCGCGTTTTGTAAAAAAAACGGAAAAATGGGCCAAATCAAAGAATTTATGGCTGCGTCGGGCGGCGGCCGTGTCCTTGATCTATTCTGTGAAAAATAGAAAAGAATTGATCCCTGTCCTTAAAATTGCCGAAATTCTTTTGAAGGATAAAGAGGATTTGGTTCAAAAAGGTTATGGTTGGATGCTTAAAGAGGCAAGTAATAATTTTCAAAAGGAAGTTTTTGATTTTGTAATAAAAAGGAAAGATGAGATGCCGCGGACGGCCTTGCGTTACGCCATCGAAAAAATGCCCGCGCCTTTGAAGAAAAAAGCGATGAGATGAAAAGGAAAAACGAGCGTCTTTTTTGGCTGGAGAGATTAGTTAGGATTTAAATGTATAAGAAAGATAAAAAATCGCCTTTTGGGCGGTTTTTTGGTAGAATGGATAATGTCATTGACAGAATAATATTGGTGTGTCATTCTTTTTTTAGTTCTTAAGATTGTTATAGAAACTAAAAATAAGAAGGAGGATACCATGACAATAGAGTTTAAAAGATTAAAGCCAGAAGATCGCGAGGAACTTCGCTTCTTGGTAGAAGGACGATGTCAATGCTATACCTTTGCTATCGCGCTTTCTCGAGGATTGAATTGGCCAATAATCGGTTTGATGGAGGGGGATGTAATCTCTCACGCCGTTCTTATTGGCTCTGATGGAATGTATTGGGATGCGAGAGGTCCGGTGACCGAAGGCGAACTTGGAAAACCGTTTGGTATTTTACCCCCCTATAAAGTCCAACAGATTAATGAGAAAGATCTTATGACTGCCGGGTCTGTTAGCGAAGTAGATATTGATTCTATCTCAAGAAAAGCCCAGGCCATATGGCCGGATCTGCATTGGGGAAAAAAAACTCTAAAGTCCAGAATGCTTGCTTTCGCGGCGGATTTAGAAAGAATCAGCCGAAAACACGGCCTATGGATTCATGGATTTATTCCAAATTTTCCCCCGGCGATTGCTGAAGGCGAAGGGGATGAAGCGGGATACAGAGTGGAAACTAACTTAGATGGTTCTTATGCAATTAATCGTGTCATCGGAAAATAGATAAAGGGGCTTACCTATGCCTAATCGTCGGGATGAAATTACATCTTGAGAAAGCTTGATACGAAAACAGACCGGTAATATTATAAGCAACGAAGATTTTTTGGAAATGAATCCGGACGATGTCGGTGGTTGGATAAGAGTAAGGGAACTAGATGTCAATTCGTAAAGTCTGTGGCCTAAATTAACAAAGGGTTATCTTATGCAAGGGATGACCCTTTTATCATCTTGCGGGAATGAAAATATATTTCTTTTTTTATAAGATAAGTTCGAAAATCGTCTCAGTCGGTGACTGACGGAAGTGTTTATGCTTGTCGTCGTTTCTCTAGCTTGATAGGGAAAGTACCAGAACAAAAACTAATAGATTTATTTATAGATTCTGAAAAGCTAAATGAATATAGAGATCTAAACCAATATGAAAAATGCAAAAGATGTCCTTTGCTTTACACTTATCGGGGATGTGGAGCTGTAGCTTATGGTTTTTCTGGTTCTTTCTTTAGTCATGACCCTCAATGTTGGTACAATCTTTCTGGTTAAAAAAGGCAACGGGTTATTCCGTTGTCTTTTTCTTTTGAGCGACTACCTCTATGATATCGTGATAATGCGGTTTATCGTGATAGTCCTTCATTGGTCGCTGATTTAGATAAATAATCTTGAAGTTCCTGATTGCTTCTTTTAATTCTGTTTTAGTAGAAAAGTGACGATAAGTTTTAAATTTTGGCAGATAAAAGGTATTTTCTTCAATTTCTTTGATTCCTTTTCCCTTGATTTTTAAATAGAGCGGGTCCTTGGTTGAAAAGACCAAGGAGTAAATAAAGCCATCTGGGACAAGAGATTTCCTAATCTTTCCTATGATTGTCCCTATCTCTGATTTTTTGAGGAAATCCAAGACGGCCCTAGCCATAATTAAAGAATAATAATTTTCTTTAAACTTAAATTTCCTTACATCAATAGCTTTTGTTTTAATGGCCAAGTTGTGCTTCTTGGCAAAATCCTGGCATTTTTTTAATCCTTCCGGAATAAGATCAATCGCTTCTACCTCAAATCCATTTTTAGCTAAAAAGATGCTATTTCTTCCTTGGCCGGCTCCAATATCAAGAGCTCTACCTTTTGGAATTAAAGGCAGAAATTTTTCTAAAGTAGTATTAGGCTTTAATCTGTAACTAGATCTCATATAATTTTTCAGTTTATTTTACCATTTTTATTTTATTTAGTCGAACTTTTGTTTTTGAATAAAATCGCCAGGGGGGCGGTTTTTTGATAAGATGGAATATTGACATAAGTATATTTTAATGGTATACTTGTTTTTAGTACAAAATGATTATAAGGGAGGTGGATAGTATGGATGAGATGCAATTGCGGTTGGTTTTTGGCAAGATAAACTGTATTTGGTCGGAATTAAACGTAGATATCGACCCTTTTGTTGTTGTCCTAGGCAGGGAATCTAATGTGGTTATTGTCAAAAACGGAAACAATCTTGCGGAGCATAGAGGTGGCTCTTTAAAAAAATCGTACGCCAGGGCCAAGCGGGCGCTGGACGGTGGAAGAATTAAGGGGGGATCAAGGATATACTGGAAAATGGGCAGATATCCTGATTGTCAACGGCAATTCCTAGGGGCCATTGGTGTTTCTGGATTGCGTGTTGAAAGAGATCATCTTTTTGTAAGGAAAATGGCTGGATTCAGAAGTCATTTTTGGTCTCGTGACCTTCCCATATTCGAGGGCGACCTAAAAAAGCTTATTGAAGTTGACCCTATATCCTTCAAATGAAGACGTGGTTGACTGAGGCCGTGGTGATTATACGCCACGGTCTTTCTATTATTTAGAATTTGATAAAGATGTGTTCTTGATAATTTTTCGGGGAACTGGATAAAAAATCGCCTTTTGGGCGGTTTTTTGCTTGCTCTGAATAATTTGAGGGGGTAGAATAGTGATATGGCTTATCTCTATACTCCTAAACTAGATTTTCCATTTAAGAAATGGGAAGTGAACAGTTATAAATTTAAGGAAAGATGTATTTATGATGGAATAGATTGGGGATTGCATTTGGGCGAAGATTGTAATATTAAAGCCGGAACTATAGTTAAATCCATAGGCAGGGGAAAAGTAGTTTATTCTGCTCTTTATGCCAGCAAAAAAAGTCCTAAACAGGGTGGTCATCGTAATTGGGGCAACATCATTATTATTGCTCATAAAGACCCCAAAACAAGAAATGTATTCTTTTCTCTTTATGGGCATCTGGGCAAGAGATTGGTTAAGAAAGGGACTAAAGTAGAATTAGGTCAAAGAATCGGGATAATAGCTCCGGCTTGGACACAAGAAAATGGTTGGTGGGAAGATGCCCATCTCCATTTGGCTATCTGTATTGCTCCTTTTAAACAAGGCAAATCATTTCCAGGATATTGGAAAGAAAGGCAAGGCCGGACAAAATTGGAGTACTGGCGAGGACCAACTCTATTTATTAAGAATTATGAGCCGTAGAGTAAAGTTGAGTGTTTATAAAAAAATCGCCAAAAGGGCGGTTTTTTTGGTGAATCTTGACGGGATAGGCAGTTTTTTTAGACAGAATAAGAAATTGACGCAAGCGTACTTTCATGGTATGTTTATTTTAAATTAATAAATTCAGTTCGCTAACAATTTAAATAGTAATTTAAAAAGGAGAGTGCCATGACAATAAAAATACCGGAAGATATTCAAAGAGAGATCCTTTTGCTACGGCAAGGGAAGAAAATAAGGAAAAGGGTTGAGAAAGAACCGACTTATTTCCCAGTAGAGCTATTTTCTATGGCAGTAAGAAATCTTGAACTTCTCAATAAAGTTGCAAATACTGAACCGATACTCTCTTTTCTCAATGATTCTGGTAGGGCAATAATGGTTCTTGATAAATTCAACGCCCTTTATCCTCAGCCTCACCGGCGTGATAATGTAGGTAGTTTGGTTTTAAGAAAAATAGGGGACAGGATTTCTCTTTATGATTGGATCGATGCTGATTATCCGGCAAACCGAAGTGATAGTGATTACCGTCTTGTTACAGAGAGGGAATTGAGAAAATGGCATCTTGATAGCTTAAAACAATTCGCATTACTCACCGAAAGAGAGATTTGGAGGAACATTAAGGGTTGGCTGAAGATTATGAGAACTCACTTATGATAACCATAGCACTTGCCGTCATTGACCGAAGATTTGTTAGCGGGGATATTAGACAATGTCCCTGCTTTTTAATTTAACAAATAAGCTCCTTTTTTTAAAAGAAATCGCCAAAGGGGCGGTTTTTTGGTAAGATAGAATAATGAAAAAGCATAGTTTAAAAATAAGGCAGGTGGATAAGGTTTTTTTTGGGGCAATCAAGGAAGGGCGGAAAACAATTGAGAGCCGGGCAGCCATAAATGCGTACCGTAAAATAAAAGAGGGTGATATTTTGGTTTTTGTCTGCGGTAATGAAAAATTGGAGAAAAAGGTGAAAAAGGTTGAATACTATAAAACGATTGAAGAAATGACCAAGACGATTGATTTTAAAAAGATTATGCCTTTTGTTGATTCAATTGAGCAGATGAAAAAAGTTTATTTCAGTTTTCCGGATTATAGGGAAAAAATTGATAAACTCGGTTTGATTGTTTTTAGATTAAAATAAAAGTATAAGTAGGTTTTACAGAAAATGGAATCACTAGTGAATGTCCCAACGAGATATTGACACGAGCATGCTTCTATGGCATGCTTATTTTAATTGATAAATTCAGTTCGCTAACATTTTTTGGTTCTAAAAAAGGACAGAAAAAAAATAAAAAAAGGAGGGAATAAAAATGTCAGAAGGAAATTATAGTGTTGTCCTCGACAGGGCAAAGGTTATTTTTAACGAAGAGGTGCCTGTTCAGATGGCGGCTGAGATAATAGAAGAGATAGATAAGAGTATTGAAGGGGTTATATGTTTCTCTACGGAGCCCGGTTCATTCAGAGAGATATCAATCGTCACCGAATCTGGTAACAATTGGAATTTCTGGGACGATAAGCTGCCAAAGATAAAGAAGATAGTAGAGAAACATTTAGAGCAGTGACTGCTCACGATATTCATCGGAGGTATTGGCTATGGTTTAAGGCCGAACAATGGGGTTGCTATTTTCTTTAGCGACTCCTTTTTTATATGCTAAAAACCACTGATTAATCTTTGGCCGAGCGGCGGTTTTCTGATATAATAGCAAACATGGGTGAAAGACCAGTATTTTCCAATCGGCTGCAAAGATGGATGGCTAAAATCATCTGTCAGAAAAAGTATTTTTATCTGGATAGATGGAGCTTTGTCCATTTTACTTCCGGATTGATTTTGGGGTTTGTTTTCTCCCATTGTATTTTTGTTGACTACGCCTGGTTGCTAGTTCTAGTCATATTAATAGCTTATGAGTTTTTCGAACTGGCTATTTCCAACTATCTTTTCAGAAGAGAGTCGACCCTTGATAAAATTTGGGATATAGTTATTGGCCTGGCCGGTTTTTTAATTATCTGGTTATAATTTTAGGGCGAGCCGGCGAGCCGGAATAGTAAATAGAACTAAAAAATTATGAACAAATACCGACAGAGAGAAAATAATCTTTATCAGCCGGGGGCAAAGAATCCTTTTAGGATTAGTCGGTCAAAGATTAGCATGTTTTTAGAGTGTCCCCGCTGTTTTTATATAGACAGAAGAATCGGTCTGAGCCGGCCGAGTATGCCTGGCTGGCCTTTGAACTCGGCTGTGGACCAGCTTTTGAAGAATGAATTTGATTTATTGCGCAAGAATGGCGAGGCCCATGAGCTGATGAAGAAATACAAGATTGACGCGGTACCCTTTAAACATCCGGATTTGCCTATTTGGCGGGATGATGTTTATCAATATGTCGGGGCTTGTGTTTTAGACCAGCCAACTAATCTGGAAATTTGCGGCATTATTGATGATGTTTGGATTAATAAAGACAAGGAACTTTTGATTGTTGACTATAAAGCAACCAGCACCAGCAAGGAGATATCCCTAGAGGATGAATACAAACAGAGTTATAAACAACAGATGGAAATTTATCAATGGATTTTCCGGAAAAAGGGTTTTAAGGTTTCGCCGACCGGCTATTTTGTTTTTGCCAATGCCGGGAAAAACCGGCCTCAATTTGACGGCCGGCTGGAGTTCGAATTAATGATTATTCCTCATCAGGGAGATGATAGATGGATTGAACCGACTCTTTTGGAAATTAAAAAGTGCCTGGATTCCGAGCAAATTCCGGCCGCCGGCCAGAATTGCGAGTATTGTGAATATAGGAAGTTGATTGGTGAGAAGACTGGTTGATAAAAATACGATGCCTAATTTCGAATTACCAGCGCAGCCAAAAATTTGGGAAAATAAAAAATCTTAAGAATTTCGTGCCTGAGGCGGTTTTTTGGCAGAGTGAAAATACAATTCAATCATTGACAAAAGTGTGCTCTGTGGTATGCTTTTTTTAATTGGCTGAAATTAAAATTTGTCTGAAGGAAAGGAAATGTACCTTAAAATAATAATAAAAGTATAAGTATCGTGTTCGTCTTGACGAAAGGAGGAAGGAATGACTGAACTATATTCAAAATCGCTTAGCCCTGAAGCTAAGCAAAAACTGATCGATTTTATCCAGGCCTATATAGAGACCCTGATGGTAGCCGAGGTCGATGAAAAGGCAGAAATCGCTAAAGCAAAGGCGATTGAGGTTCTGAAGACAGATATTGATATTCTGGTTTTCATCACGACTTTACTGTCTTTTTACGAAGAGGCAATTCTTCTAATCAGGGAAGTTGAGAGAAAACGGATTAGCTCGAAAGAAGCAGCCAAGCTGATAGTAGAGATAGCTGAAAAGGCGCGCCAAATGGACAAATCACGCCGGCCCGGTGGCAGTTAAGAGAAAATCGTACTTAATCAGGTAAACTTTATTAATGAAAGGAGGGATGATTATGGGCTTTGGGACTAGACAACCGACGCCGAATGAGCCTTTTCCTGACAAATCCAATCCATGGGGTCCTCAGGATGGGATAAGAGATGATGTAGCTGTTTTGTTAGGAGAGGACGGTAAACGATGTACCGGATGCAAGCGGGTCACCCTAAACAAACACCTTAGGGAAAGAGAAGGCAAATTTTATTGCCCTGATTGCTTTTAAAACAAGGCTTTCTTAAGAACGGAGAGGGTTAGACACAAAAAATCTGGCCCTTATTTTTTTAAAGATAAATTATTTATATTTCAAAAATCGCCAAAGAGGCGGTTTTTTGATACAATAGAATGGTATGCGGATAGATGGTTATCAATTTGGGCAAATTAAGGTTGAGGGGAAGGAATATCGGCACGACGTGATTATTTATCCAGAGCGGCTGGAAAAGTGGTGGCGCCGGGAAGGCCATAAAGTTTACCCGGAAGATATTAAAGAAGCGGTTAAGGAAAAGCCGGCTGTTTTGGTTATTGGCACCGGTGACTCCGGATTGGTTGAGGTGATGGAAGAAACCAAGGAATATTTGGCTCAAGAGGGGATTGAGTTGATGGCCGAGCCAACCGCCAAAGCAGTTGAGATTTACAATCAGCTGGCTGACCGGAAAAAAGTTATAGCCGCTCTGCATTTAACTTGTTGAAATTAAGACAATGAGAAAAATTATTATTGACCAGGAAATTTTTAATCAATTTCCCAGCTTTAACCGAGGGATTATTATCGTCAGCGAGATAGTCAACGCTCCAGGCAATAAAAGAATTAAGAAGCTCTTGAACAAAGAAATAGAAGAAAAAATGGGTCAAAATTTAGTGGAGCATGAATTAGTCAAAGCCTGGGATGAGGTCCATTTGAAATTCGGCTCTAATCCAAATCAATTTTTGCCTTCCATTAAATCGCTACTGGCGAGAATTGCCAAGGGCGGCGGTCTGCCTTTTATAAACTCGGTAGTCGCTTTATTCAATTATATCTCCATCAAATATCTGCTCCCCTGCGGCGGTGATGATGTTGAAAAGATAGAAGGCAATCTGCGGCTCAGTCTGGCTAAGGGCAATGAGATATTTATTCCTTTAGGCACTCAAGATAAGGAAAATCCCGAGCCCAACGAAGTAATTTACTTTGACGATAAAACCTTGAATGTGATGTGCCGAAAATGGAACTGGCGCAACGGGGATTTTACCAAGCTTACCGAAGAAACTAAAAAAATTGTCATTAATCTTGACGGCATTGATCCAGCTCCATCATCGCTTATTGAACGAGCCAGAGATGAATTGGCTAATTTGCTGACTGAACAATGTCAGGCCAAAGCAACCACTGACTTGCTTAACAAAGATAAGCCAGAAATTGAGATAGATTTGTAGAACTAGTCTGTCGAAAGGATTGACATAAACATATTTCTGTGGTACGCTTGTTTTAGTTTAGAAATTTGTTCACTAACAATTAATGCCAATTCAAGAAATGTAAGGAGGGCCATATGTTGTACTCTTATAATGAAATATTAAGTATAGAAACCCTGGCTATGGGCGCGAGAATCACCAACTTAGAGAAAGACGGAAAGGATTTTTTCTTTCCGCAGCAAGTTATCAAAGGAGAAGGGGGTAAGGATTTAGTCCGGGGAGGGATGCATCTCTGCTCACCAATTTTCGGCAAAAAGAAGAATGGTCGATTTGCTACCATTCCTCAGCATGGTGGATTGAGAGATGTTTATTGGCAGCTTGTTGATGTTGCGGAACGGCTGACTGACGTTGAGTATATTTGTGAGTTCAGGCAGTTCGGCTACCAATTGGATTACAAAGTCAGCTACCTTTTGGATAAGAATTCTCTGGGGATAACTGTCAGCGTTGAGAACAGACTGGCCACTCCAGTTCCTTTCGAGTTCGCTTGGCATCCGTACTTTTCTGCTCCTGAAGGAGCAGAAATTATTTTCCTTGGTCAGGGTATTGAACCTATCTATGTCGACCGGCCATACGGTTCCGAGATATTTGAGGCCAGTAGTGAGATTGAAATCAATTTATTCGGTGTCGGAAAGGTTAGAATGTGTCCATTTCAAGGGTTTGAGGACGGTCAGATATGTATATGGACGGATTGGAAGTCGGGATATGTCTGCGTCGAGCCACTTTTGTCTCATCCAGATGACTTCAATACCCCAGAGGGGATTCTTCTGGAACCAGGCAGCTTCCTAGTTGCCAGATTGGCAATGTATTTCGACTAGATGCTTCCGAAATGCCCACGAACTAACTATTTATCTAAAATATGTCCTGCTGACAAGCTGCCAGCAGGGCTTTTTTGTTGCCTGGGTTGCCGGCTGGTCTATTTTTGCTATAATAGAATAGGTAGTTAAAAAATGATTAAGAGAAAGGGGGTGAGAATAGAGTGGATACAATCTGGATAATTTTAGGAATAATTCTTTTTATTATCTTAATTTCAATCAAGCAGATTACCCAGTATCAAAAAGGGGTTAAATTTATGTTGGGCAAGTATATTGGTTTGATGAATCCGGGTTGGCGATTGGTTTTCCCGATTATTCAGTCTTACAAAAAAGTGGATTTAAGAGTTAAGGCAGTTGACGTGCCTAATCAGGAAGCGATTACCAAAGACAATATTTCGGTCAGCGTTAACGCAGTCATTTATTACAAGGTAGCTGAAGCGGATAAGGTGATCTTGGAAGTAGAGGATTTTTATTATGCCATTTCTCAATTAGCCCAGACAACCATGCGTAATGCGGTCGGTCAAGTGGATTTAGACGAACTGCTTTCACAAAGAGATAAGGTCTCTGAAAGTATCAGGCTGATAATTGATAGGGCGAGTGACCCTTGGGGAATTAAAGTTGATAATGTAGAATTAAAAGATATTACTTTGCCTGAAGAAATGAAGCGGGTTATTGGCAAGCAAGCCGAAGCCGAGCGGGAGAAACGGGCCATTATCATTAAAGCCGAGGGTGAAGTCATGGCCGCTAATAATATGGCTAAGGCGGCCCGGACTTTGTCCGAAGCTAAAGGCGCCCTCCATCTAAGGACCCTTCAGTCAATTAATGATATTAGTTCCGACCAGTCCAATACGATTGTCTTTGCGGTGCCCTTGGAAATTTTAAGAGCTTTTGAGAAAATGGGCAAAGAATTACCGACGGCTGATAAAAAATAGTCAAACCTCATCAGAAACCAGAAATTAGATGAAATTATGAAATTAAATTATTTGGTTATTCCATTAATTACTTTAGGGGTGGCTTGGTTGGGAAGTTGGCTGACCAAAAGTGGCCTGGATTGGTATCGGACGATCAAATTGCCCGCTTGGACGCCGCCAGGGTCGGTGATTGGTTTTGCCTGGACAGTCATTTTTATTTTAGGCGCTATTTCAGCGCTGATTGTCTGGAACAAAGTACCTCATCAAGGCCGCTTTTGGTGGATTATTATTATCTTTCTGATTAATGCTCTTCTAAATATTTTCTGGAGCTTCCTTTTCTTTAATCAACATTTAATTGGGCCGGCCGTCTGGGAAGCCGGCTTGCTTGGTCTTTCGGTCTTGGTTTTAATTATTTTAATCTGGCCGCTCTCCGGCCGGGCCGCCTGGTTATTGATTCCTTATGGCGGCTGGGTTACTTTTGCTACTTACCTGACTTACATGGTTTGGAGTTTGAATAGATAAAACGCATATTTGGGATAAATATATTTCTTAAAGAAAGAAATTGCTTTTGTTTGAGAAAACAAATTGCTTTTTGAAGCAGTTTTCTATTTGACGAATACATCTATTTATGCTGTAATTAAATCAATTAGAGAAGTTCTTTGCTATCCGAAGGGAGGAATAATTATGAATATTAGAGAAAAAGTTTTGTCTTTAGAAGGAGAAGCGGTATTGGTTTTACCTGCTAATAACGAAGAAGAGAGTTTCTTGGCTGATATGGGGAAGCTTGATAAAATAACAGATACGGTTACACTCAACGTTATTGGGGTTCCTGGCGAGAACAGACAAGAACACTGGCCAATGGATAGAATTAAAGACGTGGTTTTAGTGGAAGAGTAGAGATAGTGAACCGAAAGGAGAAGGAATGGCGTGGAAATAAGAGAAGAGATTAATAGGGCACTTCATTTTGGAAGCGCCCCTTTTTATGCTATAATCTGATTATGGAGTGTCGACAAGGAGAAAATTTGAAAGATTGTCCCTGCACTTATCCCGGCTGTGATAAGAAAGGGCTTTGTTGTCAGTGTATTAAATACCATTGGCAGAGAGGCGAATTACCGGCTTGTCTTTTTTCCAAGGAAGCGGAAAAGACCTATGACCGGTCAATTAGAAAGTTTATTGAAGAGCAGCAGGAGAAATAAAAAAAAGGACCCTTTTGAGCATTTGCCCAAAAGGGTCAGGTAATCCAAGTTGATCCAGTTGTCTATGTCGCGGAATTCTGTCTCATCTTCTGCTTCTCGACCATGTCATTTGGTCCTCTAATTTTCCATTATGGAAGGCCTGGACATGGACGATAGCGTACTCGGGATTTACGGAGCGACCACAAAACTCTACAAAGTAGCCAGAGCCGGAAATATTCCTGAATAGTCTTTCACCTCCGAAGACGGTTTCTCTGTTTCTCTGTCTATCGAAGACCTTACATCTTATCACTACCCGGTCATCGGTATCGTTCTCGGTGCTCCCAAACTCTATTTTGGCGCATCGTCCGTCAAACCCGATCCCCTTAATGTATATGTCGCCAGCGATAGCTGAGTTCCCGGTAATAAATAAAAAACCCAGGACTAACGTTAAAAGAATTTTTCTCATCTATTTTCCTTTCTTTTTGAGTATGAATGAACCTTCTTCAATTTTTCTAGTAGAACGGTTCCACCAATGAAGTTTAATAGTTCCTTTTCCTTCATCGATCTTCTCCTGCATTTTTTGGAATAGCTTATCGAAGCGTTCTTTAGGGCTACTTGAATGTACTGCCTTATAGTCGAAGCCGAAGATCACATCGCCAGGCCTGATACCAGCCTTCCACAAAATAGGATGGATTTTTTCAACAAATATTCCCCAGAATTGGGAGACTGTGCGCTGGCCATCCTTTTTGTTGCGGATAGGTAATTGAATGGTGCCATTCGATCCTTCAAAAAAGATGCTGTCGTTTGTACATTCATTCTTTGATTCTCTTTCTACAGAACCTCTCGGTTGCTCTCGATTTTTATTCAGTAACATCTCCTTGTCAAATTCCTCCTGACGTTGGCCCATCTGTTTATTAAATTCTTCCTTTCTCTGGCCCAGTTCTTGGTCGAACTGTCTCCGATGTTCGGCCAACCGTTTCTCCTCCAGACTGCGTTGTTCCTCCATTTGCTGTCTCTCTAGTTCACGCTGTTTCTCTAATTCTTCTTCTCTCCTTTTCTGCTCTTGATGTGCCCCGATTAGTTCTCCTATAGCGCCACCAATTTCTTTGTCACGCGGATCCTTAAACACGGCAGAACCGATATATCTCCCTGTCTGACTCGTCCCTGATCCGATTACAGACAAAAACCCTACGGTTATTACTAGCAGTAAGAGGATGAATTTTGTCTTTCTCATCTTTCCCTCCTTCTCTTAGATTATCAGAAATTAGTACGAATTTGCTTCCTTTATTTTGCTTTAAAAGGACAAATCCTTTATGATTTATCTTATCGTTATTTTTATTTACTGTCAATAATTGCATGAAAAGAGGACAAATAAAGAAAGCTGAAATTCATCGACGGCGCAAGCGCCGAAAACAATACCGCCGACTGCGGGCTAAGTTAACGGCGGCTAAAACCGAAACGGAGAAGAAGAAAATTTTAGAAAAAGTAAAACGGATTGCTCCCTGGCTTCCCGAAGAGGAATTTTTAGCGACCTTGAAAAAAGGAAAATAATTTACCTATAATAATCAACTGAGGTTAATTATTAAGTCAAGGGTCCTAATCCCCCGGGGCTCCTTTTTTTGTTTGATAAATTGATTAAATCTGATAGAATGATGGATATGCCACGAGCTGATTTTGAAAAGTTAGTTGAACAAGCGATTTTGGAGTTGCCGGAACATATCCGTCAAAAAATGGACAATGTGGAGGTTATTGTTGAAGAAAAGGCCTCGGCCGGGCAATTGGCCAAAGTTGGTTTGCGGTCAAGTAATTCTCTTTTAGGACTCTATCAGGGCGTTCCTCAGACAACCTGGGGCCGGGGATTCGGCAATATTCTACCTGACAAAATTAGTATTTTTCAGGAGCCGATTGAGAGATTGGCTAAAGCAGATAAGAAAATAATCGCCTTGGTCAAGGATACTGTCTGGCATGAAATTGCTCATCATTTTGGTTTTGATGAGAAAGGAGCCAGAAGATTAGAAGCTAAAAGGAAAAAGAAATGAGAAGTTGACAAGACAAGAGTGTGCCTCGGGATTTAAGGGTTGCCTTTAAAAGAATGTTAATCAGAGTTAAGGTTTTTCCCAATTCTAAGAAGCGGGCCGTTGTCAAAAAACAGGGCAATCTTGAAGTTTGGGTTAAAGAAAAACCAATTAAAGGCCAAGCCAACCGAGCAGTTATTGATGTCTTAGCTGATTATTTTAAATGTCCGTGGCAGAATATTAAGCTAATCAAGGGGTTTAAACAAAGAAATAAGATTTTTGAAATTCTGCGCAAGGGCGTATAAAAAGGGACCCTTTGAGTGGTTAAGAATGATTTTAGTCATTGACTTATCTAAAAGAGAACCAAAGCTGGTTTTAAAGAAAGGCCAGAAAAAAATAGCCGGCCATCAATGGCCCGGTCTTTATCAATTAAGCGAAACGATTTTACCGGAAATTGATAAGTTTTTGAAAAAGAACAAAGTTAAATTAGCTGACTTGAAGGAAATTAAAGTTGTTCCCAGTAAAGAATCATTGGTCAGTAGCCGCATCGCCAAAGCAGTCGCCTTGGGGTTAAAGGTATAAAGGGCGTGTATCGAGATTCCACATAGAGGGTTGCCCTCGAGATTCCACGCCCTTTGCGAAGCAAAGGACGTGGTCGAGAGGGCGACCCTTTAGGCAAGTCGTGGTCGAGAGGTACGCCCTTTAAAACGACTCTTTAGAGATTGACTATTCCTTTGAATCTGTTAAAGTTATTTTAATAGTCAATTAGCCAAACCAAAGAAGGTTTGGCTTAATTTGTACCTTAATTTTTGAATAAAGGAGGTGAAAGGAAATGTATTTATTGCGAGAAATGCAAGTAAGGGTTGATCAGATTGACCCGGTTCATGGCTGGAAAATGAGTGAAGGAGAGCGGATTGTTTACGGTAAAGCAAAAGGCGAATTTTTAGAGAGATTAGGAGAACCCGAAGAAGGCGTAGCTTTAGTCAGAAATATTTTCCGTCTAATGGATGATTTGACTGAAGAGTACCTAAAAGAAAATGAAATTAGCTGTCATCGGGGTTGTTCTTGGTGCTGCCACCAGTTGGTTTGTTGTACTACTTTAGAAATGGAGCTGATAATTGATTATATAAGCTCGCTTTCTAAGCCAAACCGCCGCTCCATTAAACAGAGAGTTAAAAAGGAGGCTTTGGATTTTTACCATTATTATCAAAGAAACAAGAGAAGCCTTTTAACATCGTCTTCTTTATCGGCTGTGGTCGATATAGAACGCTGGGAAGATGTAGGACCAGCCTTAAGAGAGGCTTATCGGGAAAGGTCTTGTATTTTTTTAGACAAAGACCTTTGTAGTATTTATCCGGTTAGGCCGGTTGATTGTCGATCAGCTAAGACAAAAGATAAGCTTTGTGGGACAAGAATCAAAATATGGGCAGAAGGGCCGAAACAAATAAGATTGTTCCTTGATCAGATTGCCTCGGACTTAATAACCTACGAAGAAAAAAGAATATATGGAAATCTCCAAGTGGTCCCTTTGATTGGCTGGCCGATTAGCGAAAAATTCTACCCATTCTTTTTTAGCAAAGGAGGCACAAATTGGAAGGGAAAAAAGAAGAAAAGAAAGAAAAAGGGAAAAAGAACAAGCCATTAATTGTTGTTCCTCGTTCGGCAAATGAAGTCATCGCCAGCTTAAAAGATGTCATTGATACCACCAACAGAAATACCATCATTCTTATTAAGATTCTATCGGAGAGAAGCTGGACAGCTTACGAACTATCTCTATTGATTCTTGAATATCCGTATGAGACTAAAGGTGCGACTGGAGAAAAGCTGGCTAACCATTTATGGGAGAGATTGTTTTATTTCAAGCGTCGTTATCCGGGGAAAGTATTTGACGTTTGGAAAAAAGAGTGGTTTGTTCCAGGTACTATCCCCGACCCGGAATTCCGGCAAACAATGACCTTGAGAAAAAAATCCTTTGGTCCTATTGCCAAAAAGGGTCAAAGACGATTACGGGGCGAATGCAGCCTACGGAGCTTAATGGTTGAGATTCTCTCGAAGCAAGGGCCACTGGAACAGAGAGAACTGGTTTTCACTGTTAAGAAACATCCGGATTATCACGGCATGCATCCTAATCATCTTGCTCTCAGAAAAGCGGTTAACAGCGCCTTGCGTGACGGAAGTAGGAAAAAGAGACATCGGCGTCTTTTTAAAAAATGCGATGATGATTCTCTTTTAACAAAATGGGAAGTTATATCTGGAGTGACTTCGCCACCCGTTCGAACTAAACCACAAACAGAAAAGCTGTTCATGTTAATGTCCTATTTTGGGAAAAAGAGAGGTTGGTCAGTTGCTGATTTAGCTAAGTTAGTGATGCACCCAGGCTCGGGGTACGCTTTGTCTCCTTCGGCAACTCAATCCTCGATTCAGGAAAATATTGCCCAGCATCTGCGCAGGAACAAAGGAATACTATTTGAAAGATTGGAGAGTCCGTTTGGTATTCGCTGGCGGTTAAAAAGACAACAACCAATCAGAATCTCATTAGGAGATCGTTTAAAAGCTATTGACCTTCTGGCTGAAGGGATAACTTTGTCCCATGTGATTGAGGCACTATCTGTTAGACACCCTGGTCTGGATTGGGGGACTCTTCAACGTCTTTATAGTCCTCCTCGTGGCCCATTCTCTATTAACGGATTAGAGAAAGCTCCTGAAGATGTCATCGAGCTGTCTAAAAGAAAATTGCGCATAGCTCATAGTCGTTTAATCGCTCAGATGGAGAGAATTCATAGAGAGTCCGAGTTTGCCGAAAGAAAATCAGATACTCTTGCCCGATGTTCTAACAGCCGCAATCTTAAACTATTGGATGAATTGGTGAGTAGGGGTATAGAAGTAATTTCTGAAAGTCGACGAGGCTGGCTTCAGATAGGCAGTACCAAGACCCCGGAAGCAATAGCTCTTCTTCGGGAAAAACAGCAGATTATTGATAATGCCTTAAATGGCTTAAGCGATGTTGAAAAACTGATTGTTAAAATGGTCATTTTTGATGAGTATTCTTTAGCTGGAATATCCGCTGTTTTGGGAAAACCTGAAGGAGAAATTAGCTTCTTGTTGAATTCGGCGCTGGAAGAACTTTCGACTAATGAATACCTGCAAGAATTGATATGAGGTGTTTGGATGTAATCCGGACACCTCTTTTTTCTTTGAGGGGAACGGAGTATGATAGAAGTAGATTCGTCAAGGGTCGCCCTTTCGGATAGATTTTCGCCTTAAGGGCATGCTTCTCGACCACGACTTGCTTAAAGGGTCGCCCTCTCGACCACGTCCTTTGCTTCGCAAAGGGCGTGGAATCTCGAGGGCAACCCTCTATGTGGAGTCTCGATGCACGCCCTTATAAATTATGACTGATTTAGAAAAGGCAATTTTGGCTACGCTGGTTTATTACGATGTCTTGGAGCGGCCGCTGACTGGCTGGGAAGTTTTTAGGTATTTGATACGTTTAGAGCCGAGGTCATCAAAATCCAAGAATCGCCCTTTCGGATACGCCCTCGCCAAAGGCGAGGGACGTGATCCTCAATGGCAATCCTTGGATTTTGAACACATTTTAGAAGTTTTAGACAATAGTCCGGCTTTGACTGAATTAATCGGTCAAAAGAACGGCTTTTATTTTTTAAAAGGCCGAACCAGCTTAGTTAAACAAAGAATTAAAAAACAGAAATTGGCTGACCAGCGCTGGAAAAAAATCAGCCGGATAACAAAATTACTTCAGACCATTCCTTATATCCGCCTGATTATGGTCAGCGGCTCCTTGGCCATGAATAATCCCAGAAAAGAATCAGATATTGATTTGTTAATTGTGACCAAAGCTGGCCGCATTTGGACTTGTCGGGCATTAACGACCTTGTTTGTTCATTTGCTTGGCCAGCGGCGGCACGGCCAGTTGACTAAAAACAGATTTTGTCTTAATCATTATATAACCAACCAGTCCTTAAAAATCCCTTTGCCCAGTTTATACAATGCTCAGACCTATGCTCATCTGATTCCGGTTTGGCAGGCCGAGACCGGGTTGTATAAGAAATTCCAGAGAACTAATCAATGGTTGACCGAATATTTAACTTTTTATCCTCAGAGCCGGAGGGGTTATTTAAGAGAAGTTGGAACTAATCGTTTATTCAATTCAATTAGGAAATTGAGAGAATCTATTTTGGATACTCAAATAGGTGATGCTTTGGAATTTATTCTCAAAAAGATTCAATTCAGACGGATTAAAAAAGACCCTTTAACTTATCAGACCGGCGGCCGGGTTGTCTTTGACGATAATCAATTAGAATTCCATCCGGACTCGCCGGAAAAGGGGATTTTAGAAAAGTATAACCGGCGAATGGAAGAGTTGGGTTTAGCTGGGATGGCTCAGGAAAAGGACTCGGGTTTGAGGGTATAGCGTTACTCCCGGGGCGTCCCTTTTTTATACGCCCTTTGCAAAAGGCGTATAAAAAAGGGACGCCCCGCTAAGCCGCTAACTGACTTGACAATAGAGAGATTCGGGATTAGAATAGTTTATAGAACAGAGGATAGCTATCAGTGAACAATTTCTATTGTTCGCTGTTTGTTGTTCGCTGTTTGATTAAGCAAATATGAACATTAAACCTTTAGCTGACCGGGTTCTCATTGAACCAATTTCCACAGAAGAAAAAACTAAATCGGGTATTGTTTTGCCGGAGACGGCTGAAAAAGAAAAGCCCGAACAGGGCAAAGTGGTGGCCGTCGGTCCGGGCCGTCCCAATAAACCGATTAATGTTAAGAAGGGCGATATTGTTTTATTTACCAAATACGGACCTAATGAAATTAAAATAGATAATAAAGAATATTTGATTGCCAGAGAGGAGGATATTTTGGCAATTTTGGAGAAATAAAAGTTATGGCTGAGAGAATCTGTTTTGATGGCAAAGCAGGTTCTTTTCCGGCTGTGACATATAATAAAAATGGCTAAACAAATTAAATTTGCTGAACAGGCCAGAGGTCAACTGAAAAAAGGCGTTGACCGCTTGGCTAACACAGTTAAAGTAACTTTGGGACCTAAGGGTCGCAATGTTGTTTTAGACAAGGGCTTTGGCTCGCCGGAAATTACCAATGACGGGGTAACCATTGCCAAGGAGATTGAGTTAGAGAATAAATTTGAAAATATCGGAGCGGAAATTGTTAAAGAAGTAGCCAATAAGACCAATGATTTGGCCGGTGACGGAACAACCACCGCTTCAGTTTTGACTCAGGCCATGATTGGTCAGGGCTTGAAAAATGTTACCGCCGGCGCTAATCCTCTATCTATTAAAAAAGGAATTGAAAAAGGGGTTGAGGCTGTGGTCACTGCTCTCAAGAAAATGTCTAAGATGGTCGCCGGCAAAGGAGAGATTGCCCAGGTAGCGACTATTTCGGCTGAAGATGCCGAAGTCGGCAACCTAATTGCTGAAGTAATGCAGGATATTGGCAAAGACGGGGTTATCACCGTTGAGGAATCGCAGACCTTTGGTTTATCTAAGGAAACGGTCAAGGGAATGCGTTTTGATAAAGGTTATATTTCGCCTTATATGATTACCGATACCGACCGAATGTTAGCCGAATACGAAGACCCTTATATCCTCATCACCGATAAAAAAATCTCCAGTATTAAGGAAATTCTGCCTCTTTTGGAAAAGGTAACCCAAAGCGGCAAAAAAGATATTGTTTTGATAGCTGAAGACGTTGAGGGCGATGCTTTAGCCACTTTGGTGGTTAATAAATTAAGAGGAACTTTTAATGCTTTAGCGGTTAAGGCGCCCGGTTTTGGCGACCGACGTAAGGAGATGCTGGAGGATATCGCTATCTTGACCGGCGGCCAGGTTATTTCCGAAGAACTAGGTCTGAAGTTGGAAAGTGCTGAAATGAGAATGCTTGGTCGGGCTCGCAAAGTCATTTCTGACAAAGAGAACACGACCATTGTTGAAGGTAAAGGCAGCAAGGCAGATATTGAAGGTCGGGTTAATCAAATTAAGACGGAATTAGAAAGAAGCGATTCTGATTTTGATAAAGAGAAATTACAAGAACGTTTGGCTAAATTGGCTGGCGGCGTAGCCGTCATCAAAGTCGGCGCGGCTACCGAAGCGGAACAGAAATACAAACAAGCCAAAATCGAAGACGCTTTAGCGGCTACCCGGGCCGCTGTTGCCGAGGGAATTGTTCCGGGTGGCGGCGTTGCTTTAATCAGGGCCCTTAAGGGTTTGAAAGAAATCAAATTAAGAGGCGACGAGAAAACTGGTTTGGCTATTTTGAGAAGAGCTTTGGAGGAGCCCCTACGGCAAATTGCCACTAATGCCGGCCAGGACGGAGCAGTCGTCGTT
Source organism: uncultured Candidatus Saccharibacteria bacterium (assembly GCA_964472495.1). GTDB lineage: Bacteria > Patescibacteriota > Minisyncoccia > Portnoybacterales > UBA2143 > CAYXST01. Next base: position 71,347 of record CAYYLD010000002.1, on the reverse strand, counting down.
GACGAAGTTAAGAAAAAAAGCGCCGGTTATGGCTATAATGCGGCTAAAAATAAGTATGAAGATTTATTTGAAGCCGGTATTATCGACCCGACTAAAGTGGTTCGCTTGGCTCTGGAAAATGCCGCTTCGGCGGCAGCCATGCTTTTGACCACCGAGGCAGTAGTCACTGACCTGCCTGAAAAGAAAGAAGCCGCTGCCTCAATGCCTGGCGGCATGCCACCTGGTGGCATGGGGTATTAAAATACTTTCAAAAAAAGACAGCCGTTTTGTTTAAAGCGGCTGTTTTTTAATCGCCTTTATCCTTAGGAGCTAGGCCAGGCGAAAATGATGGCTACGAATACTCCAATAGTTCCAATATCAGAAGCCCATTTTTTTGGAATAACAGAGATTAAGTCTAAATGCATTCCTCCGATTAAGCATCCCGTAATTAGTATCACAAAGCAGACAATAATCCATCTAGTTGATGTTTTCATTTTTTACCCCCTTTGAAAGAACTATTTCTTTCAATTTTAGGTAATGGAATAAATTCTGTCAACGATTGCATAAATTTGGAGATATACTATAATATAGACAGAAAGGAGACCTTAAATATGAGCACAACCTTATGGGCAACTATTATTGTTGCCGCGATTATTCTCTTTTGGTTAATCGCTATCTACAATGGCCTAGTTAGATTAAGAAACAGGACTGATGAGGCCTGGTCGGACATCGATGTTCAACTGAAGAGGCGTTATAACCTGATTCCTAATTTAGTCGGGACAGTCAAAGGATATGCTCGGCACGAAAGAGAGCTTTTTGAGAAAGTGACTCAAGCGCGAACCGCCGCCATGGGAGCTCAAACGGTTGAGGAACACGGCCAAGCGGAAAATATGCTGGCTGGCGCCTTGAAGTCATTGTTTGCGGTGGCTGAAAATTATCCGGACCTAAAAGCTAATCAGAATTTCCTGGAATTGCAGCGGGAATTATCTGACACCGAGAATAAAATTCAGGCCGCCCGCCGCTTTTTCAACGGCAATGTCAGGGACTTTAATATTAAAATCCAGAAGTTCCCTAATAATTTAGTCGCCGGCATGTTTAGTTTTAAGAAGCGGGATTTTTTTGAAATAGAAGAAGCGGCTGCCCGAAAACCAGTTAAAGTCAGTTTCTAAATTTTTAAGGGACGCCCTTGGAACTATAAAGGGTTGCCATTGAGGATCAGTCGCCTAAGGCGACTGTCCAAAAGGGCGACCCCTTAAGAGATGGCCACTTTATACACTCACAAAGATAGTAATATCCGGCGGACTTGGTTTTTAATTATTTTTTTTCTGCTTTTTATTATCGGTTTGGGCTGGGTTTTTTCTTATCAGTTCAACAGCCCAATTATTTTAGTCGTGGCTGTAGTTTTTAGCGCGGCAATGAGTTTTACTTCTTATTGGTATTCGGACAAAATTATCTTAAAGATGAGCCGGGCCCAAGAGATTAAAAAAGAAGACAATCCGGAGTTATATCGGTTGGTAGAGAATCTTTGTATTACGGCTGGTCTGTCTCTGCCCAAAGTCTATATTATTGATGAGATGGCTCCCAATGCTTTCGCCACCGGCCGTAACCCGGAGCACGCAGTCGTGGCCGTGACCAGAGGACTTTTAGAAAAATTAGAGCAGACAGAATTAGAAGGCGTTTTAGCTCATGAATTAAGCCATATTGGCAATCGGGACATTCTTTTACAGACGGTTGTTGTTATTCTGGTCGGTTTAGTTGTTTTAATCTCCGATTGGTTCTTGCGCTGGACCTGGTTAGGCGGTCGCCGAAGAGATAACCGGGAAGGCGGCCAATTAGCAGCCATTATGCTCTTAATTGGTATCGGCTTGGCTATTTTATCTCCCTTTTTTGCTTTTTTAATTCAAATGACTATTTCCCGCAAAAGAGAATTCTTGGCTGACGCCGACGGCGCTTTGCTGACCCGTTATCCGGAAGGCCTGGCCAAGGCCTTGGAAAAAATATCAACTGACCGGACACCTTTGCGGGTGGCCAACAAAGCGATGGCTCATATGTATATTGCCAATCCTTTTAAAGGTCGGAAAGTGGCTAAATGGTTTATGACCCATCCGCCGGTTGAAGAAAGAATAAGAAATCTGCGGGAGATGGAGATTTAAAAATATGGACAAAGTAATTTGTGTTTTCGGGGCAAGTACAACATGGGGAGCTTGGGATACAGAAAGAGGAGGCTGGGTCCAGAGATTAAGAAGGCATTTTGAAGCTAATGAAGTTGATGATGGCTATATCAGTGTATATAATCTCGGAGTTGACGGAGATAATACAAGCGATTTATTGAAAAGATTTAAATTTGAAACAAGACAAAGAATAAAGAAGGGTTGGTATGATGACATTATTATAATATTTTCGATAGGGACTAATGACTCTATGTATGTAAAATCAAAAGATGGTCCGCAGATTAGCTTAGAAAAATTCAAGAATAATTTAAAAGAATTAATAAAACAAGCCGAGAAATTTACAAAAAAAGTTATTTTTAGTGGAGGGTTAAAAGTGGAAGAATCAAAAACAACGCCAGTTTCCTGGGATAGTGGCTTACACTATACTAATAAGAACATTCAGAAATACAACCAGATAATAAAATCAGTTTGCCAGGAACATAAATTATTATTCATAGATATATTTGATTTACTTGATAAAAGTGATTTAGAGGATGGATTACACCCCAATTCCCAGGGCCATCAGAAGATTTTTGAAAGAGTCAGAGATTTTTTGTTGAAGAATAAATTGGTCGAGGAATAATAATTAATCTTTATGTTTATTAATATATTAATTTTTGGAGACAGTGTTGCTTGGGGCTGTTGGGACCCGGAAAAAGGCGGTTGGGCTGACCGACTAAAGCAATATTTCCATAAAAAAGAAAATCGTCGGAATATTCGTATTTATGTCAGCAATTTAGCCACCGGAGGTTTTAATACCGGAAAGTTATTGGATAAATTTGAGCAAGGGAAAGAATTTGTAGTAGGTGACTTAAGAAAAAGAAAAAATCTCGACATTTTGATTTTTGCTATTGGTGTTAATGACGCTCAATATACTGAAACAAAGGATAATCCAGACACAGATATAGACAGTTTTGAAAAGAATTTGGAAAAACTGATTAAAAAAGCGGGGAAATATACCGATAAAATTATATTCATTGGGCTGTTCAAGGTTGATGAGAGCAGGACCGTACCCCAGTGGTGGAATCAAAAATTTTACAACACCAACGAGGATATCGAAAAATACAATTCAGTTATAGAAAAAGTTAGCCAAAAAAATAAAGTAATGTTTATTAGTATGTTAGATTTATTAAATAAGGAAGATTTAGAAGATGGCCTCCATCCCAACCCTCAAGGCCACCAGAAAATATTTGAAAGAGTCAATGATTTTTTGTTGAAGAATAAGTTGGTCGAAAAATGATTTTAATTATGAACATATTCGAAAAAGAGCCGGAACAAGAACAGGAATCTTTGGAGGGTTTCCAGCAAGAGATAGAAAATTTAAGAAACGAAGAAATAGAAGAAAAAGGGAAAAAAGCTAATCCTAATTTAACTAACACTGAAGTAAAAAAATTGACTGAAGATGATATGAGGGCTTGGCAAAATTATAAAAAACTAACCGCAGATGATATCACCAAAAAAGATATTCATGATTTTACAAAATACAAAAGATTAGCTTATTCTGCTAACGAGCCAGCCAGAGATAATTTTGCGGCATTTTTGGGCAATAGATTAACTATTTTATGGGGAAAGAAGGAATTAAAAAGAACTGAAAAATAATTTTTTAAATGTCTATGAGTATTTTTGACGCATTTTTTGGTTCAAGCAAAAAAATATATCGGGATGATTTTGAAAAGGCCTTACGTCAAATCCCTGAATTATCCGACAAAGAACGGGCTTATGTTGAAGATGTTTTCCAGAACGCCTTAAAAGATGGCTTGAGTAAGTTTGAACTGGAAAAGGAAATCAGGCGTTTAAAGCATAAGCCGGACGATCCTTTGGATACTTTTGAGGTAGAGAAAATAAGAAATAAGTTGGCTGAATATTTTAAATAGAATCCATTTAAGATTCACCCTTTCTAATACGATGACCTTGCTTCGCAAGATCGTGGAATATCAATAGCAAACCTTAAATGGATTTAAAGGGAGAGGTCGCATAGTGGCCTAGTGCGCCTGTTTGGAGAACAGGTATACCGCAAGGTATCGCGGGTTCGAATCCCGCCCTCTCCGCCAGTTTGCGATTTCGGAATAATTCACTTTTTTAAATCAAATTTTTAAATTAAAATTGCGAATGTATGTCTCAAGACAAAAAAATTGGCGTTAAGGCCGGCGTTGGCGTTATGATTTTAAAAGACAACAAAGTTCTTTTGGGTAAGCGGCACGATGACCCCAAAAAAGCCGATTCGGCGCTTCACGGTGAAGGCACTTGGACTATGCCGGGGGGCAAAATTGATTTTGGCGAGACCCTTGAAGAAGCGGCCGCCCGAGAAGTGATAGAAGAGACCAACATCAAAATCAATCAGGATAAATTAAAATTTATCAGCTTAACCAACGAGCGGGTTAGCGACGCCCATTTTGTGACTGTTGGGTTTTTATCCGAAGAATTTGAAGGTAAACCGAAAGTAATGGAACCCGATGAAATAACCGAGTGGCGTTGGTTTGCTCTGGACAAATTGCCGGAAAAGATGTATTTCACCAGTGCTAAAATTCTGAAAAATTATTCAGAAAATATGGTTTATAATCGTCATCGATAAAAATCATGCCTTTAAAAGAGATTCAAAAACAGGTCGATGATTGGGTTAAGCGATATAAGATTGGCTATTTTAAGCCGTTCGAAATATTGGCTCATTTAACGCAGGAAGTAGGGGAGTTAGCCAGGGAAGTCAGTCATCTTCATGGAGCCGAAAAGAAAAAATATGGCCAAGGGGCTAAAAATCTAGGCGACGAAATAATCGATGTTCTTTTCCCTCTAATTTGTTTAGCTAATTCTAAGGGCATTGATTTGGATAAAGTCTTCAAGAAAATGATGAAAGAAAAGCTTAATAAGAGAGATAAAAATCGTTGGCAGAGAAAAGATGAAAGCAAAAAATAAAAAAAATTGGCTGGCTGGTTTTTGTTTTAGATAAGGTGCTGGATAAAATATGAAAATTAAAGACAAAGAATTACATCGAATTACTTCCACAGCGATTATTTATCGGCCAGCTAGGCAGAAAGGCGGCCGGCAAACTTATTTACTCCTGCGGCGCAGCTTGAAAAAAAAGGCCTTTCCGGGTAAATGGACAGTGCCCGGCGGCGGACTGGAAACCGATGACTATATCAATACTCCTAAAACAACTAAAGACCATTGGTATTTTGCCATCGGTAATTCTTTAAGACGGGAAATCAGAGAAGAATGTAATTTAGAAGTAGGCAGGGTAAAATATTTGTTGGATATCACTTTTATCAGGTCGGATGGCCAACCGGTAATTATTCTAAGTTTTTATTGCCCTTATAAGTCCGGTCGGATAAAATTAGATGAGGATGATATTGATTATGCCTGGGTTACTTATCCGGAAGCTAAGAAATACGATTTGATTGGCGGAATTTTGGAAGAAATAGCCATGGTTGATAAAATACTTCAGGGTAAAGATGAAAATAAGGTGCAATATAAATATTAAGCAATAATTAGATATAGTATGCCAGGTCCGATTACCCATATAGCTTTGACCGATAAGGTTTTTAATAAATATTTTAAAGATAAGAATAAAAAGGATTTTTTCATTGGGACAAGTTTTCCTGATATTAGATATCTAAAAATTATTAAACGAGAGAAAACCCATTTTCCAGAGGTCAAACTTAATCAACTAAAAGACAAGAATTCATTTGAGGCTGGTTTTAAATTTCATTCTTTAGTAGATATAATTGTTGAAGAGTTTACTCAGGCTGAAGATATTTATTCTTTGTTACCTCGATCTAATCAACCGGGACATTATCCGATTAGTTTTTTAGAAGATGAACTATTTTATAATAAGATGGATAATTGGGACGAAATTATTGGTTTTTTAGATAACGTTTTGCCAGAAGAATTAGCTTTTGATATTTCAGGACAGGCTATTCGAAAATGGCATCAAATCTTACAGGATTATTTTTCCCAAAAACCCAATAATGGAATCAGGACTAAACTAATGATGGAATTAGGGTTTACCGAGGAGGCTATTAGAGAAACAAACAATCTATTGAAGCAGATTGGAGGTAATCAAAAAATTAACCAATTTATTGAAAGATTGTATAATAATTTTGAGTTGTTATTACAAAGATATGATTAGTTCACCCGTTGACGAAATTAAAAATAGGCTGGACATCGTTGAGGTAATCGGTAGCTATATCCGTCTCCAAAAAGCCGGGCGCAATTATCGGGCTCTTTGTCCTTTCCATTCTGAAAAAGCGCCCTCTTTTTTCGTTTCGCCGGAGAAACAGATGTGGCATTGTTTCGGCTGTAATAAAGGCGGTTCTCTTTTTGATTTTGTTATGGAGATAGAAGGGGTTGAGTTCGGCGACGCTTTGCGGATGTTGGCTCAGCGGGCCGGGGTGGAATTAAAAAAAATAGACCCCAAGCTGAAGACCGAAAGAACCCGTCTTTATGAAATTTGCAGTTTGACTAATCAATTTTTTATCAGACAATTAGAAGGCAGCCGGACCGGTAAACGGATGCAAGGTTATTTAAACAGTCGGGGTTTAAAGCCAAGAGCGATTAAGGATTGGCAGATTGGTTATGCGCCTGACAGCTGGCGCGGTTTGTTAGATTTTTTGAAGGGGCGGGGTTATCCGGAAGAAGAGATTGATAAAGCCGGCTTAGCTGTTAAGAGCGAAAAGAAGAATGAATATTATGACCGTTTCCGCGACCGAATTATCTTTCCCATCCGCGATTTGAACGGAATGGTTATCGGTTTTAGCGGACGGGAAAATCCACAGCGGCCTAATCAACGAATGGGTAAATATATTAATACGCCCAATACTCCCATCTATGACAAAAGTCGCTTTTTATACGGTTTAGATAAAGCTAAATTAGCTATTCGTAAAGAGAATCTCTGTGTTTTGGTTGAGGGACAAACTGATGTCATTGCCTTACATCAGGCCGGTTTTAGCAATGCTGTCGCTTCTTCGGGAACGGCGCTGACCGAAAAACAATTAGGAATTATTAAACGCTATACCGAGAATCTGGCTACGGCTTTTGATATGGATTCGGCCGGTCAGACAGCCACCAAAAGGGGAATTGATTTAGCTATCCAGCTTGGTTTTAATACCAAGGTGATTAGTCTGCCGGCCGGCCAGGACCCGGCTGATTGCCTTCAAAAAAATAATTCTGACTGGGGCCAGTTAATCAAACAAGCCCGCAGCCTGATTGAATTTTATTTAGAAAACGTTTTAGCTCAATACGATTGTCAGACGCTTGAAGGAAAGAAAGAAATAGCTAAAATTATTTTGCCTTTGATAAAAAAGATTCCTCATAAGATTGAGCAGTCCCATTGGCTTCAGGAATTAGCCAAACATTTAAGAGTTCAAGAAAAAGACTTAGCGGCTGAAATGGAAAAGATAGAAATTCCCCTGATGGAAGAAATTATGCCTTCAATAGAAGAAGAAGAAAGCAATCCGGTTGAGTTGGCTCGCCCGACTGATGGTAAAATTGACCTGGAAGAATATCTTTTGGGGCTGCTTTTAATCAATCTGAAAAAATTTAAACGGTTTAAGCGCCAGCCGGCTTATTTATTCGCTAATGCCAACTTGGCCGAAATATTTAAGAATCTGAAGAAATGCCCGGATAAAAGAATCAAGTTGGCCAACTTTCGTCAAGATCTATCAACCGATTTAGCCAGCCAGTTAGACGAACTTGTTTTTAAAGCGGAGGCCCGTTGCAGTTTGCTGGATAAATCGGCCGATGAATTTGAATCGACTAAGGAAATTAGATTTTGTTTTGACCAGTTAAAGAATCGTCACTGGCATCAGAAATTAGATCAGCTTAACCTTTCTATTCGGGAAGCCGAAGAAAAAAAAGACAGGGAAACCCTTAAGAAATTAACCGAGGAATTCAATAAACTAACTAAATCTAAAAGTTAACTATGGTAAAAAAGAAAGTCGTTCGGGGTAGAAGATTACGGTCTGCCGGCCGGCATCGTCCCTCGAGCAAAAAAATAACTCCCAAGAGGAAAGTCAGAAAAGCGTCTCGCCGAATCGAGAAAAAGCCGGCTGCTCATCGAAAAACCGAAAAAACAGCCAGTCGAAAAGCAAGAAAAGTTAAAAAACCAATTAGGCAAAAAGCAGCCAGTCGGCTTAAGAAACGAATTAGCCGACCGGCCAAAAAAAGAAAAGTCAGCAGTCAGAGGAAAATTGTTCGTCGGCCAAAGAAAAAGATTAGTCAAGCGAGAAAAGCCAGAAGAAAGGTATTAATCACCGAAGACAAAATTCAGGAGCTAGTTAACCGGGGGCGGGAACGCGGGTTTGTTACCGAGTCCGAAATTATTAAATTAGTGCCCCGGATTGAGGAAGATATTGTCGGCTTGGAAGAAGTTTGTCAGCGCCTCAAGGACAATAATATCCGAATAATTGAATCGGTTGAGTTTTTAGAAGCACCTTCAACCAGAAAAGAGAAAAAAGCTGTTCTGAAAGAAAAAACTTCTTTCAAATTAGAAACCTTTGATAATGTCCAGATGTACTTAAGGGAAATCGGAAAAATCTCTTTGCTGACTGCCCAAGAAGAGGTTAAATTAGCTAAACAGATTGAGAAAGGGGACGAAGAAGCTAGACAAAAACTGACCCAAGCCAATTTGCGCTTGGTCGTTAGTATTGCCAAGAGATACGTTGGTCGTAGTCGCAATCTGACTCTTTTAGATTTGATTCAGGAAGGCAATATTGGTCTTTTTAAGGCCGTAGAGAAATTTGATTATCACCGGGGTTATAAATTTTCTACTTATGCGACCTGGTGGATTCGCCAGGCGATTACCCGAGCTTTGGCTGACCAAGCGAGAACTATCCGTATTCCGGTTCATATGGTTGAAACGATTAGTAAATATACTCAAATTAAACGGCGGCTTCTGCAGGACTTAGGTCGCGAGCCCCTGCCCGAGGAAGTAGCTGCCGAGATGGGCGAGACAGTGGATAAAATCAGGCAAATTATGAAAATTTCCCAGGAAACCCTTTCTCTGGAAGCGCCGGTCGGCGATGAGGACGAAGAAAGCAGTTTGGGTGAATTTATTGAAGACAAAAAGACAATTTCGCCAGCTCAAGTGGCCGCTCGCAAACTATTGCGCAGCCGCTTAAAGGAAATCTTGGTTGATTTATCGCCGCGTGAACAGAAGATTTTGGAAATGCGTTTCGGTTTGAAGGACGGCATTACTCACACTTTAGAGGAGGTTGGTCAGGAGTTCGGGGTAACCCGGGAGCGCATTCGCCAAATTGAGGCCAAGGCCCTGGAAAGAATGCGCCAGCATAAGGGCTCTAAGAAACTGAAAGGATATTAAGTCTCCGGAGGCCACCCTAACCATTTTTCAAGGACGCAGCGGCCAGAATTAACTGGTATTCCTGATTAAATTGAACCTCTGCTCCGAGATGACAAAAGCTTTACTTTTTACTTTTCCAAGTTCGGCTGTTGCTTTTGTCATCTAGGCCTTTCAAAATGGTTAGGGTGGCCTCTGGTGCGACTTTGAGGAATGTTTAGGGCAACCAAAAGATAAACTTTAATAATGGACAGCTCAAAAGCGAAAAATATAGCTATTCTCTTAACCGAAGTGGCGGCTCTTTTTTTAATGGTCTTCAATTGGCTTCCCCGGGAGGCCAGTTTGTTCCTGACCGGCCTTTTAATTTTTTACTTTCTTTTCAGCCCCCTGGAAGATTCTCTCTGGGTCTTTATCGCCTCTATTCCTTTGTTTATCGCTTTACCGATTAGTGAAAACTTTGACTCAATGGCTAACTGGCGGATTTTATTGACTATTCTGTTTTTGGTTTTATTTTTCAAGGAAGGTCTCTCGGTTAATTTAGTCAAAAAGGCAGGCCGCTGGAAACTAAAGGAAAAATTTAAACATTATCCGATGGAATATCTGGCAGCTCTCTTTCTGTTTATCAGCGCCCTTTCGCTTTTGGTAGCCGAAGACATCTGGCTGGGAATCAAAAAGCTGCTCTTTCTGATTAACGTTTTTCTGCTTTATATAATTATCAGAAATTTAATTGCCCGGAACAAAGAGGTTATTTTTAAGATTTTTAGCGCTATTAGAGTAGCTATCGGTTTGACTCTGGGAATTGGTTTTTTCCAGTTGGCTATGGTCTTTTTTATTAATCTCAACCAGTTTTGGTATCTTTGGGATAAATACTTCATCAATGTCTTTTATGGTCAGGGTTTGAGCGTCCTTTTGTCTTACAGCAATACCTGGTTTTCCTATTATTCCTATCAGCTGCCCACTTTACGAATGTTTTCTGTCTTTCCTGATTCTCATTCTTTTGCTTTTTTTTGTGTCTTGGCCCTGCCTTGCTTCCTGACGACAATCTTTTTCCGGCCAAAAGGCAGTAGAGAAAAGGCCGTTTTCTATTATCTTTTTCTGATTGTTTGTTTATTGGCTATTATTTTTTCCGGCTCCAGAGGCGCCTGGGTCAGCGCTCTGATTTCCTGTCTGGTATTTTTATTGATTATTTTGTTCTATTGGTCACCGAGCATTCGGGCCTGGACGAAATTTTTGAAGCCCAAATATGCCAAAAAATGGTCGCAAGAAATTCAACTCATTTTAGGGACTCTAATTATATTTTTTATTTTATTCCCGACTGCTTCAGCTATTCTTTTCTTACCTCAATATATTCAGTTAGGCCAGGAAGCGATTTCCGGGGTTTCTTTTTTTGAGAGAGCCAGAAGTATTATTGATTTATCCGAACTATCGGTTAAGAGCCGCTTGGAAATTTGGCGGAGGACAGCAGATTCAATTATCATTCATCCTCTTCTGGGAGTGGGCATAGGTAATTATCCCTTAGTCCTTAATGAGCCTTTGTCAACAGCCAAAAAAGGCGCTTCCGCTCATAGCTTATATTTAGATATGGCCGCTGAAGCAGGTATCTTTGGTTTGCTCATTTTATTAACTATTTTTGGCTATATTTTGAAAGATACTTGGCAGGTTTTCAGTCGTCATAAAAAGCCTTTTTTCCGCGTCTGGGCCGGCTTTTTTCTACTTGCCTTAATTTGGGTTTTCGGTTATAGTTTATTTGATGTGGTTCTCCTTAATGATAAGGTTTTTTTGTTTTTTGTAGTTAATTTAGCTGTATTATATGGAGCAAAATCATCCTTTGGTTTCTATAAATCTACTTACTCATAACGCCCGGCCGTATCTGGAAAGTTGTTTGGCTTCGGTTTTTAAGCAGAGTTATCCTCGGCTGGAAGTTTTAATTATTGACAATCAGTCCGCTGACGGAACAATTGATTATTTAAAAAGTTTAAAGGACCGGCCTAATCTAAGGATTATTTTTAATCAAAAGAATCTCGGCTTTGCGGCTGGTCACAATCAAGGGATCAGGGAAAGTCGGGGAGATTTTGTTTGTTGTCTTAATCAGGACGTTGTTCTGGATAGAGATTTTATTCAGAGGGCTGTTCAAGAGCTGCTCAAAGACAGCAAGACAAGCGCTCTTCAGGGAAAATTATTGCGCTGGAATATCGGCAATTTGTCTTTGGGTCGACCAACCGATTATCAAATATCTTATATCGTTGATACAACCGGTTTGGTTGTTTTAAAAAACAGACGGATTGTCAATCGGGGACAGGGAGAAATTGAACAAGGTCAATTTGAGAAAAAAGAAGAGATTTTTGGAGCCGATGGAGCGGCACCGGTTTATCGACGTCAGGCCTTAGAAGATATTAGAATTTTTGTCTCCAGTCGGGTCGAGGGAAATGACGAGTATTTTGATGAAGATTTTTTTTGCTATAAAGAAGACGTTGATTTGGCTTGGCGCTTGCGTTTGGCTGGCTGGAAGAGTATTTATCAGCCGGCCTGTCTGGCTTGGCATGCGCGCACTTCCGGCGAGAGCGCCGCTTCGAACTATTTCAGCATTATCCGGGAAAGATTAAAAATTAATAAATTTTCTAAATATCTGGCTTTTAAAAATCAGCGGCTGATGCAGATTAAGAACGAACAAATCGGCCTTTTACTGAAACATTTGCCTTGGTTTTTGCCTAAAGAAATCGCTTCCTGGTTTTACGTTCTTCTTTTGGAAAGATATACCTGGCGGGCAATTAGGGATTTGTTTAAGCAGATGCCCGCAGCCTGGCAAAAGAGGAAAATAATTATGGCCAATAAGAAATTAAAAGCCAGGCAGATGGAAAGGTGGTTTAAATAATTTCTCAAATATGGAGAATCAATTTCAAAATCAACCAAAAAGAAGAAAACGGGTTTGGCTGTGGCTGTGCCTGTTTCCGATTGTTGCTTTTTTGGGTTTTTTCTTTTTTAAGACCAGCTTCACTATCAGCCAGATGATAGATTTCAGACAAATGTTCGGTTGGACAGCTCGAGTTTTGCCTTTTGGTGGCGATGATTCTTCCCAATTACCCAAAAAGGATCCCGATAGAATCAATGTCCTGCTTTTGGGGATGAGGGGATTAGAAGACCCCGGCGAGGGAAAATTGCTTTCTGACGCAATAATCCTGGTTAGTATCAACAAAAAAACCGGCCAAATCGCCTTGATTTCTTTGCCCCGTGATATTTACTATAAGATTTGGTGTTCAGGTGAAGATAAGAAAATTAATTTCGCCTATGCCCACGGCGGCTTGGATTGCGCTAAGAAGACAATCGCTTCTTTGACTGGCCTTTACATTGATTATACGGTCAGCGCTAATTTCGAAGGATTAACGGGGGCGATTGACGCCTTGGGCGGTATCACTATTTATTTGGAAGAGCCTTTTGAAGAGGATTTTCAATGGGCTAAAGAAGGCCAGGAAGAAGGTGAACATTGGTTGATTAAAGAAATAGACGGCGAAGAAAGGTGGGTTTTTCATCTGCCAGCCGGGCAAAATGTTTTAGACGGCCAAACGGCTCTTTACTATGCCCGCTCCCGCTATTCAACTGACGATTTCGACCGGATGCGACGGCAGCAAAAAGTGCTTTTGGCCATTAAGGAAAAAGCTCTATCTTTGGGCGTCTTGATTAATCCGATTAAAGTTTATCAATTGCTTGATACGTTAGGTGAAAATATCCGGACAGATATGAGCTTAGCTAATATCAAAGAGTTGGTTGAATCAGCAGACAATTTAGATACCCAAAATATTAAAAGAAGGATTTTTGATACCAGTCCCGAAGGATTACTTTATCATACCTTTATCAACGACGAATATATCTTACTGCCGGTCGGCGATAATTTTGGCCAAATCCGAGACGCCTGCCGGAATATTTTTGATTAAATAATTATGCTTTCAATCCTTATCACTCATCATCGGACACCGGTTTTGTTAAAACTCTGCTTAAAGTCGATTGAAGAAAATATCGGTCAATTTAAGTATGAAATAATTATTGTTGATAGCCGGGCTGAGCCGGAAACCCAAGAATTAATTAAGGAGAAATTTCCAGCGGTCAGATTTATCTCTTTTTCAAAGAATATTGGTTATGCTAAAATTGTTAATGAAGGGATTAAAGCAGCTCAAGGAAATTATATCTTAATTCTCAACGCTGACATTATTGTTCTTAAAGAATCGATTGGTCGTTTACGGGAGTATTTGGAGCAGCATCCGGATGTTGGTATAGTTGGTCCTCAATTATTGACTTTTAGCAATCAGGTCCAAAATTCCTGTTTCCGTTTTCCCAGCTTAGGAGCGATTATTGCCCGACGGACTTTCTTAGGTAAATTAAACTGGGGTAAGCAAAAAATAAAGCAGTTTTTAATCCAAGAAGAAGATTTTTCTTCCCCTCAACCGGTTAATTGGCTGCAAGGTTCAGCTATGTTGGTCAGGCGAGAGGCGATTGAAAAGGTCGGTTTATTAGATGAACGTTTTTTTATGTATTTAGAAGATACTGATTGGTGTCGTCGTTTTTGGCAGAATGGTTATCAGGTAGTTTGTTATCCGACGGCCCAGATGGCTCATTATTATTATCGAGCCAGTAAGAAATGGGGCGGCTTTTTGGATATTTTGCTCAATAAATATACCCGCCTGCACATTATCAGCGCTCTGAAATACTTTTGGAAATGGCGCCACTCCAAGGGGATAGATTTAAAAACCGCGTCTTACGTCTTAAATAGACATCCTCGGAATAAAAAGAGGGGTTATCTGATTAAGACAACCCCTTGATAGGAGACCCGATTAGCCGAGCCCTAGAAGGGAAGATAGAAAAGGCAGACGAGGATAGTAATTCCCTCTATAGATAGAGCCGATTCTATCCCGTGTTTGTCCAGGCCGGTAGACGCTTCCAGCTCGTCAATATAGTATATTTTGATAAAGTAAATTAACGAGAGCAAGAGAAGCAAAGAAACGACGAAGGCCGAAAAATAATAGGAAAGATAGTCGGGAGAAATCACCGGCCAGGAAGAGTAAGTCAAGACAATGCCGAAAGCGACCAGGAAAGCCATACCGGCCACCGCTAACGACAATTCAAATATATCTTTGTCTACGTTTTCTCTAAGAAATTTGCAGAGCCAGATAAGAACAATGATGACCGGAAGAGTAACCCAAAAAGCCTGACGAGTAAAAACCGAACTAATGAAGAAAATTCCCAGAGTTACCACAGTTACCAGAAAACTACTACTGATTAATTTTGCCATCTTTCACCTCCCTCTTTTGATTTTAAGAACTATTATTTCGAATTATATAACATTTGATAAATTTGTCAATATAAGATGAAAAAGTACATTTCTTTATCCATTTTAGCTGTCTTATTAGCGGTTATTTTCGGCCTTGGTTTTTTTGTCGGTCAGTCCAGCCAGCCCTCGATTGAAAAAATAGAGGGGTTAACCAATAAACAGTTGGGCCAACCACCGTTGGTTGATTTTGGTTTGTTTTGGGATGCATGGCATCTTATTGAAGAGAAATATGTCGACCGGGATAATTTAAACCGTCAAGGTATGATCTATGGAGCTATTTCTGGCTTGCTTAAATCTCTAGATGACCCTTATTCAGTCTTCATGGAACCGACCGAAAGCAAGAAATTTATTGATGATATGGGCGGCAGTTTTGAAGGGATTGGCGCCGAAATCGGTATGCGCAAAGGAGTTTTAACCATTATTTCTCCTTTAGAAGGAATGCCTGCTCAGGAAGCCGGTTTGCGAGCCGGCGATAAAATTCTTAAAATAGATGACACTTTGACAGCTGATTTGACTCTTGATGAGGCAGTTAATTTAATCAGGGGACCGAAGAATACAGAAGTATTTTTATTAGTCATGCGGGACGAATGGGATGAGACCAAGGAGATAAAGATTACTCGGGGGACAATTAAAATCCCCATTATTAAATGGGAAATGAAAGAAGAAAATATAGCCTATATTCAGTTTTATCATTTTACTGAAAATGCTCCCAAGGAATTTGAGAAAGTAGTTAACCAGATTTTAGACGCCCAGGCCAAAGGATTAATTTTAGATGTTCGCAATAATCCAGGCGGTTATTTAGAGGTGGCCGTTGATATAGTCAGCTGGTTTTTGCCCAAGGGAGAGCTGGTCGTTGCCGAGGACTTTGGCAATAGTCAGAGAAACGAACATCGGAGCGAAGGTTATAATGCCTTAGCCGGGTTACCGACAGTTATTTTAGTCAACGAGGGCTCGGCTTCGGCTTCGGAAATTTTAGCCGGCGCCTTAAGAGATATTAAAGAGATTAAGATTATTGGTCAGAAGACCTTTGGCAAGGGTTCGGTTCAGCAGTTGGAAAAATTAAAAGATGGTTCCAGTATCAAGATTACGGTAGCTAAATGGCTGACGCCGGCTGGCTTAAGCATTTGCGAAGAGGGGATTACCCCCGATGTTGAGATAAAACTGACTGATGAAGATATTAATGAGATGCGCGATCCTCAACTGGACAAGGCCCTGGAAGTATTAATGGAGGAAATTAATCGTTAATCTTTTAGGTCAGGTCTGGTTTTTGATATATAAGATTGGAGTGTCGTCTCAAAATGATAGAAGATAATCCGGATAAAATAAAAAAAGCTGAAATTGTTGTCGGTATCCCTTCGCTTAATGAAGCCGACAATATTGCTTTAGTCACTAAGAAGGTTGATCAGGGATTGACTAAATATTTTGACCGTCAAAAGGCGGTTATCATCAATAGTGATAATGACTCTCCCGATAATACCGGTAGAGTTTTTTTAGCCACCAAAACAAAAAATCCGAAAATCTATATTTCCACCCCCAGCGGTCAGCGAGGCAAGGGAAATAATCTTAAAAATTTATTTATAAAGGTTAAAGATTTAGGCGCCGAAGGAGCGATGACCGTTGACGCTGATATTAAAAGTATCAAGGCCAAATGGATTAAGTGCTTCTTAGAACCAATTGGTCAGGGCTACGATTTTATCACGCCGATTTATCATCGCCATAAATATGATGGTTCAATTACCAATCATTTGGTTTACCCATTAATTTACGGACTTTTGGGATATAATATCCGTCAGCCAATCGGCGGTGATATGAGTTTTTCTTCAAAGATGATTAATTATTGGCTCAGTCAGGAGTGGCCGCCAACAGCCAAGGGTTATGGGATTGATATTTTTATGACCAGCCAGGCAGTTAAGGATGGTTTTAAATTGGGACAGGTTGGTTTGGGTTCAAAAATTCATAACCCCAGTTTGCTTAAATTAGATAATATGTTTTTGGAGGTAGCTGAAACCTTTTTTAGTTTTTTAGACAATTATAAAGATTTGTGGCGGAAAGAAATAAGCTTGAAAAAACCGCCTTTAGTTTGTCGAGTCGGCGGTAAGATTAGTTTTCAAAAATTGCCGCCGATTGATTATAAAGAAATTGAAGAAACAGCCCTGGCTGATTTTCCCAATTATTATGGAAAACTTAAGAAATATCTGCCTTCGGAAATTAGGGGCCCTCTGGAGATGATGTTTCTCAAAGAGAAATCTTTAGAGATAAGTCCTGATTTCTGGTCAAAAATAGTCTATCAGTTGTTCTATCTTTATCGGGTTAAACCTGAAAAAGATTTAACTATCAAACTATTACGTTCTCTTTATTTCGGCCGGATGGCTTCGGCCATTAAAGAAAATCATCTTAAGAATCAAAAAGAATCAGAAAAATTGATTCAGAAACAGGCCAGCCAATTCTTTAAAAACAGGGACTATCTGTTGTCTTTGACCTCACAAAATTAATATGAAAGAACGAGTAATACTTATAATCCACGGGCGGGTGCAGGGAGTCTTTTTTCGGGACTCCACCCGGCGGCGGGCCAAGAAGTTAGGCCTAATCGGCTGGGTCAGCAATCAAGAAGATGGGACGGTCAAGGTAGTCGCCGAAGGGGAACAAGAAGATTTGGAAAAATTAATCAAATGGTGTTATAATGGACCTATCATAGCCAAAGTGGATAAAATAGATATTCAGTGGCAGGAGGCGACTGGTCGGTTTAATAATTTTGAGATAAAATATTAAAAAAATAATTATGAAAGTAATCCTTCTTAAAGATGTAGAAAAATTAGGCCGAAAAGGTGAAGTTAAAAAAGTGGCTGATGGTTACGGCCGTAATTATTTAATTCCCAATAAATTGGCTGTTTTGGCGACTAAATCAGAACTGGTTAAATTAGAGGAAGAAAAGAAAATTGGAGCCGAAAAAGCCGAGGAAGAATTAAAGATGTATCAAGAAATAGCCAGTCAAATAGATGGTTTGGAATTAGAAATAACCGCCAAAGTAGCTGAAGAAGGTAAACTTTTCGGGGCGGTCACCACTAGTCAAATCGCCGAAAAGATTAAAGAGCAGGGATTTGAGATAAAAAAAGAACAGATTAAATTAGATGAGCCAATCAAGGAAATAGGCGAATATGGGGCAACTATTGAATTTCCTCACAATTTAGAAACTAAGATAAAAATTATTGTCATAGAAGAGGACAAAGATAAGTCTTTAAAATAGCTATGCCGAAGACAAGATACATTTTTGTGATGGGAGGGGTAATGTCAGGCATCGGCAAGGGAATTGCCACGGCTTCTATCGGCAGAATTCTCCAAAGTAAAGGGTATCAGGTAGCGGCCATCAAAATTGATCCCTACATCAATGTTGATGCCGGAACAATGAATCCGATTGAACATGGCGAGGTCTTTGTTACCGAGGACGGCATCGAAACAGACCAAGACATTGGCAACTACGAAAGATTTTTAAACCAGGATTTATACACTGATAATTATATAACCACTGGCCGAGTTTACGAGACGGTTATTCAAAGAGAACGGAATCTAGGCTATGAGGGGAAATGTGTGGAGGTGGTTCCTCATATCCCCGAAGAAGTGATTAGGCGGATTAGCCGGGTAGCCAAGAAGGAACAAGCTGATTTTGTCCTCATCGAAATCGGCGGCACGGTTGGCGAATATCAAAATGTTTTGTTTCTGGAGGCGGCCAGAATGCTTCATTTAGAACATCCCCAGGATGTTCTTTTTATTTTAGTCAGTTATCTGCCTGTGCCAAAAAAGATTGGGGAAATGAAGACCAAGCCGACTCAATCAGCCGTCCGGACCCTCAATTCGGCCGGTATTCAGCCTGATTTTATTATTGCTCGCTCGGAATATCCGCTGGACGAACCAAGAAAAAGGAAAATCTCTATTTTTTGTAATCTGGAACAGTCCCACGTTATTTCCGCTCCGGATATCCAAATCATTTATGAGGTACCAATAAATTTCGAGAAAGACAAAATCGGCCAGAAAATCTTGAGCCAATTCGGCTTAAAATCAAGAAAAAAAAATTTAGGAAATTGGCAAAATTTAGTTAAGACCATTAAAAACGCCAACAAACAGGTTAATATCGGTATTGTTGGTAAATATTTTAGTACGGGGAATTTTATTCTCTCTGATTCTTATATTTCGGTGATTGAGGCGGTTAAACACGCCGCTTGGCATCATCAAAGGAAAGCAAGAATTCACTGGCTGAACTCAGAAGAATATGAAAGGTCGCCGCAAAAAATTAAAGAGTTAAAAAAACTTGATGGGGTAATTGTCCCGGGTGGCTATGGAGAACGGGGGACCGAAGGTAAGATTAAAACGATTGAATTTTGCCGGAAGAATAAAATCCCTTATCTGGGACTTTGTTATGGGATGCAATTAGCCGTGGTTGAGTTTGCTCGAAATGTTTGTCGGCTAAAAGGGGCCCATACCACCGAAATCAATCCAACGACAAAATATCCGGTTATTGATATAATGCCGGAACAAAAAATTAATCTTCAGGATAAGCGTTACGGCGGTTCAATGCGTTTAGGGACTTATCGATGTCGGCTGATCAAAAACAGCCGAGCCCGTCAGGCCTATAGACGCCAGGAGGTTCTGGAACGACATCGTCATCGCTATGAATTGAATAATGATTTTAGAGATATTTTAGAGGAGAAGGGGATGATTATGGCTGGCATTAATCCGGAAAAGAATTTAGTAGAGATAATTGAGTTTAAAAACCATCCGTTTTTTGTGGCTACCCAATTTCATCCGGAGTTCAAATCGCGGCCCTTACGGCCTCACCCTCTATTTAGAGAGTTTGTTAAGGCAGGAATGAAATAAAAAAGAGGTCTCTGATAAGAGATCTCTTCTTCGTGATTTAATCAGTTTAGGATTTAATCAATCCCGGCAATCGCTTTTTCCATTTTTTCTTTAAGAGATGTTTCTTGGCCAAAACTAATAAGAGCACATACCCAAGGAACAAATTTGCCGGAATAAAAGTCCTGGCCGGTTGTCTTTCTTTCCAATCCCGGTCTAATATCCTTTAAACGGAAAGCAATTTTCAGAGACTTATTTTCAACGACCACGCAGACAAGCTTGTCAAATGTGTCAGATTTAGCGAGGACTTCTATCTTTCCTTCTATCCACTCCTTGAGTTTTATTTTTCTTACCCGGCCGTCACTTTTTATAACAATTCTGTCGGCGAAGAGTTTACCGTTTACTCTGTCCGTGATAAAAATCCCTCCCTCCATTTCTGCCTCCTCTCAAAAATTTTTTAAAAATTAAGGTTCTACATTAACCACCTTGACCACTCGACGGGAACCGTCAAAGCGCTTAACTTTCTTAGTGATAAATTTAACCGCCCCTTTAGCGATAGCGTAAAGGGTATCATCGTTACCGCGGCGGACGTTTTTACCAGCTCTAAATTTACTGCCTCTTTGGCGGACAATAATACTGCCCGGCTGGGCTGACTGGCCGCCGAATAATTTGACTCCTAAATATTTTGGTTGAGAATCTCGGCCGAGCGATGTTGAACCGGCCGATTTAGTTTTAGACATGATTCGTTTGTAGAGTTCAGCCATCAGGTTAACTTGAGAGTTGAACCCTTATGAAATAATGTTAACCAATTTTAAAAACTTCGTCAAGGAGCATCAATCTGATATAACCCTGACTATCGGTATTGTTTTAGTCACCTTAATCAGCTTTGGAGCCGGTCGTCTGACTGCTCATCAAATTGGTCAGGAGCCGATAGTTATTCAAGGACCGACCGCTTCAATTGAACAATCCTTGGAAACCAGTCGGCTAGCGGGAGAAACAGAACAGGAAGAAACAGAGCAGGGGAAATTCGTCGGCAGTGTTAACAGCAATAAATATCACTGGCCGGAATGTCCATCGGCCAAAAAAATCTCTCCCCAAAACCAAATTTGGTTTTCTTCCGAGGCGGAAGCCCAAGCGGCTGGCTATGCCCCCTGCGGTTATTTTGATAAATATACTCCGGCAGGTTATAGACCTTAAAAACAGGAGCGAGGAAATGTAATTTTCAGGAGCATACGGAGACAAAATTGCTTGGTTCGCCTCCGGCGAAATTTTGTCGAGTACTGAGCAAATTTTTCCGCTGGAGAAAAATTTGCGTCTCCTGAAATTACTTTCCGAGCGATTTCTTGCTGGCTGAAATGACCTTAAATTCTCTTTCCAAGGTTTTGGCTTGGTCAATTTGCTTTTTGGCCTGGTAAGGCAGGGAATCAATTATCTTTTTAAATTTGGCTGGGTCAATGGTTAAAATCTGGTTCCATTTACCCATCGGTTCCAGAACTTCTTTCACTTTATTAAAGTTATAGCTAAATCTTTTCTGGGGCAAGCGAGTAATCTGGCCGTTTCGGCCAAAGAGCCGTTCCAACCCTTTCTGGTTAAGATACTGATTAATCATTTCTTTTAATTTGTTCAGTCTTTGATTATCCTGACTTTGTTTATCTTTAATTTGGAAATACTCATCAATAACTTCTTTTATTTTCTGGTCATCAGGAGCAGGGGATTGTTCTTGGATAAATTTATGTTTGTAGAGAGGGCAATAAGGTTGATACTGACACCAAGAACAAAGCGGATTAGCCCGCGGCTGAAAATCACTTTCTTTGATTTGACTAATTAGAGATAAAATCTTTTCTTTGCTTTCTTGAGCTTGCTGATTAGTCCGGAGAGTGGAAAGTTTTTCACCATGAATGAGATAATAGAGAGATAATTTGACCGGTCTGTTTTCTTTTTGGAGCGAGGGCCAGCGGTTGGTAATACCCAGATAATAGACCGAAAGCTGGAAGTTTCTATCAACATTCTCCTGAGAAGGCATCTTCCTAGACGTTTTATAATCAATCAATTCAAAGGTGCCGTCAGCCAGTTTGTCAATCCGGTCAATCCGGCCGGTAATTTGGTGAAGTTCCTTGTTTTCTAAAAAGGGAACCTCAAAGGGCGTTTCCAAGTCGACGATATTAAAATCGGCTCCTTGATTTTGCAAATAGTATTTCTTTAACAGGGCAACACCTTGGTGAAAGGCAAAAGATTCTTCCTGGTCGTTTTGGTAAACACTAGCATCCCATTTTTCAGCGAAATACTTGAGCAGTTCATCTTCGGAAACAGGCGTTGACCGTGTCGGTTCGTGGAACATGTGCATGCATTCATGAATCAAAGTGCCGAAAACCAACTCTTTTGATTTAAGAACAGCTATTTTATCAATGTATTGATATTTATACTTGGCCGGACAAGTGGAAAAAGTGTCCAGGGCCGAATAAGAGATGCGCATAATGGCTTATTTTCGAGTGAGCGAGAGAAATGAAAATAAATTTTTATTTCCGAGCGAACGATGAAAATATTGGGATAATCCTATATTTTAGCATCATTTTAATTTTTTGCCACTATGGAATTGGCGATGGATGTCGCGCAGACGTTGATTGGTTACATGAGTATAAACTTGAGTAGTGGCAATATTACGATGACCTAAAAATTCCTGAATAATCCGTAAGTCAACCCCTTGGCTTAAAAGGTCAGTAGCAAAGGAATGGCGCAAAGTATGAGGAGTTGTGTTGATAGGCAGGCCGGCTAAGAGAGCGTATCTTTTAATAATTCTTTCGATAGAGCGGTCAGTTAATCGACGCTCTGATTTTTTTCTGCTTCGGTAATTGATAAATAAGGCCTTATCTTTATCTTTGCGGCTTTCTAAATACCTATTTAGCCAATGGACAGCTCTTTCGGAAAAATAGACCGTTCGCGGCCGATTACCTTTACCGACAATGCCTAATTCTAATTCTTTAGTCGTCGGTTTTAGATTAATTTGTTCGCGGTCAAGTGAAACCAATTCAGCAATTCTAAGACCAGTTGAGAATAAGCTTTCTAAAATAGCTCGGTCGCGGAGACCATTGCGTTTAGAAACATCCGGGGCTGAAAATAATTTTTCTAATTGTTCCAAGCTTAGAAAGCTTACTTTTTTATCATCTTTATCTTTAGCTAATTTAATTTTTTCGGCTGGCAAGGATAAGATATCCCGATTGGCAAAATAGTTTAAAAGGGACCTCAAGGCAATCAAATAATAGTTTTGAGTTGATTTTTTTAATGGTTTTTTGGATTGACGGGAAAGATAGACCCGATAATTCCAGATATGAGTGGGGGAGAGCTGATGGGGCTTCAAGCCCTCAAGGTCATTCTCCTTTAGCCAGTCAATAAATTTTTTGAGGAAGCGGGAATAGTTTTCCTGAGATTTATTAGATAAACCTTTTTCAATATCTAACCAGTCCAAAAAATCGTTTAAATGCTGGGGAAGTGGTTTTAAGCTTTTTTGCATAGATTAGCCAAAATCAATATATTAAATGTGTATTAAGGATTATTATGCGACATTGTATCCATTTTAATATACGGCTCTCAGGCCGTCAAATTGTCTATGTGGATAAATCCCCTCTCCTCTGAAGATATGTCTATATTTTTCCTTTTAAAATAAGCCAATTAACCAGTCTTTTATCTGATTAACTCTTTCTCTAATCAGGCTACTCCCCTCTTGAACTTTAATTTTTAGGGGAGCTAGCTGGTCTTCAATCCAAATGGCCAAGCTCTGGCCCCATTCTCGAGCTCCTTCTTTGACTTCTCTTTTAACTTCTTCCTTTATTTCTTCTTGTTTCTGATGTTTCTTTTGTTTAATTTTTTCTATAACTTTTTCTAAGCTTTTCTCCATACTTTCCGAGAGTTTGTCGCTTAGTTGTTTCATCGGCTGGAGGGCTTTTTCATTAATCTGTTCATAAAATCTATCTAACTTTTCTAAATTAGCCGATCCTTCCGGATTCTGGGCTAAAGCAAAACCAGGAAAAAAGAGAATAAAAATAATTAAGATAAGATGTCGCATGATTATGATAAAGCTTAAGAATATATTTTCCAGCGGCATTGAGCTGCGAATGGGCATGGTTTTTTGCGAGGCAAAAAGAGCGAGCAGCTCACTACAGCGAAAATCCTCGCTGGGGATTTTCGCGTTAGCTGGAAGATATATTCTTAAGCTTTTGTAGGCCTTAATTAATGATAAATAACCATCTGGTCTAAACTGGTCGTAGTTTCGTAAAGATTTGAAATATAGACCCGGGTGGAGTCCAAATAGATATTGGCTCCGAAAAGCGGGTCTTGAACGACGTAGCGGCCGTCAGCCGTCTTATGATGGACAACTACATAATGGCCGCCTCCCCGGCCATTGGCCTTAACAAAGATAATCACCGGATAACCGGCTCCTAATTCGCGGTCCAAACGGAACCAGTCAAAAGGACTGGCGTGAGGCGGCGGGCAATTATTGCATCTGACGCTCCCCCATCTTTGCGGCCAGTAAATTAAGTCGCCAGCGTAAATTGATTCTTTAGCTAACTGGCCAGGCGTAATACTATATCCGTGATAAGTTAAAACCATAGCTACCGAGGTAACCGCGCAGCCGTAATCCTCAATTTCCGAATCGCTGATACCAATAGTTGTTTTAGCCCAACGGGAGTCATCCTGCTGATAATACCAGTCAAGCGATGCCCAATACTCAGCCGGCGGCTTTTCCTGAAGCTCCTTCAACCTAGCCAGTTCCTCGGCTTTCAACTGGCGCAAGCGGTTAAGGTCGCCTAGTAACGACTTCTTTTGGGCTTCTACATGAGCCAGCATTTCCTGATACTCGCTTTCTTCGCCGCGGGTATAGTTCAAAAGAGCTTCTTTGGACTTTCTCTGGCTGGCTAAAGACCACTGCTGATTGGTTAATTGAGTTTTGAGAGTTTCTAAGTGTTCCTTTTTGGCCTCTTTACTTTCCTTATCCTGCCCTAATCTTTCTTTAAGGTTTCTCAACTGTCCTACTTTCTCCTGAACGCCGTTTTGGAGATTATCTAAATAAGCTATTTGATTAAAAAAATCAGAAAAATCTTCGCTGGCCAGAATTATTTCTATTTGACTGGTCTGGTCGTATTCGGCGATGGTCTGAATAATTTTGGCTAAATTATCTCTTTGCTCCAGAATATCCTCTTCGGCTTGGTCAATGCCATACTCCAACTGGACAATTTCTAATTTGGTCTGGTCAACATCATCTTCGGTAATATTAATTTCTATCTGGAGTTTGTTTATCTGGGCGTTGAAAATAGCTATCTGGTTATTTAAGGTTTTAATCTCTCCCTTCTTTTGATTGATGACTTGCTGATATTCTTCGGCCTGCTTTTCCAATTCAGCCCTTTTTTGCTCGGCCTGGCTAATCTGCTCATTAAGGTCATCAATTAAACCGCCCTGGCTGATAAGGGGCAGGATAAGAATCATCAAAACTATTATCAGGTCTCGCCAGAAAAATTGACAGATTCTATTAAATATGTTATATATATAACAATTCTTTTGTCGCATAAAATAAAAGGATGAACCTTAAAACTTATAATTATTTAGGAGGAAAAAATGAACCATCGAGATTTTCTAAGATTCAGGGACAAGCTGACGATTATCCGGCCCGATGACATGGTTACCATAGATAAAGAGGGCATACTCAGATTCTATCGGATGGGAGCCATGAGTGAAGGCAAGGGGGAATGGAAATCAATAGGAGCATTCACGGGATTCTCTAGTAAAATGACCGCGTCCGATTACGAGAAGATAGTCGAGCTGATCGGTATCGCCCTCTTACTGGAGGTAAGAAAGCATGATTACGCCTCTTTTTGTTATCGGTTTGTACAACCCGGTCAGGCATAGAAAAGGTTCTCCTGGATCCCCTCAGACAACTTTCCTACTACTCTCTTTTTCACTCTCTCCCAAGACCGAATTACGGACTTGGGAGTTTTTATTTTATCCTCGCCTTAGCTTCTATAATCCTCTTCAAAGTTTTTTCTTTACCCAGGATTTCGGCTATTTCAAAGGGCGGCGGCGAGGCTTTTTGGCCGGTTAAAGCCACTCTCAGAGGCCATAGGAGCTCGCCAGAGCCGTGTTTCTTAGCCAAGGGCATCAAAGCTCCCTCCAGCGATTTCCGGTCAAATTTGTTCATTTTAGACAATTTTTCCTCTAGCATGTCAAGATTATTTTTGACCTCTTGGAGGGTCATTTTCTTCCAGATAAGCAACTCGGCTGGATAGTCCAATTTGTCTAAAAAGAAGAATTTGGTTAAATCCCCTATTTCAGACAGCTTCTTTAACCGCTCTTGCTCTAAGGCGACTATTTTTTTGGCATAATCAAACGGGATTGCTTTGTCGCCTCCGGCTCCTCGTAATGACGATTCTAAATACGGCAGGCATTTTTTGGTTAAATCATCTAAATCCATCTGGCGGATATAATATCCGTTGAGCCAGTCCAGGCGCTGCAGATTGAAAATGGCTCCTCCTTTCTGAACCCGTTCCAAAGAGAATTCTTTAGCTAGCTCTTCAAGAGAAAAAAATTCTTTGGTTGTCCCCGGATTCCAGCCGAGCAGAACCATAAAATTAACCAGCGCTTCCGGTAAATATCCCTCTTTTTTATACCAACTGACCGAGACCGCTCCGTGGCGTTTGCTTAGTTTGCTTTTGTCCGGGCCTAAGATAAGGGGCAAATGAGCGAATTGAGGTTGAGGAAAGCCGAGGGCTTGGCCGATTAAAATCTGCTTGGGAGTGTTGGAAATATGGTCTTCGCCGCGGATAACATGGCTCATTTTCATTTCATAATCGTCAATGACCACGCTGAAATTATAGAGAGGCGTTTTTTCGTCTTTAGCAATACTAATGTCGCCTAACAAACGACCGTCAAATTCTAAATGACCGCGAATTAAATCATTGAAAACCACTTTTTTATCCGGGCAGCGGAATCTGATAATACCTCCTTTTTTTGCTTTAGGCGACTGGTCTTTATGCTGGCAAAGATGACGTGGCCCCTCTCCTCTTTTCATCTGTTCTTCTTTTTCCTGGACTAATTCTTCTTGACTATGATAACACCAAAAGGCCTGACCCGAATCAAGCAGTTTCTTAATGTATTTTTGATAAAGAGTAATCCGTTCGCTCTGTCGATAAATTTTTTCATCCCATTGAATCCCCAGCCATTTAAGATAATCAATTATTTCTTTTTCATATTTCTTTTCCGAACGCTCTATATCAGTATCTTCAATGCGCAGAATAAACTCACCCTTGTTTTTTCGGGCAAATAGATAATTAAAAAGAGCAGTACGGGCTGTGCCTAAATGCAGCGGTCCGGTCGGACTGGGCGCAATTCTGACTCTAATTGGTTGAATTTTAACCATACTATCTTCCCATTTCAATCAATTCCTGGCCGATTTTTTGAGCGGCTTCTGGTTGATAAAAATTCTGGGCGCTTTGAGACATCTTTCGGGCTAATTCAGGATTACTCAGAATCTGGTTAATTTTATTTAAGAAAAGGTTGGGAGTCAGATTGGCTTGTTCAATAACTAAGGTAGCCCCGGCTCGGGCATAAGCAAAAGCATTCTTCCTTTGGTGGTCAGCAGCTGCTTGAGGCAAGGGAATTAAAATACTTGGTTTAGCACAGGCAGCCATTTCAAAGATAGTCCCCGCCCCGGCCCGGGAAATAACTAAACCAGCTAAAAGATAAGCAGCCGCATACTGGTTTTCATCTAAAAAGGCATAAAAATGATAATTAACTAGCTGGTTTTGGCCGACTTTCTTTTCAATTTGGTGGTAATTCTTTGAGCCAACTTGATGAATAATTTCATAATTTTCTAAAAGCTGAGGTAAAAGTTGTAAAATAAATTCATTTAATGAGTGAGCTCCTTGACTGCCGCCCAGAATAAGAAGGATTGGTTTTTGGCCGTTAATTTGAAAAAGTTTCTTGGCCTCTTCTTCCACCTCTTGGCTGACCATCTGACAAATTTGAATAACTTCTGAACGGACTGGGTTGCCGACCAAGGCGGTTTTTTGAGGAGGAAAATATTCTTCAGCCGAATCAAAAGAGAGAGCAATTCTTTGAGATAATTTAGCGGCCCAGCGATTAGTCAAACCGGGGACGGTATCTGATTCATGGATTAAGATAGGAATCCGGTAAAGCCAACCAATTAAAACGACCGGCATACTGCCGTAACCTCCTTTACTGAAGATAACGTCGGGCATCCAGAAATAAAGATACCAAAGTGATTGCAACAAACCCAAGGGCATCTTAATTAAATCAAAAAGAGTCCAAACAGAAAAATAGCGTCTCAATTTGCCAGCTAAAATTATTCTAGTTCTAATACCTTCTTTTTTGAGTAATTCCTTAGTCCAGCCATCAGGTCCTAGAAAAAACATTTCTAAAGTAGTCTCCTCAGCCGGACCAATCGGAGTCATTGATTGAGTGTGAATTTGTTTTAATTGTCTGGCTAAAGCAATGATGGGAAAAATGTGCCCACCAGTGCCGCCGCCGGTAAAAAGTATTCGCATATCTTCCTGGGGCGTCCCTTTTTACTAAAAAGGGACGCCCCCGCTGACGCTCTAGGTATATTTTGAAACGTTAACTAAAACGCCTAAAGCGGTTAAAGAAACAACCATGGCCGAGCCGCCGTAACTGATTAAAGGTAAAGGCAGACCAGTTAAAGGAACTAAACCGGAAATGGCAGCTACATTAATAAAGGCCTGGAAGAATAACCAGCCGGTAATACCGCCAGCCAGAAGGAGGCCAAATCTGTCCGGTGCCTGACGGGCAATTTTCAATCCTCGCCAAGCCAAAAGGACGAAGAGAGCAACCAAAAAAGCGGCGCCAATCAAGCCTAGTTCTTCGGCAATAATAGCAAAAACAGAGTCGCCAATTGGTTCAGGCAGATAGCGCCATTTCTGAATACTATGACCGAGACCTAAGCCAAAAAGACCTCCTGAACCAATAGCTAATAAGGCCTGATTAATCTGATAGCCGATGCCTCGAGGGTCCATTTCCGGATGAAGATAAACAATCAAACGATTCATTCGGTAAGCAGCCATTTTAATCAGAACCAAAAAACCAACCAAAGCTAGACCGGCAAAGGCCAAAAGATAAGATATATTCATCCCGGCCAAAAAGTAAATAGTCAGGGCAATGGCTATTAGAATAATCAAGGCGCTAAAGTCGGGTTGACTAAGAATTAAAAAGGTAATTATCCCAGCGGTCACCAAAAAAGGGATTAAGCTTTCTTTAATTATTTGCTGATTATTTCTTCCTTTTTTACTAAGCAAGGCGGCTAAATAGAAAATAAAAGTCAGTTTGACTAATTCAAAGGGCTGAAAAGAAAAAGGGCCTAAAATAATCCATCTTCTGGCCTGACCAGAGCCGTAACCCAATCCGGGAATGAAGACCAAAATTAAAAGAGCAATACTTGAAATCAATAAGAAAAAAGCGAATTTTTGCCAATGTTTATAATAAATACGCTGAGCAATAAAGAAAAAAATCAGTCCCAAAAGGACATTAAGTCCCTGATGCTTCAAGAAATAATAACTCTCTTTAAAATTTTCCTGGGAAAGAACTATGGACGGATTGGCGATAATCACTAAACCAAAAGCAACCATAAACAAGATGAGAAAAATGAGAATATAATCTGGTTGATGAGCTTTCATAGAAACTTGTCAGAGGCGTTTATGGCTGGGCAAAACAAAACAGAAATGATGATTGAATTATAATCTATTAACGGCCTTAATAAAAGCTTCGCCTCTTTCAAATTCATGCCTGAAAAGACCAAAACTGGCGCAGGCTGGCGAAAGCAAAACAATATCTTTCTTAATCGCTCTGGCACTAGCTTCCGAAACCGCTTCTTTCATGCTATCTAGCGGACCAATTATTTCCAATTGATTATTAGTCAGGGCAATCTGATTTTCGACTGCCTGTTTCAGTTTAGCCGTAGCTGTTCCTTCTAAAAGAATCAAACTTTTTACTTTTCTAACCAATATTTCAGCCAGCTGGTCAAAATTTAAATTTTTGTCAGCTCCACCGGCAATAAGGATAATATTTTTCTTCAGGGGGAAAGAAGTTAAAGCAGCTAAAGTGGCTTCGGGGATGGTCGCGGCCGTATCGTTAATATATTTAACTTGGTTAACTATTTTAATTAATTCCAAGCGGCCTTCCAGACCTTTAAATTTATCAAGAACTTTTTTAATTGATTTATTAGAAACTTGGCATAATTTGGCTACGCTGATAGCGGCTAAAACATTGTCAATATTATGCTTGCCTCTTAAACGAACGTCTTCCAAAGAACAAATTTCTTCTTTTTTATCCTGACCAAAAAGGATTTTTTCTCCCTTGACGAAAGCAGCTAAATTAGCTTTCTCCAAGTTGGAAGTGATGCCGTTATCCTGACTATAATAAAATACTTGTGATTTAGCTTGACTGGCAAAATCCCTGACTATTTTATCATCGTAATTAAGGATTAGATAATCTCTGCCTTGGAAGATATCTTGTCTCTTCTGATGAGGTTTCGCTTTCTGCCAACGGAAAATTTCTTTCTTATCCTCAATATATTCTTCGATGTTCTTGTAGCGATTGAGATGGTCGGGCAGAATATTGGTTATTACTGAACAGCGGGGGCTTTTTCGATGAGACCTCAAGCCAGCCAATTGCCAACTGGAAAGCTCTAAGACAACCAAACTATCTTTATTAATCTTTTTTAATTTAGTTAAGACGGAACTGCGGATATTGCCAGCTAAAATAACGTCACTATATTTTTTGGTCAGAAACTTAGCGGTCAGAGTAGCCACTGTTGACTTGCCTTTGCTGCCGGTTATGCCGATAATCGGCGCTGGACAAAGCTCAAAGAACATCCCTACATCCGTTTCAATAGGTACGCCGTGTTGACGAGCTATTTCCAGATATTTAGATTTTTCCGGAACAGCCGGATTTTTAATGACCAAATCAGTATTGATAAAATCTTCCGGCCGATGCTGATTCAAAACATATTTTATTGGTCTGCCTTTGAGTTTTTCTAAGGATTCTTTTAGTTCCTCTTTGTCTCTTAAATCAGTAACTAAAACCTTGGCCCCCAAACGACTGAAGAATTTAGCTACGCCGACACCACCGCCATGTAGTCCTAAACCGATAATCGTTACTTTTTTGTTTTTGAAATTACTGATTTTCATAACTTAGCTAAAGAGGCTCAAATAATTTTCTCAATGAAGACCAGAATCAAACCGATAGCGGCCATGACCCCGCCGACTATCCAGAAACGCATAGTCACCTTTGTTTCCGGCCAGCCAATAGCTTCAAAATGGTGATGAATCGGCGTGGAAAGAAAAATCTTTTTCTGGCGGATTACTTTAGAAAGGAGTTGAATGATTACCGAGGCAGATTCCATAACCAAGATAAAGCCAATCAAAGGCAGCAGTAGGAAGGCATTAGTTAACATAGCAATAATTCCCAAAGTGATACCTAGGGACATTGCTCCGGTATCGCCCATAAAAAAGCGGGCCGGATGAATATTGAACCAAAGAAAAGCTAACAAAGCGCCGATAATTACTCCACAAAAAACGGCTAAATCCATTTTTCCTTGAGAAAAGGCGATGACTCCGTAAGCGCCAAAAGCAATTAAAAGGATACCGCCGACTAAACCATCCAATCCGTCGGTTTCGTTAACTGAAAAAGCTGTCGCGACCAGAACGAAAATAAAGAGAGGGATATACCACCAGCCGATATTAAAATCGCCGACAAAAGGGACATGAATTAAATCCCAGTCTAATTTCCAAAAGAACCACCAAGCGCCAAAAGCGGCAATGGCTGTATAAATTAAGAGGCGGTGCCGCATGTGTAAGCCGCCTCCATTAGAACCCCTTTTAAAAACGCCTAATAAATCATCACCCAAGCCAACCAAAGCTGAAGCAACTAAGGCGCCTAAAGGCAGAAGCGTCTGGCCGCGGCTTAAAAAGCTTATTTTCTCAAAAATAGTCCCCTGGCCTATTTGGCCAGCCCACCAGAAAAGTAAAGTGATAACTAAAATAGTTCCCCAAACCAAAATGCCGCCCATAGTCGGAGTTCCTTCTTTTTTCTTATGAAGACTGGCGAAAACAGGTACGTTGGCGAACCGAATTTGCTTACCCAAACGATACTTTTCCAGAAAATGGACTAAAGCTGGTGTCCAAGCCAAAGCAAAAATGAAGGAAATAGCAGCTAATCCTAAGAGACGAGAAAGATGAAAAATATCAGGCATAGATTTGATTCCAAGGGACGCCCTTTCAAGGGCGTCCCTTATCTACTTATTTACCAGATATAGGCCTGGTTGACCCAATTAACTAATTTTTCTGTTTCTAAAAATCTATCTTCAGCCCCTAAAACAATAATAATCAGACAAGCAGAAGAATCTTGGTCAAAATAGTTTCTCATTTTATCTAAATCCTGACTGATAACTAAAATGAGACAGCCCTGCGCTTCTTCGGTATAACCGGTTTTGCCGCCAATGATATTCGGCCAATGGCCTAATAGCTGATTGGTATTGGTTAAATGATGATTAACAGAATTATCAATTGAAGATACATCAATCGTTTTTGTCCTGAGAATCTGCCAAAGGAGTGACTGATTTAAAGTATATTTGACTAATTCGGCTAAATCAAGAGCCGTTGACAGATTGGCTGGCTGATAACCGGTTGGCTCGACAAAATTGGTCTTGGACAGGCCTAATTCTTCGGCTTTTTCATTCATCAGGTTTGTAAAGAGGTCTGCGAAGGTTAAACCTTCGTATCTGCGAAGGTTAAACCTTCGCAGATTTTCAGATGCCTCAAGCGCCTCAGCTAAAGCCACAGCGGCGTCGTTGCTTGATTCCATCAGCAGGATGTAAAGAAGACTTCTAACCGAGATTTCTTCATCAATAACCAAACCGCCGTTATCGCCGTAGGCGGCAACTGCTTTTTGACTGACGGTTACCACCTGGTCTAAATCCAAATTTTCCAAGACGATTAGGCCGGTCATCAATTTAGTTAAGCTGGCCACGGGCAAAACTTCTTCAATATTTTTTTGATAAAGAATTTTATCCTTATCTGATTCAAAAATTAAGGCCGCTTCGGCTTTAACTTTTGGTTCGTCAACGTTCCAGTTGCGAATAGGCAAAAAATCAGGATTAGTCCCCTGGGCAGCCGAGATGACAAAGCCGGAAATAATATTGGCTAAACCGGGACGGAAGTCAATTGTCAAAGAGTTTGTCTCGGGTAGCGGCTGAGGAGGTAAAGAAGTTTGCTCAAAGTTAGCTTGTCCTGATGACTGGCCGAATAAAAAATTAAGCGGATTAAGTAAAATAAAAACAGTGGTCAAGAACTTAGTCAACATCGTCTCTTGTCAAAGCTCAACCTAACCATTTCTTGAAGACGCAGCCGCCGTGACGCCATTGTTCTCCATTTATTATTTAAGCGGCTGCTCTAAGATGACAAAAGAGTTCTTCATTACCCTTCCCTCTTAGTTGGTATCTTTTGTCATCTAAGCTTCTCGAAATGGTTAGGTTGAGCTTCTAAATCTAACTATATATTAATCAAGGGGATATCTTTATCCCTAATTCTTTCAGTTGTTCCGGACTAACCGAACTGGGCGCCTCCATGGTCAAATCGCGGCCGTCACCGCTCTTTGGGAAAGCAATCACCTGACGGATGCTTTTTTCATTAAATAGAATCATCAGCAAACGATCAAGGCCCAGAGCAATCCCGCCGTGAGGCGGCGCTCCATATTCAAAGGCCCGCAGTAAATGACCGAATTTTTCCTCTGTTTCTTCGTTGGTTAAACCAACTAATTTAAATATCTCCTCTTGAATCTCCCGCTGGTGAATTCTGATACTGCCGCCGCCAATTTCATGACCATTAAGGACTAAATCATGTTGCCAAGAATGAACTTTGAGAGGCTCTTTGTCTAATAGAGGCAAATCTTTTTCTTGGGGGGCTGTAAAAATATGATGACAGGAATCGTATCTTTTTTCATCGCTATTCCATTCAAAAAGAGGCCAATTCAAAATCCAGACAAAGGCTAATTCATCGGGGTCTTTTTTATTTTTTCTCAAATCCGGTTTATCAGTGCCATATTTTTTGATGGCTTCCTGGTAATCTAACTTAAAAAACGGCTTAAAGGTCAGTTTCTTGGACAAACTTTTATCTAATTCAACTAACTCTTTAACAATTTTGATAAAGAGCTTTTCAACCAGATTTAAGATATCTTTCTGCTTAATAAAAGACATTTCAATATCTAATTGAGTGAATTCCGGTTGGCGGTCGCCCCGCAAATCTTCGTCACGAAAACAACGGGCAATCTGAAAATATTTTTCCAGGCCGGCGACCATTAGTAATTGTTTGAGTTGCTGAGGGGCCTGGGGCAAGGCGTAAAATTGACCTGTATGAATTCGGCTGGGAACCAGAAAATCTCTGGCTCCTTCAGGGGTGGACTTGGTTAAAATAGGCGTCTCTATTTCCGTAAAGTTCTCTCTATCCATGAAATCGCGGATTATTTTGACTACTTTATGCCGCCAGACCAGATTATCTTTCATTTTTTGCCGTCGTAAATCCAAATAGCGGTATTTTAAGCGAAGTTCCTCATTGGCTTCCTTCCCGCCAGTGTTGGTCTGAGTAATCTCAAAAGGCGGTGTCTTGGCTTGATTAAGAACTTCTAAATTGGTCACCTCTATCTCAATTTGACCGGTCGGCAGCTTAGGATTATCCATTCCTTTGGGTCGTTGATTAACTTTTCCTTCCGCTTTAATAACCCATTCTGGCCGCAAAGAGTTAGCTGTCCGGTAAAGGGCCTTACTTTCGGGAGTGAAGACCAACTGAACTAAGCCGCTTTTGTCTCTCAAATCAATAAAAATAATCTGGCCGTGGTCGCGGCGTTGATGAACCCAGCCAGCCAACTTGACTGACTCCCCTGTTTTCTTAATTGTTTCAACGGCTAAAAGACGCTTCATTTATTTTTGACTGTTCAAATTATAACAGCTTTTATTGGCTTTAACAAGTGGAATAAAAAAATCCCTGCACAATGGTAGAAACTGTGCAGAGAAAGAACTCTCGGCTAACTTTAAACTCTCATTTTTGGGCTAAAATTACTAAACGCTTAGACCGGGGGGTAAATTTTTCTATTTTGACAGTATTCCCAAAGAGACCAATGATTTTATCAAAGCCTACTTGCTTCAGCATCTTCTCTATTTCAGCCAAAGAATATAATTTAGTTATGTATTTTGCCGAATAATTTCTGCCTTTTCCGTTGGTAATCGCGAAATTAGCTTTCCATTGGTTAGTTCCTTGATTAAATTTTATTTTTTCCAAAACGGAGTATTTTTTTATCTTGTATTTATTTTCGATGTGAGTATTTCTTTGGACCCATTCTTTATTTACAACATCGAGCAAGAATTTGCCAGCCGGCTTTAAGGCCCTAAAAACCTGCTCTAAAACTTTAAGATTTTCTTTGTCATTTGTGAAATAACCAAATGAAGTAAAAATATTAATTATCCCGTCAAATTCGTTCATAAAAGGAATGTCTCTCATATCGCTATGGATAATTCTAATATCTAATTTTTGTTCCTTGGCTTCTCTTTTAAGAATACTAAGAAACTTTTTGTTTAAATCAAGCGCCGTCATTTGATAGCCAGTTTTAGCCAAAGGAATAGTATGACGACCGTGCCCGGAACATAAATCAAGAACTTTAGCTCCTTCGGGTAAATTCAGAACACGTCTAATAAAGGTAAACTCTTTTTGAATATTTTTTTCTTTAAATAGCGGCCTATCTCGATAAATTTCAAGATACCATTTGTCAAAAAAATCTTTATACCAGGGCATATTTTGCGAATCTATTTACGGATTAATCCGCCGCAGGGAATAACCTCAATCCCCTGTTTTTTTAATTGGTCGAGAAGAATGTTGACCCCGATAGAATCAGAAGACATATGGCCGGCCACGACTACGTTAATATGAGCCGCTTCGGCTTCGTTTTTATGCTCTTCTGACATGTGCATGCCAATAATTGTTCCAATGCCTACTTGAGCCATCTTTTCGTAAATTTTGGCCGAACCCTCGGTGCCGCCGGTAATTTCAGTCAAAGCGATCCTGCCACAACGATTCCCTTCCTCGCCGACAAAAAGCCACGGCCCGGCACCAATTTTAATCGCCTCTTTATACTCGGGAATTTCTTTCAAAAGCTTTAACAGGTCGCCGACATATTCCGGTTGCGATTTTTTTATCTTTTGGTCTAGAAAATTGGCCACTAAATTATCGCAGGCCGTGTGAACGCAGATAAATCCCAGATGGAGTAATTTAGCGGCATCAACGACCCGGTTATGATTAGCTGGAGAAAGCGAGCGGGCCACTTCTGAAATTCTCGGTTTCAGTAATCCTTCGGCCACGTTAATCGGGACGCCATATTGAGCCAGAACTTCGGCCTGTAATTGCATAACATCGTCTAAATTAGCCAAGGCCTGACCGTGAGGATGATGAGAAAAAATCAAATCAATCTTGCCCAATTCTTTGGCCAAAAGCAATTCAGACACCCCAATATCAATACCGGCCAAAATCCTTTTAATTGACTTTTGAGGATTTTTGGGTTCGTTCAAAATACGAGTATCGGAGTAAGGATTACTCAGTCGCTCTCTATCGAATTCTTTTTTCTTTTCCGGCGGCAGTTTCTGATAATTTTCTTTCTGGTGAGCCAAGTATTTTTTGACTTCGGTTTTACCCCGCAAATCCGCTTCAATACCCATTTTGAGAGCTAAATTGTAGATTTGTCTAATAGTCATATTTTAAGTCCGAGGACCGTTCTCGGCCTCCGAGGCTATAAAAGTAGGGGTAGAGGGGATCGAACCCCCATCAATGGCTTAAAAGGCCACTGCTCTACCATTGAGCTATACCCCCATTTTCATCATTTTATCTTTTTTTCTAAAAAAAATCAACCCCGCAGTAATCCAGTTTAGACGGTTTACTGCGAGGTTGAATCAAGTAGTCGATTCTTCTTTGCTTTTGCTTCTGTTGTCACCAATATTTTGAGCCATTCTCCAACCCAGCCAAATTCGGATAAGAATATCCGCGATTACGGCTATCAGAAAAGATAAACTTACCTTTACCAAACTTATTTGACAACCACAGACAGCGAAAGCTGACATTATTAAAGAAAAGATTAAAGGCGTCAATAGATTCACCATAATACTTTCTTCATTCTTTCTTCCTGAATACACCAAGAGGCTGGACCAATCAACCGAGTTCCTTAAAAGAATGAAGATAAAAAAAGCAAAACCCACTATCATTCCTTGCCATCTATCGTCGAAACCCAAAGGCAAGCCCGAAATCAAAACAATAACAGCCAAAAATACGGCAATACCTATAAGTAAAGACTGTGGCGGGCCTATCCATCTTTTCATTCCAAATCCTCCTTTCTCTTCTCTATGTTATTAAAGGACAAATTTATTAATCCTCTATCTTTTTCTTGCGGCGCATTAAAACGATAAACAGAATTGGCAAAGTTAGCCAGATAAATTGAGCTTCCGGACCAATGAATATCTTTTTGACCAAAGGAGTAAAATCAGCTATGGTCTGACCAGGTAAAAAAGAAAAGATGATTGCTGCCAAAAGGCCCAACTGAACAATGCTTAAAACAAATATCTGCCACCAAACGGCCTCACCTCTCTTCTTGATTCTTAAAGCCGAACTAAGAACAGAACGCGGTATGAGAAAATAAAACAACAGGATTAAGCCGACAAAAACCAAAATTTTCAAAGAGGCCGATGGTTCTTGACCAATCCTCAACCAGCCCAAAGCGCTAATTCTTGACCAAGGAATAACCTGACTGATAATCAAAGAGAAATAGCTGCCCAAAAGCAAGATAATCATTCGATTGCGACCGAGGAAAAAACCGTAGACCAAAACAGCCACCAAGAAAACAAGGATAACAAACAAATCCCAGCCGGAAGCGGTGCCGACATGAAAATTAGTTAATAATTCACGAATAGACATAATGACTATGAGTTCAAGAAGTTCAGGATAACCATTCCTCGAAGTCGCAGCCGCCGTGACTTGGTTAGTATTCTATTTATTATTTAAGCGGTTGCTCTAAGATGACAAAAGAGTTCTTTATTACCAAACTATCCCGGTTGTTATCTTTTGTCATCTAATCTTCTCGAAATGGTTATCCTGAACTCTGAAATACTACTTGGCTAAGTCCTTAATAAGCTCTTTTTCTCTTCGGGATAACTTCCTAGGAACTTCTACCTGAATCTTGACAATCAAATCTCCCTGACCGCGGCCGTATAGACAAGGTATCCCCTTACCTTTTAATTTGATCAGCTGGCCGGGTTGACTGCCAGCCGGAATTTTCAAATTAACTGGGCCAGCCAAAGTGGGTATTTCTATTTTATCACCTAAAGCCGCTTGGCTGAAGTTGATAACTAAGTTATAAAGTAAATCGTCGCCCTGTCGCTGGAAATTTTTGTCAGGCCGCAGATGAATATTGATAAACAAATCGCCGGCTGTTCCACCGTAGGGAGCCGCTTCCCCCTGGCCGCTCAATCTAAGAACCTGTCCGTCATCAATACCAGCCGGAATGGTTATTTTAATCTCCTTTGTCTCCTCAACTCTTCCCTGACCGCCGCATTTAGGGCAAACTTTTTCCGGTATTTCGCCTCGGCCGTGACACCTTGAGCAGGGCCTCTGTTGAATAATAAACCCTAAAAAACCCTGGCGGCCGGTTTGCTCGTAACCAGTCCCCTGGCAGACAGGGCATTTCTTTAACGACTGGCCGCCTTTGCCCTGGCATTCCGGACAAGTGACCATCTTTCGTAAATCAATCTCTTTCTTTAGTCCGTTAAAAGCATCTTTCAAATCTACTTCCATATCTACGGCAATATCTCGTCCGTATTGAGCAGTTCGTCTGGTTCTGGTTCGGGGGCCGAAACCAAACATCTCTTCAAAAATTCGGCCAAAACCCAAATCTTCAAAAATGTCGCGGCCGCCAAAGGCTTCGTGGAAAGAACGGAAATCCTGTTGACTAAATCCTTGACCGAAAGGCGCTCCTTCAAAGGTCTGTCCGTATTGGTCGTATTGAGCTTTCTTTTCTTTATCGGAAAGGACTCGATAGGCCTGACTAATCTCTTTGAATTTTTCTTCGTATTCCTTTTTCTTGTCAGCCGGTGCCCGATCTGGATGATATTGCAGAGCTAATTTCCGGTAGGCCTTTTTTATCTCTTGCTCGGAAGCTCCCCGGGACACCCCTAATATTTCATAGTAATCCTTAGCCATAAATAATAATTAATCCTTGTTCTATACCTCTATCACCTGTTGCAAAACTCCTTTTTCTTGAATTTTAATCGCCCCTAAAGAAACTAAAAGCTTAAAAATCAGCCAGCTTAATAAAATGACCAGCCATTTAAAAGGCAAACTAATCGCCTTAAGGGCAAAGAAGAGGCCGATAGCCAAACCAAAAGGCAAATATTCTTGGTAGGGCTGGCTGAATTGATTAAAGCGCTCATTGACCAATTGATAAAGGGCTTCTTCAAATTGTTGGTTATCCGTCGAATCGACCCCGAGTTCGGCCGATAATTGAGAAAGAGGTACTTGGGCTTCAAGCGTTTCGATAACCGGCTGGACAATCAAATCAAATAAAAAACGGGGAATTTTAATCTGGTTCTGGTTCTCTAAAACTAGAGGTGAAAAATAATAAGCAGTAGCTGTAATTAAAATTAGGCCGGTTAAGACGGCCGGCAGACCGCGACAGAGAATTTTATCAACTTCTAATTTAATTCTGACCTCTTTTTCGTTAACGGCCCGCCAAGAACCGAAAAGAAAGAATAACAAAGCGATAAAAAGAACAGCCGAATAGGTCATTTTGAAACTGAAAGCAAAGAAAAAGCTGATTAAGACAAGAGTAAGTGTAACTAATAAAATGGCTTTGGACTTAGTCAGGAGCCAATTTAAGCTTAAAAAGATTAGTAAAATTAAAAAGCCGATACTTGGCCAAAGCCAATTATCGCCGCCGGTTAAAACATTCTTTAAACCCAACCAGCTGGCCGTTGAAATTAAGGTAGCTAGACCGGCCACCACTGATTGGGTAACCCGATTTTTATACATATTACTTCTTCTCTTCCTTAACCTCTTCGTATTCGCCTTCAACTGTTTTTTCCTGGTCGGCTTCTCCTTTCGCACCAGAGGCGCGTCCGCCCTTGGCGGATATCTCCGGTTCGGACTGTTCTGCTTTCTCTTCCTGAACTTTTTGATATAATTGGGCGCCGATTTTCTGGATAGCTTGAGATAATTCATCAATGGCTTTTTTGAGAGTTTCTATTTCGTTGGAATCTTTGACTTTCTTTAAGGTCTCTAACTTATCCTCTACTTCTTTTTTATCTTCGGCTTTAATTTTATCGCCGGCTTCCTTAAGAGCCTTCTCGGTGGAAAAAATTAAAGTATCGGCCTGGTTACGCATCTCAATCAATTCCTTCCTTTGTCTATCTTCAGTGGCATGAGCTTCGGCCTCCTGCTTCATTTTCTCAATCTCCTCTTTGGAAAGAGCCGCCGAGTCGGTAATGGTAATGGCCTGTTCTTTATTAGTCGCTTTATCCTTGGCTTTAACATTCAAGATACCGTTAGCGTCAATGTCAAAGCTAACTTCAATCTGAGGAACTCCCCGGGGGGCCGGCGGGATGCCATCTAAGATAAATCTGCCTAAGGTTCGGTTGTCGGCGGCCACCGGCCGCTCACCTTGTAAAACATGAATATCAACGGCCGGCTGACTGTCAGAAGCGGTAGAGAAAATCTGCGTCTTGGAAGCGGGAATGGTCGTATTCCGTTCAATCAACGGCGTCATCACCGCGCCCAGGGTCTCAATGCCCAAAGTTAACGGAGTAACATCCAACAAAAGAACGTCTTTCATTTCGCCGGCCAAAACAGCTCCCTGAATAGCCGCTCCGGCGGCCACGCATTCCATCGGGTCAACACCTCTTTCAATTTTTTTACCGGCATAATCTTCAACAAATTTTTGAACAGCCGGCATCCTGGTCGGACCGCCGACCAGGATGATTTTGGTAATTTCGTCAGGAGTCAATTTGGCATCATTCAGGGCCTGTTCCAAGGGACCGCGGCACTTTTCAATAATTGGCCCAACTAATTCTTCCAACTTGGCCCGGGTGATTTTAGCGACTAAATGTTTCGGGCCAGCCGAATCAGCGCTCAGAAAAGGCAAATTAATCTCTGTCTCTAAAGTAGATGAAAGTTCAATTTTTGCCTTCTCAGTCGCTTCTTTAACTCTCTGGTAAGCTGTTTTATCCTGATTCAAATCAATATTATTTTCTTTTTTAAATTCTTCAATGATGTAGTTAGTCAAAAGTTCATCCATGTCGGTGCCGCCCAGTTGCGTATCTCCCGAAGTTGACTTAACTTCAAAAACTCCCTGGCCGAAATCCATCAGAGTGACGTCTAAAGTACCGCCGCCAAAATCAAAAACAAGAATCTTTTCCTCTTTGTCGGCTTTGTCAACCCCGTAAGCCAAAGAAGCAGCCGTTGGCTCATTGATAATTCTGTCTACTTCAAAACCGGCGATGGCTCCGGCATCTTTGGTTGCCTGGCGCTGGGAATCATTGAAATAGGCCGGTACGGTGATAACCGCTTTTTTAATCGGTTCGCCCAAGAAGGCCCCGGCATCTTTTTTAATTTTCTGAAGAAGAAAGGCGGAAAGCTGCTGGGGAGTATATTCTTTACCAGCCATATTTATTTTCTCTTTAGTGCCCATCTTCCGTTTGAAGGCGGTAACCGTGTTCTCGGGATTAGTCACCGCTTGCCGACGGGCTGCTTCGCCAACCAAAAGATTGCCTTCTTTATCAAAGGCAACATAAGAAGGGAAGGCCTTACCGCCGCCAACAATTGTTCCTTCAGCCGAAGGAATCATTGTCGGCTTGCCTCCTTCTACCACGGCTGCGGCAGAATTTGACGTGCCTAAATCAATACCAATTATTTTTGTCATTATTTTCTAAAGCAAGGCAAGGAAATGCGCTTTTCAGCGGTAGCTGAAAAGCACTTTCCGAGCCTATTTGATTTTAATGGGAATCATTTTGGATGGCGGAGTTGTCTTAGCCGCCTTAGGAATAGTAATCTTTATTATTCCGCCCACACTTTCAGCAACAGCCTTATTTCCTTTCACTTCAACCGGTAATTTAATTACTCGGCGAAAAGAACCCTTCCTGATTTCCTTACGCAAATAATCTTTTTCTTTGACTTCTTTCTTCTCCTGGGTTTTGCCTTGAATAGTCAAAACATTGTCATCAATAGAAACCTGAACATCTTTAGGATTAACGCCAGTCAGGGGTATTTCCACATAAAGATTGTTTTTATCCTGATAGATGTCAACGGCCGGTTCCTCGGCTCGAAAAGTCGGCACAAAAGGAACCCATTCATCTTCTTCAAAAACATCTGGCAGATTAAGGGGTTTTTCTATCTCCCTGAAGGGTTTCCATTTAATAGGCATAAACATATCTGCTGACAGCTTATTTCCCTACAGTCGCCTCAAGCGACTCTCGGTCATTTAACCGCCAGGCCTAATCTTAATTTTATAATTATTTTTTTAAGAAATTACTTGGCTATTTTAACTTTACTCGGTCGCAGTACTTCGTTATTCAACAAATATCCTTTTTGGATTTCCTCGATAATTATTCCTGATTCCTCTCCAGATTCAACTGATTCCACTGCTTCGTGAAATTCAGGGTTAAATTTTTCCCCCACAGCTCCAATCTCCTCTATCTTATTCTTTACTAGAATACCATTTATCTGATCTCTGATTTGCTTAACATCTTTACTCTTTTTAGCTCCTGCTTCTAAACTATCCAAGGCCGGTAATACTATGTTACGAATTATGCTAATCTGACCAATTGTTACAATTCCAGGTATTATTTTTTCTTCCTGCCTCTTTCGATAATTAATCAAATCAGCCCTGGCTCGTTGGGCCTGGGTCAGATATTCCTCCTTGTCTTTTTGGCACTCTTTAAGCTTCTTTCTAAGTTTTTTAACCTGGTCGGCAGACTGACCAGTTTCTTCAGTAAGATAAG
This sequence comes from uncultured Candidatus Saccharibacteria bacterium, assembly GCA_964472495.1. Lineage (GTDB taxonomy): Bacteria > Patescibacteriota > Minisyncoccia > Portnoybacterales > UBA2143 > CAYXST01. The sequence goes on along the minus strand of CAYYLD010000002.1, from coordinate 28,610 downwards.
TAATTTTCTTATTCATCATTGCCTAATATTAGTTTATCATTTTCCCAAAAGTTGTCAAACCACTTGCCCAGCTAAAAGAAGACATGCTAAAATGGAGAATAAACAGGAGAACCATATTATGAAAACAATTACTGCTAATAATATTACCTGGATTGATATCCAGAAACCAAAGCAAAAGGATTTAGATGAACTCAAGGAAAGATTTCGTCTTCATCCTTTCATCGCTGAACAATTTCTGCCGCCCATTCACCGGCCCAAAATAGAAGAATACCCCAACCAACTTTTTATGGCCCTGCACTTTCCGGTTTTCAATCGGAGAAACCAGCAAACCAAACCAATAGAATTAGACCTGATTATTACACCAGATACCCTGATTACCAGCCATGCCGGTAAAATTCCTGATTTAGAGACATTCTTTAATGACTGCCAGCTCCAAGATTATCATCAAAAGCAATATTTCCAAAGCCCCGCCTACCTTCTTTTTGGAGTACTTGATTGGTTGGTCGACGCCTGCCTGCCCATGCTTGACCACATCGGCGAAAAGATTGAAAAAATTGAAAGTCAAGTTTTTAAAGGCAAAGAAAGAGAAATGCTTTCTAAAATAGCTTTAGTTAAAAAGGACCTGATTGATTTTCGTAGGGCAATTAAACCGCAACGGTCGGTTTTGGAAGTTTTAGAAAAAAAATCAGCTCGTCTTTTTAGTCCGGAAACAAAACCGGCCGCCCAAGAAGTGGTCGGCTCCTGCGTCCGGGTCTGGAATGTTTTGGAAAATCATCGCGAATTGATTAATTCCATTGAGCAAACCAATAATTCCTTACTTTCTTACAAATTAAACGACATCATGAAATTCCTGACCGTGGTTTCCTTCATTACTTTCCCTTTGAGCGTCATCGTCGGCTTCTTTGGCATGAACGTTTTTGACAATATTCCGATTGTCCGCCAAAATCCACTGACTTGGTTAATCATTCTCATGGTTATGTTTATCAGCACAACCATTATGGTCATCTACTTCAAAAAGAAAAAATGGCTTTAAAATTATACAACACCCTTAGCCGCCGAAAAGAAATCTTTAAACCGATTAAAAAAAATCAGGTCTCTTTTTATCATTGCGGACCAACCGTCTACTGGACTCAACACATTGGCAACCTGCGCGGCATGTTTTGCGCTGACATTGTCGTTCGGACTCTTAAATATTTGGGATACCAAGTCAAGCATGTCCGCAATTATACCGATGTCGGCCATCTGACCGGCGACCAGGATGAAGGCGAGGATAAAATAGAAAAAACGGCCCGTCGGGAAAAACTGACTCCCCAAGAAATAGCTGATAAATATATTGAGATTTTTGAAACTGATACTCGGGACTTAAATCTTCTGGAGCCGACGTTCAAACCAAGAGCGACCCAATGTATTGATGATATAATTAAAATGGTTCGGATTTTATTAGACAAGGGTTACGCCTATACCACCGACCTGGCTGTTTATTTTGATGTTTCCAAATTCAAAAATTACACTCAACTTTCCGGTCAAAAATTAGAAGAAAAACTCAAAGGAGCCGGTAAAGCGGAAGTCAGCGACCCTCAAAAAAAACATTCAGCCGATTTTACCCTGTGGTTTTTCAAAGCCGGCAGGCATAAAAACGCTTTACAGTATTGGGACTCGCCTTTCAGTTCTCCTTTAGTCAAAAACGGACAGGGCTTTCCGGGCTGGCACATTGAATGTTCGGTTATGGCCAACAAGTATCTGGGCCGAACCATTGATATTCATCTGGGCGGCCTTGAGCACATTCCGGTTCACCATACCAATGAAATCGCCCAATCGGAAGCGGCCAATGGAGTTAAATTTGTCAATTACTGGCTTCACAACGAGCATTTGTTAGCTAATAATCAAAAAATGGCTAAGTCGGAGGGAACCGGCTACGGTTTGGCCCAAATCAAAGAAAAAGGATTTAACCCCTTAGCTCTCCGTTATTTATTTTTACAGGCTCATTATCGCTCTAAACAAAGTTTTACCTGGTCGCTGATGGAGTCAGCTCAAAAAGGATTTAACCGCCTGCTCGAACAAGTCAAAGAATTAGGCAGCCGGTCAGGTAAAATAAATCAGGAATATAAAGATAAGTTTACTAAAAAAATTAGCGATGATTTTAATATTCCCCAAGCCTTCTCTCTAGTTCAAGAACTGCTGAAGTCAAAATTATCTAAGCAAGATAAATTAGCCACCATCCTGGACTTTGATAAAGTTCTTGGTTTAAATTTAGATAAAATCAGGAAGGAAAAAACAATCATCCCGCCGGAAATTAAAAAATTGGGCAGCCAAAGAGAACAAGCGCGAAGAAACGAGGAATGGGATAAAGCTGACCAAATCAGGAAACAAATTGAAGCTAAAGGGTTTAAGGTAGAAGACACTCCGGGTGGACCAAAATTGTCCCCAAGATAATAACAAAATCTCCTCTTGCTTGATGAGACAATAATTTTGTAAAATAGGGAGGGTCAACCCTCCTTTTTATTTAAAATGGTTAATAATAAAAATACCTCAATTGAAAAACGGAAATTGGCTGGTCGTTTACCGCCGCAGAACATTGAAGCCGAACAATCGGTTTTAGGCGCTTTGATGTTGGACAAGGAAGCGATTATCCGAGTAGCCGACATTCTCAAACCGGAGGATTTTTACCGTGGCATTCATACCGATATTTTTCAGGTCATGCTTGAGCTTTACGATAAAAATGAACCGATTGATTTGTTGAGTTTGACCAACCGCCTGGAGGAAAAGAAAAAAATAGAAGAGATTGGCGGAGCCAGTTATTTGACCAGCTTAGTTAATGCCGTACCCAGCGCCGCCCATATCATTCATTATGCCAAGATTATCAAGCACAAAAAAATTCTCCGCGATTTGATTGAGGCCTCCGGTCAAATCAGCCAGTTAAGTTATCAGGAGCCGGATGACGTTGATGATTTAGTTGACCAGGCCGAGCAGAAAATTTTCAGCATCTCCCAGCAGTCAGTCGGCCAGAAATTTATTCCGATTAGAGAAAGTTTGGAAGAGGCCTTTGAGCGGATTGATAGACTGCACCGCGGCGATGAAATCACCCGAGGTATCCCGACCGGTTTCGTTGACTTAGACAATCATCTTTCCGGTCTCCAGAAAGCCGACCTGATTATTCTGGCTTCTCGGCCAAGCCTGGGTAAAACCACCTTGGCCCTGGATTTTGCCCGCCACATCGCCACCAAGCAGAAAATGCCGGTGGCTATCTTCAGTTTGGAAATGTCCAAAGAACAATTAGTTGACCGGCTCATCTGCACCCAGGCCGAAGTGGACCTCTGGCGGATGCGGACCGGCCGTTTATCCGGCGAGGGGCCAGATAACGATTTTGAACGGATTCAACGGGCTCTAGATGAACTGTCAGCCGCTCCTATTTTTATTGACGACTCGGCTTCGCCAACAATAATGCAAATGAGGACTATGGCCCGTCGCCTGCAGGCCGAACACGATCTGGGTCTGATTATTATTGACTATCTTCAGCTGATTCAGCCGCGTAACGCTTATGATTCGCCTGTCCAGCAAGTGACCGAAATATCGCGCAGCTTAAAGGCTCTCTCCCGCGAATTGAATCTGCCGATTTTGGCTCTCTCCCAGCTTTCCCGGGCCGTTGAAAGCCGCTCGCCGTCTATCCCCAAACTTTCCGACTTGCGCGAAAGCGGAAGTCTGGAGCAGGATTCGGACGTCGTCCTTTTTATCTATCGGGAAGACAAAGACAGGCCCAATACCGACCGAAAAAACATCGCCGATATTATTATCGCCAAGCACCGCAATGGGCCGATTGGCAAAATAGAACTTTTCTTCAATGAAAGCCAGGTCAGCTTCAGAAACCTGGAGAAATATTTAGGTGAATAATGAGAGTAACAAATCGATGTTTCCGGAACCTATCCAAAAACTTATTGACCAATTAAGTAAATTGCCTGACATCGGCCCCCGGGCGGCTACCCGCTTAGTTTTTTATTTACTTAATCAAAAACAGCCGGAGCTGGACGAGTTATCAGAATCAATTAAAAAAGTTAAAGCGGAAATTCATCTTTGTCAGCAGTGTTTTAATCTGGCGCCCAAAGAAAAAAATCTTTGTGCCATTTGTCAGGATAAAAAAAGAGACACTGCGACTATCTGCGTCGTAGAAACGGTCCTGAATATTCCCACCATTGAAAAAACTAAGCAATATCAGGGGCTTTATCATGTTTTGGGCGGTCTGATTTCGCCGCCTGACGGTGTTGGTCCGGAAAATTTACGGATGAAGCAATTAATTGAAAGGGTTAAAAACAATCAGCCGCCGGTCAAAGAAGTCATTTTCGCTTTGAGTCCGACCACTGAAGGCGACACCACCTCTCTCTATATCGAACGATTGCTTAAGCCGACGGAGATAAAAATAAGCCGTTTGGGTCGCGGCTTATCAATGGGCAGTGATTTGGAATATATTGATGAAAATACTTTAACTAACGCTTTTCTGGGACGTCGATAAAATCTTCAATATCTCCACTTGACTAAAGGGCTGACGATGCCCTTTTTTCTTTTGATAACGTTTCTTGGGCTTATACTTAAAAACGATAACTTTTTTAGCTCTATCTTGCTTAAGTACTTTGGCCGTAACTTTGGCTCCTTTAACTAAAGGGGTACCAATTTTGGTAACCTTTCCTTTGCTCAATAATAAAACCTGGCCAAAGGTAATTTCTTTGCCCTCGCCTTTATCCAGTTTCTCTACTTTAATTTTATCCCCCGGCGCCACCAGATACTGCTTGCCACCGGTCTTGATTACAGCCAACATAGATTTAACATCATATAATAACTTAAACTAAAAATCAATAATAGAGGCGAATGCCCCAAAGAGGCGTCCGCCCAACTCATTAAGAGAAAAAACTATTGAGATTTGGAGTATATTTATGATTCCGCTCAAACTTATTTTATCAAGAATTCCTGATTTTGGGAAGTGCCGCTCGCTTCGCTCAGGGAAACGCGCCGGCGGCTGCTGAAAACACGAATACTAATTCTTCTCTATTATGGCATCAAAAGGGCAAACTTCTTTACATTTACCACAATTTCGGCATTTATCTTTGTCTATAACCGCTTTCCCGTCTTTACCAATTTTAATTGCTCCATAAGGACAAACCCTAAGGCAAGCTCCGCATCCGGCACATTTTGATTTATTAATTTTCAATTTACTCATATTTTTAGAAGCTATTTTACGAATAAAAAACAATGGCAATGCCCGTCTTTTTTAATTTCTTCCTTACAATAAATGCAAGGACAAACAATTTTATTATTTCCTTTTTGGCTTTCTTTAATGCGACGACAGGGACAATATCTCTTGCCGTATTTTTTTTCTCTTTTCAGTAGCGCCTCAACCAAATAATTCACTACTTTTTGTTTTGGATTTAAATGAAAACCATTATCTTTTGCGTAATTTTCGCATTGTTTAAGTAATTGCTCAAATTCTTTTCTGTCTTTCAACATAAGCACTTATAATTTTTGTTTGATAAACGGACACTGTTCTTTTTTGGCTTTTCTATCTAAAACTGCTCTAATAAATTCATTGCAAGATTTATAGCCGCATTTACCGCAATTCAAATTGGGAACTAAATTTTTTAATTCTTTTCCAGCCAAATATCTTTTTTGTGTCTCTTTTTCGCCAATTATTTTATTTCCGTAACAATAGCCGCAAACCGCTGAAGGCATAGAGTGTTTTAGCGTCAACTTTTCGTTTTTGGTATCAGAAGATTCTTTTATAAATTCTGCTATATCAATAGCGCCTTCTCCCGTAAGTCCATTGATTTCTGTTATTTTCGCTTTAGGATTGACCTTTAAAACTTTTGCCCTAAAAATTTCTCTCTCTGCCTGAGAAATCAAATCGCCTTTGCTAATAGCCACTACATCTGCTTCAGTTAAAATCGGTCCATAACGAGAAGGATCTCCGGAAATAATATCTAAAACGTTAATTCCTAATCCTTCCTTAATATAAGGGGAACAGCGAAGGCACAGGCCCGCGGTTTCCAAAATAATAACGTCTTTATCCTTATTCTCTTTAATTATTTTCGGTATTTCAAGAGCGGTATAATGATCAGGACAAAGCTCTCCGGCTAATTTTTTAACAGCTGGAATTTTATATTCCCTGGCAATGCGTTCGTCATCCAATGTTTGCAAACAGTCAAATTTAGCAAAAAACAATTTAAAATTACTTCTCAATTCTTGAATTATATATTTAATTATACTTGTTTTGCCTGAACCAGGTGTTCCTGCAAAAATTATAAATTTCATATTCATATTTTATTTTTGGATTTAATTGGTTCGCAATATATTTCTATATTCTTAATCTCCTCACCCTTCCTTATTTTTTCTCTTATATCTAATCCATAATTTTCTATCCAGCTGAGATAGTGAGCAATGCCTTTTTCCTTTAAAGAAGTGTTCAAAATATTAATAATACCGCCGTCTTTGATAATAATTCTTTTATCAGCATTTAATGCCAAAGAAGGATCGTGTGTAACAATTAAAACAATTTTTTCTTCTTCCACTAAGATTTTGATTGCCTCTTCTTTTCTAATGCCCGCATTTTCTATTTCATCAATTAGAATAATAGGAGAAATACTGATATTAGCTACATCAGAAACCATTAAAGCTCTGCTTTGGCCGCCAGACAAATTAAGCAGATTCATCTCGGGGGAAATTGCTTCGCCTGTAATCTTGTTGGCTTCTTCTATTACTTCTTTAATCAACCCTTGTCTTGATTTTTTTCCGCGAGATTCTAAATGTAATTGCAAAAAATCTTCAACAGACATATCTGTAAAAAAATTCATGCTTTGAGCTAAAGAAGCAATTAGTTTTCTTTTTGGATTGAATCTCAACTCTTTATCTGGAATTCCGTCATTAATTAGAATTTTTCTTTTGCTCTTAGTGTCTTTTTGGGCCAGTCTTTCAAGGTCATAAAGAAGCTGGCTTTTGCCTGCTCCCGTGTGCCCCACAATGGCGACTACTTCTCCCTTTTTTATATCAATCTTTTCAAAATTCTCTTTTTCTCCAAATTTATTTATTCCTGGTAAAATTGTAACTTTATTAATTTCTTTACTCATAAATCAGTTTTCAGTTTCTTTTTCAATGATGGATTTAATGGCTTCTTCGATAACTTGTTTGGCTTGAACGCCTGTGAATCTTTGCACTATTTTTCCGTTTTTAAATAAAATTAAAGCCGGAATTGCATCTATTGAGAAAGTAGCAGGAATTAAAGGATTTTTATCGACATCAAGTTTACCTATCTTTATTTTTTCACCAAATTCCTCAGCGATTTCCTGAAGAATCGGAGCTATCATTTGACAAGGCATACACCATTCTGCCCAAAAATCAACCAAAATCGGCTTTTGGCTTTTTAAAACCTCTTCTGGAAAATTTTGGTCAGTTAAAATTAAATCTGGCATAAAAATTATTTATTTTTAATTATCTCTTTTAGTAAAAATTTAATAGTTTTTCTTCTTTTGAAATTAACAGATTTTAAACAAGAAGATAAATTATTCTTAAAATATGCCTCAATCGCTTTTTTTAAACCTGCGTTTATCGCATAAAACTGTTCTGTTATCTTGCGGCAATCCTCCTGTTTTTCCACAAGATTAGTCAAGCCGTCTATTTGCCCTTTAACGATATGCAAGCGTTGAATTATTGTATTTTTTCTCATATTTTTATTAATCGCTTAATGATAAAAAGTATATACTTCCAGTGTATACCCCCATAGGGTATTTGTCAAATTACTACAGTTCAAAATGTGGATAATTTTAAAAATAACATAGAAATGTTGTTTCTCTTAATCTTGCCAGTTTGTAGTCCGCCGAAGGCGGACTTTTGAGGCAGCTGCGGTGTTGTGTAAATTCAATGGGCTTCCATTGCGGAAGCCCATCAAAAAATTTCTAAAAATGGATTAAGTTGTGTTCTGGAACGAAAAACTGGATTCGAACCGGTATCTCTTCTAGTGAAATCAGAAGACCTTACCGTCGGGTTACCTCCGCGCTACTTCCGTCCAAACTCTAAAGGGTTTACTTTTGAAGGCATCTCTCAAAATGACACCCTTTTTAATCAAGGGAGGACTTGTCTAATTGAGCCGGTTTTTCTAATTGTTCAATCTCTATCTCCGGTTTGCCACCGCTAATCTTAGCTGTGTCCTTAGCTATCTTTTTAAATTCCTTAGAAGAATTATTATACATATTCACTGTCGTGTTAATGCTACTACCTAATTTTTTATGATATGAACTATAACCTTTGACGTGTCTGTCCAACTTGCCAACTAATTTAATAATTTCTTTAGTTGACTCTTCAATCTGCATTCCTCGCAAGCCCTCTAAGATTGTCTGTAAATAGGCAAAAAAAGATGTTGGCGAAACTATGTGAACCTTTTTCTCTCTGACCGCGTAGTCCAACAAACTTCTGGTATTAACTTTGATGGCTCCAATTTTATTAACCAATAAATCATAATAGATGGCTTCGGCCGGAATAAACATAAAAGCAAATTCATAAGTTCCCTCTTTGGGTCTAATATATTTAGCCGTTTCGTCAATTCTGGTCTTCAAATCCTGCTTAAACGTCTTCTCCAATTGTTCTCGCCTGACCGGGTCATTTTCTTCAACAATTCTGTTGTAATTCTCTAAGGAAAACTTGGAATCAATAGGAATCATCTTATCCTTAAGAAAAATAACTGCGTCGACTATTTGGCCATCTTTGAATTGATACTGCATCTGATATTGACTAGGATTAAAGATATTCTTTAATAGTTCTTCCAAATAGTATTCGCCCAAAACCCCTCGTCTTTTAGGATTGGTTAAAATATTTTCCAAAGATTGTAGTTGTTCGGCAAAACTGACTACCTGTTTATTGGTATTTTTCAATTCAGTTAATCCTTCGGTAACATCCTTAATAATTTTGGCGCTTTGACTAAACTGTTTTTGAACTGATTGAGCTGACTGAGCGAGTTTATTATCAACATCCTGCCTCATTTGGTTTAATCCTTGTTGAAGCATTAATAATGATTGACTGCTCTCTGGCTCTGATTTTTTACGGAGCAATAAATAAAACAGCAGACCCAGTCCAATAATCACTAAAACCAAAAGAGTGATAATAAACAGCTCCATAATGAACCTAATTTAACACAACTAGCCCCGGAAATCAACTTAAGTGAAGAGAAACTCAGCCAAGACAAAAAGCAGATAGATAAACAACAAAGAGACGGCTTCTTTTTTTGTCACCCTTTGGCCGGTTCGCAGGAAAAAGAGGAAACATATAGCGGCCATAATTAAGAAAACCCGGCCAATGGCAAAAGGTGAAAAATTAGTGACTTTAATCGGACAAAGAAAAGCGACCAGACCCAAAACTAGAGTAGCCGGGATAATTACCGAACCCATAACATTACCAATAACCAACCAATCATTATGCCGGCGAGCGGCTTGAATACCAAAAAGAATCTCAGGCATAGCATTGCCTAAGCCAACAATTAAAGTGCCAATTAAGACCAGTGAATAATCTAAATTATTCGAGAAAAAAGTGGCTGACTGGACAATTCCTTCAGCCGCCAAAAGAAGTAAGGCAATACTGCCGATTAAAATACCGATATTTTGAAAAGCTGTCTTGAAGGTAAGCGGTTTCTTAATTCTGTTGTAGGGCTTACTGAATCTATCCTCTTTTTTAAAAAGCCAATAGATATAAATAATAAAAGCTAAAATTAAAATAAGGCCGTCGGTTTGAGAAAGAATGCCATCGGCAATTAAGAGCAAAGGTAAAACAGCGATAATTAAGGTAAAAATAGCGCTTCCCTGGACTGTCCGACTGGCCAGAGCCAATCCTTTTTTAGAAATAAGGGCGGCCAAGGCAATGGCTACGGTTAAATCAACAATATTGCCACCGACAATTTCAGCAAAAGAAAGTTGGGGCACCCGATGGACCACCGAACTTAAACCAATTGAAAGATTAGGGATAGCTCCGGCCAAGGCCATAGTAAAAAAAGCAACGACAAATTCCTTCCAGCCCAAAAATTTAGCCAATTTTATCAAAGCGCCAATCAGCCAATTGCTTGATAAAATTAAAACAATGAAGGAAATAATAAAAACAATAAGATAAAGAAAAATCATGTAATTTATAATTTATACTTAATAAACCACCATTTAGTTGCTTCAATCAAAATTATATCAATTAGACCCAGACCTAAAATTAACTGCCAGTCAAACAAAGTTAAAGGAACGGTTTTCAAAAGATTCTGGAAAAGCGGCAAATAAAGAGCAGTAACTAACATCAATATACCAAATGACCAGGCGACGATTAAAAATTTATTGGAAAAAGGATTAATTTGCCATAAATTACGGCGCAAACTCTTACAGGAAAAGATATAAAAAAGCGAATCAATGGCTAAAGCAGCAAAAATAACTGAGCGAATGTGAGCTAAACCATAATCAGAATATTTTAAAAGATAAAAGAATAACCCCAAAAGCAATAAATCGGTCAGGAGGCCGATGATAAAAATAAGAATTTTCATCTCGTTGGTCAAAAGGGACATTGCCTGACCTTGCGGCCGCCGCTTCATCAAGCTTTTCTCCTTGGGCTCAAAAGCTAAAGCGACGTTAGGCAAGCCGTCTTCAATCAAATTCACCCATAAAATTTGGGCGGCTAAAACAGGCAAAGGCCAGCCCATTAATAAGCTAATGCCAATCAGAATGACTTCCGTAAAACTATCGGAGAGTAAATAAGTAATTACTTTACGAATATTATCAATAATTGCCCGGCCTTCTTCAATGGCAGCGACAATAATACTGAAATTATCGGTTAAGAGAATTAAATCAGCCACTTCTTTAGCTACGTCAGTTCCTGAACCCAGAGCCAAACCAATATCAGCTTGTTTAAGAGCCGGCGCGTCATTGATACCATCGCCAGTCATCGCGACCACCTCGCCTTTCTTTTGCCAAACCTGAACAATTCTTAATTTTTGAGCTGGCTCAACCCGAGCATAAATCTGAATATCTCTGAATCTCTTTTCAAATTCTCTATCAGAGATTCTTTCCAAATCTTTGCCCTCTAAAATATTTTCTTTTGTAATTCTAAAGCCGAGCTTCTTGGCTACTGCCCAGGCAGTCAAACGATGGTCGCCGGTAACAATAATCGGTTTCATGCCGGCCTGACGGCATAATTGAATAGCTTTCTTGGTCTCTTTCCGCAAAGGGTCGTGCAAGGCAAAAAAACCAACAAAAATCATTTTCCTGTCTCTTTCCTCGGCGACAGAATCTATTTCTTCCCCTTTGGTTCTTCGGTAAGCCGCCCCAATCACTCTTAACCCTTGTTTGGTCAAACTCTCGTATTTTTTCTCCAACTTCTTGAAATCGGTTAAAAGCAAATCTTCTCGCCGGCCATCGTCATCTAAATAAGAAGACATGGCTAATATTTTTTCCGGCGAACCAATCGTGTACAAAATGTTGTTCTCCGGATCAAGCCGATGAAGAGTAGCAGCATATTTATAGGTCGGGTCAAAAAGAAATTGGTCAATCTTGGGCTGTTTCTTTTCCAATTCCCGCTTATCCAAGCCGGCTTGGATACCGGCCAAGAGTAACGCTTTTTCGGTCGGCCGGCCTCGGATAACCCACTTATCCATTGGCTCATCCAAGTTCTCAATAAAAGATTCATTACAAAGCAAACCGATTTTCAAAGCCAAAATATGTGATTCCTGGCCGTCTCTCTTTATCTCTTGATTAAATCTCTGGCCATCGCTTAAAAGCTCCTGACCGCCCGTGTAGATGCCAGCCACCTCCATCTTGGCCTTAGTCAAAGTACCGGTTTTGTCAGTCAAAATTATTGAGGTACTCCCCAGGGTCTCGGCCGAAGCCAATTTTCTGACTAATCCTTTTCTTTTCAAAATACGCTGCATGCCTAAAGACAAGATAACAGTCATAGCTACTGGCAGCCCTTCGGGAATAGCCGCTACAGCCACGGCAATGGCCGTGGTAAACATCTCTACGAACCTGACCCGGCCAGTAATCATTCCTTCAATAAAAATAGTCAGAGAGATGGCCACAATAATTGAACCGACTATTTTACTAAAGCGAGCTAATTTAGTCTGATAAGGCGTCTTTTTTTCTTTGGCTTCTCTGAGCATTTGAGCCAAGCGTCCAATTTCGGTTCGGGGGCCGGTTTCGGTAATCACTGCTCTGCCCCAGCCGTTTTCAATCATTGTTCCTAAATAAACCATATTATCGCGGTCAGCTAAAGGCGTCTGAGCAGATAAAAATTCCTTATTTTTTGAAGAGGCCAACCATTCACCAGTCAAAGCAGACTCATTAATCTTTAAATTATGGGCATCAATGACTCGGCCGTCAGCCGGTACTTTATAGCCAGCTCTCAGAAAAATAATATCGCCAGGAACTAATTTTTCCTGGGGGATTTCTTTTTCTTGCCCTTGGCGGAAAACAATTGTTTTTATCTTGAGAACTTTTTTTAACTTATCTAAGGCCTGGCCAGCTTTGCTCTCTTGAAAATAGCCAACAATAGTATTTAAAAGAACCGCTCCAAAAATAACGATGGTATCAGTATACTCTTCCAAAACTAAAGTAACGATGCCGGCAATAAGCAAGATATAAATAAGGGGGCTCCTGAACTGCTCTAAAAATAACTTTAACCGGGAAAAGGGTTTCTCCTTGGGAAGTTCATTAAGACCAAATTTCTTCAATCTTAACTTGGCTTCTTGGCCGGTCAAGCCATCGGGTTGTGACTTCAACTCCTCCAGAGTTCTTTCAATAGAAAAAATATGCCATGGCTTCCGCATATATAGAATTATATCATATCTTTGACCAAATTTGAAAAAAAGATAAGATAACCGATTTGATTGTTATGTCAATTTTTTTCTAATCAAAAAAACAATCAGCCCAATTATAACAAATAAACTAAGCCATTGGCTGATGAATAATCCTAAATAATGAGGGTCAGCTAAGGCGGTGTCCGTGGCTCGGCTGAAATCCAAGAGAAAGCGGGAAACGGAATACCAAAAAAGAAAAATAATAAACAATTGACCTGGTTTTTTGAGACGATTTCGCAGAAACCAAAAAACCAAAAACATTATCAGCCCGTTTAAGGCCAAATATTCAGCTACCGGATGGCGCAGTGTCCCGTCCGGCCACTGGATAGCCCAAGGCAAAGAAGTAATCGCTCCCTGGTGGTCGTTGATTAAAGAACAACCAATTCGGGTAATGAAAATGCCAAAGGCCAGAGCTGGCGTAATAACATCAGCTATTTGTAAAAAAGATAAGACAAATTGTTTTTTTTGCTTAGGGAAGTCATCGCGGAGCGATGACAGGGTTCCCAGCATAAAAAAACAATTTGTCTTATCTTTGTATCTCAGATACAACCAACCGCTAATCAAGGCGCCAAATAGCCCGCCGTAAAACATTAAACCGCCGGCCCAGATTTGGAATATTTCCAAAGGATGAGTTAAATAATATTGAGGAAACTGGAAAAGATAAGCCAAACGAGAACCGGCCAAGCCACCTAAAAAGATAAAAATAACCAGCCAAAAAACTTCCTTTAGGTCAATTCCTCTTTTAGCCGTCTCTCTAAAAACCAACCAAGAACCGAATAAAAAAGCCAAGCCCAAAGACAATCCCCAAGGATAAAGAGTAAACGGCCCAATTTGAACCTGACTGTAAGAAAAATAATCAATCATTAAATTTATTGTATCATTTTAATCAGATATTAAAAATGGCCGGCAATCCTAAAGAAAGATTGCCGGCCAGCTTTTGGATATCAAGAATTAGATACGCAGAAACGGAGGCGGCTTACTGGCGTCCAGAAAGATAATCCTGATTCTATCTTTCATCAGCCAGTCGACCGATATCTTGATCAGATGGGTAATACCGCTGCTTTCAGCCATAATGAAAAGCGGCTTGAAATACCAGCCCGAAGGTGCCTGGGCGTTACGGTAAACCCTTAGAGGAAGATGGTCTTTGTCTTTCTGAAAAGTAAAAGGTTTTCCTTCACCTCTTCTTCCAAAAAGAAATTTAGGCGTCCTGCTAGTCCGATGAAGGGTCAACTCAGCATACATCTCCTTTCGGAAAGGAGCATACAGAGCACAAACACCCCTGATATGACAAGCGTAGAATTTCTTTGGTCTCCCGCCTTCTCCCTTAGGATTCCAACTGGAGAACTCTCCTATCTTCAGGATGGCTCCCGGAATCAACTCTGGCTGAACACTTGAGGCAAAAACTATCCCTATGGCGAATTCTAAGTCTCGGATATCATCGTGAATCGGCATAAATTTACATTCCTCCAAATCGGTCTTCTCCAGATTATTCCCTTCCATCTTTAACCTCCTTCAGTTATATTTCAGTCAATTAATTTCTCTATTAAACAACTATCTATATTATACACCCTTTTAATGATTTGTCAATGTCCTAATTCCTTCCTTAACTTGGGCGAATACTTAACCATTAATTCTTTAGCTTCAGCCAGACTTTCTTTAAGCAACTTGGTTTTGCCCCGGATTAAAATAGTCGGTCCGGCAAAATCCTTTGGTTCAATAACTAAGTCGCCTTTTTGGGCCAATTCCTTAATCCTTTTATTCTCTGTTTCATTGCGACCGACAATAATTTTATTGTCCCTCATCCTGTTTTGAGCTTCTTCCAAAGTGGGACCAATCCAAAAGTGACGGCCTAATTTTAATAATTGAATATCATTGCCTTGAGCGTCAGGCCATTTAGCCAATAACTCTTTGAGTCGTTGACCGAATTGAGGGTCAGTCAGCAGACAGCCACCGGCTGGGGTTGGATATTCTTTAATTCCCCATTTTTTAGCTAAAGCCATTTGTTTTTGACGACTACGACCAGAAATATCTAATAATTTACTCCTGTCAACTAATCCTTTTTTTTCTGGAACAGTCGGCTCCAATAATTTAGCTGATAAAGGACGCAACAGATAACCATTTAAGCCCGACTCTTTTTCAATCAATTCCAGGGCCTGCTTATTCTGCGACATCGGCCGTTCCCCTAAAACATCACCAGTAGCAATAAAATCAAATTTAGCCAATTTAGGAATAGGATGAAGGCTTTCAGCGACATCGGATTGCGAGCGGGCATGGTCTCGCCATAGGCGAGGAGCGAGCAATCCGCAAGAGCGGAAATCCTCGCTGGGGATTTCCGCGTTCGATGAAAGCCTTCGTCCTATTCCGGCTATCTCTTTGGCTTTCTTCAACATTAAAACATGGCAGTCTAGACAGGGATTCATCGTCTTACCATAACCGTACTTCGGTTTTTTGACTATTTTTAAGTGTTCCTCTGAAAAATCAACTGTCCTAAGCTCAATTTTTAATTCTTTAGCGGCTTTGGCGGCTAATTGACTGTCAAAAAAATAACTGACAAAAACTAAGCCAGTTACTTTAATTCGTTGTTCTTGAAGAAGTTTAACCGCTAATATAGAATCCAGGCCTCCGGAAAAGAGGACTAAGGCGCTAGTTTTTTTTCGGCATTTAAAAGAAATTTTATAATTTAATCCTGAGCGAAGCAAAAAAGCCCATCGCCAAATATTTTTGAGATTCTTTATTCCGCCCAGGACACTTAATTATTCAACCACCTTACAAACCTCGTCGCCTTCCCTGGCTTGCTGTTCAACTTTTAAGCCAATCGCCTGACCTTTCTTAGCTGTCTCAATACTTTCGTGTTCTATCTGCATTGAATCGATATTCTGTTCAAAGTCGCTGGTCGCTCCTTTAATATGGATTTTATCGCCCACTTTTAACTCGCCGCCGGTAATTTCAACCACGGCCACACCGATATTAGTAAAATAGTGGGTTACCTTGCCGATTAATTTTTCTTCAGCCATTTATTTTTTTTCACCTCCTCTCGTCAAATTTACCCAAATCTATGATTTGGTTATAAATTTGAGCGCTCGCCTTTGGCGAGCCGCCCAACCTAGGCATGGTCCGCCATAGGCAGACATAATTTTTGTTGCTAAAACAAATTTTAGACAAAAATTACGCAGCCCCACGGGGAGTTGAACCCCGGTTTTATGCCTGAGAAGCATATGTCCTAGGCCACTAGACGATGGGGCCACTTTTAATTTAACACAAATAACCGAATTTGTCCATTTATCGAAGAGGGCATTCGGGGCGTTCCTTAAAACTACGTCCTTTCCATCTTTAATCCTACGACAAAGGAATATTTCAAGAGAATCGTTGAGCAAGGACGTAGTTTTAAGGAACGCCCCGGTTAAATCTGTTTCACTGATTTACTCGCTTTACTTATTTAACCAGCAATTTATCGGCTTTTTCAGGATAAGCCATAACTTCCTTAACGACTTCTTCCAAATGGATAGCTCGGGAAGCTTTAATCAAGACAATGTCGCCAGCTGCCAATCTTTCTTGTAAAGCCAAAGCCGCTTCAGCCGGCTGGGAAAATTCAAATATTTTCTCCTTAGCCATTCCTTGTTGACGAGCCTGGTCAGCTATAAAACGAGCCCGCGAACCGATGGTTAAAAGCAAATCAATTGTATCGGCTGCCCGCTGGCCAACCTGACGATGAGCCGCTTCGGTATCCGGACCTAATTCCAACATATCCCCCAAGACAGCTATTTTCTTTGTTCTTTGGCCATCTATCTCTGAAGGAAATTCTTCTAAAATTTCCAGAGCGGCCAAAGCAGCCGTTGGCGAAGAATTATAACTATCATCAATTAACCAACTACCCTTAATTCCCTTGATTATCTTAGTCCGGCCAGCCAAAGAGCGGTATTTCCGCAGAGCCGTTGAGATTTTAACTAAATTGAGGCCAAAATGTAAGCCAACGGCGGCGGCGGCGGCCGTAGCATAGGCCTGTTGTCTACCTAAAACTTTATCTAATCTGACTGGCACAAAACTACCCTGATATTCCAACTTGAAACTGATTCCAAAGTCATCTTTTTTAAAATCTTTAATAAATAATTCGTAACTCAAAATTTTCAAATCAGCTGCTTGACCCATTCCGTAATAGATTACCGGGGCGCCTGAAGACAACTGGTCGCCTATTTCTCTAACTGACAAATCGTCGTAATTCAAAACAGCCAATCCTTTTTTAGTCAAAGATTTGACCAAAAGAGCTTTTTCTTGAATTAATTTATCTTTCTCGGGGAAAAACTCTAAATGAACCGGGAATTGACCAATGGCCGTAATAACGCCTATCTTAACCGGGATAAAGTCAAGCAAATATTTCATATCGCCCGGCTTATCCACGCCCATTTCCAAAATCAAAATCTCAGGATAATCTTTATCGGTTAAAATAATAGATATTGCCTTAAGAAAGTTTTTCAACCAAGCCATTATTGAACGGCCGGCTGTTTCCAATCCCAGAATAGTCAAAGGAACGCCTATCTCGTTATTGTAATTCCTCATATTGCGGCGAATCTTAAATTCTTTTTTGAGCACCTGATAAATCGCCTCTTTGGTGCCGGTCTTGCCAACGCTACCGGTCACGCCAACAATTTCCGGTTGGTATTTCCAGAGAACTATTTTAGCTAATATCTTAAGAATATATTGAAGAATTCGTCTCATAATTTGCCTAGTTACAAGCACAAGAACGGTTTTCGTACTCGCATTAAATTATATCACTTCGAGAGTTCCTCCTAACCATTTCGAGAAACGTAGATGATAAAAGCTTTGCCTGTTTGTGGAAGTGAAGAAAAGTTCTGCTTTTGTCATCTCCGAGCCGAGGCAACAACCTAAATGGAATACAAACTGGTTCTCGGCCGAGGTGTTTTCGAGAAGTGGTTAGGAGGAACTTTTTCATTGCGGCGGTATCTCCAAATAATTAAACAAATATTCGGCCATTTTTTTGAAAACCGGACTGGTTGAATCGGCGGCAAAGCTGATCCCCTGAGGCTCGTCTAACTTGATTAAAATAATGAATCGAGGATTAAAAGCCGGGGCGAAACCAACAAAAGTATGGATAGTTTCTTCGGAATAACCGCCTTCTTCCAAATCAGCCACTTGAGCTGTCCCCGTCTTACCGGCAATATTATAGCCAGCCACTCTGGCCGGTTGACCAAAACCATTTTCAACTACACTAACCATCATTTTAGTTAATTCTCCAGCCGTTTGGGGAGAAATAACTTCTCTGACTATTTTGAGTTCCCGATCAATTTCCTGACCGTCACTCTTAATTATTCCCTCCACCAAATAGGGCTGCATCAATTTACCCTGATTAGCAATCGCTCCGATAGCCGTAATTAATCCCAAGGGTGTAACCGTAATTCCCTGACCGAAAGAAATAGTCGCTAAATTAATTTCCCGACCGGTGAACAAATTAGAAATATTGCCGCCTACTTCGCCTATTAAGTCAACACCAGTTGGCCGGTCAAAATTAAATCGCTGAACGTAATCTCGGAAAATATCCTGGCCGATTTTCTGCTGGACGAAGACGGCTCCGGTATTAATTGATTTCTCCAAAACCTGAGTCATTGTTTGCTGGCCATAGATTCTGCCATCAACATTACTGATGGTGCTTCCTTTGATTCTAATTTGTCCTTCGTCTTGGTAAACAGTTTGGGGAGCAATCCGGCCGCTGTCTAAACCAGCCGCCATGGTAATCGGTTTAAAAACCGAACCCGGCTCATAAACTTTTTGAATAGCCGGATTTAGAAAAATACCAACATCCTCTACCTGGTTATACTGATTAGGATCAAAAGTTGGCCAGCTGGCCATGGCCCGGATAGCTCCGCTGGCCGGCTCCATAACAATAATCGTCCCGCCGGCCGCCTGCCAGCGCTCAACTAATTGCTTTAATTCTTTTTCCGCCTTAAACTGGATATTCTGGTCAACCGTTAAAATAAGGTCAGAGCCATCTTGAGCTAGCTCAAACTCTTGCTTCAACGAGGGAATCCAATAACCACTGGTATCTTTCTTGCCGCTTAAGAAACCTGGTACGCCTTTCAGTTCGTCCTCGTAATAGCCTTCTAAACCATATTGACCAATCTTTTTCTCCTCCTCAAAACCGACAAAGCCAGTTAAATGACAAGCCAAAGAGCCGTTAGGATAATATCGCCAAGTTTCTGGAACAGTAGCCAAGCCGTCAATCTGCCAATCAGTTATTGTCTGAGCTATTTCCTGACTGACTTTGTGTTTAATCGGCTCGTAGGGGTCATCCTTTTTATTTATTCTTTCTAAAATGGTCTCTTTATCTAATTCTAAAAGCTCGGCTAATTTATTAGCTAAATCATCCTTTTGGTCATCAGCTATTTCTTTAGGAGTAACATAGACCTGATAAAATTCTTTATTAATGGCCAAGGGAGAATAATTGGGCTGATTATTTCGCCGACTATCAGCTAAATCTTGAATAAAGATTTCGCCTCTTTGCGGAAATAAATCTTGATAAATGTCATGCTGGTCTTGAGCCAAAGCGTAATAATAATCATATTGTAAAATTTGGAGAGAAAATAAGCGGCCTAGAATTCCGCCGCCGATGAGAAAAATAATAATTATTAACAATGAAATCCGCCAGTGACTCATAAATATTCATCTATTCTTTAACGGCCACAGCTGTTTCTTCTCCTAAATAAATAGCCTCACCTCCCTCAACTAAATTAAGAGATTTAATCAATTCCTCTAAATTGGCTGGCGATTGCCAATTAGCTATCTCTGTTTCCAATTGCTGACTCTCGACCTCTAATTCTCTAAGATATTCTTCTTGTTGACGAATTTGATAGCTAGATTTAACCAAACCATTGGTCTGAATAATATAAAAAAATCCTAGGCAAAAAATAGCCAAAATAATTAAAATACTCAAAATAGCTAAACCTTGATTTTGTCTAGCCGGGCAAATCCTTTTTGATTTAATATAGCTAGTCATTGTTTTGAAGCGACCCGCAGTTTGGCGCTGCGACTGCGCGGGTTAGAAATCACCTCTTCTTGGCTGGGCCTGACCGGTTTCTTGGTCAAAATTTTTAGATTTCCTCTTTGAGCGGCCTGACGGAAGAAATTTTTGACTATTCTATCTTCCAAAGAGTGGAAAGAGATAATGCCCAGCCGGCCTTCTCTTTCTAAAATTTCTAAGGCTTGGGGTAAGGCCTCTTTTAAATTATTGAGCTCATCATTGACGGCTATACGTAGGGCTTGAAACGTCCGGGTAGCCAAATGAATTCTTTGATGATGGTATTGAGCCGGTGTCGCCCTCGCAATAATTTCTACTAATTGCTTAGTTGTTTTTATCGGCTGGATTTGTCTGACTTGGCTAATTCGTTGAGCGATTTTCCGGGCGTATCTTTCCTGGCCGTATTCTCCTAGAATCTTAAACAGATCTTCCTCCGGCCACTGATTGACTATTTTCTCGGCAGTCAATCCTCCGGCCTGATAGGACATTAACAAGGGTTCGTCTTTTTGGAAGGAAAAGCCGCGGCCACTCTCTTCGATTTGCCAAGAGGACATGCCTAGATCAAAGAGAATGCCATTAATCGGTCGGAAATCAATTTGGTCGACAATTTTTTCTAAATGAGCGAAATTGCCTTGTTTTAAAATAATATTTTCCTGCCCAGCGATAATCTGACTGAGCTCTTTTAGAACTTTTTTATCTAATTCAATGCCCAAGATTTTTCCCTGAGGGAGAATTCTTCGAGCAATAGATAAAGCATGACCAGCCAAGCCAATGGTACAATCAATAAAATTCTGGCCTGGTTTTGGATTAAGATATTCTAAAATCTCTTTTAAGAGGACTGGCTGGTGCATGCTACAGGCCTAATTCTCCTAATTTAGAGGCCAAATCACCGACTTCTTTTTCCGCTCTTCCCTTGTAAACATCCCATTTCTCTCCGGACCAGACTTCTAAACGATTATACAAACCGATAACAACGGCATTCTTTTTCAAAGAAGCGTACTTTTTCAAATAATCCGGGATAAGAATCCGTCCTAATTTATCGAACTGAACAGCCATCGCTCCGGCTAACATCACTCGGGCGAATCCCCGTGCCTCAATCTGACTGGCCGGTAAACGACCTAATTTGTCGGCCATGGTTTGCCATTCTTTCAAAGGATAAAGAACCAAACAATTATCAATGCCGCGAGTAATCACCGCTCCCTGACTGAAAAAGCGTCTGAACTTAGCCGGAATGGCTAATCTTTTCTTACTATCAACTGTATGTTTATATTCTCCGATAAGCATAGTTTTCCACAATTTCATTCACTTATCCCCACATTTATCCACAAGTGATTACCTTGTTCCCATTGTATGTCACTCAAGTAACCCTGTCAAACACCAATCTTTTGAATAAAATCTATCTGAATTAAATCAAAAAATGGCTTGTTTAAGCCATTTCATAAATTTAAACATTCTTTTCTGTCCACAGATTATCCCCATCAGTGGGCACATCTGGATTCTAACCAGAGATTTCTATTGCGCTTGCCCTGCACCAAAACTTGTGGATGATGCAGGATTCGGACCTGCGACCTCGTCGATGTGAACGACGCGCTCTACCGCTGAGCTAATCATCCGTAATTTTGGTGCAGGGTGAAATAACGCTTTAACCCCCGAGCTATGCGCCCGTTATATCTTCAATTTATTAATCAATTTTTCGTGAGGTTTTTCCAGGACATCGCGGATGAATCTGTCGAACATATCATAACGATAATTAAAGTCAGCTGTCGAAAAAACGACATAATCAATCTCTCTGCCTACTTCGGCTTCCAGGTCCCTTAAAAAGCCGGACAGATTTCTTTTCTTGATACCGTCGCCGACAACTAACAAATCTACCCGCGAATTTTCTTCGTTGATAAAGATACCGCTTAAAATAGCTAATTTAATTCGGCCCAGATTTTTTAAACGACTCAATATTTTTTCTTTTGAGGCCGGACTGGATTTGAGAACTAAGGTTTTAAGCTCGTTGTAAAACTCAAAATCGGGATTAACCGAATAGGCCTTATGTTTGTCTTTGACCCGATTAACAATCAGATGGATATTCTCCAACTTCTTTATCTGACGGCGGCAAGTATAATTATCACTTTTGATTTTTCTGGATATTTCATTCAATCTGAAAGACTCCTCCGGATTCCGCAAAAATAATTTCAGTAATTTAGCTTTGACCGGCGAGTCAAAAAGTTGCTCTAAAATCTCCTTGGTCATAGTAGCAGCATCGGCAACGATTGTCGATGTTTTTTATTTTAATTCCACAGCCGCCCCGGCTTCTTCCAGCTTTTTCTTCAGTTCTTCGGCCTCTTCCTTCTTTAAGCCCTGTTTAATTACCTTGGGAGCGCCGTCAACCAAATCTTTAGCTTCTTTCAGTCCCTGACCGGTAATTTCTTTAACTACTTTAATCACCGAAATCTTCTGGTCACCACTACTTTTCAATTCCAAATCAAAACTGCTTTTTTCGGCAGCTGCCTCTTCTTCGCCCGACGCAGCTGAAGCGGCCGCCGGAGCAGCCATCATCAATCCGGCACTAACGCCGAATTTGTCTTCCAAAACCTTAACCAATTCAGCCAAATCGGAAACGCTAAGCTCTTCAATTTGTTTAACCAAATCTTTGAACTTGACCGGCACTTTTACTTCTTTTTCTTTCTTCTCTTCTTTTTTCTTCGGAGAAGATTCTTCCCCGCCAGAGGCAGCCTGTTCGTCCTTTGGCGAAGACTCGTTTTTGACGAGTTTTTCTTTTCCGCCAGAAGCGGACTTGTCCTTGATGAGATTTTCTTCGGTCATAGATTTTTTTCTAAAAGTTATTTAACTTAAAACCTGAAAGAATATTTTATCTCTTTTGAGACAATATTTCAAGCCCTAGGTCTCTAACTTCAGATTCTTTAAAATAAAAGTCAATTTTCTTAAATTGCCTTGAAGGGTATTAACCAAACCGCTAAGAGGTGCCGCCAAACTGCCGGCCAACCTGGCCAAAAGCTCTTCCCGGGAGGGCAACTTGGCTAATTCAATTAAGGCCTGGCTGTCTAAATATTTACCCTGAACTAAACCGGCTAATATTTTCAAGGATTCGTTCTCTTTAGAAAAGTTATACAAAATCTTAGCTGGCAGCGCTTCATCTTGATAGCCAAAAACTAAACCAATTTGACCCGGCAACTCTTTAACCTTAATTTTATCCAAGCCAGCTTTCTTTAAGATTAAATCAACCAAAGTTTTCTTGGCTACTTGATAATCTATTTCTTTTTCTCTCAATTTCTGGCGGAGTTCTTCTAATTGAGCCACTTTTGAACCGGTATAATCAGAAAAAATAACTACCTTCTGACGAGTTAGTTTGTCGGTCAAATCTTTAATGATGGCTTGTTTTTTTTCTTTGGAAATCATAATTCGATAAACTGACTATAAATAAAAAAATCCATGGACTAGCCATAGACAAAAACCTGACGCCTCGATAGGTCTTATTCCAATTTTGTCTAAATCTTTGATTTAGTAACAAATTGAGAATCCGCCCCTGGCGGATATTGCCTATTGTCTATGGCTATTTTAGTTCGATAAACTGACTATAAAAATATTACTCTATTCTGAAGAGCCAGTCAAGAGATGGACAATGGCCTGGCCAAATTTTTCAGCCGCCGCCGGACCGCTACCGGTAATAATTTTCCCATCAACGACCAGGTCATCTTCTTGATAATTAGCCCCGTTTTCTTGGAGAATTTTAACTGGTCCTTTATCTAAAGCGCTTGACCAGACAGTCGCTTCTTTGTCTTGGAGCAGGCCAGCCTTGGCTAAAATAACCGGACTAATGCAAATAGCCGCCAAGATCTTTCCTTGACTGACTGCTTCTTGAGCGATTCGATAGGAGGTCTGATTATCAAGATTTTTTAAAGCTCCCGGACCGCCGATAAAAACAATTCCTTCATAATCCTCTATTTTCAATTCATCCAGGGAAACATCTATTGGCACTTGCCCGCCGCTGACTCCTTGAGCTGTTCCTTTAGAATTACTCGCCGTAGTCACTTCAATGCCGGCCTTTTCTAAAACTTCTTTGGGAATAAAATATTCTTCATCTTTGAAATTCTCAAAAGCAATAATCAAGGCTGCTTTTTTAGCAATGGATTCTTGAGGCATAGTTGTTTCTCCTGTTTGTTCTTTTTTAGCGCAACCGGAGAGAAAAGCCAAAGAAACAAACAGTGGGAGAATTAAAATAGTTCTTAAAGTCAAATTTCTCATCTGACTTATATATTATATCTTAAAAGTTGAATCTACTGCAAATACTTAGCTTTGTTTTGATTATGCTCCTCCAGTGTTTTACTGAAAACGGTTTCCCCATCGGGCTTGGACAAAAAGAAATAATAATCACTGGTTTGAGGAAAAACCGCCGCTTCAATAGCCGATAAGCCCGGATTACAGATCGGGCCGGACGGCAAGCCGACATTCTGATAAGTGTTGTAAGAAGAATCAATCCTGGTCTCGGCCGCCGAATAACGCCATTTGTCAACGCCGAGGACGTAAGCAATAGTCGCACAAGATTCTAAAGGATAATTATCTTCAAGCCGCTGCCAGAATATTCCGGAAACCAATCGTCTATCTTCATTAGTGGAAACCTCTTTTTCCAATAAACTGGCCATAATAACAATTTCTTCAATGCTTTTTCCCTGATTAGCTATCTCTTCCCTTAAATCCTGGCCTATTTTCTGTTCAAAATTAGCTCTCATTTTAGCGACAATCTCATCTAAAGTCTCGGTCGGACCGAAGCGATAAGTATCCGGGAATAAATAACCTTCTAACTGGGGCCTGCCCAACAACTCCCCTTCTCCAATCAGACCGGCTTTGGTCAACCGCGCGTCAATTTGCTTCAGATTAAATCCCTCGGGAACGGTTACGGCCACTTCATTGGAAATTGCTTCTCCTTTAACTATCTTCCGGGCTATTTGAAGGATATTGAAGGAAGGACTAAGTTCGTACTGGCCGGCCTGCAGGCGAGCTGCCCAGCCCTTATAAAGAATATAATATTCAAAATAAATCCCGTTTCTAATCAGCCCGGCTTCTTTTAAATTAGCGGCAATCTCTCTCACTCCCTCCCCTTTTTCAATATTGAATGATTGCTCTTGGCCATCGGGATTTAAGGGAGTAATTATTTGATACCTGATATAAAAAACAGCTAATAAAAAAATTAGTAAAACGACTGAAAATAAAAATAAAATAAATCTTTTTTTATTGGTTATTTTCATAAGACCTGGAGATTAAAGGGACAAAAACAAATCCGGGATATTCTTTTTCTTCAAATTTGTTTTTTCCTTTTTTAACCACTAACCGGACACTGTTAGCCACTGGCGCGACCAAACGACCGCCTATTTTTAATTGCTCTTTCCAGGACTGAAGAATTTCTTCAGCCGAGGCGGCGGCAATAATTTTATCAAAAGGGGCTTGGGTGGCTAATCCCTTTGAGCCGTCGCCGCAAATAAATTCTACGTTCTTAAAATTGTACTTCTCAACATTATTCTGGCCGAAATCCTTCAGTTCAGGAATCCGCTCAATGGCATAAACAAAACCTTTCGGACCGACGAGCTGACAAAGCATGGCCGTTTGCCAACCTGAACCGGAGCCGATGTCTAAAACTCTATCCCCTTTGGCTGGCTGAAGCAACTCTAACATAAAAGCGACAGTCAGAGGCTGGGAAATGGTCTGACCATGGCCAATAGATAAAGGGGCGTTGTAATTAGCTACAAAATCTTCTCCTTTTTCGCTAACTATCTCTTGGGGAACAAAATCAGCCCGCTTGATTTTCTTAAAGGCCTCAATAATTGATTCACTCTTGAGGTATCCTTCTTCAATTAACTGATTGATTAGTTTGTCCATTAATTTTATCAATAATTTCTCTCAATAATATAATCAGCCAATTTCAGAAGAAACTTTTTTTCTTTTAGCGGCATTCTCATTTGTTTTATTATGGACTTGGCTTTATTAACTAAATTTTGAGCTTTTTCCTGACAATAATCAAGAGAGCCGCTCTCTTTTACTATTTCTCTTACCCTTCGAATATCTTTCTGAGTCGGTTTTTTCCTACCTAAATAACTTTTAATCTTTTGCCTATTTTTAGGGTCGATTAAGGTTAATGTTTTAAAAATTAAAAGATTGGGCTGATTCTCTTCAATGTCCGAACCTATTGGCTTACCAAATTCTTTCTCTGAACCAAATAATCCTAAAATATCATCCTGAATCTGAAAGGCAATTCCCAAAGGCAAAGCAAACTTCTCCAACTTGGCTAAAAAGCGCTCTCTTTGACCAGCCAAAGCCGCTCCTATTTTGAGTGGGTCAGCAAAGGTATAATAAGCGGTCTTGTGTTTAGATACATTAAGTATGTCTTTCTCGGTGAGTTTAACTTTCTCCTCTTTTAAAATTAATTCCAACATTTCACCATGACAGGTCTTGATTATCATCTTATTCAAAATATCAATAGCCTTTATTTTTTCTCTATCCGGAAAAGGACTATTGCTTAAAGCCTGATATCCTAAAGCGCAACTTATATCGCCAGCCACCATGGCCAAAGAAATTCCTGAATGTAAATCGTTGAATTTCTTTCGATAAAAAGCGTGAAGAGATGGTCTGCCCCGCCTTAACTCATCTTCATCAATAATATCATCATGAATCAAAAAATAATTATGAATTAATTCTACGGCTAAAGAGGCCTCTAAAATAGCTTTTTTATTTTTACCGCCCGCTAAAGAATAGCCAAGATTAACTAAAATAGGCCGCAATCTCTTGCCGCCTCCAAGATTAATCTCCTTTAATATCTTGATTGTTCCAACCGCTTGTTTAAAAAATAAAGAATTTTCTCTAATTTTCTGATTAAAAAACCTATCTAACTCATCATCAATTTCCTGTTGGTATTGAGAAAGGGCCTGATTAAAGGAATTGAATTTCGGATTGATTTTATTTGTTCTCATTTATTCTATTTTCCAAGACGCCGCTGCCTTTTAACAAAATCGTTTATTGCTTTAGTGAATTCTTCTCTGCCGAAGTCGGGATAAAATTCTTTAGTAAAATATAACTGGCTGTCAGCGCAATGCCACATCATAAAACCGGTGCTGTTATGAGGGTCGCCTTGACTACCGGTCCGAATTAAAAAATCGACTGGCGGTAATTGACCAGTCCAAAGATGCTGTTTCAATAAGCCGGCCGTAATTTTCAAATTTTTATCTCTTCTTCCTTCTTTAACGATTTCTCTTATGGCGGTCAGCATTTCGTCGGTGCCATTATAAGCAATAAAGAAATTAAGAAAGTGACGATTATAATTTTGAGTCGCTTGGATAACCTCTTTAATTGATTGTTTGGCCTTGGCTGGTAAAATTTCTGGCCAGCGACCGATCACATCAACTTTAACCTGATTCTGATGGACCTCCTTATCTCGGGCTAATTGATGAAAGTACTTCTGATATATTCCGAAAAGGGTGCTGATTTCTTTTTTAGTTCGCTTAGTTAAATTCTCCCAAGAGCCAACCCAAAAAGAAACACATTTTACATTTAAATCAAGAACTGCTTGAAGCAGTTCTTTGGTTTTTTCAGCGCCAACCAAATGACCGCGCCAAGGAGCTAAACCCTTTCGCCTGGCCCAGCGCCGATTGCCGTCAGGGATAATAACGATATGATTGGGTAGATTAGCTGTATCCATAATTAACTCTTTGTCAATTTATCTATTTTATAGTATAATTTAATAAAGTTCTTTAACCCAAAACCGTATAGAAAGGAGGTGGTTAAAATGCCGGGGTGAACGAAGAAATTTTTGAGACGGCTAATGATCTTAGAGAATGGAAAGATTCGCTTGTTCAAGGGCTGAAAGAAGGAAAAGACAATTCTCAAATTACCTGGGCTGGTCAAAAAATAACCGACTTGGCTAAAAGAGACCTAGCAAAGCTTATTAAACTTATTCATTTGGTTAATGGCGAAATCAGTCCGGAAGAAAGAAAATTTCTTCAGAAACTTATCACTGAAACCAGAGAATTACTTTTCAATCTTAAAGCGCTTAGAAAGGAGCCATAAAGATGGAAGCCAACTTAGATTATTTTAGACCACCCAAGCAGAGCGTTGGGGACAAAAAACCGTTCTCAATGCTTTTTTATTTTTCAAAATTATTGGCCCGCCATAGGCGAGACACTGATTTTTCTGTCTAAATCAAAGATTTAGACAGAAATCGTGCAGGCGCGGCAGGATTCGAACCCGCGACCTTCGGTTTTGGAGACCGATGCTCTTCCAGCTGAGCTACGCGCCCATAAATTATTTATTCCAATCCTTTCTTTTATCTTTCCGAGTCGCTCTATGAGAAAAGCCTTTGGAGTGTCTTTTCTCAAGTTTCTTAATATTTTCCTTCATTATATCTTCCAGATTCCAGCCGAAGAAATTACAAATCATCGCCAGATACCAGAGTGTATCGCCAACGTTCTCTCTAATACCTTCTTTTTGATTATCACGATGAATAATAGTTTTCTTGATACAGCCAGCCACATCGCCGGCTTCTCCGGAAACTCCCAATCCCCAGGTCATTAATTCCTTTTCTTTATTACGAATCTTCACGGCTGTCTTTTGACAAAGTTTTTGATATTCATTTAAATCCATATCTTTATTTCTTCATCTCTTTATGGAGGGTATGCTTCCGGCACCATTTACAAAATTTCTTCAGCTCTATTTTTTTCTGAGTCGTTTTTTTATTTTTACGCG
>CAYYLD010000001.1:0-129522 GCA_964472495.1 uncultured Candidatus Saccharibacteria bacterium | reverse complement strand
GTTTTCATTTCCGAGCGAGCAAGTAAATAATAGCAACTTTTAATCTCCGGAAAAATACAATGAACTTAAAAGAACTTTGGCAGACTATTCTAGGCGAAATCGAACTAAGCATCTCCAAGGCCAATTTCATTACCTGGTTTAGGAACACCAGGATTCATTCAAGGAAGGACGGTGTGGTCACTGTTGGTGTCCCTAATGCCTTTACTAAAGAATGGTTAGAAAATAAATACAACAAACTTATTTTAGGAACTTTACGGAATAATTCCCCTGATATTAAAGAAATTAAATTCGTCATTGAGGGAGGAACTCCTCTAGTCATAGCCGCCAGCCGAAAGAAGGCTCCGTTTGTTTTTGCCGAAGACCAACTTAAGTTTCAAGAGCTCAGCGTTGATAAAGAAACTAATTTAAATCCTAAATATAATTTTGAAAATTTTGTTATCGGGTCTTTTAATGAACTAGCTCAGGCAGCCGGCCTGGCCGTGACTAAACACCTAGGCACTCTTTACAATCCTCTCTTCGTTTACGGCGGGGTCGGCCTGGGTAAAACCCACTTACTCCAGGCAATCGGCAATGAACTGGCCAAGAAATATCCCGGTAAAAAAGTCCAATACCTTAGTTCAGAAAAATACACCAGCGAATTAGTCGATGCCATCTCCAAAAGAGGGATGGATACTTTTAAACGGAAGTACCAAAAAATAGATACTTTAATCATTGACGATATTCATTTTATCGCCGGCAAAGAGAAAACCCAAGAAGAGTTTTTCCACACTTTTAACTCCCTCTATCAGAAAAATAAACAGATCATTATCAGCTCTGACAGACCACCCAAGGCAATATCTACCCTAGAAGAGCGTCTCCGCTCCCGCTTTGAAGGAGGCATGATTGCCGATATTAGTTATCCCGATTTAGAAACAAGGATAGCTATCCTTAAAAGTAAGGTTAAAGAAAAGAACTTCAAAATATCCGATGAGACGATTAGTTATATCGCTACCCATATTCAAAGAAATATCCGGGAATTAGAGGGAGCTCTTAACCGGTTAATCGCTTTTTGTCAGATGAATGAAATCAGCCCTAACCTAAAAACCACCTCCCAGGTTCTAGCTAAGATTATTACCGCCCCCAGGAAAAAGACGAATCTGAAAAATATTATCAAAGCGGTAGCTGAATTCTATGATATCAACATTAATGATTTGGTTAATCGTTCCCGTAAAAAAGAATTGGTTTATCCCCGTCAAATAACTATGTATTTGGTCAGGGAGGAACTTAGTGGTTCCTACCCCTTTATCGGTGAAAAAATAGGCGGCCGCGACCACACAACTGTTATGTATGCTTGTCAGAAAATTAACAAAGAAATAGAAAACAACGAATCACTCCAGCAAGAAATTAATTTAATTAAAGAAAGAATCTATAGCTAAAAGTTAAAAGTTATCAAAAATTTATCAACAGATTATTGATTCTTAATTCAACAACTTCTTAATTCAGAATTACTAATCTACTTCTGTATAAAAATAACTTTTCCACATTTTTTAGGAAACTAATAATAACAATAAATATATATAAATAAATATTATTATAGTTATTATGCAAATAACCTGTCTTCAAGAAAAACTAAAACAAGCCCTAAACATCACCGAACGGATTATCGGCCGCAATTTAACTTTGCCTATCCTTAATAACCTTCTTTTAACTACCGAAGATAATAAATTAAGAGTATCCTCGACTAATTTAGAAATTGGGATTAACTATTGGTTGACTGGCAAAGTAGCTAAAGGGGGTAGTATTACTGTCCCGGCTAGATTGATTAGCGATTTAATTAATAATCTGCCTAATAAAAAAATAGAGCTTAGGGTTAAAGATAGACAATTAGAATTAAGATGCGAAAAATTTAAAGCCATTCTCAAGGGTTTAAGCGCTGATGATTTTCCGATTATTCCTAAGATTAAGGAAAAGCCGATTATAAAAATTAATGGAGCCACTTTAAGAAATAGTCTGGCCCAAGTAGTTGAAATGGTTTCCCTTTCGGAATCGCGACCGGAGATTTCGGGAGTTTATATGAAATTTGACAAAAATACGATTAGGTTGGCGGCCACTGACAGCTTCCGTTTAGCTGAAAAGAATATCGAAACAAGGAATGGTCAGTCATCAAGCGGCCAGGTAATGATTGTTCCTCAAAGAACTGTTCAGGAACTAGTTAGAATCCTTACTGATAAAGAAAGCGAAGCGGAAATAGCTTTATCAACTGGCCAGGTTTTGTTTAATTTAGAAGATTGTCAGGTTATCTCCAGGTTAATCGAGGGGCAATACCCAGATTATCAACAAATTATCCCGGCCAATTTTAAGACAGAAGCGATAGCTAATCGAGAAGAGCTGATTAATAATATTAAGATAGCCAGCCTTTTTAGCGGCAAGATAAACAACGTCAAGTTAATCGTTAATCCGAAAAGAGCATTATTGGAGATTACAGCTAAAGATGTCGATATTGGAGAAAACAAATCCCAAATGGGAACCAAAGTCAATGGTAAAGCCATCGAGGTCATCTTTAATTATCGTTATCTTCTTGACGGCCTGAATAATATCTTCAGTGATAAAGTTGTTTTGGGATTTAATAACAGCGCTAACCCGATAGTCATCAGGCCAGTCGGTGACACCAGCTATACCTACCTAGTTATGCCGATTAAGGCCTAACCAGAGAAATGGAAAACAAAAAACCAGACCTCAGTTGGGTCTGGTTTTTTATGATTGAATTTTCTTATTTTTCTAAACCGATATTTTTTTCGTACCAATAATAAAATTCTTTAGGAGAAAGAAATTTAACCTTACCAGACTGACCCGGTTTCTTGCCAGCCGGTCTGACCATCACTTCGGTGGCTCTAACGCGACCGTTAATTCTTAATTGGTCTAATTTTCCCATACAGCTGGGAAGAATTTCCACTTCTTCCGCCGGATCAAAACCAATGGCGCAGAGGAATTTTTTACCATTTTTACCAAATGAGGTGGGGGCATAGTATATAGCGTCTCGACTAGAGAAAGCGGTATTGTCTCGTTCACCAATAGAACTTCCTTCGGGTTTTGAATCTAGTTCTAATCGTCCAAAAATAGCCTTAAGAGCGTCCTCGGCAGGTAAACCTCGATAAAAAGTCGGTGCCTCTTGATGGTCGGTTAAATCTCTTATTTTTTCTGGAGAGATATCCAATTTTTTTTCTTTCTCTTCAACTACCATCCTTTCTATTGATTGTCCCATGATTTCGGGCATATTTTATTTCTTAATTATTTTAGTAATAAACGACTATTTCATCTTCTTGGCGATTAAGCACCTCGTCATAAGCGCGTACTTTAATTGTCTGTTCAGCTGAGTCAATTAAATAGGGCGTTAAGTTAAAAGTGACTCCATAAGGATAAGTCGTATCGGTGCCGACTAACCGGTTATTGAGGAAAAAATCCAATTGTTTTATTCCCAATGGGGCGCTGGCCCGGGCGCTGATGGTTAAAGTCGCCTGGTTAATTGAAGTGTTGGCCATTGGCGAGGTAATTTTTACCTGAGGTTGGTTCTCTTGAGTATGGACATCGTCATATTGATCAGGTGGATTCTGATTATAACAAATACTGCCTGAACAAGGCTGATTAGCCGTCCAGGCCAGGACTGCCTTTTCCCAATTGTCAAATTGAGGGTCTTGGTCGGGCTGGTCAGGATAATCTCCGAGAGGGTTATCTTTATTGACATAGTAAAGAATAGAGTGAACTTCCTGATAAATTCTCTCTTTAATTAAATCAGGCGGCGTCAATAAGGTAGCTAATTTTCCGGAAATTTCGTCAATGCCAATCTTTCTTTGATAGGCTAATTGTCCGTTAAGCATCGGCTTGGTCGTCGTTGGAGTTGGTTCAGGTCGGTCAAAATTTTCCACTCTTTCGGGCAAGACGAATTGCTTTTCTTCTCCAGTAGTTTCCTGATTTAGCTTAAATTGATAGGCCTGGACCATGAAATCATGCCAGACAGGGGCGGCCACATAGAGACCGGCTGCTCCAGGCTTCATTTTTTGAGTGTAGTCGTTGTTGCCGGCCCAGACACCGGCGACCAAACTGGGCGTATAGCCGACTGTCCAGCCGTCACTATAATCTTGGGTAGTGCCGGTTTTGGCGGCCGCCGGCCGGCCATCTAAGTAAAGTTTGGAATGTGAGCCGAACATCGGCGCCCGAGCCGCTTCATCGGAGAGAATGTCGTTGATTTGGCGGGCGACTTGTTCGTCAAGGACCCGGATAGCTTCGTCCCTGTATTCTTCTAAAATATTCTCTTGGGCATCTTCAATTTTGAGAATTATTTTTAAAGGATGCTTGATTCCCTCGGTGGCGAAGACGCCGTAAGCGGCCGTTTCATCAATTAATTTAATTTCGCCACCCCCTAAAACCAGGGATAAACTGTAACGATTACGGTCTTTAAGAGTGGTGATGCCCATATCTTGGGCCAAGTTAATTGTCTCATTGACTCCGGCCAAATAGAGAGTTTTAACCGAGGGCAGGTTAATTGATTGGGCCAAGGCCTGTCTCATGGTTACCGGCCCGCGAAATTTCAAGTCATAGTTTTTAGGAGCATATTCTTCGCCTTCGCCTGGTCCGAATTTACCGAAGCCGGTCTCTAAATCAAAAATAATTGTTTCTGGATTATAGCCCTTTTTGAAAGCCGTGGCATAGGCAAAGGGCTTGAAAGAAGAACCGGGCTGTCGGTGGGGGCTGGTGGCTACGTTAAATTGCTCCTCTTCATAACCTTTTGAGCCGACCAAAGCCAATAGTTGGCCGGTTTTTGGGTCAAGAGCGACTAAGGCGGCATTGGTTGCTCGATAACTTTTTTCGTTTTGTCTCACTCCTTGGCTAACCACTTCCTCAGCGATTTTTTGCAAGTCCCAATCCAGAGTAGTGTAAACCCTCAGGCCAGCCATGTTGATATCAGTATATTGACGACCATAGTTTTCCTCCAGATATTCCTGAATCATGGTGACAAAATGATGAGCTTTGAGGTCGGTTTGGGAAGCGTATTCTAACTCTTCTTCTTTGGCTTGGCTGGCTTCTTCTTCGGTAACATAGCCGAACTTGACCATTCTGTCTAAAATATATTCTTGTCTGGCCTTTAATTCTTCGGGATGAGAACCGTAAGGCGAGTAATAACTTGGCGCCTGGGGAAGAGCCGCTAAAAGAACCGATTCAGCTAAGATTAATTCTCGGGCTGGCTTGTTAAAATAGGTTTGAGCGGCTGCTTCAATACCGTAGGCGTTAGAGCCGTAAGGCACCTGATTAAGATAAAATCCAAGAATCTCGTCCTTGGAATATTTTCTTTCCATCAATGGAGCCAGGATGGCTTCTTTAATTTTCCGAGTGAAAGTCCTGGCTGATTGAGGGCCGCCTAAATAAGCGTTTTTAATGAACTGCTGGGTAATGGTTGAGCCGCCTTGGGCGATTCTATTGCCGGTTAAATTAGACCAGGCGGCCCGCAAAATTCCTCGCCAGTCCAGACCAAAGTGATGATAAAAATTATCATCTTCAATGACTACGGTGGCGTCTTTGACAAATTGAGGTATTTCTTCAAAAAGGATAACTGTTCTTCTCTCCTCGCCGTGGATGTCATATAGAACAACCTGACCGGTCCGGTCGTAAATCTTGGTCGATTCAACTACTTGACGTTGGCTGATTTTAGTCGGGTCGGGTAAATCCTTGGCGAAATAAGCAGAAACGGCCAGAACGGCTAAAATACCGATGACCAAACAAAAAACAGCTAATTTAATTATTGGCTTAAGTATTCTTCTAAACATTTCTTTTATTCTGACAGAATTGACCGCTTTTATCAAGGGTGCTATCATATGATTGACTTGTTATATCATGGATCAAGAGACTAAAATTAAAGAAGCCTTAACGCGAGGCGTAGAAAATATCTACCCTAATCGGCAGGCCTTGGAGGAAAGATTAAGGTCCGGACAAAAAATCCGGCTCTATTGTGGCTATGACCCAACTGCGCCGACTCTTCATATCGGCCATGCCATTACCATCAGAAAATTAGCCCAGTTTCAGGCCCTGGGCCACGAAGTTATTTTTTTAATCGGCGATTTTACCGGCATGATTGGCGACCCTAGCGATAAAAGAGCCACCAGAAAAAAGATGGCCAGAGAAAAGCTTCTTAAAAACGCCAAGGATTATCAGAAGCAAGCCAGTAAGATTTTGAAATTTACTGGTCGGAATCCGGCTAAGGTGATGTATAACAGTCAGTGGAATGATAAATTAAGTTTTATAGATTTAGTTAATTTAGCTTCTAATTTTACTGCTCAACAAACTCTGGCTAGAGATATGTTTAAAAAAAGGATACAAGAGGGAAAGGATTTGTATTTACATGAATTTCTTTACCCTTTGGTCCAGGCCTATGATTCTGTGGCCATGGATGTTGATTTAGAAGTAGGTGGCAACGACCAGACCTTTAATATGTTGGCCGGCCGGACATTAATGAAAAAGATGAAGAATAAGGAGAAGTTTGTTTTAACCACCAAATTGTTAGTTGACCCGTCTGGTCAAAAAATGGGTAAAACCGAAGGCAAGATGATTGCTTTAAGTGAAAAGCCAAATGAAATGTTCGGCCAGATTATGGCTTGGCCCGATGAAATTATTGGCCCCGGTTTAGAGCTTTGTACTGATATACTTATGGAGGAAGTTAATCAGATTAAAGAACAGATTAAACGGGGAAAAATAAACCCACGCGACGCCAAGGCCCGCTTGGCCAGAGAAATTGTAACTATCCACCACAGCCAGTCAGCCGCCCTCCAAGCCGAAAAAGAATTCAACCGCGTTTTTAAAGACAAAGAAAAACCAACAGAAATCCCTGTAATTAAAACAGATAAAAAAAGATATCAGGTTTTAGATTTGTTAGTTGAAGTAGCAAAGATAGTTCCAAGTAAAAGCGAGGCTAAAAGATTAATTGAACAAGGCGCAGTTAAAATAGATGATAAAAAAATTACAGATTGGCAGAAACCAGACGTAGATGTTAGGGGAGATGTTAAGGGAGGTGTTAGAAAAAACTTTATTATTATACAGGTAGGCAAGAGAAAGTTTGTTAAGATAAAAATCTAATTATTCTAGGTTCGAATCATACCCATGGAGCAAAATTTGACAAAAGTATAGCTATGTGCTATCGTCTATTTATATAAAACAAAAAGGAGAGAAAGAAATGAAAGTAATTATTCAGGATATACCACAAGAATTTTTAGGGCCAGCAAGAATAAATCATCTAGAAAACGAGGGAGAAGAAAAAGGAATATCAGTGCGCTATAAAGGAAATAAAATTAATTTAGAGATTGATGATCAAAAGTTAGCAGAAAGAATTTTAAAAGAAAAATGTAATTTTGTTTTTTAGTCCATTTTGTGGGTATAAAATAGAGTGATTAAGCTCTATTGGCCAAAGCCAGTAAAAGTTGTAATTCCTTTAATAATTAATTTTGCCGCCCACTCTTTTAAAGGCCTCGTGCTTAATCTGGTACGAGGCTTTCTATTTTTTACTGAACAAAGTTTGGAATATATCTTTTTACAACAGGAATTATCATTTCTAATTTTTCTTTAATCTTATCCCAATCTATTGTTCTAAACGCGTTCAATAGGGGGAGCAAAATTAGGCATAGTAGGGTATAGTCATAGTGTGAGCTAACATTGACAGGATAACCAGATGTGTTATCCTGTTTCTGGTTCACGAACAATAAAATAACAAATAATAAGATAGGAGGGGTTTACATGGTAAGTCAAGTAGTTGATGGCTTTGAGGTTCGAGTTGATGGCTTTGAGGTTCACGCCCGTAAACGTGGTAAGAAAACTGTTTTTCGGATTTGGGATGGCTCGAGGCACATTTACGCCACTAATGTGCTTACCTCTGATAGGGTCACTAGAGAGCGTCTCGTCGAGCTCGAGTTAGCTGTATTAAAGCAAGGAATTGAAGCCAAGGCTCCAGAGCGAGTAGCCAATGCAAAGAGAGACGGTTTTGAGTCTCCTTTTGCTACTTCGGGTGAACTCGATAATCCATGGAAAGAGGAAGGAATACCTATTGTTAGGGATCTTATGTAGAGAATAAAATCCTTTAGGCGATTAAAGACAGAGATCCCATAGGAGAAGCCTTGATGGGTATTTTCTACGGCGGCCGTAAGGGTCGCAGACCATTCGGGCTTTTCGATTAGTTCCTCCCCGGTTCAATACAAAAAAGGCGCCTTGATGTAATTACATCAAGGCGTTCTTATTTTCAAGTTACAAGCTGCGTCTGTTTTGTTAAAAGATAGGTTCTGACTTTGTTCAGCATGCGGAGTGGAGGGTACCCGAACTTATTCTCCTAAAATAGCTCTATTTGGCTATTTCTTTTCAATATATTTAATTATCTCTTCAGCTACCTTGAGGCCGGTTACCTGGCTAAAACGTTTAAATTGAGGCGAGCGATTGATTTCCAAGATTCTTAACTGGCCTTCGGGGTCGGGCATAATGTCTAAGCCAGCTAATTCAATCCCCAGGGCCTTGGCCGCGGCAAGAGAGATTTTTTTCAGGTCAGCTGACAAGCTGGCTTTTTTCGACCGCTGGATTAGAGAGATTTCGGGTCGGTCTTGGCAATGGAGCGATAACCTTTCCATGGCTCCCAAGACCTTGTTACCTAAAACTAAAGTCCGGTAATAATATTTGGCTGGATACCATTCCTGAATTAAATAATAACCTAGCCGTTCTTTTTTCTTAAAAAAATTAAATAATTCTTCTCGAGAATCGAAGCGAAAATTATTCCGACCATGCATTTCTTTAATATGCTTAACAATAAAAGGCGGTTTGATTTTTTGGACAGCTTTTTTGAGATTAGCGGAGTTAAGAATGAAAAAAGTAGTCGGTTGGGGAATTTGTTTGGCCCAAAGCCGGCTGTGCATAAAAAATTTATGGTATTCATAGTTGCCTTGAGCTAGAATTTCATCAACCACCTTTCTTTGGCAGGCCTTCATGTATTGAGCGACGATTTTCGCTTCAATAATGTGCTGACTGATGGCTCTGAACAGAACTGCCTCAAAATTTTTAATATCTTGACTAGTTGGCGTGGTAATTGATAAATCTTTCTGACCACTAAAAATCAATTTGGCCAGAGGAATTATTTCAACCGAGTGATTCTTGTTTTCGGCTTCTTCTTTTAATAATTGGCTCTCTTTTGATTCCCTGGAGCCGATAATAAGTATTTTCATAATTATTTAATCCGCAGTTTTTCAATGATTTTATATAATTTAATGTCGTGAGAGGCCTTAAAGAGAATTACTTCACCGCCTTGGATTATCTTTTTAAGCAGAGCGGTTGCCTCTTTAAAATCAGCTGTTTGCCGAACTTGTTCTCGGGGATAGCCCAGTTTAATCGCTTCTTGAGCAATCAGACGGGCGCTTGGTCCAACAGTAATCAAAAGACCTGGTTTTATTTGAGCCGCTTTCCGGCCAACTTGGCGATGTCCTTTTTCGGTTAAGTTTTCCATCTGGAGCATATCACCCAGGACGGCGATTTTTTTCTTGTTCGGGAAAACGGCTTTGAAACTGTCCAGGGCTTCTATAACTGAACGAGGCGTAGCATTGAAAGCATTATTAATAAGAATAGTTTTTTTGATTCCTTTAACAGGGTTGCCTCGACCTGGAACCGGCTTAAGCTGGCTGATTGTTTGATTTATCTCTTTAACTGAAAGGCGACCGTAAATCAGAGTTAAAGCGGTAGCTGTCAGGAGAGGATAAAGATAAGTCCGATTAATTAGATGGGGCGCCTTAACGGGGATAACTTTATCCTGATAATGGATGTTGAAAGATAAACCGGTCGGTCCTAGCTTGACCTGTTCAGCCCTTATTTGGGCCTGAGGGGACAATCCATAGGAAAGTACGAGGGCCTGACTAAAAGGGGACATTTCTCTGACTAAAGGATCATCATAATTGAGCAGAGCTAATCCTTGTTTGGGCAGGGATTCAATAAGGGTTCTTTTGGCCCGGGCTATCCGCTTAATTGTTTTAAAATAGGTTAAATGAACCGGCTCAATGGCCGTAATGATGCCTACTTGGGGCCGCAAGGCCTTAATTAGTTCTTTCATGCTTTGTCCGGCCCGGACATCCGATCTTAGCTCCAGAACAAAACATTGTGGATAATCTTTTTTAATTAACAGGCGGAGAAGAGTTTTGATAATGAAGATTGGCAGGAGCCAGAAGATATTTTTAGTTCTTTTCGGTTTTTTCAGCCGCAAGAGAGTCAGAGGGGCCGTTAAAACGGTGGCGAAATCGTATTCAGTTTGAATGACATTTAAGGATTTCCCTAAAAGGGCGGCGCTGAATTGAGTCATGGTTGTTTTCCCTAAACTGCCAGTCACTCCAATAACCAACGGCTTGTATTTTTTCAAGACCAGGCGCGTTAAACTTAAAAGAACTAATTTAGAGATGCTTTTCAGGAGATTTCTTTTTGGCTCGGTAGTCATTTTATGCCTCGTCTTTCTTTGGCCTTTCCCAAGACCCTCGGAGTCATAAAAACATTTTTAGCCGGGTCAACCAAAAATCTTTTTAAATCTTTCCGGCCAATAATGACATCATATTTCATTTCTTGGCGGTCAGCCATAAAGGCCTCGGTAGCGACTAAACGTTTATCTAAAATGAAGGATAGATTAATTAAAGGCCTTTCTCCGGAACCCAAGGCGCCTCTGACTTTTTTAGAGCCAATCGGCTGGTCAATTTTCAGTTGTTTAGCTAAACTGCGGCAGATGGTTGTTCGATAAGCGCCGCTGTCAATCTTGGCCATAGTTAAATGTTTATTGCCTTGTTCGTCAAGCACTTCAATTGATTCATTGATACCGATTACTTTACGACCAGAGACCTCCTCTACCTCCTCTTCCACTTCGCCGCCGAAAAGATCTTGGGCAATTTTAACCCCCTTGGTTAAAGTTTTGACTTTAAGTCCTTTGATTCGTTGAAGGCGGTCATTAAGAGAAGCCAAATTGGCAATTTGAATAGAGAGGCCTGGTCGGGCATTGAGTTCTAAAATAATCGGTCCCTTCTCTCGGTCAATGGCAATATCGACGCCCAGAAAACCAATCTCGGAGACCTCTTGGGCCTGGATGGCCAGTTTGAGAATTTCTCTCCATTCGGGGATTGCCAGCCCGCGTAGTAAAATACGAGTTTTGGGGATATACTCAACGAGATGGTCTCGCTGAATGGCGGTTGTAGTTATGCCGGTGCCCAAATCAATACCGACGCCGATGCCGCCTAAATGAAGATTAGCTTTGCCGCCCGATTCTTTAGTTGGTAAACGCAATTCGGCCATAACCGGTACTGAATTATAGATAATAATTCTGATATCAGGAATGCCCCGATAGGCGTAGGGCTTAAAGAGCTTCAACAACTTAATTCTTTCTTCAAAAAAAGCCACGTCGGGTAAGCTGGTTAGAGAAAAAGTTCCTTCTAAAATATTAAGGACATGATTGCGTAAATCTTTAATGCTAACTTCTTTTTTATCCGCTTTGACCCAGGGGTAGGGAAATTTTCTCTTCCGGCCGTAAACAACTAAAATGCCTTCGCCGCCGAGACCGCGATTTGGTTTAAGGGCAAAACTCGGTGGCAAACTGATCCAGTCAAAGTCTTTAAGTTCTCTGGCTTGATGGATAATTGAATGATTCTGCAGAACAGGCAAACCAGCTTTTCTTAAAATTTTTTTAGACAGAAGCTTGTTATCGGCAATACGAATAGCCCTCAAAGGATTAGAGGGCCTTAAATAAGTTAGGTTGCGGGCATTGAGGCCGAGTAAATAGCCAGATTTTTTGATGAAATCAAACATAACCAAACTTATTTTTTTTCTGGTAATTCAACCCGCTTAATTACTTCGCGGAAACGCCAGTATTCAGAGAGTCGCAAACCAGTCCATTTACCTAAAAGTATATTAATAATAATCGCTCCTAAGATGAACCAGATGGGATAAACGAGGGCTTGATTTTGGAGCCAAGACCAGCTAGCCAACCAATAGCAGATGATTGAGAGGAATAAAGTTTCCGAAGTAAGGATGACGGCTCCTCGAGCGCCTCGTTCAATTTGGACAGCGATGAATTTTTCGACTAAGGTGCCCATAATCAGGATGGTAAAAATCGAAGCGGCGATTAGACCTCGACGGTCGGCATAGGCGCCGGCTAAAAGAAGCAGAAGGATGCCTAAGGCGACGGCCGTTAAAACAATAGCCATCCGGGGCAGATAGAGAAGACGGAATCTCTTTACCAGTAATCGGGTTAGGGTGCCGACCAGCAGAACGGTAATAAAAAGAGCTAAACCGTATTTCAGGCCGGTGGCCAAGAAAGCCAGAGAAATAATTAATGGGGTGTAAATACCGAACCCTCTAATGCCAATAATTTGCCGGGCAAAAGCAATAACCGTGGCGACAATCGGCAGCATTAAAAGAAGGACGATTGTTTCCTGGGGGACGCCTTGGTTAATCATATATTCAATGATAGAAAACATAGATTTAGCAAAGCGAATGAGCGCAGCAGATGGCAATGGCTAAGGCATCAGCCGCGTCATCCGGCTTGGGAATTTCTTTTAAGTTAAGTAACAATTTGACCATTTCTTGAACCTGTCTTTTTTCAGCCCGGCCATAACTGGTTACTGCCTGCTTAACTTGAAGAGGAGTATGTTCAGTAACCGGTATTTTAAATTGAGCGGCTCGGGCCAAAATAACCCCGCGGGCCTGGCTTACCTTGATGGCTGTCTTTAGGTTTTTAAAAAAGAAAATGTCTTCTACGGCTATTCGGTTCGGTTTGTGTTTTTTAATTAACTTGGTTAGTTGTTCGTCTATTTGTTTAAGCCGTTCAGCTGTCGAGAAACGGACTTCTGTTCTGATACAGCCGTAGTCAAGAGTGACTAATTTGACCGACCGTTTTTCAATAATTCCATAACCAGTGATAGCTGTGCCCGGGTCAATACCCATAATAACCATATTTTTAATCTTTTAAATTGGAGTAGATTTCCTGGACATCCTCATTCTCGTCTAAGGTCTCAAAAAGCTTTTCTAATTGTCCTTTGGTTTGAGAATCAATTTCCAGAGGATACTTAGGTTGCCAATCCTCCCCCTGTTTGTCAAATAAATATTTAACGCTACCGGCTTCGGCCAATTTAGCTTGGAAACGGCCAAGAATGTGTTTAATTTCAGCTAAAGTCCGATTTTTGTTATCAGTAATACCGACGATAATCAGGGCGACGCCGGCCGGTCCATAGGCTTCGTAGGTAAATTCTTCCATTTGAGCGCCTTCTATCTGGCCGGTTCCTCGCTTGATGGCCTTGGCGATATTATCTTTAGGCATATTCACTTCTTTGGCTTTTTCGATAGCTAATCTTAGCTTGGGATTGGTCTCTGTGTCAGGGCCTTTCTCTTTGGCGGCAATACTAATTAAGCGGGATATTTTGCTAAAGAGCTTACCCCGCTTAGCATCGGTGATCGATTTCTTGTGTTTTATGCCAGCCCAATGTGAATGTCCACTCATAATACCTTAATCATACTATTGACTGAGAGCTAGTGTCAATGAGTTTTTGGCTTTTTTAGTCGAATTAAGAACCAGCTGGCCAATAAAGAACCAGAAATAATAATGGAAAGAGTTAAAATGAGGTTGGCTTTTTGGGTGGGTCGGCTTGATTGTCCTAAAGCAGCCGCTTGTTGAGATGACCAGCCGCTTTTTTCTGTCTGTTGGGCTATCTCTTTAGCTGATTTAACTGGTTGAGAAGTTTCCGCCCGACTTGGTTGGCTAAGAGGCGATAATGTTTGGCCTTGATTAAGGTTGGTTTGGGCTAAAATTCCCGGCGGTTCTTGGGTTTCTTGAATAATTGGTTGAGGATTATTAGTGAAGAGATTTTTGTCTCCGCTTGCCAAGCCAATCGCTGAGATGATATTGATTGCTCCCGGTGTCGGAACCTTAGTCCCAAAATAATCTTGGCCGTCAAAAGCAATAGCTGATCCTTCAGCTGTTTCTCCGCTGTAACTGATTTCCATAGCCAGAGAACCATCAGGATAAAGTAAACGGACTTGGTCTCGGTCATTATCTAAAGCGATTTGACTGATTGGTCGCCGAATAATCAGAAATTGCCCCGGGGCAATTAAGCTGTTAATCGGAAAAATAAATGGCGGACTGTCTTCGGTTTGGTCATCTAATTGCCAATTGGTTAAGTTGACTATTTGGCCGCTTTGATTGAATAGTTCAATCCATTCGTTTTCTTCGTCTTCTCCAGGGGGATTGGGTATAAATTCGCTAATGATTACTGAGGGGCTGTAAATATTGGCGGTAATAATGTCTAAATCGGAAAACTCACCGTCATCAACCAGCAAGCTGACAATATATTGACCGGGATAAAGGTAGATATGGCTGGTTCGTTTTTCAATATCAGTCGCTCCGTCGCCGAAATTCCAAAAATAGGTTAATGAGTCATCATCCGGGTCATAAGATTGAGAAGCGTCAAAAAACATTTCTCGGTTGACTAAAGCGGTCATGTCCGGGCCGGCTTCAGCCAGCGGCGGCTGATTAGCCGTGGTTGGTGGAATCCGACCTTCGGTTGTCGGCTCTTCGGTTGGCGGTTCTTTTCCTGGCGAAATTTCTTGGCCACTACTATTTAAAATCCCAGGACTTCCTCCATCAAGCACGCTTTCTCGCCAATTATTTTGAGTATTTGTATCTTGGGGATTAATTTTTTCTAGAGATTTTCCATTACCATCGGCGCCCCAGGTGATTTCATAGGTAACCGAATCAATTTTATTACCCTCCGAATCAAGAATTTTTAAAGTAGCGATGGTATTTTTTAGACTCATTGCTGTATCAATGACTGTACCAGAGAATCCTGGATGGTCAGTTAAAAAAGTTATAGCATCGCCAGTCAAAATTAAATATTCGCCAGATGAGATTTTAAGCGAACCCTGTCCGCCATTTTCTGGCGGCTCATTTAAAATATGATTGCTTCCATCATTGAATTTCCAGTCAGTCAAGTCAATTTCAGTGCCAGAAATATTTAAAATTTCTATCCACTCGTGCTTACTATCTGTTCCGGGCAAATCGTACATAATCTCATTAACGACCACGTCATTAGTCGCTGCCAAACAAAAATTTAGCCAAATAAAAAACCCTCCGATGACTAACACCCAGAGGATGATTTTGATTCTAAAATAATTTATCCTGGGCCTCTCCTTCATATTTTATTCCCAAATGCTGATAAGCTAACTCGGTCGCTTGGCGGCCTTTGGGGGTCCGAGCCAGAAAACCTAGACGGAGTAAATAGGGCTCATAGATTTCTTCAATCGTGTCCTGTTCTTCGTTGGTGGCCGCGGCTAAGGCCTGCAAACCAACCGGGCCGCCATTAAATTTCTTGACTATTGTTTCCAGAATATGACGGTCGGCTGGCTCTAAACCCATTTCATCAATTTCCAGCATTTCCAAGGCCTCTTGAGCTATTTTTTGGTTAATCAGACCATCAGCTTTAACCTGGGCATAATCGCGGGTCCTTTTTAATAAGCGGTTGGCCACTCGGGGAGTATAACGAGCCCGTTGGGCGACCATTTGGATAGCGGCTGGTTCGATAGTTGTTTTTAAAATACCAGCTGACCGGCTAATAATGTTCTCAATGTCTTCTTGATTATAGAAATCCAAGCGATAGGTCGCCCCAAAGCGACTGCGCAAAGGAGAAGAGAGCAGGCCAATGCGGGTGGTGGCGGCAATTAGAGTGAAACGAGGCAATTCTAAACGGAGCGTCCGGGCCGAAGGCCCTTTGCCAATAATAATGTCCAAGAGAAAATCTTCCA
Organism: uncultured Candidatus Saccharibacteria bacterium; assembly: GCA_964472495.1. Classification (GTDB taxonomy): domain Bacteria; phylum Patescibacteriota; class Minisyncoccia; order Portnoybacterales; family UBA2143; genus CAYXST01. The sequence goes on along the minus strand of CAYYLD010000001.1, from coordinate 113,712 downwards.
TAGCTGGATAGAGCGTTTCTTCTATAGTCTTGTTGATTCGGTGAGATTCGTCTATAAAAAGAACATCGCCATTTTGTAAATTGGTTAAAATTGAAGCTAAATCGCCGACTTTTTCAATAGCCGGTCCGGAAGTGATTCTAATATTACAATTCATTTCTTTGGCGATAATATGCGCCAAAGTAGTTTTTCCTAAACCACTTGAGCCGTATAGAAGCACGTGCTCAATAGGCTCCTTTCTTTTTTTAGCCGCTTCCATCAAGATTTTGAGATTATCTTTGATTTTCTGTTGACCCATATATTCCTCAAAAGAATTGGGTCGCAGCGTGGTATCTAAATAGCGGTCTTCATTTAATTGTTTTTCCGTCGTTGGTCTTGACATTTTAATGATAATTTGCTATTATACTGATTAGTCAGGAAGGAGGGACAATTTTAAATCGTCCCTTTTTAATATTGACTAATCTGTAGGCAATAAGGGCTCAATTTTTTAAAAATAGGGTCCGATAGGGGTTTTCTCTTAGCCTTAAGGATATCTTGGTTCCGACTGGGATATTCCTCGGAAAAGCCTTTTCTCTCTGTTCTCAGGCGGAGAGTCATTGCCTACAGGTTAGTCGAGGTTAAAGAATTTACTCCTGACTGCCAACTACTCTTTCTACTTCTTCTAAAGTAGTCACTCCTTCCAAAACTTTAAGTAAAGCATCTTGGCGGAAGCCGACTAGGCCTTGCTGACGGGCTTTTTCCAGGATTTGAACGTGACTAACCTCCGGTTTCATTATTTTCTCCATTGTTTGGTCAATTAAAATTATTTCAAAGATACCGATTCTCCCCTGGTAGCCGGTCTGATTACATTGACTACATCCTTTAGCCTTATAAATTTTAAGCTTTTTATCCAATTCTCGATGTTTGATTTGCTTTGGCAGCCCGACGAGGGCTTTTTTTATTTGGCTCAATTGATTGGCCGAAGGCGAGACAGCCTGACGGCACTTAGGGCAAATTTTCCTGACCAAACGCTGAGCAATAACCAGATTGAGGGCAGTTGCTAAATTAGAGACCTGCAGACCTAGATCAAGGAAACGGGGAATGGCTCCGGCCGCGTCATTGGTATGAAGTGTGGAAAAAACCAGATGGCCGGTTAAAGCGGCCTGAATGGCGATTTGAGCGGTTTCCCAATCTCTGATTTCGCCAACCAAGATAACGTCGGGGTCTTGTCTCAGAATAGCTCGCAGTCCCTTGGCAAAAGTATAGCCTTTTTCCTTCTCCACTTGGGTTTGGCTAATGCCTTCCAGATGATATTCAATCGGGTCTTCTAAAGTGATAATTTTGACCTCTGGTTTGTTAACTTTTTTGACAAAAGCGTAAAGAAGCGTTGTCTTGCCGGAACCGGTTGGCCCGGTCGTAATAATCATACCATTGGGTTTTTTAATTTCTTTCTGGATAATCGTTAGTAAATCCGGGCGCAGACCCAAATCTTCCAGTCCGAGGGCGATTGCTTCAGGGTTGAGGATTCGCATGACAATATTTTCGCCGTAAGCGCTGGGCAGACAGGATGTTCTTATTTCAATATCAGTTTTGCCGAGCGAAATAGTAAAACGGCCGTCTTGAGCAACATCATGGACATTTAATTTAAGACCAGCTAACAACTTTAATCTGTTTAGAACAAAATGATAGATTTCAGGAGATAAAAAAACCACATCCTGGAGAAGTCCATCAATGCGGTAACGTAAATTAGTTTTATCAGCTTCGCTTTCTAAATGGACGTCAGAAGCATTGATTTGCAAGCCGCCGGCTAAAATAATTTCAACAATAGTTGAGGCCTGGCTAATTGGCGTTTTTTCAATCTGTTCTTTAATGTCGGCTAGATTTTTAATTTCTTTTTTGAGTTTTTCCAAGAACTGGCTGGCTATTTCCATTTTGCCGGTGATTTCCTTGGTTGGCTGAGCCAATTCCTGGTAGCCAGCCCAGACCTTAGCTAGGCTAGCGGCTGAAACAACTATCAGATTAATCTGGTAGCCGGCTTTTTCTAACTCTTCAATGGTTTCTTTGGTCAACTGATTGTCGGGTTCTTGAGCGACCAGCCAAATTTTTTTATCTTGTTTTTTAATCACGGCTACCTTGGCTTTTTTGGCTCTTTCTTCTTTAATTAATCCGAGGGCTTCTGTTTCCAGAGGTGTTATTTTCAAATCGAGATAAGACAAATTAAGCTTATCAGCCGTTCGCTTGGCTTTTTTTTCTTCGGATTCTCTCCGTAATTCGGCTAATTTTTCGGTCAAGGCCTCGCTTTTACTTTTGGAATTGAAAGTAGTCATTTTGGTCGGCTTAATTCTATCTTGAGTGTAGCTCATTTTAGCTTTCGGGTCAAATATAGTATAATGAGACCAATAGGCGGCTAATCATAAACCATGAATAGTCTAGAGATTATTACTGAGAATGCTCAGGCAACGCAAAAAGTAGGCCGAATTTTGGCTGAAGAGATAATTAAGAGTGAGCCGAAAGACAAGAAGACCTTAATTATCGGCTTGGAAGGGGACTTAGGTAGCGGTAAAACCACTTTCATCCAGGGCATGGCTCAAGGATTATCTATAAAAGACAGAATAACCAGTCCGACCTTTGTTATCCTGAAAAAATTTGACTTGAGCCGGTCAGCGCCCTTCAAATATTTTTATCATATTGATTGTTATCGACTTAATTCGCCCAAAGATTTAGCTGATTTGGATTTTAGAGAAATAGTCAATCAGCCGGACAGTTTAGTGGTTATTGAATGGGCGGAAAAGATTAAGAAAATTTTACCAGCCAAGGTCAGCTGGCTGAGGTTTGAGTACTTGTCCAGAGATAAACGGAGAATTATCTATGAAAACTTTGGTTCTTATTGACAGCAATGCTTTAATTCACCGGGCTTATCATGCTTTGCCGCCTTTAAAAACAAAAAAAGGTCAGTTGGTCAACGCTGTCTATGGGTTTGTCAGCATCCTTTTTAAAGTGATTAAGGAATTAAAACCGGATTATTTAGCGGCTACTTTTGATGTAGCCGGACCGACTTTTCGCGATGTTGAATATAAAGAGTATAAGGCCAAACGGGTCAAGCCGCCTCAAGAACTATATGACCAAATCCCCTTAGTCAAGGAAGTTATTAAATCGCTAGGTATTCCTATCTACGAAAAGCAAGGTTTTGAAGCAGATGATATTATTGGGACAATTGTTCAAAAGGCCAAAGATAAGCCGCCAACCGGCGGTCTCAAGAAAATTATTATCACCGGTGATTTAGATACCCTCCAATTGATTGACCGGCAGACAATGGTTTATACTCCTCAAACCGGCATAAAAGAAATGATTATTTATGACCGGACAGCCGTTAAAAAACGATATGACTTAGAACCGAAACAAATCAATGATTTTAAGGGATTAAAGGGCGATCCTTCAGATAACGTCCCGGGCATTTCCGGTATCGGCCAGAAAACAGCCATTGATTTAATTAAGCGGTTTGGCAGCTTGAGGAAGCTTTATCGAAATCTTTCCCAAAGTAATTTAAATCCTAAATTAAAGGCCCGCTTGCTGGAATATCAAGAAGACGCTTTCTTCAGCCAATATTTGGTCACTATCAAAAAAGATGTCCCTCTTGATTTCAAATTAGGCCGATGCCGATGGGGAAAATATAATAAAAGGAAAGTAATTAGATTATTAGAAAGACTGAATTTCGGCAGCTTGATAAAAAGACTTTCCGTGATAAAATAAATCCACGGTAAAGTCAAAAAATTAGTAGAAAATAATTTAAAGTTAGAATGTTTAAATTAAAAAACAAGCGTTGGTTAGTTTTTATTGTCTTTATTTCGGCCGCCGGCCTTATTTTTATTTGGCAGCAAGCTAGCCGAACCATTGAAATAGGCAGTCAATCAGCTAATTCTATCAGCCAGGGAAAACCAACAGGCAGCAGCCCTCTAAGCGGTTTGACTTGTCAGAATTATCAGCAACGGTCGATAGCAGTGGTTTTAGCCGAAGACCCGGTCACTCGACCCTTGGCTGGTCTTTCCCAGGCCGATTTGGTTTTGGAAATGCCGGTCATCACCAATAGCATTACTCGGATGCTCGCCGTTTATCTTTGCCAAGAGCCAGTTGAGATTGGCTCTTTACGCAGTGCCCGTCATGATTTTATCCCCTTAGCTACGGGCTTAGATGCTATTTTAGTCCATTGGGGCGGTTCTCATTTCGCTTTGGATAAATTAGATGCCGGAGTGATAGATAATATTGATGCTCTGGCTAATCCTTACAACGCTTTTTATCAGAAACAAAGTATTCCCCAGCCTCATAACGGCTTTACTTCCATGGAGCGGCTATTAAATAGTGCTCAAAAATTAGGCTACCGTTTAGAGAATCGGTTTGAGGGTTATCCTCACACCCAGGATAAAAACCAGGAACCCAGCCGTAAGGTTTTGAGAATTGGCTATTCTTATCCATACAATGTATCTTATCAATATGAGCCAACGACTAACTCTTATCTGCGTTACCGGACCAATTCACAAGAAATAGATAAGAATAATAATCAGCAAATTGAAGCCAAAAACGTAGTCATTATGAGGGTTGTTTCTGAACAGATTGAGGGGCCGGATTACAATGATTTGGATTTGGAGGGAACAGGCGATTGCCAAGTTTATCAAAACGGGATAGTCGTTAAGGGTAGCTGGCAAAAAAGCGAGAAAAATCCAACCAGCAAACTAAAGTTCTTGGACGGAAATGGCCAAGAGATTCCTTTTGTCCCCGGCCAGATTTGGATAGAAATAGTTGAACCCGAACAAGAAGTAACTTGGCAATAGAATCCGGGCAACCCTTTGAACCCTTTGAAGGATGATTATCTTACTCTACGGCGAGGATACCTATCGCTCGCGGCAAAAATTAAAGGAGATTGTAAAACAATACCGGGCTAAACATAAAACCGGCCTGAATTTAATTCGTCTTGAAGAAGACGATTTGGATTTTGATAAAGTTAGGGAAAGAATAGAAGCGGTTTCCATGTTTGATGAGAAGAAATTAATTGTTTTGGAGAATATTTTTAAGAACAAAAATTTCTTGGAAAGTTTCGCTGACTACGCCAAGAAAAATAAGTTAAAGGAGAATCAGGATGTTGTTTTAGTTATTCTCCAGGCCGGTAAATTAGCCATCACTCCTTTTAAGTCATGGCTGACTATGTTTGAAGAGTTTAAACCCTTGAGCGGAGCCGGTTTGGTTAGCTGGTTAAAAAAAGAATCAGCCAGGCAGAAAATAGCTATTAGTCCAGCCGCTTTTAAAAAAATGGTTGTCTATCTAGGCAATGACCTTTGGCAAATTAGTAGCGAACTTAGTAAATTAGTTAGCTATAAAGCTGGCCAGCCAATTGAGGAGGGAGATATTGATTCGCTAATCGGGGCTAAAATAGAGGTTAATATTTTTAAAACTTTAGATGCTTTGGCTCAAAGAGACAAAAAAACCGCTCTAAAACTTTTACATGAACACTTAAACCAAGGTGAAAACGAAATCTATTTGCTGACTATGTTTATTTACCAACTGCGCAGCTTGCTTAAGCTAAAAGACCTAATTGTCCGGGGAGCCCCTTATCATTCCCTGGCTAAAAAAAGCGGTCTCCACCCTTATGTGGTTAAAAAAAACTGGTCAGTCCTTCAAAATTTCAGCTTAGACCAGCTGAAAAGAATTTATCAACGCTTGCTCAAAATTGAACTGGCTATAAAAAAAGGCCGTCTAGATAGCCAGACAGCCCTGGATTTGTTGGTGGCTGAGATTTAGGCCCTATTTTTCAAGACCCTGCCGCAGCTCTCTTTATTCACACAAACCCATCTCTCTCCTTATCGCTTGGCTGTTTCTGAGAAATCGTCGTAGTACATCCGGTCGCCACAATCGGGACACTCTTTTTCTGGATCTACTCGGCACATGATTCCTTCTTTGGTTTTACGGTTCGGTTTCTTGGATTACTTCGTCCGGCCACTGTCCAGTCTCCTTCAATTTGCCAATCTTTTTTTCTGTCATTAGTCCGAACTCTATAGCTCTCTTCAAAAAGATGAGTGTATCTCCTTGATGTCCTTGGGGAATTTTTTTTGCCTTGACTCCTAGCTCTACAGCTTGCTCTACTAAAGTGGCGAAATCATTTCTGGATTCTGGAGGGATATTTACCATGGCTTTCCATAATTCTCTCCCCAGTTTTCGCCTAAGTGCTTCACTTATCAATCTATCCGCTTTCTCTGACATTTTAAACCTCCTTTAAATAACTATTTAACTTTCTCTATTATTTTTTTAAAGATAGTTGGCTCTTTTTCAGCCAGCTGGGCCAAGATTTTCCGGTCAATCTCAATCTTGGCTTTTTTTAGTTTATTAATGAATTGACTATAAATCAGACCCTGCTGGCGACAGGCGGCATTTATTTTGATCTGCCAAAGTCGACGAAAATCCCGCTTTTTTCTTTTGCGGTCGCGATAAGCATGAAGCCAGGCATGCCTTAAAGCATCCTTGGCTAATTTGTATTTAGATTTGCGGCCCCATTTAAAGCCCTTGGCTTGTTTGATTACTTTTTGGCGGCGCTTATGGGCCATGGTGCCTCGTTTAACTCTAGTCATTGATTATCAAAATTAAAAAGGGATATTTCTGAATACCCTTTGGCCAGCCGAGGATAGCTTTTTCTTCTTCCTTTTGGCCCGAGTTTTCTGTCCGGAATCCTTGGCATTAAAATGGTCTTGATGGCCCGGTCGATGAAGCAATTTGCCCCGGCCAGTGATTTTAATTCTCTTTGAGAGAAGTTTGTTTGTTTTAAGCTTAGCCATTTTATTTAGTCACCATCATGCTCAACCCCCTGGGTTGTTTTTCTACTTCTTTTTCAATCTTGACTTCCGGCGAAATTAATTCAATGAAATTGTTCAATTTCCCCTTGGCCATCTCCAAAAGGGCTTTTTCCCGACCGCGTAAAATCATTTCTATTCTGACTTTATGCCCCTGGTCAAGAAATTTATTGGCCTGCTTGGCTTTAATTTCTAAATCGTGCTGGCCGGTCCGTAAACCAATCCTGACTCCCTTTACTTCTATCTTTTTCTGCTTGGCCTTTTGCTGTCTTTCTTCCCTTGATTTCTGATATTGGTATTTACCGTAATCCATTATCCGGCAGACCGGCGGTCGGACAGTCGGGGCTATCTCAATTAAATCAAGCCCTTTTTCTCGGGCTATTTCTAAAGCTTTGTTGGTCTCAACAATGCCTAAATTCTGACCATTTTCATCAATCAGCCGAATCGGACTTAATCTTATTTGATTGTTGACGCGTGGTTTTCTTTGGATAAGTCTTGTTTTAATAACTCGAGTGGAGGTGAGCGGAGTTGAACCGCTGTCTAGAAAGCTCTCTCAAAATATTCTACAAGTTTAGTCCCTTTTGGTTTTTTCGAGACAATGGGTATAAAAGGGACAAAATCCCATTGTCCTTAGTTAGCAATTTTCGAACAGAACTGCCTAACTCAAGTTCTGTCTATCTCGATCAATGACACCTGCTTTATCTATCGAGAGTCAATCAAGCAGATGCTGCTTACTTAAATGTAAGCAGGAGCAACTTTTAAGTTGGCAATTATTTTATGGAAGTTAACAAGGTTCCGCTTGGCTTGCCTATTTTGAAATTACTTCCCATCGATGCCTGGCACCCCCGCGAATTTTTTCAAAATCCCTGATTTTGTTAAAAAATTAAGCGTCCGCCTTTGGCGGGCCCATTATTTCTCTCTCAAGGCCCGGTCAATTTTCCTTTTGACTTCCCTCTCTTTAATTTTTTGGCGTTTGTCAAACTGTCTTTTACCGCGGCCTAAAGCAAATCCCAGCTTAATTTTTCCTTTTTTAGTATAAACCCGCAAAGGGACTAAAGTCAAGCCTTTCTGTTTTGACTGGCCAATTAAGCTCTTGATTTCTTTTTTGTTTAAGAGCAGTTTTCTGGTCCGGTCGGGCTGATAATCGGCCGGCGTGTTTTTTGGTTGATAAGGCGGAATAAAAGCGTTAATCAGCCAGGTCTCCTCATTTTTGATGGTCACGTAAGAACCCTTTAAGCTCATATGGCCAGTTTTAACGGCCTTAACTTCATGGCCGGCCAAAACCAGCCCTGCTTCAAAGGTTTCTAAGATGTGGTAGTCGTATTTGGCTCGGGGATTAGTGGCTAAAGTCGGCATGGTTTTATTATATGCTATCTATTAAAGTATCTCAATTTTTGCGCTATATTTATCATCCGCAGATCCATAACTCCATAACGGGAATTCAGCAATCTTGAGAAAATCAAAAAAATGGGCTGTGACTCTATAATACGGATTTTAGGAAAAAAAGAAGGCCAGAGCAAACTCGCTCCGGCCTTTATTGCAATAGTTGATTAATGTTCGTGATTAAGAAATTCGGCATCAAGCCATCCTTTGAAGGCAGCCAGGCCAAATATTATCAAACCAATCATTGTTATTGCAACATAGTCTCCTATATCGCCCTGATTGATTGGTTGTCCAATAGCATCGTGTGAAGGTATGGATTCGATACCGACAAGACCGAAGACGATCAGAATTACTCCAATCACCACGGCGATGAGTTTTATCATTTCTCTCATATCTTCCCTCCTTATTTATGATTTTCGTGGTAGACTATCATAACTATACCATATTATACTATAAATTGTCAATACCAGCTTGAGTAAATCGCGATAATAAGCTATGATGGAAATATGCTTAGAGAGAAAATAGAGAAATTAATTAAAGAGATTATTAAGAAAAAGGTTCATTTAGAGCATCCAGCCAACCCTGAATTTGGTGATTATTCGACGAATGTAGCTCTGACGGTCAAGATTGACCCAGGAAAGATAGTCGAAAAGTTGAAAGATAATCCGATGTTTGAAAAAGTGGAAAAAGCTGGACCGGGTTTTATCAACTTTTTTTTATCTCAAGAAGCCCTTCAGGAGGGATTAGCTGAAATTATTAAACAAGCTGATGATTATGGTCAATTGGATATAGGCAAAGGCAAAAAAGTTCAGGTGGAATTTATTTCCGCTAACCCAACCGGACCTTTAACCGTGGCCAATGCCCGGGGCGGTCCTTATGGCGACGTTCTGGCTAATCTTTTGCAAAAAGCTGGTTTCAAAACAGAAAAGGCCTATTACGTTAATGATTATGGTCAGCAGATTTTAAGTTTAGGCCATTCGGTTTTAAAGGATAAAGAAGCCAAATACAAGGGAGAATACATTAACCAGTTGGCCAAGAAAATAAAAGAAAAAGACCCTTTTAAAGCTGGCCAATTGGCGGCTAAGTATATTATTAAAGATTCAGTTCAAAAGACAACCGATAAATTGGGGATTAAATACAACGAATGGATTTTTGAGTCAGACTTACATCAGTCAGGCCGAGTAGACAAGGTCTTGAAATATTTAGCTGAAAAAGGTTTGATTGAGCAGAAAGAAGGGGCTCAGTGGTTTAAATCATCCAAGTTCGGCGATGAACGAGACAGGGTAGTGGTTAAAAAAGATGGCGGCAAAACCTATTTGGCTGGTGATATCGCTTTACATCAATATAAGTTTGAGGGCAAGAAATTTGACGAGGTGATTAATATCTGGGGAGCTGACCATCATGGCGATGTCCCTGGATTAATGGCCGGGGTTGAAGCATTAGGATATAAAGGTAAGTTAAAGATTATTCTTCTGCAATTTGTAACAATTTTAGAAAAGGGCGGGAAAAAGAAAATGTCTAAGAGGGCCGGGGCATACGTAGCGATGGATGAATTATTGAAACAGGTTGGTCCTGATGCGGTCCGTTTTTTCTTTTTACAGAAATCTTCGGATACGCACTTGAATTTTGATTTGGCCTTGGCCCAAGAACAGTCAGCCAAGAATCCGGTTTATTATGTCCAATATGCCCAAGCCCGGATTTGTAGTATTTTGAGGAAGATGGCAAATCTTAAGGGCGTACCTCTCGACCGCGTCCTTGCTTCGCAAGGGCGTGGAATCTCAATGCACGCCCTTAAGAATTCGACTGAGTTAAATCTGATTCGTCAGCTAATTAAATTTCCGGAAATTATTGAGGAAACGGCTGGCGATTACCAAGTCCAGCGACTGCCCTATTATTCTTTAGAATTAGCTAATAGTTTTCATAAATTCTATGAAGAATGTCGAGTTTTAGATGAGAAAAATAAAGAGCTAAGTCAGGCTCGGCTTAGTTTAGTCAAAGCGACTCAAATTGTTTTAAAAGATACTTTGAAGCTGATGGGAATTTCAGCGCCAGAGAAGATGTAAAATAAGTATAATTTCGCACCTTATTAATAAAATATTTTTAGAAGGAAACCAACTGATCCCTCTATTCTTTTCTTAGGACGAGATGAGTTAAAGACGTATCTTGAAAGATACGAAATGTCGAAAAGTGGCTTCTCTACAGGAGAATAGCCGAGGTAAACAAAGCTCCGGCATTTTCTCATCTCGCCTCTTTCTAAAAATATTTTGTTGTATATGGACCAAATCCCCAAAATAGAAAAGAAAATACTTAAGTTTTGGCAGAAAGAAGATATTTTTGCCAAGTCAGTTAAGCTTCGCCAGAAGAAACCCTTTTTTAGTTTTTACGACGGTCCGCCTTTTGCTTCCGGATTGCCTCACTATGGCAATATTTTGGCCAGTTCAATTAAAGACATTGTTCTGCGCTACTGGGCAATGAGAAGACGCCGTATTTTTTGGCGGGTCGGCTGGGACTGCCATGGCTTGCCGGTAGAAAATATGATTGAGCAGGAATTGGGGCTGAAGAACAAAAAAGATATTGAAAAATTCGGAATCAGGAAATTTAACCAAGCTTGCCGCAAATCGGTTTTTCTCTGTATTAATGACTGGTATAAAATCTTTAATCGAATTGCCCGCTGGTCTGATTTTTCTCGAGCTTACGCGACTATGGATAACGAGTACATTGAGTCCGTCTGGTGGGTTTTAAAACAATTACAGGATCAAGGGTTAGTTTATCAGGATTTTAGAGTAACCCCCTATTGTCCTCGTTGCGGAACGCCTTTATCTAATTTTGAACTAAACCAGCCGGGGGCCTATCGGGAAGTAGAAGACGAATCAGTCTATATTAAGTTTCCTATAAAGGGGCAAAAGAGCACATATTTGCTTGTTTGGACGACCACCCCTTGGACTTTGGCTGCCAATACGGCTGTCGCGGTTGGCCCTGATTTTGATTATGTTAAAGTTGAATTAAACGACGAATATTTAATTTTGGCTAAAGCCCGGCTGTCTGTTTTAGGAGATAAGCGCGAAACACTTGAAGAATTCAAGGGACGGAATTTGATTGGTCAAGAATATCAGGCTCTTTACCCGATGGAATTGGACAAGCCGGGCTATCGGGTTGTTCCGGCTGATTTTGTTTCGACGGAAGACGGGACTGGTCTGGTCCATATTGCTCCTACTTTTGGCGAAGAGGATATGGAGTTGGGGAAAAAAGAAAATTTACCCGGTTTGGTTACGGTTGACGAAGAAGGGAAAATAATCAGAGGACTGGGGATTCCGGGCGAAGGCAAATTCGTTAAACAAGCCGACCAAGATATCAAAAATGATTTGGAAGAAAGAAAACTGCTTTTTAGAGAAGAAAAAATAGTCCACGCCTATCCTTTTTGTTGGCGTTGTGATAGTCCCTTGCTCTATTACCCGATTAACAGTTGGTATGTAGCGGTGAGCAAATTCAAAAAAGAATTAGTTGCCAATAACAAAAAAATCAGATGGGTGCCTAGTCATTTCAAAGAAGGCCGTTTTGGCAAATGGCTGGAAGGCGCTCGTGACTGGTCTATCTCCCGCAATCGCTATTGGGGAACGCCTATTCCTATTTGGCAATGTCAAAAATGCGGCCAAACAGAAACAATTGGCAGTCTTCAGGGATTAGCTCAAAAAGCCAAAAGGAATAATTACTATATTCTTCGTCACGGCCAAACGATTAATAATCTAAAGCGGATAATTTATACCGACCGAGAAAATCAGAAAGAAGGACTAAATTCAAACGGCCGAACGGACATCAAACGATTAATTCCTAAATTAAAGAAAGCTAAAATAGACTTAATTTTCAGTTCCGATTTTTACCGTACTCGACAAACCGCTTCCATTATTAGCCAATCTTTAGGGATTGACGTTATTTATGACAAACGTTTGCGCGATGTTGAATTCGGCAAGTTTAAGAGTAGGCCAGTTAAGGAATACCACGCCTATTTTCAAAATAACAATTTGAGGAAATTTGACCAGAAGGCGCCGGACGGCGAAAATCTTAAACAGGTTAAAAAAAGGATGATGAATTTACTTTTGGCCGTGGATAACAAATACCTGGGTAAAAATATTTTAATTGTGAGCCATGGCGATCCTATTTGGATTCTTAAAGGAGCTAGCCAAGGTTTATCTAATGAAAAAATAGCTGACAATAGAGAAAAAGAGCTTATTCGACCCGGTCAATTAGAACCTCTCAAATTTAAAAAACTGCCTTTTGATGACCAGGGAAATTTGAATTTACACAGACCTTTTGTTGACCAAATAACCATTCCTTGTTCTTGCGGAGGAACAATGAAAAGAACATTGGAAGTTTTTGACTGCTGGTTTGAATCGGGCTCAATGCCTTACGGCCAATGGCATTATCCTTTTGAAAACAAAAAATTAGTTAAAAAATCTTTTCCGGCTGATTTTATTGCCGAAGGCGTTGACCAGACCCGGGGCTGGTTTTATACCCTGCATGTTTTGGCCACGGCTTTAACTTTGAAGAATATCGGTCTGGGTAAAAATCAACCCGCCTTCAAAAACGTTATTGTTAATGGCATGGTTCTGGGCGAAGACGGCAAAAAGCTTTCTAAGCGTTTGAAAAATTATCCTGACCCCGAGATTATTTTCGATAAATACGGGGCTGATGCCATGCGCTATTACTTATTGACCAGTACCCCAATGGGCGAGGATTATATTGTTTCTGAAAAAAGAATTGCCGAGACCTTCCGCCGAACCATTCTGACTCTTTGGAATTCTTTTACTTTTTTGGATACTTATACAGAAAAAGAATGTCTGGCTCCCCAGTCAGTCCAGCCGAAAAATGTTTTGGATAAATGGATTGTTTCTCTGGTCAATACGCTTAATCAAGAAATGATTGAGTGGATGGACAAGTATGAATTGACTAAGGCAGCCCGTTTGATAGACAATTTCTTAGAGGATTTTTCTAACTGGTATGTTCGGCGTTCCCGTCGGCGATTCCAAAAACCAGCCAGTCCTTCAGAAAAAAAAGAAGCCCAAAAAGTTTATTCTTTTGTTCTATTGAAGTTAGCTAAGTTAACTGCTCCTTTTCTGCCTTTCTTGACTGAAGAAGTATATCAACATTTAGAAAAAGGCTATTCGGTTCATCTAAGTGATTACCCCAAGCCCGATAAGAAATTGATTGATAAAAAATTGGCAGGGAAGATGTCAGAAGTGCGGCAAATAGCGGCTATTGGTTTAGCCCAAAGAGCTAAGGCCGGTATTAAAGTAAGACAACCGCTCGAAAAATTGGTTGTTAATAATAAGCCAATAGCGACTGATAAAGAATTGGCTGATTTGTTGGCCGAGGAAGTTAATGTTAAAGAAGTGGTTTTCGGCAAAGAGATTAAATTAGATACTAAGCTGACTGTGGAGTTAAGAGCAGCCGGCCTGATTAGAGATTTGGTTCGTTTAGTTCAAGGGATGCGCAAAGACGGCGGCTTAAAACCGAGAGATAAGATTTACCTGTGTTATTCAACCGTCCCTTCTTTGAATAAATTAATCCAAAAGCAAGCGCCAGAAATCAAAAAAGAAGTTTCGGCTGTTCAAATAGAAGCTGGCGCCAAGAGAAAAGAAATCTTCTTAGTAGAAAAAGAACTGAAGCTAGACAACCAAAAAGTCTGGCTGGGAATTAGGAAATAAAGAGGCCGTCAGAGGAGACGAAATGAATTATTGATTTCAATAGCTCGTAATCAATTTTCAAAATATGAAAACAATTTGTCTAAGTTCAAGTTTAAAATACAAAGACCTTATCCGAGAAGCGATACAAAAATTTAGAGAGGCGGGTATCGAGGCATTGTTTCCAAATTTAGATTCCGGCCTCGATAAAGATAAACTTGGTATGGAAACAATGAAAAAACTCTGCCAAGATCACTTCCGGGCAATCGACGACTCCGAAGCTTTATATGTAATAGACCCTGATGGCTATGTTGGAACACTTGTAAAAATTGAGATTGGTTATGCTTTAGGAAAGAGGAAGCCAGTTTATTTCTCTGAGAAGACAGATTCCCTTGACTTAGATTCTTTATCTGAAGAAATAATCCCACTTGATTCAATAGAACGATTCCTTGAAAAATAACATGCTTTACAAAACCCAAGGAATTATTATTAAAAGAAATAATTCAGGTGAATTTGATCGCTTATTAACTATTTACACCAAAGATTTTGGTAAGATTTTGGTCAGGGCTAAAGCAGTTCGGAAAAATCAATCCAAACTAAAAGGCCATTTGGAGCTTTTTCTACATAGCTATTTATTAGTCGCTCCGAGCAAAAACTTGGACATTATTACTGGCGCCGAAACCATCGAAAGGTTTCCTCGACTTCACCAACAAATACCTTATTTAGCTACCGCCTATTATTTAGCTGAAATTATTGATAAAACTGTCATTGGCCCGGAAAAAGACCCTCAAATCTGGCAGTTAATTCTAGCCAGTTTTCAGAAGCTTGACCAAGAAGAAGTAGAACCGAAAGTAATAATTAACAATTTCGAAAAACAGTTATTAGAATTACTAGGCTATGGCCAAGGCAAACAAACAATCGCTTCTTTAATCAACTCTCTTTTTAGAGAGAAAATACATTCTTGCCTTTTTTTACAAAAGGCGCTCCGTCTGTTAAGATAAAACAATGGCCTTAGAAGAATTAAAAAAGAAAATCTACAAACCAGGTGAAGAATTTGAAGAACGGGTCAGACCGCCCGAGGCCTTTCAGCCTGGTCGTCAGCCGGAAAAGAAAGCGCTTTCGGAGTGGCCAGGATTAGAAAAGAGAGGTCTTTCACCGAGGCAAAAAAAATACTGGCTCTTTGGCAGCCTAGCCGGCTTTGTCTTTCTAATGATTATCGGCTGGTTTTTTTGGCAGGGCTTAACTTCTTTCGATAAGGATAAGATCAGATTAGAGATAAAAGGAGCTGAAAGAGTGATTAGCGGTGAAGAAACAACTTATACTGTTAGATATCAAAATCAAACTCGCTTAGATTTAACTCAAGTCGAATTAGTTTTCCATTATCCCGACCAATCAATTCCTTCTCAAACAGAGGATTTAGTCCAAATAATCGATTTACCCGACTTGGTTATCGGCCAAGAAAACCAAGTAGATTTGCCAGCCAGAATTATTGGTTTACAGGGCGAAGAGAAAAAGGCCTGGGCTGAACTGAGTTATCAACCGAGTGGCCTTAGTTCCACTTTTACTAATCGGACCGAGTTTACGACTAAGATAATTTCTGTCCCCTTGATTTTGGATTTAGACCTGCCCAGTCATTTAGTCAGCGGTCAGTCATTTAAATTCTCTTTAAAATATTTAAATCAAGCCGAAGTTTCTTTTGATAATTTGCGCGTGCGGATTGATTATCCGAACGGCTTTACTTTTCAGTCAGCCGAGCCCCAGCCATTGGAGGAAGATAGCATCTGGTTACTGGATGGTTTAATGGCTGGCCAGGAGGGAAAAATTTTTATTCAAGGTCTCATTCAGGGAGAGGAGGGTCAATCCAAATCATTCAAAGCTGAATTAGGTATTTTCGAGGAGGAAAAGTTTACGCCCATTGCTGAAACGGTCAGCGCTTTGGAGATTTCTCTTTCTCCTTTATCGGTCAGTCAGACAGTTAATGGTCAAACCGACTATATTAGCCAAGTCGGCGAAAAACTGACCTATTTGGTTGATTATCAAAATACCACCGATATGGTTATTAAAGAGGTAATCATTACTTCAAAGCTGGAAGGGGCCGCTTTAGATTTAACCAGCTTAGATTCGAAGGAGGGTTCTTTTGATGGAGCCAGCCAGACGATTACCTGGAAAACAAGTAATTTACCCGCTTTGGAGTTTTTAGGGCCTCATCAAGACGGCCAGCTGACTTTTTCGGTTAAAGTCAAAGACCCTCTGCCGATTAACAATTACAGTGACAAGAACTTTAAAATAATAAATACAGTTAAGATTGATTCCAGTCAGCCGCCTCTCTCCCTCGGAGATATTCAAATCGCCGGCCAGAGCCAGTTAATCAGTAAGGTGGCCAGTCAATTGACTTTGCAGGCCAAAGGTTATTACTACGATGATTTAATTTCTAATAGCGGACCAATTCCGCCAAAAGTTGGCCAGACAACTACTTATACGATTAAATGGCGCTTAATTAATACGGCCAGTGATTTAAAACAGGTTAAAGTAGAAGCCTCTTTGCCGCCTCATGTTCGGTGGCAGAACAATTTTAGCCCGAATAACGAGAATTTGAATTATAATTCTCAAACCGGCCGCTTGACTTGGCAGATTGGTGATATACCGGCTGCTACCGGCTTCCTCTTGCCAGTCAAACAAGTTGCTTTTCAGGTAGCCATCACCCCGGGTTTAGCCCACTTAGGCGGTTTTGTTGAACTGACTGGTCAATCAAAAGCAACTGGTCAGGATACTTTTACTGGTTTAAGCTTAGAAAGTATTAGTTCGGCTATTGATACTGACTTGCCCGATGACCCCAATGTCAATCGGCAAGATGGTATCGTTGTTGAATAATTCAATTATTGGTGGTATCCTTTTTTAGGAGTCGGACTCCTAAAATCTAAGAAGACCTCCCCGGCAATTCTATTAGCCGGGTTTATTTAATTAATATGAAAATATTAAAGGATTCAAAAATTATTTGGCAGTATTTGAGGAAGTATAAAAAGAAGGTTTATCTGATAGCCCTTGTTGCCACAGGCGGCTCTTTTATCGGTGCGATTATTCCCTATATCTACGGCCGCTTGGTTGATATCGCTATCCTGGAATCCGCTCGGCTTCAGTTAATTGGAGCCGTCCTTTTGTTTTGGTTAATTTTGGCTTTAATTAGCGATTGGACTAGTCGGTTTGTCCAAACCCAAGGTTCTTATATCGGCATTGACGCGAACAACGACCTTCTTCTTCAGGTGTCTGGCCATCTTTTAGATTTGCCCTTGAGCTTTCATAAGCACAAAAAAATGGGCGAGATAATTAGGCGGGCTTATCGAGGAGCTGATTATTTAGAAACGATAATAAGCCAAATTGTCTTTGATATCGGGCCGAGTTTTTTAACGGTTGTTGGCGCTTTGGTCATCATGAGTTTAGTTGAATGGCGCTTGACCTTTTTGCTTTTTATTGTTTTAGTTTTTTATTCCCTGGCCTCTGTTTGGAAAACCAAACCAATTATTAAAGCTCAGAAGAAAATGAATAAACTTTATGAACGAGCTTATGGCGATCTTTACGACTCTATTCTTAATATCCAAACAGTCAAATCCTCCACCGGCGAAGAAAGAGAAAGAAAGAAGACAGCCAAAAATTTCAGAGACAGAGTTGGTCTGCAGGGTAAAAAATTTATGGATATTTGGCGCGAGCTTAATATTTGGCAGCAAACAATTTTTAGTTTAGGATTCGTTTTTGTTTTTGGCCTGGCCATTTTCTTTCTAAGGGAAAAGATAATCACTACCGGTCAATTAGTTATGTTTATCGGTTATGTCAGTTTGGCTTATCGTCCTTTTGGCATATTGGCTAACGATTACCGGATAATTAGAACCGGTTTAACGGCCATTCAACGGGCTTTAAAACTTCTCGGCGTTAAGCCAGAGCCATACCGGACGAGGAGAAAAGAATTAAAAGACATTCAAGGCAGGGTTGAATTTTCTCATGTCAGCTTTAGTTATCGAGATCATCAGCGGGTTTTGAGCGATATTTGTTTTAGGGTTAAGCCCGGCCGAATGATCGCTTTGGTCGGCGAAAGTGGGGTGGGCAAGACTACCTTGGTGGACTTGGTTTCCCGTTATTATACCCCCAGTCAGGGAAGAATATTGATAGATGGCCAAGATATTTCCGAAACAACCTTGGAATCTTTAAGAAAGAACATCGCTGTTGTTCCTCAAGAAATAACTCTCTTTAATGATACGATTAAGAACAATATTGGCTATGGAAAACAAAAAGCCACTGATAAAGAAATTATTGAAGCGGCCAAAACCGCTCATGTCCACGGATTTATTCAAAAGTTTCCTAAAAAATATGAGCAGCTGGTCGGCGAACGAGGTATTAAACTTTCCACTGGCCAGAAACAACGCGTAGCCATTGCCCGGGCAATTCTGAGAGATCCTAAAATTTTGATTTTGGATGAAGCTACTTCCAGTTTGGACACAGCTACCGAAAGACTGATTCAGGAAGCGTTAAGTCGTTTAATCAAAGGCCGAACCACTTTTATTATCGCTCATCGCTTAAGCACCATTCAAAAAGCTGATTTAATTTTGGTTTTAGAAAAAGGCAGAATTGTCGAACAGGGCAATCACCAAGAGCTAATTTCCAAAGGCGGCGTCTATCAAAAACTTTCTCAGCTCCAATCAACGGCAGTAAATTAGAGAGTAAAAAGTCCTTATAATAAAGGGATATATTCAATGCGGATTTTTATTTGATTTTTTGCGGCTAATTTACTTTTTTTTTAGCTGTGTTAAGATATTGGTATGGTTACCATGGAAAAAATTATTTCTATTTGTAAGCGCCGAGGTTTCATTGCCCCCTCCAGCGAGATTTACGGCGGTTTTGAAAGTTGCTACGATTATGGTTTTCTGGGCGCTCTGCTGAAGAATAATATTAAGCAAAATTGGTGGAAGACAGTGACTCAGTATCGTGACGATATCGTTGGCGTAGATGCCAGTATTTTGATGTCGCCTAAGGTCTGGCAGGCCTCCGGCCATTTAACAGCTGGTTTTGCTGATTCTTTGGTTGAATGTAAAAAGTGCCATCGTCGTTTTCGTAAGGATTATTTAAAAGAGAATAAATGTCCGGACTGCGGCGGAGAATTAACTAAAGAAAGAAAATTTAACTTGATGATGAAAACCTTTATCGGGCCGGTTGAAAGCGAAACAGCCGTAACTTATTTAAGAGGGGAGACCTGTCAGGGTATTTATATGAATTACCAATTTATGAAAGATACTATGCGCTTGAAGATTCCTTTCGGTATCGCCCAAATTGGCAAAGCTTTTCGCAACGAAATTACTACTCGTTATTTTATTTTCAAAACTCGCGAGTTTGAACAAATGGAGATGCAGTATTTTGTTGAACCGGACGCCAAAGAAAAAAAGAAGTGGTTTGATTACTGGAAGAAAGAACGAATGAATTGGTATGTTGGCTTGGGAATTGAAAAGGACAATTTGCGTTTCCGGGAGCATCGGCCGGACGAATTAGCTCACTATGCTAAAAAAGCGGTTGATATTGAGTACAAATTTCCCTGGGGTTGGGATGAAATAGAGGGAATCCACGACCGTGGCGATTGGGATTTGTCTAATCACAGCAAGCACAGCGGTCAGGATTTGAGCTATTATGACGAACAGACCAAAAAGAAGTTTATTCCTCATATTATTGAAACCTCGGCCGGGGCTGACCGCAGTGTCTTAGCTTTTTTGGTTGAAGCTTATCAAGAAGTTAAGGGCGGTCGCACCGAGACTACCGAAGCCAAAAAGGAAATAGAAGTAGTTTTGCGTTTGGATAAAGAGTTGGCTCCGATAAAGGTAGCCGTTTTGCCGTTAGTTAGGAATAAAAAGAATTTGGTTAAGAAAGCTAAGGAGGTTTATAATTCGCTCAAAGTTCATTGGATGTCTCAATATGATGAAGTCGGTTCCATTGGCCGGCGCTATCGCCGCCAGGACGAAATCGGCACTCCTTATTGCTTAACCGTTGATTTTGACAGTTTTAAAAAAGATGATTTAACTATCCGCCACCGCGACACGATGAAACAGGAAAGGATAAAAATTAAGGAATTAGTCGGTTATTTAAGAGAAAAATTGGAAAGGGGGTGAGAATAATGACTCTAATTAAAGTTAAAGAGTTAATCGGCACTTCTCCAAAAAGCTTTGAGGACGCTTTAAAGCAAGCAATTAGTCAGGCCTGTCAGCAAAAAAAGAATATTACCGGAGTTAGTATTATTGGACAAAACGTTGAAATTAAGGATGGCCGGATTGTTGAGTATAAAGTTAATTTTAAAATGGCCTATCGTTGGGAAAAAGAATTACATGGGAAATAATTATAAGAAAACAACTCTTAAAAACGGTTTAAGGATTATTACCGTACCGGTCAAAGAGACCAAGACGGTCAGTATTTTAGTTTTGGTTGGCACCGGCTCCAAATATGAGACCAAAGAAATTAACGGATTGTCTCATTTCCTGGAGCACATGCTTTTTAAAGGGACAAAGAAACGTCCCAATACTTTAAAATTAATCGAGCCCCTGGATAAAATTGGCGGTCATTACAACGCTTTTACCGGTCAGGAACATACCGGCTTTTGGGCTAAAGTTGACGCTGGCCATTTGGATTTGGCTTTGGATTGGGTCAGTGATATTTATTTAAATTCAAAATTAGAGCAAGCCGAGATTAATCGGGAGAAAGGGACTATTTTACAAGAGCTGAATATGTATTTAGATACGCCCAGCGAGTATGTCGACCAGCTTTGGACCAATCTTTTATACGGCAACCAGCCAGCTGGCTGGTCAGTAATCGGCACCAAGGAATTAATTAACAGCGTTAGAAGAGAACAGTTTACTAAATATTTAAAAGAACATTATTCAGCTCAAAACACATTGGTTGTTTTAGCTGGTCAGCTCAATCATTCTTCGGCTTTAAATAAAGTTAAGCAATATTTTCAAAAAATCAATGCCCTCAAGCCCAAAGAGAAATTATCGGTTAAAGAAAGGCAGCATAAACCGGCTGCTTTAGTTTATTACAAAAAAACTGACCAGAGCCATCTCTGTTTAGGTGTTCGGGCTTATGATATTTTTCATCCGGATAAGTATGCTTTGGGCATATTGGGGACGATTTTAGGCGGCAACATGAGTTCGCGGCTTTTTATAAAAGTTCGGGAAAGAATGGGCTTAGCTTATCATATCAGCGCCGGCGCTTCCAATGACACCGATACTGGATTCCTGCTTGCCAAAGCTGGTACCGATAATGATAAAATAGAAAAAGTGATTAAAATAATTTTGGGAGAGTATAAAAAAATAGCTGGTCAAAAAGTTGGGCCGGCCGAACTGAGAAAAGCCAAGGATTATATCAAGGGAAGCTCCTTGATTAGCATGGAATCTTCCGATGCTCAGGCCTCTTTTTTTGGGACTCAAGAGCTCTTGACCAATGAGATTTTGACCTTAGAGGAAAAATTTGCTAAAATTGAAACAGTAACTGTTAACGACATTCAGCGAGTAGCTCAAGATATTTTTCAGCCGGACAAACTTAATTTGGCTTTAATTGGTCCCTTTAAGGATAAGCGGAGATTTGAGAAAATTTTAACTTTATGAACCAGTCTCAAACAATCAATATCTCTACTTCAACCATCCTCCGGGTAATTGCTATCTCATTGGCCCTGCTTTTCCTTTACCTGATTCGCGATATTTTGATGGTCGTCTTTGTAGCCGTAATTATTGCCGCGGCTATTAACGGCCCGGTTAGTTGGCTGCAGCGGAATAAGGTCCCTCGTCTTTTAGGGGTCCTTTTTATCTATTTGCTTCTCTTTTTACTGATTGGCTTAATTGTTACCTTAATTTTTCCTCCTTTAGCCAATCAGGTTAAGCAATTAGCTGTCCATTTCCCGGAAATTGTTGAGAAAGTGGGCTTAAGTATTCAGCAATGGTGGCAAGATTACAATCTAGGAACCAATTTACAAACCTTTTTAGACCGGATTGGCGGTAAATTGACTCAAGCCGCTTCCAATGTTTTATCAACGACAATCGGCTTCTTTGGCGGTTTTCTTTCGGCTATCATTATTTTAGTCATTTCCTTTTATTTGGCCGTTCAGGAAAAAGGAGCTAAAAGATTTTTGGTTTCTTTAACGCCTAGCGAGCATCAGGCTTATTTGACTGGTTTAATTGATCGGATTGAGGGCAAAATTGGCAGCTGGCTAAGGGGTCAACTTATCCTGATGTTGATTATCGGCTTGCTCATTTTTATCGGCCTTTATTTTTTGGGGATTAAATATGCTTTAGTCTTGGCCTTAATTGCCGCTCTTTTTGAAATTATTCCCTATGTCGGACCGGTCTTGGCCGCTTTGCCGGCTGTCGTTTTGGCCTTCTTTCAATCGCCTTTTTTGGCTTTATTGGTTGTTATTCTTTATATTGTCGTTCAGCAATTAGAGAATTACTTACTGGCTCCTCAAGTGATGAGGAAAGCGGTTGGACTTAGCCCGGTCGTTATTATTATTGCCTTACTTATCGGCGGCAAGTTAGCCGGTATTTTGGGAATTATTTTGGCCGTTCCTTTGGCGGCGGCCGTCGCTGAGTTTTTAAAAGACCTACAGAAGAAGGAGGCCTGAAGAAAGCCAAAATTAATTTTATCAGAAACTGTCCTTGCCAGAAGGGACAGTTTTTAGATACAATTGAACCATGGCTAATTTATACGTCCTGGCTACTCCTATTGGTAATTTAGGGGACTTTTCTTTAAGAGGATTGAAAATTTTAAAAGAGGTTGATTTGGTCTTGGCTGAAGACACTCGGACAACTAAGAAACTTTTAGCTTATTACCGAATTGGTAAGCCGGTTGTTAGTTATCATCAGCACAGCCGTCTGACTAAAATTAAATATGTTTTGGAACGATTAAAACAGGGTCAAAAAATAGCTTTAGTTTCGGAAGCGGGCACGCCAGGCATCAGTGACCCGGGAGCTAAGTTAATTAATTATTTAGTTAACCAGCTGCCCGATTTAAAAATTATTCCTGTACCCGGTCCTTCGGCCCTGATTGCCGCTTTGAGCATTTCCGGTTTTTCAGCTGACAAATTTATTTTCCTCGGCTTTCCGCCGGCTAAGAAAAAGAGAAAGAAATTTTTTGAAGAAGTCGCTCAAGCCAAACATACGGTTGTTTTTTACGAGTCGCCTCACCGGATTATTAAAACATTAAAGGAATTGTCATTTGTCATTGCGAGCGAAGCGGAGCAATCTCCCGTCAGGCGAGTTGTCGTCTGCCGCGAATTAACCAAAAAATTCGAGACCGTTTATCGCGGCCAGGTCGGAGAAGTTATTGAGCAGATCAAAGAACCGAGAGGCGAGTTTGTGGTAATCGTCAGTAATAAATAAATGGCTAAGAAATTCTATATAACCACTCCTATTTACTATACTAATCAACCGCCTCATATCGGCACGGCTTATACGACTATAGCGGCTGATGTTTTGGCGCGTTATCATCGGCAACAAGGCGAAAAAGTTTTCTTTCTGACCGGCACTGATGAACACGGCGAACATATTGCTCAAGCTGCCCGAAAAGCCGGTCAGTCGCCTCAAGAATTTGTTGATAAAATAGCCCAACAGTTTAAGGATGCCTGGCGGAAATTGGATATTTCCAATGATGATTTTATCAGGACGACCGAAAAACGACATCAAAAAGGGGTAACCAAATTTTTATTGAAACTTAAAGAAAGTGGCAAAGTTTATCAAGACGAATATAAGGCACTTTATTGTCCTAATTGCGAGGATTTTATTTTCAAAAAAGACTTAGTTGACGGCAAATGTCCGGTTCATAAAAAAGAGCCTCAGTTAGTTTCAGAAACCAACTATTTTTTCAAATTGAAAGATTTTTTGCCCCAAGTCAAAAAACTGATTACTACTGGTCAGATGATTATTGAGCCAGCTGAACGAAAAAAGGAAGCTCTTTCGCTATTGGAACAAGATTTGGGTAACCTTTCTATTTCCCGTCAAAAAGTAAAATGGGGAATTGATTTACCTTTTGACAGGGAACAGAAAATTTACGTCTGGGTGGAGGCTCTCCAAAACTATATCACCGCTATTGGCTATGAAAATAATCCAAAGCAATTTAAAGAATTATGGCCGGCTGATTTGCATTTGATTGCTAAAGACATTGTTAAATTCCACGCTATTTTTTGGCCGGCCTTGCTTTTAGCGGTTGGTTTAGAACCGCCTAAAAGAATATTTGTCCACGGCTTTTTTACGATTGACGGTCAAAAAATGAGCAAGACCTTAGGCAATGTTATTGACCCGGTTTATTTAGCTGAGAAATATGGCACTGATGCCTTAAGGTATTTTCTATTGAGGGAGATTTCTTTTGGTCAGGACGGTGATTTTTCAATTAAGCGTTTTGAAGAACGATATAATTCCGATTTAGCCAATGGTTTGGGTAATTTAGTCAGCCGGGTCTTGACTTTGTCAGAGAAAGTTAATCTCAAAGGCGTGCCTTGCGACTCCACGTCCTTACGGAACAAGGACGTGGTCGCTGAAGTGAAAATCAAATCTATCCAAGAAAAATACCAAAAAGCTATGGAAGAAATAAAGCTTCATGAGGCCTTAGAGTCAATTTGGCAATTAATTAGCGCCTGCGATGAGTTTGTTGACAGAAATAAGATTTGGGAATTAGTCAAAACCGATTCCGAGAAAACAGACAAGGCCTTAAGAGCGCTCTTTGGAGCTCTAAAAGAAATCAGCCATCTATTAGAGCCATTTATGCCGGAAACTTCTCAGAAAATCTTAGAGCAACTCAGGCAAAATAAAAAAACCGCGGCCTTATTCCCCCGGTTGTAAATATTTTTATGGCTCAGCCTTTTTTAATTGATAGTCATGCCCATGTTAATTTTAACGCTTACAAAGAGGATGGTGATGGAGTAATCAAACGGACTTTGAAAGAAAATGTTTGGCTGATTAATGTCGGTGCCCAATACAGCACCAGCCGTCGGGCGGTTGAGTATGCCAAGAAATATCCCGAAGGAGTTTATGCAGCCGTCGGGCTTCATCCCAGCCATGTTCATCTGGATAATCTTAAGCAGGATAAGGATGCTCAAGGAGAAAGTCGGGAATTGGAAGAATTTGAGCCGGATAGATACCGAGAATTATTAAACAATCCCAAGGCAGTGGCTATGGGCGAAATCGGTCTGGAATACAACGATGAAATTAGTCAGTCAGCCAAAGATAAACAAAAAGAGGTCTTGTTAGAGCATTTGGAATTGGCTCAACAAACAGGCAAGCCGGTCATTTTCCATTGCCGCAAGGCCTATGACGATTTGATTGAGATTTTAGCTTGTTTGTCGGATGGTTGCGCTAATTGTCCTTTTAGTTGTCCGGGAGCCGGTTCGTCCCAACTTAAAGGAGTTCTCCATTGTTTTATGGGTCGCTGGTCGCAAGCCGAGAAATTAATGGATATGGGCCTTTATTTTGGTTTTAACGGTTTAATTACCTATGCCCGCGATTACGATAAGGTCATTAAGAATTTGCCTTTGGAAAGAATTCTTTTGGAAACCGACTGTCCTTATTTGACCCCGGTCCTTCATCGGGGCGAACGGAACGAACCTTTATATGTTAAATACGTAGCTGAAAAAATAGCTGAGATTAAAGGAGTGAAATTGGCGAAAGTGGCTGAACAAACAACTAAAAACGCCCGGGAGTTATTCGGGATATAGTTCTTAATCAACGAAAATTTTAATATAGGAGGTAATTGCTATGGAAAAGGTTAGGATAATTCAGAAACCAGTTGTTGAGGGGTTGCCAACAGGTCATAGTGTTTTATTCTTTGGCAAAATAGACGAAGAAGATTATTTCGTTATCCATCAGCCTTCTGATGGCAGTGCAAGAACTAATATAGCCTATCTTAACAGAGGCTGGCCCGGCAATCTAAAGGAAAAAGGTGAATGTAGGTTTCAGGCTGTTCATGATAAATTCGAGTTTATCAAGGTCGAAATTCCTACAGGAACTTTCATTTTCCCAACCAATGATTCTTTTGAGGTTGAGAAGCGGGGTGAGCCGAGACCAGCTACCTTCAATGGACAGCCGATCGAGGTCTACGGCGATTAGTATGACCAGAGCTAAGCTGGAGGCAATGGGCCTTGTGATTTTTCACAGGGCCTTTTTTATATTTATATTAACTTGAAAAAAGGAGTGACATTAGGTATATTTAAGAATGTTGAGTGAATGTCAGAATTAAGGGCGTGCCTTTCGACCACGCCCTTACTTCGCAAGGGCGTGGAATCTCAATGTACGCCCTTATACAATATCAATATGAAATACAATCCCCAGAAAATTGAAAAAAAGTGGCAGGAGAAGTGGGCCGAACAGAAACTTTATCAGGCCGAAGATTTTTCTAAAAAGCCGAAAAAATATATTATGGTTGAATTTCCATATCCTTCGGGTGATGGTTTACATGTTGGCCATGTCCGCAGTTACGTGGCCTTAGACGCTCTGGCCCGTAAGAAAAGGATGGAGGGTTTTAATGTTCTTTATCCGATGGGCTGGGATGCTTTTGGCCTGCCGACCGAGAATTACGCCATTAAGACCGGTATTCATCCGGCCAAGGTAACTGAAGACAACATCAAGGTTTTTAAAAAGCAGATGAATTCTCTGGGTCTTTCTTTTGACTGGTCGCGGGAAATTAATACGACTGACCCTGAATATTATAAGTGGTCACAATGGATATTCTTGCAATTTTTTAAAAAAGGCCTGGCTTATCAGTCGGAAATGCCGATTAACTGGTGTCCCAGTTGTAAAATCGGTCTGGCTAACGAGGAAGTCATTGGCGGTAAGTGCGAACGTTGCGGCGCCCAAACCGAGCAAAGAACCCTTAAGCAGTGGCTCTTGAAAATTACCGCTTACGCTGACCGGTTAATTGATGATTTGGAAAAAGTTGATTATTTGGAGAAAATCAAAAGACAACAGATTAACTGGATTGGCCGCAGTTATGGCACGGAAATTAATTTTTCGGTAGTTATGGACGAAATCAAGGACGTACCTTTTGACCACGACCTTGCTTCGCCAGATCGTGGAATCAAAAGGCACGCCCTTACTATTACCGTCTTTACCACCCGGGTTGATACTATTTTCGGTATCACCGCCATGATTATCGCTCCAGAGCATCCTTTGTTGGACAAATTAACCACTCCTGAAAATAAAGAAAAAGTCAGGAAATATGTTTCGGACTCTAAAAAGAAAAGCGAGTTTGAAAGAACCCAGTTGGATAAGGAAAAAACGGGTGTTTTTCTTGGCTCTTATTGTTTAAACCCGATTAATCAGGAGAAAATACCGATTTGGGTCAGTGATTACGTGGTTGCTACTTATGGCGGCGGAGCGGTCATGATTGTGCCGGCTCATGACAAAAGAGACTATGCTTTTGCTGCAAAATACGGCCTGGAAATTCGAGAAGTGATAAGTGGTGGAGATCTTTCCAAAGAACCCTATACCGAGTATGGCCAATTAGTTAATTCCGGCCAGTTTAGCGGCTTGTCTTCTCAAGAAGCGATAAAAAAGATTACTGAATGGCTGACTAAGAATAAGTCGGGCCGAAAAACGATTCAGTATAAGCTGCGCGATTGGATTTTTTCCCGACAGCATTATTGGGGCGAACCGATTCCGATTGTTCATTGCCGAAAGTGCGGGGCGGTGGCTGTCCCTGATAAAGATTTGCCGGTGGAATTGCCTTCCGTCAAAAAATATCAGCCTAGCGAGACCGGCCAATCGCCTTTGGCTAAAATAAAAGAATGGGTTAAGACCAAATGTCCCCAGTGTGGTGGGCCAGCTCAAAGAGAAACAGACACCATGCCCAACTGGGCCGGCTCTTCCTGGTATTTCTTAAGATACGTTGACCCTAAGAATAATAAGGAATTAGCTGATTTTAAGAAATTAAAATATTGGCTGCCGGTTGACTTGTATAACGGCGGTATGGAGCATACCACTCTCCATTTGCTTTATTCTCGTTTTTGGCACAAGTTTTTGTATGATTTAGGAAAAGTGCCGACTGTTGAGCCCTATCAGCGTCGTTATTCCCATGGAGTTGTTTTAGCTGAAGACGGTCGCAAGATGAGCAAGAGTTTTAATAACGTTATTCGCCCCGACGAAGTCATTAAAGAATACGGGACTGATACTTTGCGAGTTTACGAGATGTTTATGGGCCCTTATGGTCAAATGATTAATTGGAGCACCAGAGGGGTCCAGGGTTGTTATCGTTTTCTCAATCGGCTTTGGCAATTATTCAATAACAAACAAAAATTAGGTTCTCAAACCGATAAAGAGTTATTATCTAAATTACATCAATTGGTTAAAAAAGTCGGTCATGATTTAGAAACGATGAAATTTAATACAGCCGTTGCCTCTTTTATGGAGTTCATCAATCTTTGGGCCGAAGATAAACGGGCTTTAGCCAAAAAAGATGCGGAAATTTTCTTACGCTTATTAGCCCCTCTGGCGCCTCATTTGGCCGAAGAGCTATGGGGAAAATTGGGTCACCAAAAGAGTGTTTTCTTGGAAAAATGGCCTCAATACGACAAAAAATTGATTGAAGAAGAAACTTTCCAATTGATTATCCAAATTAATGGAAAAGTCAGAGACAAGATAGAAGTTAAAAAATGTATTTCTGAGAAAGAGGTTAAAGAATTAGCTTTATCTCAAGAAAAGATTAAAAAATGGCTGGCCGATAAAGAGCCAAAGAAGGTTATTTATATTCCTAATCGCTTGATTAATTTAGTAGTTGTTTAAAGGCCTCTTACATAATAATTTTCGTAACGAAATTTTCAGATTTTGAGCGAGGCGAAGCAAAAATTTTGAGGCATATATGCTAATATATGTTGAAAAAATTTTGCAAAGCCGTAGCCAAAATCTGAAAATTGCAGTAGAAAGGTTATTATGTAAGAGGCCTTAAGAAACAATGGAAATTATTAAAATTAATTTATCGGCCGATTGGCGGAATCCAAAGATTATTAGTAAAGTAATAACAGTTATTCAAAGAAATGGTTCAGTGGTTTACCCGACCGACACAGTTTACGGCTTGGGAGTAAACGCTTTACGGGTTCATTGTCTAGAGCGGCTTTTTAAGCTCAAGCAAAGACCGGAAACCAAGCCGGTCCCGGTCATGGTTCGTGATATAGCCATGGCTAAGGAATTAGCTTTTGTTGACAGGAAAATAGAGAAGGTTTTGGCGGCTGTTTGGCCGGGCCCGGTGACGGTTATTTTAGAAAAACGGGATATCGTGCCCGATTTTTTGACGGCTGGCAAAAAAACAATCGGTTTGCGCATCGCTGATTGCCGTTTAACCCGAACTTTAATGGCTAATCTAGAAGAGCCGATTACGGCTACTTCGGCTAATTTTTCCGGCCAGCCCCCTTTAAGTTCGGCCGCTGAAGTTGTTAAAATTTTTGACAAGGCCTATCCCCGACCAGATTTGATTTTGGACGCCGGGCAATTACCAGCTCGTTCGCCGGCAACTCTTTTAGATTTAACCAGTTCTCAACCGAAAGTTTTACGGGTCGGTCCGACCAATAAAAAGGACTTATTAAAACTTCTTAAAACTTAGTGGATAAATATCTTTTCCATTTTTTTAATCAATGGGCTGGCCAATGGATTTGTTTAGATGCTTTAGCTATTTTTTTAGCTAAATATTTGGGTTATTTTTTAATTTTTATTTTACTAGCTTGGTTGGCCTGGGACTTTTTATTCAGGAAAGAGAAGTGGCCGAGAACGATTAAAATAATTGGTTTATCTTTGGGAGCCGCTCTTTTTAGTCGTTTTATTATTGTTGAAATAATCCATTGGCTCTACTATCGACCGCGTCCATTCGTTGCCCATCAAGTCCACCAATTATTAGAACACTCGGCCAGCGGCTCTTTCCCTTCTGGCCATGCTGCTTTTTTCTTTGCTTTAAGCGCGGTTATTTTTCTTTACTACAAAAAAACCGGCCTTTTCTTTTTCTTGGCCAGTTTTTTAATCAGTTTAAGCCGAGTTTTCGTTGGGCTCCATTATCCTGCCGATATTTTAGCCGGCGGGCTAATCGGCTTGTTTTTTGGCTGGTTGATTTATTTCTGGTGCCGAAGGAGGGACTCGAACCCTCAAGGGCTTACGCCCACAGCATTTTGAGTGCTGCGTGTTTTCCAATTTCACCACTTCGGCTTAATCATATTCTCTCTTAAAATCTCCTTGTTGTCAATCAGAAAAAATTAGAGTATAATATATAAAACATGGCTCAGATAATTAGTTTAGTCAACCAAAAGGGCGGCGTTGGCAAGAGTACCACGGCTATAAATTTATCAAGTTACTTAGCCGCTCTGGGTAAGTATGTTCTTTTGGTTGATATTGACCCCCAGGCCAACGCTACTTCCGGCATCGGCCTCGATCCCCAAAATATTCCTTTAAATTTGTACCATTCTCTAATCGGCGGTCTGCTCCCTGAAGAGATTATCCGACGAACGGCTCTCTTTGGCTGTGACATAATGCCGGCCGCGCCCGATTTGGCCGGAGCGACCGTGGAATTGGTCTCTCAAAATAATCGGGAGTTTAAACTTTATGAATTACTCCGCCGGATTAGAACCGACTACGACTATATTTTAGTTGATTGCCCGCCCAGTTTGGGTCTTTTGACTATAAACGGCTTGGTGGCGGCTGACGAAGTGATTATTCCGGTTCAATGCGAATACTATGCTTTAGAAGGATTAGGTCAGCTTTTGAGAACTATTGAACTAGTTCAGGAAAATTTAAATAGTCCGACCGAAATTAAAGGCGCTTTGTTGACTATGTACGACCGTCGCAACAAGCTTTCCCGTCAGGTTCGCAAGGAAATGGAAAGAAATTTCAATAGTTACGTTTTTGAAGCAATTATCCCGCGCTGTGTTAAATTAGCCGAAGCGCCTAGTTTTGGCCAATCAATTCTTCAATACGATCCTCATTCTAAGGGAGCGCGGGCTTATCGACAATTAGCTCAAGAATTGATTAAACTGGGGGAGTAATCTTCACCGGTCAACTGATAGCGAGATTTTGGCTGGCCGGGTTAAATTCTATGAAACAAGGATTAGGCAAGGGACTGCAATCCCTTATTCCTAAAAAACAACCCAAAATAGCTCAACTGATTAAAAATGAAAGTCGAAGAGAAAGTTGGTTGGAGCCGAAAAAAGAGAGTGTTTTCAATATAGAGATTGACAAGATTAGACCCAATCCTCATCAGCCGCGCAAAGAGATATCCGAAGAAAGCTTAAAAGAGATGGCTGATTCAATTCGGGAACATGGCATTCTCCAGCCGTTAATTGTCACCAAAGTTGAGAGACCGACTGAACGGGGACACCAGGTAGAGTATGAATTGGTAGCCGGTGAGCGAAGATTAAGAGCGGCAAAAATGGCCGGTCTGCCTCATGTGCCGGTAATCATTCGAGATAGTTCGGCTTATGAAAAATTGGAACTGGCTTTAGTTGAAAATCTCCAACGGGAAAATCTTAATCCTATTGAAGCGGCCCGGGCCTTCAAGCAGCTTCATCAAAATTTTAAATTAAAGCACAGCCAGATTGCCCAAAAAATAGGCAAGAGTCGGGTAACAGTGACTAATGCCTTAAGATTGTTAAATTTACCGCCGCAAGTTCAGAAAGCGCTGGCCAGTGGCCGGATTAGTGAGGGCCATGGTCGGGCTATCTTGATGGCTAACCCGACCGCTCGCTTATCTCTTTATCAGGCGATTATTAGAGGAAATTTAGATGTGCGACGGGCTGAAGAAAGGGCCAGACAAGTAGCTATACCTAAGCCCCATGCTAGTGGGCCGAAAAATCTTATTTTCAAGGAAAAAGAAAAAGGCCTGACCGAGACCTTGGGCCGACGGGTCAGCATCACTCAAAGGAAAGGCAGAGGTTATTTGCGTATTGAGTTCGCCGACCAAAAAGAATTAGATAAATTAGTCAATTATTTATTGAAGTTTTAAAATCGGTTAATCTTTTCTTAAAGCCGCTTTAATCCTATTTTTAGCTAAATTGGTTTTTACGGAATTGAGCCAAGCTTGCTTCGGCTTTTTATTTTTCTGAATGATAATTTCAACCACTTGGCCATTTTGTAACGGCTGGGAAAGCGAACTAAGCTTGCCATCTATTTTAGCACCAGTGCATTGGTGGCCGATATCAGTATGGACTTGATAAGCGAAGTCAACCGGGGTAGCTCCTTCGGGCAAATCAATGATATCTCCTTTAGGTGTGAAGATAAAGATGCGGTCCTTTAAAAAATCGATTTTTAAGGAATCAATAAACTCTTTAGTTGAATCAAATTTTTCTTTTTGCCATTCCTGGAGTTGTTTAACCCAGATAAATTCTTTTTTCAATTCTCTGGTTGGTTTCTGCTTTGAGAATTTTTCTTTAATGTAACCAGCTAGTCCCTTCTTTTCGCTGTAAGACCAATGGGCGGCGATACCGTATTCGGCTTCCCGATGCATTTCCGGAGTACGAATTTGGAATTCAGTAATCTTGCCGCCTTGGTAAAAGACGGTCGTATGAAGAGATTGATAACCGTTAGGCTTAGGCAGAGCAATATAATCTTTGATTCGACCAATCAGCGGTTTCCATTTTTTATGGATAATTCCCAAGGCGGCATAGCAGCTTTCTACATCCGGGACAATAACCCGGATGGCAACTAAATCATAGATTCTATGCCAGTCCATATCATGGCGTTGCAGTTTTTTGTATAAACTGTAATAATGCTTAGACCGAGCATGGATTTCGACCACTCTGATGCCGTGCCTAATCAGAATCTTTTTGACTAGGGGGATAACTTTTGTAAGATATTTCTCGCCTTGACTGTATTTGTCTTTAACTTGGCTAATTAGTTTTTGATATTCTTGGGGGTAAGCATAGGGGAAGGCCGCATCCTCTAACTGCCCTTTCAATTCGCCGATGCCTAAACGGTAAGCCAAAGGAGCATAAATTTCTAAAGTTTCCAGGGCCAATCTTTTTTGTTTCTCTGGAGGAAAAACTGAAAGCGTTTTTAGGCCATGGAGGCGGTTGACTAATTTGATTACGACTACCCGGATATCTTTGGCCATGACCAGGAATAGTTTGCGCAGGTTTTCTATGCTCCGGACGGCTTTTTGATGTTCTATTTTGCCAATATTAGTTACTCCTTCGACCAAAAAGGTGATTTCCGGACCGAATTCTTTTTTGAGTTCTTCTTTAGACACTTTGGCTCTTTCTAACGTTTCGTGAAGAATAGCCGTAGTCACACTGGCCGAATCTAATTTCATCTTAGCCAAGTCCAAGGCAATTTCTAAACAATGGTTAAAATAGGTTTGGCCGGAATGACGGACCAAACCCTGATATCTTTCTTGAGCGAAAAAACAGGCTTTGCTAATTAAATCAAAGTTTAAATTTGGATTGGTTTTCTTTAATTCTTCTAGGAATTGCTCTATTTCCATAGCTTTAATTTTAATACCTTGACAGAATGGCTGTAAAGATTACTATTTGAATAGAAGTTCTTTAAAATTAGGCAAAAGAGATAAGTCTTCTTTTTTCGGAAAGGAGGTTGTTTTATTATGAGAGACGAAAAGAAAGGAAAAACGGCAATAGCTGCTTTAATAATGAACAGCAGGAACGAGGTTTTGATAGTAGACCGTGGAGATGAATTGACTATTCCAACTGGCAATATGAAAGGAAGAGATAATTTCGATCCCAGGAAGACCCTCCGTAGAGAAACAAAAGAGGAGTTGCCCGGAATAAAAATTTTAAAGATTGTTGATGTTTTGGATTCTTTTGTCAGGAACAAAAGCAGTCCAGGGAAAAAGGCTAAATTCATCTGGGTTTTTTCTTGCCTTCTTCGGAAAGGCGAGATTACAATCTACAACGAAGGCGAGACAGTGTTTTGGATAAGAAGATCACAGGCTTTGGAATTACCTAATTTAGATGAGTTAGCTTCCCAAGCAATAAAAGATGACCTCGGGAGACGTCCGGAGCCTGACCAAAAAAAAGGAGGGTTAGACGATGGGAGACGAAGTCTCGAAGGAGAGTTTAGTAAGAATGCCAAGGACTGTTCAAAGGAACAAGTATCAATTTGTTAACCATCGACAGAAAGGGGTTTATCTCTTAGCCACACCGGCCCTGATTTGCGTAGAAGCAGAAATCAGGGCCTATTTTTTTTATAATCGCACTCTTTATTACTGCACTTAATCTGCTGGCTTTTTGTCTCCACTAATAGGGAGTCGCATTTGGGGCATTTCTCCCCGGTTGGTTTGTCCCATAAGGCAAAATCGCATTGAGGATAGCGAGAACAAGAATAAAAGGTTTTGCCCTTTTTGGTTTTTCTTTCGACGATTTCTCCTTGACCGCACTTGGGACATTTGACTCCGGTGGAATTAACTATCGGTTCGGTATATTTGCATTCGGGAAAGCCGGGGCAAGCGTAAAATTTACCGAAGCGGCCTAATTTAATCACTAGTTGACGACCGCACTGGGGACATTTTTTATCAGTTGGCTCTTCAATTTTTTTCTTGGCTACCTCTTCGTATTTTTTAGCTAAATTATCCCGGAAGGGCCGGTAAAAATCATTAATCTTGGTTGTCCATTCGGCTTGGCCGGCAGCAATCTTATCTAAATCGTTTTCCATCCGGGCAGTGAATTTAAAATCAACAATTCTGGAAAAGTGTTCAACCAGAAGGTCATTGACCAAAAAACCGATTTCGGTGGGGGCGAATCTCTTTTGCTCATTTTTCTGAACGTAATTTCGTTCCTGAATCGTGCTGATAATTGGTGCATAAGTTGAAGGTCGGCCGATACCGTACTCTTCAAGAGTTTTAACCAAGGAGGCCTCGCTATAACGGGCCGGCGGCTGGGTAAAATGCTGTTCCGAAAAGAGTTTAATTAATTGCAATATTTCTTTTTTAATTAAAGGAGGCAGCATCAATTCTTTTTGTTTCAGGGGATAAATTTTAAGAAAGCCGTCAAATTTAATTACCGAACCAGTAGCTCGGAAGATATATGGCGAGCCCGTTAAGCCATCGGCTTGAATATCAGCTTTCGTCGCTTCCAAAAGAGCCGGCTTCATTTGGCAGGCAATAAATCTCCGCCAGATTAAATCATAGAGCTTATATTGTCTTTTATCCAAATATGGTTTAATTTTGTCTGGGCGACGGTCAGCTTTGGTCGGCCGAACAGCTTCATGGGCTTCTTGGGCTCCCTTGCTTTTGGTTTTATAGATTTTAGGACTGGCCAAAGCATATCTTTGACCAAAATCATTTCTAATCAGTTCTTGAGCCGCCTTTAAGGATTCCGTGGAAAGATTGAGGGAGTCGGTGCGGTGATAAGTAATTAGACCAACCGAACCCTTTTTGCCCAAGGTTACTCCTTCATAAAGCTGCTGGGCTAAGCGCATGGTCTGTTTGGCTGAGAAGCCCAATTTCTTGGCCGCTTCCTGTTGAAGAGTGCTGGTTGTAAAAGGCGGCGCCGGATATCGATTTAATTCTTTGCTTTCTAGACCAACTATTTGATAAACAGCTCCTTTTAAATCTTTTAATATTTTATCTGCCTGGCCGTTGTTTTTTATGCCTAATTTAAGAATATTCTGATTGTCTTTTTTGATTAGACGGGCGATAAGTTCATCAGGCTGGTCTTGTTTTTTGAGTTTTGCTTCAATGGTCCAATATTCTTCCGGCTTGAATTTTTCTATTTCTCTTTCTCGGTCAACAATTAGGCGGACAGTCACTGACTGAACCCGGCCAGCTGATAACCCCTTAGCCACTTTTTTCCAAAGGAAAGGCGATAACTTATAGCCAACCAATCTGTCCAAAATACGTCGGGCCTGTTGGGCATTGACTAAGTTAATATCAATTTGCCCTGGCTTTTTTAAGGCCTGAATTATCGCTTTTTTGGTGATTTCGTGGAAAACAATTCGCTGGTAATTTTTAATTTTACCTGAATCTAAAATTTGGAGAATATGCCAGGCGATGGCTTCGCCTTCACGGTCTTCGTCAGTAGCTAAAATAATTCGTTCGGCTTTTTGGGCCGCTTCTTTCAATTTTTTGACCACCGTTCGCGCTTTGACCGGAACAACATATTTCGGTTTGAAATTGTGTTCCAAGTCAACGCCCAATTCTCCTTTGGGCAAATCGCGAATGTGACCATAAGATGATTTAACCGAATATTCGCCACCTAAAAATTTGGCGATAGTTTTCTCCTTGGTTGGTGATTCAACGATAATCAAATTCATAAACCTAAAATATAATTATGACCGCCTAAATTTCTAACCTTACCTTTCATTTCCATTAAAATTAAGGTTGAATTAATGACGGCTGTTGGTAGTTTAGTTTGATTAATGATTTTGTCAATATGAACTGGCTCATTAGAAAGCTGTGCCAAAATTGAGGCCTCTTCTTGATTATCAGGAACAACTTCTTTACTTTGCCGGTCTGATTGGGTTAAGAGAGTTAAATTAAGTTCTTCTAAGATGTCATTAGCTTGACTGACTAATTTAGCTCCCATTTTGATTAAATTATTAGGTCCTAAGGAATTTTCTGATGAAACAGGTCCAGGAATGGCAAAAACTTCTCTATTTTGTTCCAGAGCATCGCGGGCCGTAATCAGGGCGCCGCTTTTTTCAGGCGCCTCAATGACTAAAACGCCTAAGCTTAAACCAGCGATAATCCGGTTGCGCTGAGGAAAATGCTGAGCTAGAGGTTGAGTCCCTGTAGGAAACTCACTGACAATCACTCCTTGTTGGCTAATCTCTTCAGCTAAGCGACGATTAATAAAAGGATAAATACTTTTTTTATCTAAACCTGACCCTAAAACGGCTATGGTCCGGCCGTTAGCGGCTAAAGCGGCTTGATGAGCTAAAGTATCAATTCCTTTGGCCAGGCCACTGACAATGGTCAGGCCGGTTTGAGCTAAGTCCGCCGTGATTAAAGGAGTAATTTGTTGGCCGTAAAGCGAAGACCTTCTGGTGCCGACAATGGCTAAACTGAACTCATCTTGAGGGCTAAATTTGCCTTTAAGATAGAGCAGGGCTGGCGGATTGTATATTTCTTTGAGAAGGCGAGGATAATTTTTATCTAAGATAGTTATTAAGTCAATTCCTTCTCTGGTTAATTTTTCCATTTCCTCATCGGGATTAATCAATCGTCGCTGTTTTCTGATTTGTTCAATAACCAAAGAGGCTAAGCCGGCTTGCCTAAATTGACTAATTTCGGCTGACCAGGCCTCGGCCAGGGAAGTAAAATAAGCTAACAGTTTTTTGAAGCCGATCGGACCGAGCCCGTCAATTAAGTTAAAGGCATTAAAATATTTAGCTTGACCAATTTTTGACTTATTTTGTTCCAAGACTTCATCCTTGACAAATTCTGTCATTTTGGTATACTATTAGCAGAATTAATCTACAGAGGCCTGCCTAGCGAGTGGCCGGTAACTGGGCTAATCCCTCCTAAAAGTTCAGTGAGGCCTAAGTATTAGGGATGATTCGCTTTTGTGAA
Organism: uncultured Candidatus Saccharibacteria bacterium; assembly: GCA_964472495.1. Classification (GTDB taxonomy): domain Bacteria; phylum Patescibacteriota; class Minisyncoccia; order Portnoybacterales; family UBA2143; genus CAYXST01. The sequence goes on along the minus strand of CAYYLD010000001.1, from coordinate 76,343 downwards.
TTTGTCCCTAACGCTCCTAGGTAGGCTTGTGTAGATTAAATATTTTTTAGATTTTTAACAATCTATAAATAAAGGAAAAATGGATGAAAAAAACTTTAAAGGTAGTTTATGTTATTCTTTTTGTTTTGGCTGGTCTATCTATTTCGTATTCAATCTATTTGGACGAATTTTCTAATTTTTCTGATTGGGCAATCAGCTATACAATCGGGCTAGTCCTTCTGCTTTTAACTATCATAGCAAGGTTTCTTTATGAGCGCTGCTCGCCGGCTCTTCCGAAACGGGAAAAGAAAAGAAGAAAACTACTCGGTCTCAAAATTTGACCAAAGAGCACTACAGAGCCGCTCTGATTAAACGAGCGGCCTTTTCTATTGTCGCTCGGACGATTTTTTCCTCTTGGTTAGTGAATTTTTCCAGGACAAATTTTTCGGTATCAATATTTTCAGCTTGAGCCGGCCTGATGCCCATTCTCATTCGAATAAAATCTTTGCTGCCCAAATGATTAATAATTGACTGAACTCCTTTATGGCCAGCCGCTCCCCGACTTTGCTGGATTTTGATTTGGCCTAAAGGTAAATCAATGTCATCATGGATAGCTAAAATTTCTTCAGTAGGAATCCGATAATAATTAGCTATCTTTTTAACCGCTAAGCCAGAATTATTCATTAGGGTTTCCGGTTTGACTAAGATAATTTTTTGACGGTTAAAATTTCCTTGACAGATTGAACTTTTGAAATTTTTGGCCGGACGCCAATCAGTCAGTTTTAATTGCTCGCGGAGTTGATTAATAACCCGCCAGCCAAAATTATGGCGGGTTTTTCCATATTTAGTTCCCGGATTGCCTAAGCCAACAATTAGTTTCATAAATTGATAAGCATTTGAAGGTATGCCTGATTCATTTCTCAAACGGAGCTCCGAATTTTGAAAATTAGAGTCATTTTCTTCGGCAAAAACTTAGCGCTGTTTCGTTTACCTCGCCCTATGGGCGAGTTTTCCGACAGTTATTTTTGTCTTAAGAATGACTTAATTTTCTAAAATTCTCCACTATGTTTTCAAAATGAATTAGGTATATCTTCACTAATCTTCATTTATTATCTTCTCAATATAGTCTCTGATTTGGGTATAATCTCCTTGGCCGGCTGTGGGGTAGACAACCGAAGCCGTTTGTTGGCCGAGAGGGACTAATCCGCCAGTCAATAAATCAGTTTGTTTTTTATCAATGACTAAATGGTTTATTCGTTCTACTTTTATCTCTTTGACCGTCTGATAAAGATTTTTCATTTCCATCAAACCAAGGTCGGTTTGCAAATGACTTTTCAACTGCTGGAAAATTTTCAAGTAAGTAGGCCAGTCCCATAAGGGATTGAGGGCCAGGACTTTTTGTTTGAGTAAACGAATAATCTGCTGTTGGCGGGCCATTCGGTCAAAGTCGCCGTTAGGTGAAGTATAGCGAGTCCGGATATATTTAAGAGCAGTTTGACCGTCTAAATAACGCCAGCCAGCCGCTAAATTAAAGACCTGATAAGTATAATTAGGGCCAGGGAAATAAGGGTCGGCGATATCTTCGGGGACGTAAACATTAAGTCCGCCAACTAAACCAATCACTTTTTCAACTACGGTCAAGTCAACTAAAAGATAATGGTCAATGTTTAGGCCGGTAATTTCGCTTATTTTCTCCTTCAATCCTTCAATACCGACCAAAGAGTAAAGAGAGTTGATTTTAGTCAGACCTCCTTGCTGAGGAATCTTGACCAGTAAATCACGCGGTAAAGAAATTAAAACTAATTTCCCGCCAGCGGCGTGCTCCAGAGGCGCATCCGCCTCTGGCGGAGGTCCGTCTTTGGCGGATTCTTCTGGGTCCAGATGAACTAAGATAATTGTATCCGTTAAGTTAGCCGCTAGATAGCCCGGTCCCGGCTGGCCAAGCAGAAGAATATTTTGCTGATTAGCTTGGCTTTTTCCATTTAGAACTAACGAAGAAATAGTCTTGAAGATACTAGTTTCTTTCTTGGGAGCGACTTTTTCCCCTTCGGAAGAAATTTCTATTGAAGAAGCAGGAATGAACTGAATAAGTAAAAATACCCCTGCTAGAATTAATAAAGTTAAACCGACCGTTTTTAAAAATTTAGTCATTACTAATACAGTATATCAGATTTGATTTTCTTTGAGAAATGGGTTAGAATCAAAATACTATGAGAAAGATAATTCTTTTTATTTGGGAGATAGTCAAGATAGTCAGTATCTCTTTGGCTATTATCATCCCGGTCCGCTATTTTTTAATTCAACCATTTTTTGTTCGCGGCGCTTCAATGACACCTAATTTTGATAATGGTCAGTATCTGGTCGTTGACGAAATTAGCTATCGATTAGGCGAACCGCAGCGAGGCGAAGTGGTCGTTTTTAGATATCCCTTAGACCCTTCCCAGTATTATATTAAAAGAATCGTCGGCTTACCAGGCGAAACAGTCGAGATAAGGGATGGTCAGGTTATTATCTACAATCAGGCTGAGCCGCAGGGAAAAATATTAGATGAATCTAATTATTTGGTCGCTGGCGTTATCACTTGGGGCAAAACCAAAATAGAATTGGGTTCGGATGAATATTTCGTTTTGGGAGATAATCGTTCAGCCAGCTCCGATTCTCGTCAATGGGGCATCCTAAATAAAGAGAATATTATCGGCCGGGTTTGGTTACGGGCTTGGCCTTTTGACCAATTAACCGTTTTTTAAAATGTCAATTAGAGTCAAAAAAAAACAAATTAAGAAAATCAAGCCTAAGCGTGGCAAGAAAACCTTTCAGGCGGTCAGGGGGATGCGTGACATCCTGCCGGTTGACCAGCTCTATTGGGAAAAAATCAGACAGGTGATTAAAGATTTAGGCCGAGCTTATGGGTTTGAACGTCTGGATACACCTATTCTGGAAGAATCCAATCTGTTTATTAAGGGGACCGGTCCTAACACTGATATTATTGATAAAGAGATGTATATCTTGAGAACAAGGGGCGGTGAGTATTTGGCTTTACGACCGGAATTTACCCCGGCCATTATGCGAGCTTATTTGGAAAGTGGCCTGTCCAGTTTGCCTCATCCAATCAGACTCTACAGCATCGGGCCGATTTTTCGTTATGAAAGACCGCAGAAGGGGCGTTATCGACAATCTTATCAGGCCAATTTTGAAATTATTGGCGAGAAGGAAGCCGTTCTTGATGCTCAATTAATCCAGTTATTCTTTTCGATTAGCCGGGAATTGTCTCTAAAAAATTTAACCGTTCAGATTAACAGTATCGGTTGTCCTGTCTGTCGGCCAGCTTACCGGAAGAAACTGGTTAATTTTTATAGAAATCGTAAAAAAGAACTTTGCCCTAATTGCCAGAAACGATTGAAGCAAAATCCCTTAAGGTTGTTAGATTGTCAGGAGAGCAAGTGCCAACGAGTGGCTCAAGAAGCGCCTCAAATTATTGACCAGTTATGCGATGATTGTCATAACCATTTCAAGAGCGTTTTGGAATTTTTAGATGAGATTAATATTCCCTATATTCTTAATCCCTGTTTGGTTCGCGGCTTGGACTATTATACCAAGACCGTCTTTGAAATCTGGCCCGAAGGAGAAGAAGGTCGCCAAATTGCTTTAGCCGGCGGCGGCCGCTACGATGGTTTGATTAAACTTCTAGGCGGTAAGGACACGCCGGCGGTTGGCTTTGCTATTGGCTTGGACAGAATAGTTGATTTGATTAAAGAAAGGGATATTAAAATCCCTCAACGGAAAAGGCCCTTAATTTTTCTGATTCAATTAGGTGATTTAGCCAAGAAAAAATCCCTTAAACTATTTGAGGAATTGAGACAGGCCGGCTTAGAGGTGGCTAGTTCTTTTAGTCGCGATACGATTAAAGCCCAATTAAAAACAGCCGATAAGCTCAATGCCCGTTTCACCTTAATTTTGGGTCAAAAAGAGGCCTTGGATGAAACAATCATCATTAAAGAAATGACTTCCGGAGTTCAAGAGACGGTTCCCTTGACTAGAGTGATTAAAGAAGTGAAAAAGAGAATTAGGAAATAGTCAAATTTATGGATTGCGTTTTTTGCAAAATCGTCGCCGGTCGATTGCCCGGTTATCGGGTATACGAGGATAAAAATTATTTAGCTTTTTTGTCAATTACACCGCTTAATCCAGGGCATACTTTAGTTATTCCTAAAAAACATTTTCGTTGGGTTTGGGATATGCCTCTGGACAGACGGAGGTCGCCTAATCTTAGCCAGTATTACCAAGTAGTTGGTAAAATAGCTAAAGCTGTCCGTAAAGCATTAAAGACTGATTTTTTAGTTTCCGTAGTAATCGGCGAAAGTATTCCTCACGCTCATGTTTGGCTGATTCCTCGGTTTGAAAACGACGGTCACGGCGGCGGGGTTGTTTTTGAGAATGTCAAGAAAATAACCGAGCGAAGAATGAAACAAATTGCCGGGGAAATAAAAAGTCATATTAAATAAAGGAAAAAATAATGAACCAGGGAACATCTCTTTCCCCATTAGCCGATGCTTCTGGCAAAGAAAAAATTGCTCTTTCTTCTCGCAAAAAGTGGTTTTGGCTGGGTATTATTATTACCATTGTCAATCCCATTTTTGCTGGTCTAATTTTGGGTCTGGCTTTTTGGACTGAACCAGAGATGAAAAAAGAAGCCAAGATTATTTTGGTCGTGGCTATTGTTTGGGGGATAATTTACTCCTATTTAGTCAACTGGTTAACTGCCCGGGGTTATTTACCTACTTATTATTAAAAACCTTCAATGAATAGAAATTTCTACTATGCCACGGCTACCTTAATCGGTACGGTCGTTGGCGTGGGAATTTTTGGCGTTCCTTATGTAGTGGCTAAGTCCGGTTTTTCAATCGGTCTACTTTTTTTGTTTGTTTTAACTGGGGCGGTCCTGCTGCTCCATTTATTTTATGGGGAAATTGTTTTACGGACGCCGGGCAAGCATCGTTTCGTTGGCTATGCCCAACTATACTTAGGCAGATGGGGAAGAAAAATAGCTGCTCTTACTTCCGTCTTTGTTTTTTATGGTGCCTTACTGGCCTATATAATTGTCGGCGGGAAATTTTTAGCAACTATTTTTGGCGGTTCTGATTTTTTTTGGAGTTTAATTTTTTTCGCCGTCTGTGCTTCGGCCATCTTTTTCGGCTTAAGGGTAATTGCTCAAATAGAAATTGTTATGAGTTTGTTTCTGATAATTGTTGTTCTTTTAATCTTTGTTAAAGGATGGCCAGCCATAAAATTGACTAATTTAACTACTTGGAATTGGACCTATTTTTTTCTGCCTTACGGAGTTACTCTTTGGGCGGCCACTGGCTGGACAGCTATTCCGGAAATGAGAGAAATTTTTAAAAGAAATTATCGGTTACTTAAAAAGGCGATTCTTTGGGGAACTCTTTTGCCGGGCTTTCTCCATTTACTCTTTATTTTAACCGTTGTTGGCGTGACTGGCCAGCAAACCTCATCAGAAGCAATTCAGGGGTTAGTCGTTACCTTGGAAAATCATACCATCATTCTGGGAGCTGTTTTCGGCCTTTTGGCTGTGGTCACTTCTTTTTTGGTTTTGGGTTTAGCTTTAAAAAAGATTTACTGGTATGATTATCGGATTAATAAATATCTGGCCTGGGTTTTAACTTGCTCTGTTCCTTTGGCGGCCTATTTATTTTATTTACGTGACTTTATTACAATTATCGGCTTTTTGGGAGCTACCTTTGGCGGTCTCAATGGAATCCTTTTGGTTTTTATTTATCAAAGAGCTAAAAAAATTGGCCAGCGCCAGCCGGAATATTCTCTGAAACTGCCGACTTTTGTCAGCTACGGGCTTATTTTACTCTTAGCCCTCGGTATTATTTACCAGATTATTTATTATCTGTAATTATTTACTTGACGCTTAGGTATTTTTTGTTAACATAAGGCGAGAAATTGGTTCTTAATAAATTTTAAAGAAGGAGGACGGGAGGATGACTAAGAGAAAAGAGCAAAAGCCGAAGGCCAAGATTGTTGTTTCATCCAGATACAAACTGCCCAAGGCCTCGATCGAGGTAGATTCGGACGGTGAGCAAGTTATAATCAGTATACCGTCCAATTATTGTATTATTGGATTAATTGATTTGGCCGAAGCGGTAGGCGGGAATCTTTCGAAAGTTGAAAAGGTGTTGATGAGGACCAGTAAACCTTTTAGATTTGAAGTTATTTTCCGAGATGGAAGAGCAATTTCATTAGAAGTGGATATCGAAGCGGGAACCGTTGAATCCTTTTGTTTTAGCGAGGGTCCCCCTTGGGAAAACCCGATATCAACTGCGAAAATTTCTATTCCCCAGGCCTGTAAAAAGACGGCTTAAGAACTTGAGCCGGGTCAAGGAATTAAGGGCAAGTGTTATTCTCGGCACTTCGCCCTTTTAATTTGGTTTGAAAATGGTTATCATAAAACCATGAAGAAGTACGAGCTTTTAGAGCATAGAGCTGATTTAAAGATTAAAGTTTATAGTCAGGATTTAGCCGGGCTTTTTATTAATGCGGCTTTGGCTATAGCCGAACAACAGAACCCGGCGGCTAAAAAGACGGCTGAAGAATGGGAACAATTAGAAATTAAATCAACAGACCTTAATTCTCTTTTAGTTGACTGGCTTAATGAGATTTTGTCTCGCAGCGACCTCAACCAAAAAGTTTACAATAATTTCCAAATAGAAGAATTATCCAAAAACCGCTTAAAAGCTAAGATAGCCGGCCGAAAAATTGACCGGAAACGGCTTGAGATTAAGGCAGCCACTTATCACCAACTGGAGATTAAAGAAACAAATAATCAGTGGCAGGCGATAATAGTTTTTGACATATGATTAAGAAAGATTTAGTCAAAATTAACGATTATCTTTGGGAGATTCCCAAGAAGTTTCGGTCGGATATGAGGGTACCGGCCCGGGCTTATCTTTCCGAGGAGATGCTGGAAGGAAGCTTTGAAGATAAATCGCTTGAACAGCTGGTTAACATAGCCACTTTACCCGGCCTCCAGAAATATGCTTTAGCCATGCCCGATATGCATGAAGGATATGCCAGTCCGATTGGCGGGGTGGCCGCTATCAGGATTTCTGATGGCATTATTTCGCCCGGTATATGCGGCTATGATATCAACTGCGGTATGCGTTTATTAAAATCGGAACATACCGAAAAAGAAATTGGACCTCATTTGGATAAATTAGCCACTGAAATTCAAAATCAAGTTCCTTCCGGACTGGGCCGGGGGAGAAAAATAAAATTGACCATAGAACAGATCGACAAAATTTTAGAAGGAGGGACTAATATTCTGTTAAAGCAGGGCTATGGCCGAAAGGAAGACGTGGAGAATTGTGAAGCCGGCGGCAAATTAGATTGGGCTGACAGCCGAACTGTTTCTGAAAGGGCTAAAAATCGAGGCCGTGACCAAGTGGGTACGCTTGGCTCTGGCAATCATTTTTTAGAAATCCAAAAAGTAGCCCAAATCTTTAACCCGGAAGTAGCCAAAGCTTTCGGCTTATTTGAAGACCAGGTTGTTCTGATGATTCATACTGGTAGTCGGGGACTTGGCCATCAGGTCTGCACTGATTATTTAAGAACAATGATTCCGGCTATGGAAAGGTATAAGATTAGAGTTCCCGATAAGGAATTCGCCTGCGTTCCTTTTAATTCATCAGAGGGGCAGCGTTATTTTGCGGCTATGGCTTCAGCGGCCAATTATGCCTGGGCTAATCGCCATATGATTGCTTACTATACCAGCCAGGCCTGGCGGAAAATCTTGGGTCCGGAAGAAAAACTTGAAGTCCTCTATGATGTTGCCCATAATATTATTAAAAAGGAAAAATACGTTATTGAAGGAAAAGAAACCGAAGTTATTGTCCATCGGAAGGGGGCGACCCGGGCTTTCCCGCCGGATCATTCAGAGATACCAGCCAGGTATCAGTCGGTTGGCCAGCCGGTTTTAATTCCCGGCAGTATGGGGACAGCTTCATATGTTTTAGTCGGCACCAAGGAAGGCGAGGAAAGTTTTTTCAGTACTTGTCACGGCGCTGGCCGGACAATGTCCCGTCATGCCGCCAGAAGAAGAATTTCCGGTCCGGAAGTAGTCAGACAATTGGAGAGCAAAGGCATTGTCGTTAAATGTCATTCTTTGCGAGGGATAGCCGAGGAAGCTCCCTTGGCTTATAAGAATATTGATAATGTTATTGAAGTAGTCCATCAGGCTGGTTTATCCAAGAAAGTGGCTCGCTTAGTTCCTTTGGCCGTGATTAAGGGGGAATAGAATAAATCAATAAAAAACAGGCTCTTGAATTTTCCTCAAGGGCCTTTCATTGGGTTAGAATTATGACCAGAAGAAAAAGATTGCCGGAAGGTATCCGTAAATATATTCGCCAAGAAAAGGCCCACCTTAGACGGGAGATTTTAAACGTAGCCGAACAAAAGAAAAAGATTTACCAAATTTACCAGAAATTGGGATTAGAAAGAAACAAACTTGCTTCTTCTTAATCAGGCCGATTAACGGGAGCCGGCCGAAGTTCGCCGCCGCAAAAGGGCTTGCCAAAAAAGAGATAAAATAGTATATTGGAATTAAGATGAAAAGTGATTTTTTCCATAGTCCAACCAAGGGTCGTCTTCAACTAACCAGGGTAACCAAGGAAATAGCTAGTTTTATTAGCCAAGATGATCAATCAAAATATCGCTTAGTTGTCGGCACTGATTCTAATGGTGACAAGAGGGCTGATTTTGTTACGGCCGTAATTGTCTATCGGATTGGTCACGGCGGCCGCTATTTTTGGAAAAGGACCAATGGACATAGAATCTATCATACGCTTCGCGACCGTATTTATCAGGAGGTAGCTTTATCTTTACAGGTGGCTCAAGATATGCTTAAACAATTAAAAACCTCATTGACTAAGTCTGATTTACCTAACTACGATTTCCAAATTCACATTGATGTCGGGCAAAACGGGCCGACCCGGGAAATGATTAAAGAAGTGGTTGGCATGGTTCGAGGTAATGGTTTTAAAGCTAAAATTAAGCCAGAATCTTACGCCGCTTCTCATGTGGCGGACAAATACATATAAACAATTAGGTTTAAAGGGCGTGCCTTAAAAGTACACCCTTTCCATCTAAAATTTATTGATTAAGGAATATTTTAAGAGTGATGGTTGAGCAAGGGTGTACTTTTAAGGTACGCCCTTTAATAATGGCTTTTATTTTTAAAAAGATTCTGATAGGATAAAGTTAATGAAACTACATTTTTACGGTGGGGCCAGATGGGTAACTGGCGTTAATTATTTATTGGAGACCAAGCAAACCAAAATCTTAGTTGATTGTGGTTTGTTTCAAGGTGGCGGAGCGGCTCGGAAGATGAATCGCCAAAAATTTCCTTATTCACCTCGAGAAATCGAGGCCGTTTTGATTACTCACGCCCATATTGACCATATCGGCCGTTTGCCCCGCTTGGTCAAGGAAGGTTTCCGGGGGAAAATTTTAGCCACCAAGCCAACTAAGGATTTTAGCCGGATAATGCTTTTTGACGCCGAAGAAATTCAACAGGAAATTGCCCAGATAACAGGTCAGCCATCTTTTTTTGACCGAGCTGACGTAGAGCAAACTTTAGCTCTTTTTCAAGGAGTAGATTACGGAGAACAAATCAAGTTAAACGAAGAGATTTCTTTTTGTTTCAGAGAGGCCGGTCATATTTTAGGTTCGGCCTTTATTGAGGTTTGGGCAAAGGATGAAACCCGCCAGAGGCGGGTCCGCCCTTGGCGGAAAATAGTTTTTTCGGGGGATTTGGGTAATCCGCCGGTACCTCTTCTAAGACCGACCGAGTTTATTGACCAGGCTGACTATGTCGTTATTGAATCAACTTATGGTGACCGTCTCCATGAAGATAAAAAACAGCGTAAAGATTTATTAGAAGATACGATTGAAGAGGCAGTCAGCCGAGGAGGTGTCTTACTTATTCCGACTTTTGCTTTGGAACGAACTCAAGAAATTCTCTACGAATTGAACGAATTGGTTGAAAATCACCGTATCCCTCAGTTGCCTATTTTTCTTGATAGTCCTCTGGCCATTGAATTGACTCAAATTTATCAGAAATATCCTCAATATTTCAATCAGGAAGCCAGTTATCTGATTGAGTCCGGCGATAATCTTTTTAAATTTCCCGGTTTGAAAATGACGCCAACCGTCCCCGAGTCCAAAGCGATTAATCAAACTAAGCCGCCTAAAGTGATTATTGCCGGTTCGGGTATGTCAACCGGCGGTCGTATTTTACATCACGAAAAAATATATTTAGCCGACCCGAAAAATACTCTCTTGATTATTTGTTATCAGGTTCCCGGGACAATCGGTCGAAAGATTTTAGATGGGGCAAAAACAGTCAGAATATTCGGTCAAGCAGTGCCGGTTAAGATACAAATTAGGGCGATTGGCGGTTATTCAGCTCATGCTGACCAAGAAACACTTTTGGCTTGGCTTAGACCGATGAAGAAGACGCTCAAGAAAGTCTTTGTTGTTCAGGGCGAGGAAAAACCGGCCTTGGCTTTGACCCAGAAGATTAAAGACCATTTAGGATTAGCCGCCGAAGCGCCGGAAACGGGCCAAGTAATCGACCTCTCTTTTGACAAAAAGCGATAAAAATAGTAAGCTAAAGTAGATGGAAAAGAAAAAATACTTAAAATACAAAATTTGTGTTTCCGGAGCGGCTGAAACCAATCATTGTTCCAAGAATGCCTTGGATTTAGCCAAAGAATTAGGCCGCCAGATTGTTAAACAAAATGGAGTTTTGGTTACCGGAGCGACCACAGGCGTTCCTTATTGGGCGGCTATCGGAGCTAAAGAGGTTAACGGTATCGTTGTCGGTCTTTCGCCAGCTGCTTCCGAAAAAGCTCATTTGAGAAAATATCGTCTGCCGGTTGATTTCCATGATTTAGTTATTTACACCGGATTTGAATACGCTGGCCGCAATTTGCTTTTGACCCGTTCTTCTGATGCGGTCATCATTGTTTGCGGTCGGATGGGTACCCTGAACGAATTCAGTATCGCTTTTGAGGACAGAAAGCCGATAGGCGTTTTGACCGGCACCGGTGGTACGGCTGATATGATTAAAGAAATTGTCGCTAATTCTCACCGAGGACCAGGTAAAATCGTTTACGATTCTGACCCCCAAAAATTAGTCGAAAAACTGATTAAATTAATTGATAAGGAAAAAGAAATCAAACCGTAAAAGGAGGTGACTTATGTGGTTATTGAGGTTAAAAAAAGGGAGCGAGAAAATCCTCGCAGTTTGTTAAGACGCTTTACCCGCAGAATCCAACAAAGCGGTATTTTGATTCGGGCTCGCAAAGCCAGATTCCGCGAAAGAGGGAAGACTAAACGAGAAAGACGAGCCAGCGCCTTAAGGAGAACCCGCATCGGCAAAGAAAAAGAGAAATTGAGAAAAATGGGACTTTTAGAAGAGGAGCCCAAATGGAAAAGGAGATAAATCTGAATGTCGCTTAAAGAAAAAATCCAAGCTGATACCAAGAAAGCCATGCAAGCTAGGGACCAATTAAAGGTCTCGGTTTTGCGTATGTTGATGGCTGCTGTTTTTAATAAGGAAAAAGAAAAGAGAGCTAAATTAAGCAAAAGCGGAGAAGATTTGGAGAAATTGGACAAATTGAGCAAGTTGACCGATGAGGAAACCACGGAAGTTATTTCTAGTGAAGCGAAAAAACGAAAGGATTCCATTGAACAATATGAAAAAGGCAATCGCCAGGACTTGGCTGACCAGGAGAAAAAAGAATTAAAAATTTTGGTCAGTTATTTACCCGAACAGATGCCTGAAGAAGAAATCAGTAAATTAGTTAAGGAGAAAATAGAAGAATTGGGAGCCAGTGGTCCCAAGGATACCGGTAAAGTTATGGGCGCGCTGATGACCCAGTTAAAGGGCAAAGCTGATGGAAATCTGGTCAATAAAATTGTTCAGGAAGAACTTGGGAAAGCTTAAGCTCTGATATACGGATTTAAGGATTGCCATTGAGGATTATGCCCTCGCCGTAAGCGAGGACGTATCCGAAAAGACGATCCTTAAATCGATGGATCAATCAACCCAACCAAATCAACCTAATCAGCCGAATATTCCCCAAGAATCGCAGCAGGCCCAACCGAGTATTCAGCCGGAGATGCCTCAAAAATCCGGTTTGCCTGCGTGGGCATCTGTTTTGATTGTGGTTCTATCAGTTATGATAGTCGGCTTAATCAGCTACGGCGCTTATCACTATTTCGCTCCTCAGTCAGAACCAGTTGAATTGCCCACGGCTGGCGAGGAAGAACCGGCTGAAGAACCAACTGACCAAACAGCCGACTGGCAGACTTATCGGAATGAAGAATATGGGTTTGAGCTGAAGTATCCGGAGGATTGGAAAACTGAAGAAATTTTTTCGGATGCCCAATCAATGCCAATCGCAGTCGGTAACGAAGATTATGATTATGTAAAATATACTATTTTCTCTCCTGTATCTGAAGATTTTTTTATCCATTTCGGGTTAAGACGCGAAGACGAAAAGAATATACGGGTTCATTACGATATGGGTACGGGATTAGGAGGCGGAGTTCGTGTAGATGATGATATCCTTGTTGGTGGTATTAGTACCAAAGTAAGATATACAATAGACGAGGGATATATTTACTGCATACAGTTTTTAGAGGAGCCAATCATTGTCGATGGACATGAGATATTTATACATGTTGATACAAATTTCCCTTTCCCCGGGTTTAAAGCTGATTCAACAGAGTTGAAAACGATAAAACTAATCCTTTCCACTTTTAAATTCATTGAAGCTGACACAGCCGACTGGCAAACTTACCGCAACGAAGAGTATGGATTTGAAGTAAAATATCCTAAGGATTGGGATTATAAGAAGGGTATGGGTTATACCATCGGCGCTATATATGACAAAGAAGGAAATGTCATGATAGCAAACAATTCCTGGTCAAGAAATTTAAACATCCAGGGAGAAACTTTTGAAGAAGCCATCAAAAACGATGAGCCAAGAATGTTTATAGGAGAAGAAAAAAGCGAACTCATAACTTATCAGAAGATTATTGATGATAATAAAACAATTGGATTTCTATCAGAATGGAAAACATGGAGTATGGGAGCTTGGAGTAGAGGAGAAGACCCGATTATCGCAATTGTTGGAGATTTTGAAGACAAAACTAAATCCTCTTTCACATTAGGAAACCATGATGTCTATAAAAAAGTAATATCTTTTGCATTGATTACCGAAAGTTATAGAGAGGAATTTGACCAAATCCTTTCCACTTTTAAATTCATTGACTAATGTTGGAAATTCATAATTTTACTCAGAATGAGATAGATGAGAAGCTGTTTCAAAAAATAGCTGAAGTTGTTTTGAAAACTGTTGGGGTTAAAGATAAGACAGAAATCAGTTTGGCTATTGTTGGTGATGGCCGGATGAGAAAGTTGAATAAAATCTATCGGGGGAGAAATCGGGCAACTGATGTCCTGGCTTTTGGTGATAAATCAGTTTTACCCTATTTAGCCAAGGCCTTCCCTCGTTTGAGAAAAGGCCGAGACATTGAATTTGTTGAGCCGCCGGACAAAATTAAGCGGCTGGGAGAAGTTATTATTTGCTATCCCCGAGCCAAGAAACAGGCCAAGCGCTTAGGTCATCCTTTAAAAAAGGAATTGACCATTTTATTAATCCATGGGATACTTCATTTACTGGGCTATGACCATGAGCAAAATAAACAAGAAGCGAAAGAGATGAAGGCAATGGAAGAGAAAATATTAAAAAAAGTGAATTATGGCTAAAGAAACTATCATTGTTGGTTTAGATGTCGGTAGTTGCTTTGTTCGAACAGTTGTCGCTAAAATAAGGGCTGACCAGACCAAGCCTCAGATTATTGGCGTTAGTCAGGTACCTTCTTTTGGTTTGCGGCGAGGAGTGGTCGTTGATATTGAAGAAGCAGTCAAGAATATCAGTCAATCAGTCCAGGAGGCCGAGCGGAATAGTGGGGTTTCCATTGAACGGGCCTATGTCAGTTTGAGCGGTAATCATATTACTTCTCGAACCAGTAAAGGCGTAGTGGCCGTTTCTCGGGCTGATGGCGAGATTTCGCGAGAAGATGTTGAACGGGCCATCAATGCCGCTTCAGCCATCTCTATTTCACCTAATCGGGAAATTCTTCATATTATCCCCCGTTCTTTTTCGGTTGACGACCAAATCGGCATTAAAGACCCGGTCGGTATGAACGGCGTCAGATTAGAGGTAGATACTTTGATTATTGAGGGGGCGACTCCCTTTATCAAGAATTTGACCAAATGTATTTCCGAAGCTGGTTTGGAAATAGAGGGTTTAGTTTTGGCCCCTTTGGCCGCCTCGCGGGCTGCTTTAACTAAGCGCCAGAAAGAGTTGGGCGTTTTGGCTCTGGATCTGGGCGGCGGTACAGCCAGCTTGACAGTGTTTGAAGAAGGCGATATCATTCATAGTTGTGTTTTACCAATCGGTTCTTCTCATATTACTAACGACATTGCTATCGGCTTAAGGAGCGACATTGATTTAGCTGAAAGGGTTAAATTAGAATATGGCACAGCCCTAATCTCGGAAATTAGCAAGAAAGATACAATTAGTTTATCTAAGTTAGCTAACCAGGAAAAAGGAGTTGTCCCTCGAATTCAGGTGGCCGAAATAATCGAGGCTCGCTTAAGTGAAATTTTTGAGCTGGTCAACAAAGAGCTGAAGCGGATTGACCGACAGGGATTGCTGCCGGCCGGCGTTGTTCTTTTGGGCGGTGGGGCAAAAATACCCGGCTTGGTCGATTTGGCCAAAGAAGGATTGAAGTTGCCAGCCCAAGTGGGTTTTCCCTTAGAATTAGAAGGTATTGTAGAGGAAGTTGATGACCCAGCTTTTGCCACAGCCGTCGGTTTAATTTTTTGGAGTATAGATGAACAACTTAAAAGTGGCCGTCTGCGGACTATTCCTTTAGGGCGATTTCCAGTTGCTCCAACAATTAACAAAATTAAAGGATGGTTCCGAGGTTTTTTACCTTAGGCATAATTTCAAGGAGCTCTCTCGAAATTATACCCTTGACTTAAAAAGCTTGCCTTATTAAAATAGTTGTGCTAATTTAAGGAGAAACATTTTAGGGCCGTTGAGAACAATGA
The DNA here is from genome assembly GCA_964472495.1 of uncultured Candidatus Saccharibacteria bacterium. Classification (GTDB taxonomy): domain Bacteria; phylum Patescibacteriota; class Minisyncoccia; order Portnoybacterales; family UBA2143; genus CAYXST01. The sequence continues at coordinate 61,150 of CAYYLD010000001.1, read as the reverse complement.
GGAGGGTCAATAAACTCCTCATTGTTGCTTAATGAGTTGCTTAAGTAATCATATGGCTCAAGTAAAACCAGCTGTCGAAACTTTTGCTAAAATTAAAGTGGTCGGCATTGGCGGGAGCGGTGGCAACGCCATTTCTCGAATGATGGCCTGTAAAATTCACGGAGTAGATTTTGTGGCCATCAATACCGATGCTCAAGATCTACATCATGTTAATTCATCAGAGAAACTCCATATCGGCAAGAATCTAACTAAAGGGCTGGGAGCCGGTATGAATCCAGAACTTGGCCGTCAGGCAGCTGAAGAGAATCGTGACGAAATTCATCAAGTGGTCAAAGGAGCTGATATGGTTTTTGTTACTTGTGGCATGGGTGGCGGTACTGGGACTGGCGCTAGTCCGATTATTGCCGAAGCAGCCCGCGATTCCGGCGCTTTAACGGTAGCTGTGGTCACTAAACCGTTCACCTTTGAGGGTCTCCAGCGAATGCGCATCGCCGAAGATGGTCTCAACCAGTTACGCGATAAAGTTGATACTTTAATTACTATTCCTAATGACAAACTTCTTTCAGTGATTGACCATAAAACTTCGTTGACCGATGCCTTTTCAGTGGTTGATGATGTTTTGAGACAAGCCGTTCAGGGTATTTCCGACTTAGTTATCACGCCTGGTATTGTTAATGTTGATTTTGCTGACGTCAAAGCGATTATGGAGAATGCTGGTTCAGCTTTGATGGGTATCGGTCGAGCAACTGGCGACGACCGGGCCATTGAAGCGGCTAAGGTAGCCATTAATTCGCCTTTGCTAGAAATTTCTATCGACGGAGCTAAAGGAGTTCTCTTTAATGTTAGCGGTGGTCCAGACTTGGCCATGGCCGAAATTAACGAAGCGGCCAAGATAATTGTTGAATCAGTCGACCCGGAGGCCAAAGTCATTTTCGGAGCGGTAGTTGATGATAAATTGAAGAAAGGCGAGATTAAAATTACCGTTATCGCTACGGGCTTTGACGAGGTGATGAGGAAAGCCGGCGAACCAAAGATTCAGGATATTTCGCCGATTAATCAGATTGAAGAAAAAACGAGAAAGAGAATGGAATTTAAGCCCAAAGAGGTGGAAGAGCCGGAAAGCGAATGGGATATTCCCGCTTTTATCAGAAGAAAGATGAAATAAATTTTGATAAATAAGTTGATTGAAACAGCCAGCCAATTTCGGATGGCTGTTTCTTTTTGAATTAGTTTGACCAGTTTTGGTCATTGGAGTAAAATAGAGTTATTGTTGATAAATATAAAAGTTGACTGACCAAGGATAATCCTTTTTTAAAAGGGTTGTCTGTTGGCTGGGCTGCTTAGCAAGATGGTTAAGAACAAAATAGTTAAGATTATTAAAAGAGATGGTCGAGTGGTTGATTTTGAGCAAGAGAAGATTACTCAGGCGATTTATAAGGCCTTAACAGCCACTCATCAGGGTAACGGTCGCAAAGCTAAACGTCTTTCTGATAAAGTATTGGATTTACTGGAACGCCGTTTCAAAAAAGAAGAAGTTCCTAAAGTTGAAGAAGTTCAGGATATTGTCGAAGAAGTTTTAATTTTAGAAGGCCTGGTCGAAACAGCTAAAGCTTATATTTTATATAGAGAACAAAGGAGAAGAATTAGAGAAGCGGTGGCTGTTGTAGACGAATCAACTGAAATGGTTGATAGATACATCCAGGAACTTGACTGGCAAATTCAGGAAAATGCCAATATGACTTATTCTTTACAGGGATTGAATCAATATGGCATGGCTGCCGTTGCTAAGAAATATTGGTTAAACAAAATTTACCCAAAAGAAATAAGAGAGGCAGCCACTAACGAAGATTTTCACATTCATGATTTAGAGACCCTGGCCTGCTATTGCATGGGCTGGGATCTTTACGATTTGTTGTTGCGGGGTTTTGGCGGCGTCTCAGGAAAATTAGAATCCCGGCCAGCCAAACATTTTAGGACAGCTTTGGGTCAATTAGTTAATTTCTTTTATACGCTTCAGGGTGAAGCGGCCGGTGCTGAAGCTGTTTCAAATTTTGATACTTTGTTAGCTCCCTTTATTCGTTATGACAATTTGAATTATTCTCAAGTTAGACAGGCCATGCAGGAATTTTTATACAACTGTATGGTGCCGACCAGAGTAGGCTTCCAGACTCCGTTTCTTAATGTGACTCTCGATATCACCCCCCCAACTTTTTTAGCTAAACAGCCGGTAATCATTGGCGGACAGCCCAAAAGAGAAACTTACGGCCAATTTCAAGAAGAAATGGATATGGTCAATCGGGCTTTTTATGAAGTATTGATGAAAGGGGATGCCAAAGGCAAACCGTTTACTTTTCCTATCCCGACAGTTTCTATTACCAAAGATTTTGATTGGGATAGACCAGCCTTAGAGCCGATGTGGGAAGCGACGGCTAAATACGGGGTAAATTATTTCCAAAATTTTGTCCGATCTGATATGAATCCTGAAGACTTCAGGTCAATGTGTTGTCGACTTCGTTTGTCAAATAAAGAACTTTATAAAAGAGGAGGCGGTCTTTTTGGTTCAGCTCCGCTGACAGGAAGTATTGGGGTGGTCACCATAAATATGCCCAGAATTGGTTATCTTTCTAAAACTAAAAAGGAATTCTTCCAAAGATTGACGCATTTAATGGATTTAGCCAAAGAAAGTTTAGAAATTAAAAGAAAGGCCTTAGATAATTTTATGGAGAAAGGCCTCTATCCATATTCAAAACACTACTTAGCTTCGGTTAAAAAAGTAAGAGGTTCTTATTTTGGAAATCATTTCTCAACTATTGGTTTAATCGGAATGAATGAATCTCTTTTAAATTTCATTGAAGAGAATGTTGTTTCTCAACGGGGAAGAAGATTCACTCTGGAGATTTTAGATTTTATGCGTCAGAGATTAATAAAATATCAAGAAGAAACTGGTAATCTGTATAATCTTGAGGCTACTCCCGGCGAAGGAACAAGTTATCGACAAGCAAAAATTGATAGAGAAAAATATCCAGATATCATTACGGCCGGCACCAAAAAACTACCGTATTATACCAATAGTTCTCAATTGCCGGTTGATTCTACCGATGATATGTTTAAGGCCCTAGAACTTCAGGATAAAATTCAATGTCAGTATACCGGGGGGACCGTTCTCCATCTCTTTTTAGGAGAGAAAGTTTCTGATATTCAAACAGTCAAGAATTTAATTAAGAAGATTTTTGAAAAATTCCATTTACCCTATATTACGCTGACCCCTACTTTCTCAATTTGTCCTACTCACGGCTATATCGCCGGAGAACATTTTTACTGTCCCAAATGTACTATTAAACAACCCTGTGAAGTTTATTCCCGAGTGGTTGGATATTTAAGACCGGTTAGTCAATGGAATATGGGTAAACAGCAAGAGTTTAAAGAAAGGAAGGAATTCAAATTTAATCCCGGGGATTAATTATCTTATGCTGCTTGGCGGACTGCAAAAACTAACTTTAGTCGACTATCCTTCAAAAATTGCGGCCACTGTTTTCAGCAGTGGCTGTAATTTTAGATGTCCCTTTTGTCAGAATCCGGAGTTAGTCCTTCCCGAACAAATAAAGAAACAACCGCAAATTACTGAAAAAGATTTTTTCGATTTTTTGAAATCTCGTCAAGGATTATTGGAAGGAGTCTGTCTGACCGGTGGCGAACCGACTATCCAGCGGGACTTACCTAAATTTATTCGTCAGATAAAAAATTTAGGATTTTTGGTTAAATTAGATACCAATGGTTATAATCCATCAGTATTAGACAAATTGATTAAAAAGAAATTGGTTGATTATCTGGCTATGGATATTAAATCTTCACCAGAAAGATATTCCCAAGCAGCTGGCTTAAAGATTAATTTAGAGAATATCCAAAAAAGTATTGATTTGATTAAAGACAGTGGTCTTGATTATGAATTTAGAATCACGGTTATCCCGACCATCGTCGGTCAAAAAGAAATCAGGAAAATTGGTCAATGGCTTCAAGGAGTTAAACTGATTGCCCTCCAGCAATTCCAAAATCAAAAAGCTTTAGACGAGCGTTTTAAAAAGATAAAACCTTATTCTGAGGAAACTTTAAGGAAATTTTTGGAGATATTAAAACCTTATCCTGAAAAAGCGGTTTTGAGAATATAAATGACTAAATCCAAGATCCTTCTCTGTTTCTGTCTGGCTTTTATCAGTGGTATTGTTCTGGATTCTTTAATCAAAATTCCCCGGCTAATTTGGTGGGGAATTTTTGTTTTAGCTTTCCTCTTGATTATCCTTTATTCTAAATCTAAGGTTTTGGCCTTAGTTGGCTTTTGCTTGTTGGTTTTAATTAGTGGTTTTTGGCGACATCAAATAGCTGCTCAGCCGGCTGAATTGGAAAAGCTTCATCAATATTATGAACAGTCAATGACTCTATCAGGAATTGTTGTTGACGAGCCAGAGCAGAGAATTAATCAGCAGAAATTTGAATTTGAAGCCGAAGGAATTCCCGGGAGGATTTTGATTACTACGGAGCTTTATCCGGAATATAGTTATGGCGACCGATTAGAAATTAACGGTCAGTTAAAACAACCGGCTCAATTTGAAGATTTTGATTACCGCCAATATTTGGCCAAAGATAAAATCTATTCGGTTATTTATAATCCCCAGATTAACTACTTAGCTAAAAATCAAAGCCCTTGGTGTACTCAAATAATTTTTAATTTCAAGGATAGATTAAGAAAAATCATTGACCAAACCCTCTTACCGCCCCAAGGCAGTATTCTCAAAGCTATCTTTTTAGGCGATAAATGGGGATTAGCCGATAATTTGAAAGATAAATTGAATATTACTGGTACTCGCCACATTGTCGCCATTTCGGGCATGCACATGATTATTATGTCACAGATTCTGCTTTTCCTGGCCTTGGCTATCGGTCTTTGGCGGGGTCAAGCTTTCTATTTTGTTCTCTTTTTTCTGATTATCTATATTCTAATGATTGGTGCGCCAGCTTCGGCTGTGAGGGCTGGCCTGATGGCCGGCCTGCTCTTATTAGCCCAAAAAGTCGGTCGTTTGCGCAGCGCTGACCGGGCGGTCGTTTTAGCGGCCACCGCCATGCTAGCGGTTAGTCCTCTTCTTTTAGAATCAGATGTTGGTTTCCAGTTATCTTTTTTAGCCACTCTAAGTATTATTTATCTCAAACCAATTTTAGATAAGCGAACAGCCAATTGGCCTAATCCAGCTCGCTTAAAAGATATTCTGACTATGACTTTAGCCGCTCAATTAGGTACTTTGCCGGTTTTAATTTTCCACTTTGGCCGACTTTCTTTAATTTCACCTTTAGCCAACCTATTAATTGTTCCTTTTTTGCCACTAATGATGATGTCTGGGATAATTTTAAGTTTCAGTGGTTTAATTTGGCTGGCTTTAGCTAAAGCAATCACCTGGCCGGTTTGGCTATTATTAACTTATCTGGTTAAAGTAGTTGATTACCTTTCCTCTTTCCCCTTGGCCGCTTATCAATTTAATAATATTTCCTGGATAATTTTATTAGGATATTATTCGCTTTTAATTATAATTATTAACAGATGTTCCAGGTCAAAAGGTTTACTTACTTAATCCTAATTATCCTTTCTATCACTGCTATTCTTATTTGGTCAGCTGTTTTTTGGCAAGCCCCGGATAATCTTTTAGAGGTTTATTTCTTTGATGTCGGACAAGGAGATAGTATTTTTATTGAGACGCCGGCTGGTCGGCAGGTTTTGATCGACGGCGGACCTGATAAAGCAGTTTTGGCAGAATTGAATCAAGTAATGCCTTTTTATGACCGGACCATTGATTTAATTATTTTAACCCATCCTGACGCTGACCACATCACTGGTTTAGTGGAGGTGCTTAATTATTATCAAATCGGCCATATTCTAACCAGCGGCTTCCGAAAAGAGACAGCTGTTTATCAAAGATGGGAGGATTTAGTTGCTGAAAAAAGTATTCCTTTGACCATAGCTCAGACCGGCCAAAAAATTATTTTCCCGGCCGGTCCGTCTTTGGAAGTTCTTTGGCCGGAACAGTCCTCAACTAAGTATTTAGCCCAAAAAGCTAATAATGTTTCTGTGGTCGGCCGCTTAGTTTACGACCAGATGGAATTTCTTTTAACTGGCGATATTGAGAAGGACGTTGAACAATATTTAGTTAGTCATTGGCCGGTTGACCGATTAAGGTCAGATGTTTTAAAAGTGCCTCATCACGGCAGCAAAACCTCCAGCAGCCAAAAGTTTTTGGAGGCGGTTAATCCTCAAGTAGCCATTATTTCGGTTGGTCAAGAGAATCGTTACGGTCATCCTCATTCAGATGTTTTGAAACGATTAAAAGATTTTTCAGTTTACCGAACCGACAGAGACGGCCGTATCCAAATTTATACTGATGGAATTTGGTTTGAAATAGCCACAACCGAATAGCTTGCCAATAAGCATTTTTTTTGCTAATCTGAACTATCTGATTAAATATTTATAACCATATGAAAGCTCAAAGGAAAGAATTTCCTTTAGCCAAAACAAAAGTCAGGGGATTAACTAAAGGGTTTGATTTGGCTGGCCCCAAGGAACGAAAAAAATATTTCCAGGCTAAAGTCGGCCAAGAAGTTACCCTTTTAAGGAATTACCTTAAGCGAAATACTTTTATCGCCTACTTTTTGGGTAAAAAGAATGCCGGCAAAGGAACCTATACCAAGTTAATGATGGAGATTTTCGGTTCAGACAAAATCAACCATATTTCCGTTGGCGACATTGTCAGAGCCGTTCATCAAGAGATAAAAAACAAGAAGAGGAAACAGGAATTATTAGATTATTTATCCAGCAATTATCGCGGCTATATTTCTATTAAAGAGGTTTTCGAGTCCTTGTCCGGCCGCAGCACCAAGTCCCTTTTGCCGACCGAGTTTATTCTGGCCTTGCTTAAAAGAGAGATAGACAAATTACCCAGAAAATCTCTTTTTATTGACGGCTTCCCCAGAGATTTGGACCAGGTTTCTTACTCTTTGTTTTTCAGGGATTTGATTAATTATCGGGACGACCCGGATATTTTTATAGCTATTGATATTCCGGAATCGGTCATTGACGCCAGAATGAAGAACCGAGTCGTTTGTCCAAAATGCCAGACGCCGCGCAGTTTGAAACTGTTCCCGACTAAAGAAATTGGCTATGACCAAAAGAAAAAAGAGTTTTATTTAATTTGTGATGACCCGCAGTGCCGGAAGGCCAGGATGGTCGCTAAAGAAGGTGATAATTTAGGCATCGAATCCATTAGAGACAGATTGACCTTAGATAGTCAGCTGATTGATAAAATCTTTTCCTTGCACGGCATCCCCAAGATTCTTTTAAGGAATTCTGTTCCAGTTAAATTGGCTAAACAATATGTTGATGATTATGAAATTACCCCGGAATACAGCTATCAGTTCGATTCTCGGACAGGCAAAGTCAAAATGACCGAAAAGCCCTGGATAATTAAAGACGACCAAGGTCAAGAAGTTTATAGTTTGTTGGCTCCGCCGGTGGTCGTCAGCTTAGTCAGGCAATTGGTCAAGGTTTTGGGACTAGAAAAGGATTAGCCAGATTATCCCCTTGACACTCATTCGGTTAAAGATTAAATTAATCAATATGTTAGACAGCTTGAATAAACTAGATATTTTTACTGATTTCAGTCAAAATCCGTCCGGTTTTTGGTTCTATTTTGCCTACTTTACTGACCTCGAGAGATCAGCTTTTTGAGCATTTTAATTAAGATATATTAGAAGATTTAAAGAAGCTGACCTCTCCGGTCAGTTTTTTGTTTTGTCCTTTAACATTTTAACAACAGAAAGGAGGGAGGGAATGAAGTTAGAATGTCAGGGTTGTCGGAAAAGAATTATATTCAAGGACGGTTCTTTGGACAAAAAAAGGGCAATTGAATGTCCCCGTTGCGGCTTTAAGAACATAGTTGAGAAGAAAAAGAACGGCAAGGTTATTGTTATTAATCCAAACGAATTTTAGAACAGAGAGGAATAGAAAAGATGGAAAAGGAAGAAATCAAAGTAAGGTGTTGGTGGTGCGGAGAAGAATCTATACCTCTAGAAGTCAATCCTGGTTTTGAAGATAGCCGGATAGTCAAATGTCCTCTTTGTCGAGCCAGAAACATGATTAAACAATTTGGTCAAGGGATTGAGACAATTGCCGCGACCGACCCGTTGACAAGTATTTGGTGAGACGGTATAATAAGGATGGCTTTACTGTCCAAGATTTTTCTTTAAGATTTCAGATTAATCATCATAGACAGGGAATCCTATATTGGTTAACGCTTTGGCGTTAACTTGCGGACAACCACCTATTTTTTGAGCGAAATTTTAAGAAAAAAATGTCTTGTCAGTAAAGCCATTTAATTTGTTCTTTTTTATAAACCCGGAAAGGAGGAGAGGTATGGGAGTACCAGCATTTCACAGATTAGCCGAAGACGAGAAAATTCCTGAAACGCCTGGGACAAGGTGTCGTTTAAAGCCGAATGACGGACTTACTCGGCATACAGAAGGTGTTTTTTTCGCTGGATTAAGTAATGGCTATTTCGCCCCCTTTTTTGTTTCTGGTCATGTTGACGAAAGTATCCAGGTGCACCGCAGTAGGAATCATCGACATTTTTTAAGAGCTCCCCCTTGGGCAGAAGAATGTTCATTTGATGGAACAAGAAAAACGCTGACTGGCTGGAAATATAAAATACAATGGTGGTCTAAGCAAGGGGAGGATAATGGACTGGATAAGATGTCGGTCTTGCGGTAATGAAATTGATATCTCCAGAGTCAAGAGAAAAGGAGAAGGAAACCCTAGTTTTTTAGTAAATTGTCCTAATTGCGGGGGAATTAACAATGTTAAATGTCGTCATATTAAATTTCGCCGGATTCAAGGCAAGATGAAGAAGCGGGGTGGCCGAATAAAAAGTATTAAAATCAGTTCACCTTGAGCATTAAATACAGCGCCTTGTTAAGGGTATAAAAAAACACCCTGACCAGGCGTTTTTCTTTTGGTCGCAATTACTGGACAAAGCTCGAACCTTTTTCGAGCAACAATTTCTTACCCCAGAACCCTTCCAATTTTTTCGTCGCCTATTTGCCTTGTTCGTAACCGAGAAGCAAAGGTGGGACGAGCCAAAAATTATTGAAGAGAAAATAAAGAGAGCGATGAATTCGGTCAAAAATGTAAACAAATTATCAACTATTCTAATTTCTCTATTTCTTTTTTGAGATATCCTTCCATTTTCTTGATATTTTCCTGCAGTCTTTTCATCATAAATTCGTCGTCCGCCTCGATTGGAGTTCCAATGGCTTTTTGTAATTTTTCTATATCGTCCTGAATAAGTTTAAAGACCTTGGCCATGTCGGTTTTAACAACCAAAAGTCGCAGGGCTAATTTCTCCTGCCGTTTTTTATAAAACCAAGCTCCTGTGCCAAACCCTACTATCAGTATGAAAAGCAAGAGCAGGGCCGCGCCGCCTTTCCCCAGCTGGATAAACCCAATCTGGATAATCGGCTTGCTTTTGACCCGCACTTCTGGAGATTCCACTGTTAAGCTCAAGGCGCCTCGCTCATCTTGACTCTGGGCAGTTAAAATATACCGTCCATTCCTAAAAGGCTGGTCAAAAGTAAATTCCCAGTTGCCTTTTTCATCAGCGCGAATTGTGCTTTCAGCAACAAGCGCGCCTTGCCGAAGAACAGCCAGCAGCATATTAACACCCGGCAAGGCCGTTCCTTTGATAGTTAAGCCTCTTTCCTCATCAGAGAATAATTCCCTGGTAACAAAACTTATGGTCGGTGACGCAATAGGAATAGTTTCCAGCATTACGTCATCTTCAATGCCATTATCGGCCTGATCAACCGCTTTTACGGTAATCCGCCGCTTACCCGGCGATTGCAATGGTAACTTAAAGCTCCCATTAAACTCCGCTGCGGGAATTTTTATCAGATCTCCGTCGCCAATTCTTACCTGGTACTCTCGAAGACCAGAGAGAGCGTCGCTGGTCTTGAATTGAAACGTAGGGGTTGGATTATCAGTCGCCTCGCCTTCAACGACGGTAAGCTCAAAACCAAGTGGGGGTTGGGTATCAACGGCCAAACGGTGATGCGCAGTCGGTCCCCAGCCAAGATTGTTTTGAAAACGAACATGAAGGTACCAAATGCCGTCTCCGAGCGCCGCGAAGCTTTTATTATCAAAAAGTCCTTCGGATCGTCCGGGCGGGATAGAGTTTGGGTATTTGTTGAGCGCCGTGCTCACGCCAGAAATATCAAGCGGTAAATCCCAACTTACCGTAAACTGCGCCACCAGATTATACCAACGGGTTTCTTCAGGATAGAGTGAAATTTTAAGAACGGGGCTTGAAGGCAATTTCTCTGAAGGCGCGGGTTTCCGGACAATTTGTTCGGGCTCCGGAATTTTTTGCTGGGATTCTGGAACTTTTGGAATAACTCTTTGAGGGACTACCATAATCACTGCATCATTTATCTCTGATAGTATATTGGTTCCGCTTCCGTCAGCCGCCGTGACAGCGGCTTCTACAAAAGAAAGTGTCCCGCTACCAGTTCCTTTGGCCAGAAATTCTATCTTCAGAACTCTGACAGCGCCCCCGGAAACTCCGGACGGTGTGCCGCCGATAAATGATACAACTCCGTCCGTATTTGAAAAATTTGGCTCTTCAAGCCAAAAGCTGAATACGGATTCTGCTTTGTCTAATGCAGTCACCTCAAGCGTATCTTTAGGGAAACGAATTACTGCCTGGGCTGCGTTAAAGCTTTCCCCTTCGCTATCAATCCTAATCTCAATCGTCATTTTTTCTCCGATTCCAATCTCGGAACTAATAGGTGTTAAAGAAAGTGTAGCGGCCTGCGCCGAAGAAAAAATACCCCAAGCAATGACCCCAGCCAATATGGCTATAATTGTTTTAAATTGATATTTCATTTTTTCATTTTATTTTTTAATAGCACGAATAAATATACTAAAATCTGAAATATTTATTTCCCCGTCATCGTTGAAATCAATTATTTTTTTCTGACTTTTGTCTTTTGACTCCCACCTTGAAAGAAACATGCTCCAATCTCTAATATCTACCCGGCCATCGCCGGACAAATCTGTTTTTGGCGAAGCAAGACGCGAAACCACTAAAGTTTTCGTTACTGAAAAATCGCTTTCCCTTTTTTCTTGCGGATCAATTTGTTTTACGCGTACTCTATGCTGGTCAAATTCAAGCATTCCTGTATTAACTTCTGCTTTATATGAACCATCTTTTTCTGCTTTAATTTCTTTCTTGATATCTCCTATTTCTATTTCAACGTCATTTTCTGGGGCAGCGTAGCCGACAATGACGGCGTTGCGTCCTCGCGTAACTACCCCTTGAGTAAAACCTACGGTTGGTGGTACCAGAATATCTTTTACCACCAGGTCATTGGCCAAAGTATCAATATTAAAAAATTTCGTCTGAGTGGTCCGATTTTCTTTGTCTTTTATCAAAAGACCAAAACTATGCCAACTTTGCATTATGCCAATGAAGCTCACGCTAAATTTTCCTTCTTCGTCAGCTACAAAATCTTGGCTAATTGCCTTTCTTAACCTTGCATCTTTATCTAACACCAATATTTTGGCGTTCGGAAAAGCTCTTCCGGAAAATGTTACCGTGGTAGGTCTTACTTTGCTTCCGCCAGATGGAGTCGGCTCTGGTTCTGGCTCTGGTTCTGACCCCGATTGAGTCGTCAGAGACGGACACACATCGTAGTTATCAAAGGCAGTCCCATTATTACTAACCCTAAAACTGTAAGTTGTGCTGACTGGGACATCCCCGGCAACTTCTATTGACCATTCGTATTCCGTGTTTTTGTTCTTAGCCAGGTCTAAAGAAGAAGCCGGATTGGTTGACTCCAGAATTTGGCCGGCGACAAAAGAACCGTTTGTGATTTGCTTGGTGGTAGCGTCGCCATCATCAAAATTGTCTGATAAATAAAGATTAAAAGTATCACTCGTTGGAGTAATAACTGTCCAATTGCCGGTAGCACAATCAGCGCCCTGCTTAAACTCAAGACAAGGGATAAGGGTACCGCTAAAGCCAGTAACCCTGATGCCAAAACGCAGACGCAAGTTTGTCCCCTGCGGCACATTGATAATATTTGTATTCTGACTTACGTTTTCAGCTCCAAACCCGCTGGCAGTAGCCTCGTCTCCGTCGTCATCTCTGAACCAAAAATCTGTTTGATTCCAAACTGCTTCTTCAGCGGCTTCAAAATCAACCTCTTGGGTAGAACTCACATCCAGTCCGGTTTCTTTTGTGTCAGAAAGCGAAAGATTGACGGTTTCAGCCACTTCGTCATTGATTTCAATCGTGCCTATGCCGTTGACAATGTCCACCAGACCGGCGCCCGTGGCCGAGCCGTTGGTCACAAGAGTTACATCGCTTTGATAATCCGTATCAACCTGATTATTGCTTTTTTGGGCTTCAATAGTAACAGTTACTGGCGTGCCAACTATGCTGTCATCTGGTTTTAAAATGACAAATTTAACTGCGCTGCCTGGCGGATCGGCTACAACGACAATCGGAAGCAAAAACAGAACCAATGCTAGGATCAATAGTGAGAAACATATATGCTGAAGTTTCATTTTATCGGCTGTTAAAGACGGGGCTTGGCCGCTTTTCTGCCTTCAAGATAATCTTTCGCTTTTTCAATTATTTCTTGAATCGGGTGTTGTGATTTTACAAAATAGTCATCAGCGCCCATCCCCAGAGCCCGCTTGATTAACGTATCTTCTCCAAGATTCGACAAAACAATCACTGGAATCAATTTCCATTCAGGATTCTTTTTTGTCTCCCCCAGCACATAAAAGCCATCCTTTTTGGGCATCAAAATGTCAAGCAGAATAAGGTCTGGCTTCTTTTTTCCTATTTTCTCAACCGCCTCCTCTCCATCTTTGGCAATATCAACCGTATAGCCCTCGGTGACTAAATTATCTTCAAGTGTCCGAATTAAAAAATCTTCGTCTTCAACAATTAATATATGACTCATTTTAGTTTATTAGATTTTTTACTTTTTAGCCTTACGGCTTTTCGCTTTGGCACCCCTGTTCGACCTTTTGGGGATGCGTAAATAAAAGGTAGAACCTTTATTCTCTTTGGATTCAAATGAAATTTCTGCGCCAATCTTTTCAGCCAGCACTCTGGCAATGTTAAGACCGAGACCTGTGCCAGTTGGTTTAAAAGCCCTTGCATTAGAAGCGCGATAAAATCGTTCAAACATTCTTTTCTGCTCCTTTTGGGGGATACCGATCCCGAAATCGCGAACAAAAAATACTACCGCCCCTGATTCTTTTTTAACATCCAAAATCACTTTTTGACCCGGCCTTGAATAATTAATAGCGTTAGAAAGAAAAGATCTAAGAATTGATTTCAATATTTCTGGGTCTATCTCAATAATAAGTCTCCGATGATTTAATGGGCTTTGTAATAATACTCTCCTCTCTTTGGCTGCCGGCGTCACTGCAGTTAAAATATCTTTAAAAAGAGATAATACTGAAACTTTCTCTTTTTTTATTAGCGCCGCCTCGCTCTCCAGCCGCAACGTGCTCAAGATATCGGAAACAAGCTTAATCATCTGCTCATTAACTTTATAAATATCATCAAGATACTCTTTTTGTTTTTTTGTCATCTCGCCTACGAGTCCTTTATACATCGTTTCAATCAACCACTTGGTGCCGGAAAGCGGAGTGCGCAATTGATGAGAGGCCAGTGACAAAAAATCTATCCTGATTCGCTCTAATTCTTTTTCTTTAGTAATGTCGTAAAAAACTTCTGCGGCTCCGGTTATCTTTCCCTTAAACAACACGGGGCTTATAACACTGCTGGCCGGAAATCTGCTTTTGTCTTTTCGGACGTAATAAAAAGTAGGCAGTTTTTCAATATTAGCCGCAACATTAACAGCTATAGTAGTTATTACTTTTCCTGACAATACCTCGGAGAGGACTCTTTCTCGGAATGGTATTCTATTCCTATTTTCATCTTCTCTGGGGATAACTTTAACCAAAGATTTGCCAATCACTTCTTCTTTTTTCCAGCCAGTCAGCGCTCCAAAGCCTGCATTGACATGTATTATTCTCCCATCTTTGTCAACGACCGCCAATCCCATTACAGGATCGCCGACAGAGGTGAGAATCGCCTCTCGTTCGCTGACTGTTTCTTTTGACTGGGGAATATTTAGTTTTTTTCCTCCCTTTGTTTTTTTAACTTTTTTCATAACTCAATAATGAATTTTTATTTTGACCTTTCACAAACAAAAAACGCTGTTAAAAACAGTGTTTCTATTAAGATTTTTTGCCAAAACAAAAAGTCGGCAAGCGTTAATTATGCCATCTTTTATTTTGACAAAATTAGCATAGTTCGTCTTATTTTTTACATAACCCTCCATAACTTTATTTTGCTGTAAAAAATAAATAGGAACAAATATCTATTGTTTAATCAGTTCAATTATAATAATACTAAATAATTCCAATCGTGGCAAAGTAAGTTTTCCACAACCTTTCAATAATTTTTGGCTCGTCCCACCTTTGCTTCTCGGTTACGAACAAGGCAAATAGGCGACGAAAAAATTGGAAGGGTTCTGGGGTAAGAAATTGTTGCTCGAAAAAGGTTCGAGCTTTGTCCAGTCGGGCTGGCGGGATTCGAACCCGCGATCCCACGCACCCCATGCGTGTGCCTTAAACCGCTAGGCCACAGCCCGTCATTATTTTTTGCTTTTACCCATAGCCTTAATACACTTAGCACAGGCCTTAACTCTTCGGCCATTGGGCAAATAAACCCATTGTAGATTGGGGTATTTTCTTTTTTTGGTCGTTGGGTTATACTTACCACGAAGCTTTTTACGAACCGTAGCGACCATTGATTTTTTGCCGCAGATAGCACAACGTCTTGACATAATGGCTTTATTTTATCATCTAAACAATAAATTTTCAAGTGCTTTATGGACATTATTTTCTCTTTAGCTGTCCTATTATTCTCGGTTACCGTTCACGAATTCGCTCATGGATGGATGGCTTATCGTTTAGGGGATTCCACAGCCAAATATTCTGGCCGATTGACCCTAAATCCGCTTAAACATCTGGATCCGATAGGGTCCTTTATTGTGCCGTTAACGTTGTTCTTTCTTTCCAGATTATCCGGCGGCGGCTTTATCTTCGGCTGGGCTAAACCAGTCCCCTTTAATCCCTATAACTTACGCGACCAGCGTTGGGGAATAGCTAAGGTAGCTGCAGCCGGTCCTTCGGCCAATCTTTTGATTGCTTTGGTTTTTGGCTTTTTTCTGCGTTTCTTACCCGGTCAATTTATTTCAGCCGGTTTAATTCAAATTCTTAGTTTGATTATTTTTCTTAATCTCCTTTTAGCTATTTTCAATTCTATTCCTCTGCCTCCTCTAGACGGCTCTAAAATTCTTTTTGCCTTTTTGCCCCATTCTTGGAGGAATTTGAGAATTTTTTTAGAGCGTTATGGCATGTTCGTCTTGCTTCTCTTTATCTTTTTTGCTTTCCAGTGGATTTTACCTCTAATTTTTTTGGTTTATCAGCTAATTGTTGGCATTCCTCTCTAAAGGGTGTCATTCCGACGACCGCTCTCCAAGGGCGTCCCCTCCAAGGGTATCCCTCAAAACTACACCCTTAGATAGCAAAAACCCTCTGGTTTTCAGAGGGCTTTTGTTTCTGTTCTCAGGCAGAGTCACTTCCTCTCTTCCAATTTTAATTTTAACGTTCCTAATTTATCCCCCCGCAAAATTTTAATATCAATCGTGTCACCCGGCTTGGCCTTATGAATCAACTCCTGAAGAGGATTTTTATCAGTTATCTTGACCTTATTGAATTCTAAAATAATATCGCGTTCCATTAAACCAGCTTTATTGGCTGGACTGTTGGGAACGACAGCTGGCTCTCCGCTGCCTGGCTCTCGGATAATTAAAGCGCCGTAATCAATCGGTATATCGATGTTAAATCTTTGGCGGAAAGATTCTTGAAGAGCTTTGTTGATTAAAATATAACGAACACCTAAGAATGGCTGAATAATCCGACCATGTTTTTTCAAGTCATCCAAATCTTTCTTGGCGTTATTAACCGGGATAGCAAAACCAATATTTTGAGCGCCTATGACGATGGCTACATTAATGGCAATAACTTTACCGTCTAAGTCAACTAAAGGACCACCGGAATTACCTGGATTGATAGCCGCGTCAGTTTGAATTAATCCCCGCAAGGAAGCAGCTTGGCCCGAAAGGCCGTCGTGGGCGGTGATAAAACGACTGAGACCGGAAACAACCCCGGTTGAAACCGTATTACGAAAAGTGCCCAAGGCATTGCCGATGGCAATGACGCCTTGACCTAATTCCGCCTTGGCAGAATCGCCTAATTCTAAGATAGGGAATTTTCTGCCCTTGGCATTCTTGACTTTAATAATGGCTACGTCATTAACCGGGTCGCGGGCTAAAATTTCGGCCTGATATTCTTTTTCATCAGTGGTCGTAATAGTGTAATCAACATTAGGCGAGACGATAACATGGCGATTGGTTAAAATAACGCCGTCTGGCGAAACAAAAAAGCCGCTGCCGCCGCCAATCTTAACCTTTTGGCGTCCTTCTTGCCGGTATTGAGGGACTGGTTGGCCATAAGGACCAAATAATTCGTCAAAAGGCTGGATATAGTACTTTCTGATTTTAGGGAGGTCCTTGCTGATGGTAATACTGACGACCGCCGGGCTTATTTTTTTAACTACTTCAACCACCGGAGATTTTTGAGCCATAATTATTTTCTCCTTTTTATTAAGTATATTTCATTGACTATCTTTAGTCAATATTATATCATTCTATTGTAGCAAAAAAATTAAGATTGTAAAATATTTCTGAGCCCTCGTAGCTCAACGGATAGAGCAGGGGCGTCCTAAGCCCTTGATGCGGGTTCGATTCCTACCGAGGGCATCCGAGTGGGCAAAAAAGGGGCCCATGGCGCAGTTGGTTAGCGCGTTAGTATGGCATACTAAAGGTCGAGGGTTCGAATCCCTCTGGGTCCACATAATTTTTGTCTAAAATTTATTTTGGCTACAAGAATTGTGTCCGCCCTTGGCGGGCCATGCCGAGGTAACTCACCGGTAGAGTGTCTCTCTGAAAAAGAGAAAGTAGTGGGTTCGACTCCCACCCTCGGCACCAAAAGCGGGTATCGTATAGTGGCTATTATATCTCCTTGCCATGGAGAAGACACGGGTTCGACTCCCGTTACCCGCTCAAAAACAGCTGAAAATGGCCAAAAGCGGAAATTTTAGGAATCAGCTGAAACTATTGACAAATTACTTATAATGTGATAGTATATAGGAAATCCCTGAAAGGGGATTTTTTGATTGCCGAAAGGACAATATGTATACTAATCCTAAGATTTCCGCTTCTTTGACTTTAGTTAGCTTGATTTATCACCTTGTTTTCCCTCAATCGGCCTTAACCGGCTTTAGTTTGATTGGGAATCAAGAAGTTGATTTAGCTCTGACGCCGCTTGACGGATTGGTTACTCTTCAGGGCCAGGCCTTGATTCAGTCAACTAATCCTGATACGCCGGTGGTCGCTACTCAATACTGGGTGCCGGTAACTGCTTATTCCAGCACCCCTGACCAAACCGACGCCACGCCTTTTATTACCGCTTCGGGCAGTAATGTCCGGGACGGCGTGGTCGCTTGTAATTTCTTGAGATTTGGTACCAGGATTCGCTTCCCTCAATTGTATGGAGATAAAATCTTCATTGTTGAGGACCGAATGGCTGCTCGGAACAGCCATAAGGTGGATATCTGGTTTGCCAGCCGTCAAGAAGCTAAAGAGTTTGGTCTCAAAATAGCTAAAGTAGAGATTCTGGAGACATAAAAACCCCGTCGAACGACGGGGTTTTTATATGGTGCCGCGGGTGGGACTCGAACCCACATGGACAAAGTCCACACGATTTTAAGTCGTGCGCGTAAACCAATTCCGCCACCGCGGCTTGGAGGCCACGACCGGATTCAAACCGGTGTAAACGGTTTTGCAGACCGTTGCCTAGTCACTCGGCCACGTGGCCTTGCTTTAACTATACCATCTTTTTTGAAAAACTCAATCTTTCTTCATCTGGCCTAAAATTTCCTCAATCCGCTGGGCTTTAACTTCGGCCTGGTCAATTTCAAAAATAATTTTGGGAACTATCCTCATAGTCAGTTTTTTATTAAGCGTCTGCTGCAGCTGAAAAATATTTTTCTTTAAAATCCGCAAAACCTGTTCGGTTTTTTCGGTTGGCAAGACGCTGATTTTTATTTTACTCCGGCTTAAATCAGCGGCCGTCTCAACTTCGGTGATGGTCACTAAAGTGCCGCCAAAATCAATCTCCTTTAAAATCAACTGGCTGATTTGTTCTTTAATCAATTTATTGACTCGTTGGATTCTTTGGGACATTGTTATATCTCTCTCTTCTTTTTTTCTTCCTCGTAGATTTCCAAAACATCTCCTTTTTCAACGACCGTAGAGCTTTCTAATAAAATGCCGCACTCTTGCCCTTTGGCTATCTCCTCAATGTCTTTTTTATTCCGCTGCAGTTGAATTAATTTAGCCCGGCCGATTTTTTTCCCTTCACGGCTAATTTCAATAGAAGCTCCTTTTTTGACCAGGCCGTCAGTCACCCGGCCGCCAACAATCTGACGGCCTTTTTCCCGACGGAAGAGAGCCAGAACCTTAACCTGACCAATAACATTTTTGACAATTTCCGGCTCTAGAAGTTTAGCCAGTAATTCGCGGACTCCTTGGATTAGTTCATAGATTACTTCGAAGCTTGAGATTTTAATTTTCTTTTGCTGAGCTAATTCCCGGATGGCTGAACTGACCTTGACCCGGAAGGCGACTATTTTGGCCTGAGCTGATTCAGCTAATTTAATATCGGATTCGTTGACTTCGCCAACTTCCGCTTTCAAGATTCTTAAAATAACTTCTTCACTGGGAATACTTTTGAGCGATTCCCTAATCGCTTCTAAAGAACCCTGGACATCAGCTTTCAGAATTAAATTGAGGATTTTTTTGGCTGGCTCAAAGACAAAAACTTCTTTTTCTTCTTTTCTTTTGGCTGTTTTTTTGGCGATTCTGGCTTGGGCTTCTTCCAGACTATCAAAAGCAAAGAATTTTTCACCGACCTGAGGAACCTGATTGAAGCCGGTGATGATTACAGGGCTGGAGACGGTTGTTTTTTCTATCGACTGCCATTGGAAATCTTCCATTGTTTTAATCCGGCCGCAAGCCGAATCAGTGCCGACAATGTCTTTATTCTCCAAAGTCCCTTCTTTGACTAAAAGGGTAGCCGTTGGCCCCCGGCGAGGGTCCTGATAGGCCTCAATAACTACTCCTGAGGTCTTTTGGTCGGGATCAGTTTTTAATTCTTCCATTTCAGCGACTAAAATAATCATATCTAAGAGTTCATCAACGCCTTGGCCGGTTTTAGCTGAAAGGTTGATTGAAGGAACTTGACCGTTTAAAGATTCAACAACCAGGCCATGTTTGGCTAATTCTCCTTTAACTTTTTCCGGCTGGGCTTCTTTTTTGTCAATTTTATTCAGAGCAACGATTGCCGGCAGGCCGCTTTTCTTAATGTGACCAATAGCTTCTTTAGTTTGCGGCTTGACCCCTTCTTCAGCGGCGACAACTAAAACAGCCACATCAGCTACTTTAGCCCCCCGCGAACGCATGGCCGAAAAGGCCTCGTGTCCGGGCGTATCAATGAAGGTAATTTTTTTACCCTGATGTTCTATTTGATAAGCGCCGATATGTTGGGTAATGCCGCCGGCCTCTTTCTCGGCTATTTTGGTTTTGCGGATGTAATCAAGAATAGAAGTTTTACCATGGTCAACATGGCCTAAAATGACCACCACCGGTGGCCTTATTTTGAGCTTATTTGATTGTTTGACCGATTTTTTAATCATCTTTTTATCCCGGCTTTTTTCAAGGCTTCTATTTCCTCTTTGGATAAAGGATATCTTGACTGACCGGCTTCAATTGGTTTGCTATAAATTCTGGTCCCTTCGCGGGAGTATAGACTAGAAATGACCAGCCCGTTTTCTTTCGAATCAAGCAAGGCGATGGCAAAGCTCTGGTCGCCGCCAGTTTCTTTAAAAGGGTTAAACCGGATTACGCCGATTCGCTGAATACTTTGGGAAGCCATTTTTTCTAAGGCCTGGGAATATTTAATCAATTTTTTAATCTCGGCTTCTGATTTTTTCAGCCGCTTAATTTCTTCAAAAAGAACTCCTTCCAAATCCGAGGCCTTTTTGCCGGCAAAAAATACTTTTAGCTTTTTCTTGACCTGCCAGAGATTGAAATGAAGAAATAGAATCCAAATTAGCAGCAAAGCTATGGCTATTAGAAAGAGAAAAAAAATCGGCTGGTCAACTAAAGTATCAAACATAGATTTTATTCCAATTAATTATTCTTTAACAATATTATTTTCGGGATTTTTATGATTATATTTGTTAAAGATTTCTTTTTTAACCAGATTTAGTGCCTTTTCCATATCAACACCAAGCTGATTAGATAGCCGACAGAGACCGAAAAATAAGTCGCCAATCCCGTCAACAAAGATTTCTTTATTCTCTTTAACGAATTTTATCCGTTCTTTTTCTGGTTTATATCTCAGGTGTTGGGAAAGTTCGGTTAATTCTTCATGGAGATGGTCAATCTTATCAATATTGGGAATATCTTTCCAGTGATTGTGTTTAGCAAAAAGTTTTGCTAATTGCTGGGCTTGTTTAATTTTAGTGATTTGTTTTTCTTTCATATGTAATTCACTCTATAAGTTTATTGGTTTACAAATTTATCTCTAAGTCTCATCCAAATTTTGCCCAATTCATTTCTGCCACCTCTATTCGGACCCCAGCCCCAAAAGCTGTCTTGAGGAGAATCTTCTACAATCTCTCTATTTTCTGTTTGTAAAAGCTTCTTTTGAATATAGGGATGCTGTTGTAGTTTATGGCTGCAGATATCTTCCATTACCGCAATCCTATCTTTGTGAAAATCAGGGGCAGCTAAATCACTATATTTTTCTGCAATTTTTTTGGCCTGATGAGCTGAACGAGCATTAAAAATTTCTTCCACCACTTCGGGATGCTTTTCAAAGAATCTTGAAGCTTGATAAGCGTGTTCCGATGTTTGCCATAATTTGTCTTTCCATTGAACTGTAAAACTGGAAAAATTAGAAAAACAATAAAACTCTCGTTCGTAAAAACCAATAATTTTACCTGATATTTCAAGAAGCGGATCTCTCATAATTTCTGATTAAAAGATAATAACTTCCAACTGGCGGAGAGGGTGGGATTCGAACCCACGGTCATCCAAAGACGACAACGGTTTTCGGGACCGTCCCTTTCAGCCACTCAGGCACCTCTCCTTAATGCCTAAATTACCATTTTTAAGCGTTTTGGTCAAACCCCGCCCCGAGATTTCTCTGATGCGGGGTCAAATAAAAAACGGTTGTCGGTTTGTTTCCCGGCAACCGTTTGTTTTCCAGAAAAAATTGAGAGTGTCTCAGTATTGTCTCAGCATCTCGATAACTCTTTGGTAGCGAGCAACTACGCTAGTTGCTTCCTCAACTGGTTCGGTTTTGACTTGTTTGGTATAGTCCCAGACCACCCAGATGAGGTCAGCTATCTGGCGTTCAAAGAGGCGCTGGTCAACCAGCTTCTCAAAATTTACTGCTAATTTGGGATGACTATTAAGCAAGTTATGATAGGCCGCCGTTTGAGTATAGGCCTCAATCATCAACTCTTTAGCTCCGTCCGGAATCTCCCCTTTTTTTCCAATAGAGGTTAAGAAGCGGGCCAGGGTAAAACTGGGATCTCCGTAGCTTACTTTCTGCCAGTCAAGGAAAACAACTTTGCCTGACTTTTCTCGCAAAAAAGTATTTCCGCAGTGAGCGCCGTCGAAGTTAAAAAGCGAACCACTCTCTCTCAAGAGAGGTTCAAATCCTTCCAAAATCGGCTTTGCCTGCTTGACTACTTCTTTGAGTTTGTCTACCCATTCCAGAATATCTTTCTGTTCGGACTTTTTAATTATCGCCAGGCGTTCTCGCCAGGTTTCCAAGCTGGTCAGATAAGAGTAGCGGGTAAAACCTTTTCGGAAAGGGAATCTGATCGGGTCAATGTTTAGGGAGTTTAGTAAGGCGATCGCCTTGGCGGCTGCCTTCAGATGCTCTTCGTTGAACGGCTTCAAATTATTAAAGTAGGTGATTTCCGAGACGAACTCTTGGATAGTTAATGGGAGTCTGAATCGTTCCGGGTCAACAAAATAGGGTATTGGCCCTAAGCCGGTGAGTTTCAGGTAGTGAAGGATAGTAAATTCTTCAGGGATAGTCAGCCACTCGCCGGCCCGATAGCTTTCCGGATTTATCATCCGCAGACAAAAGGATTTGCCAGCCCTGGCTAATCGGTAAATAATATGGTTGTGAGCGCCAATTAAGTCAATTGACGCTCCCCTCAGACCAAGTGGATCATACTCGTTAAGGTACTTTCTGATTTCTTCAATGGTTGGTTTTTTAGCCATTTTACCCTCCTTTAATTTTGTTCAAGGATAGCATGAATCTATTGATTTGTCAAATAAAATAACCGCTGATAACAGCTATTTGGTGGGCGGTGGAGGATTCGAACCCCCGACCTTCTCGGTGTAAACGAGACGCGCTAACCAACTGCGCCAACCGCCCCTTGGTGCCCAGGGCGGGACTCGAACCCGCACGCCCTTTCGAGCACAGCTCCTCAAGCTGCCGCGTATGCCAATTCCGCCACCTGGGCTTATTTCTCCTTCAACCTCGCTTCTTTAGCTGATTTATGACGGATATAGTAAAGTTTGGCCCGTCTCACTTTATGTTTTTTAACCACTTCTATTTTTTCAATGACTGGTGAATGGAGCGGAAAAATTCTTTCTACGCCAAACCCCTGACTGACTTTTCTAACAGTGATTGTCCCGTTGACACCACGGCCATGTTTACAAGCGATAACTAAACCTTCAAAGATTTGAATTCTCTCTTTGTCGCCTTCTTTTACTTTCTGATGAACCCGGACTGTGTAGCCCGGTCTAATTTCTGGTATTTTCTTTAGTTGTTTTTTATTGAATAAATCAAGCTTATTCATAGTGTGTCTCGGGACGCCCCGAGATCCTTTAAAGTCTTTTCTAAATCTTCTGGCAAGTCCGATTTAAGCTCGACCAGTTTACCATTGGGCAGTTTTAATTTCAAGTAAGCGGCGTGGAGGAATTGTCTTTTCAAGCCAGCTAATGCTGGCTGTCTTTTGAATTTATATTGCTGGTCGCCGGCAATCGGATGGCCAATGGAAGCTAAATGAACTCTAATCTGATGGGTTCGGCCGGTCTTTGGCTCAACTTCTAAAAGAGTATAGTCCTTCTCGCCAGAGGCGGATCCGCTCTTGGCAGAAAATCTTTTCAAAACCTTATATTCAGTCCAAGCTCGCTTGGCTTTATCATCCAATAAAGCGCTTCTTTTTTTATGGTCTTTTTTAGATAAACTGATGGCTTTAGTAATCGTTCCTTTTTTATCTTTAACTTGACCATATACCAAGGCCAAATATTTTTTAACAACTTTTCGCGCGGCAAACTGCTTTTTTAAATATTCGAAAGCAGCATTGTTTTTCGCTACCACTATTAAGCCGGAAGTGTCTTTATCTAATCGGTGAACAATGCCCGGCCGCAAAGAATCATCGCCAACCTTTTTAATTTCCGGGTAGTAGGCGATTAAGCCGTTAACTAAAGTATCGCTTTGGGTTGACTTTATCGGGTGGACGACCAAGCCGGCTGGCTTATCAATAACAAGAACATCTGTATTCTCATAAACAATCTTTAACTTAATAGATGGATTTGGCTTAAGGGGCATGTGGACCGGGTGGGAATCGGACCCACGACCTTCTCTGTGCAAAAGAGATATTCTACCGCTGAACTACCGGCCCAATAATCATAAAATACCAAAAAAACAGCTAAAAAGCAAGAAAAATAGTCGCCTGAGACGACTATTTTTATCCAGCTTTAAATCGGGAAATATATTAACTGGGATTAACTACCCGGCCTAAAAATAAAATGTTGCCTGACTGGTTGTCTTGGATTAAGAAAATGAAAGGATGGTCGGCTCGGAAAACGGCTACGGAAGGCCCGACTGATTTTAATTCTATAACCACCGCCGTGGCCGCCGCCGCCTCGGTTCCTTCTTCATTTACCTCAATAAAGGCCTGATGGATGACCTTGCTGATAAAAAGATCTTTGGTCCCGTCCATGCCGGAAAAATCGGCCTGCATGGAGAAAGCAGTCGGCATGCCCATTTCCTGGAGGTCTTGGTTCAAGAAATATTTGGTCTCAAAAGTAAATTTGGGCATAAAGACGTTAACCGGCTGTTGACTAAGCATCTCTCGCCATTGGGCAAGATTATCCAGGTTGAGCGATTCTTCCAAGGTGACTAAGCTATCCTCTTGAGGGAGCAAAACCAACATAGATAATTCTTCTCCATCATAGGGCATTTCCAAGATTTGTAATTTTTCCGTTTCCAGATAATTAAATTCTATTTCTCCATCGGTTAAACTCATCATCGGCACCTTAATTGTTTTCTCCGGACTGACCCTAAAATCTTCCTCGGTCGTATTCTCTTCATCAAATTGGATTAGCCATTGTTCCTTAAAGTAAATAGCGTTAGTTAAAACAAGACGAGTTAGTTCATTAAGGACGCCAGCTGGAATCAAGTCAAGTATTTTGTCTTTGGTCTGTTGAGCGACCCAGTCATTAATTGTCTTCCTTGACTTCTCGGTTTCCTTAATAAAATCAAGATTGGTCACCCGGCCGCCATAATATTGGTCAATCAAATTAATATACTCGTCTAAGAAAGAATAATCTTCTTGAGCCCACAAAGCATTAGCCGTATAAAGTTCGTATTCCTTGTCTTCTTGGTTGATTTGGTTGTAAATCTTGGCCATGGCCGGTCGGCGAATACTATCCTCTTCCGGAAAATGGAAAACTGACTGCATTTCTTGAGCGGTTTGGCCGCGGGCCCCTTCATAAGTCATGGCCAAAGCGGTCGAGATGCTATAAGGCGAGAAAAAGATATTTTCTTCCCCATCTTTAATTTGCTGGTAGAACTCTAAGGCAAATTGATTATTAGCTTCAATAACACTGGCAACTCCTTGGTCAGTCGCTCCGCTGTCATCAACTGGTGGGGCAGGAGGAGGCGTTTCCGAAGCTGGTTTGTACAACAAGGCGCCGATAACAATAACGGCTACCAGAACGATTAAACTGATGATTAGATTTTTTTGTTTCATTTAGTGAGCGGTGCAGGACTCGGACCTGCGACCTCTACCGTGTCGAGGTAGCGCTCTAACCAGCTGAGCTAACCGCCCGGGGTGGGCGTGGATGGATTCGAACCATCGACCCTTGCTTTATAAGAGCAATGCTCTAACCCCTGAGCTACACGCCCAAAACATTGTTATTTTATCTGAAATTCGTTATTTGGTCAATCTTTTTTTAAAAAAAGAGAATGGTTAATGAACCATCCTCTTGTTCAGAGATTTCTCCTCGCCCATCGAGAGAGAAAATCAGTTAGGCGCGGCGGAATACTTCGCCAAGCCGAGAGCCAAGCTGGAAGCCAGATAGGAGTTAGAATAAAAATAACCATTATTAAAACCAGAAAAATTAATTTAAGACAATTAATGACTGCACTCAGACTATCCATTTTGTCCTCCGCACTTTGGCAATAATTCTCGTTTATCTTTTCTCGTCCGAATCCAATCTCTCCCAGATATTCCCAAGATTCTTATCAAATGACTCCTTTCTATTTTTAAGGTTCTAATTAAATTTTTTGTCTCATCAATCTTTCGAATTCTTTTCGTTCAATGGTTTCCTTCTTAATGAGACGTTTGGCGATTAGGTTTAGTCGTGCCCTATTTTCAGTCAAGACTTTTTTAGCGGTTCGGTAGGCGTCATCAATAAACTTAGCTACTTCTTTGTCAATTTGAGCAGCTACTTCTTCGGAATAATCTTTTTCGGTGGCGATTTCCCGGCCCAAGAAAACCATTTCTTCGCGGCCGCCAAAAGTCACTGGGCCTAATTTTTCACTCATTCCATATTTAGTTACCAGTTTGCGAGCCAATTCCGTCGCCTTTAGCAAATCGCTGGAAGCGCCGGTGGTCAGTTCCTTGAAGACCAGTTCTTCAGCCACGTAGCCACCCAGCAGAACCGCTAATTCATCTAAGAATTCCGAGCGGCTGTGTAGGTGTCTGTCCTCGACCGGTAATTTAAGAGTGTAGCCGGCCGCTGCTCCCCGGGCAATAATGGAAACCTTTTGAATTGGATCTGTATGAGTTAATGAAGCGGCCACTAAAGCATGACCGGATTCATGATAAGCAGCGATTTCTTTTTCTTTTTTAGAGAGAATATGACTTTTCCGTTCCGGGCCCAAAAGAACTTTTTCAATACATTCTCGCAGTTCATCTTGGGAGATTTTTTTCTTATTGCGTCGGGCTGACAGGATGGCTGCTTCATTAACGATATTAGCTAAGTCGGCTCCGGAAAAACCGGGCGTCCGTTCAGCAATTTCTTTAAGATTAACCTTTTCTTCTAAAGGTTTATTCCGAGCATGAATTTTTAAAATTTCCTCTCGGTCTTTTAAGTCAGGCAAATCCAAGACAATTCTTCGGTCAAAACGGCCTGGTCGCAGGAGAGCTGGGTCTAAAACATCCGGTCGGTTGGTCGCGCTAATTAGGATGATACCGGCATTAGGGTCGAAGCCATCCATTTCCACCAAAATTTGATTTAGGGTTTGTTCTCTTTCGTCGTGGCCGCCGCCTAAACCGGCTCCCCGTTGCCGACCGATGGCGTCTAATTCATCAATGAAAATTAAAGCCGGGGCATGCTTTTTAGCTGTCTGGAAAAGGTCGCGGACTCGCGATGAACCGACTCCGACAAACATTTCAACGAACTCTGAACCAGAGACGCTAAAGAAGGGAACACTAGCTTCCGATGCGATTGCCCTTGCCAATAAAGTTTTTCCTGTGCCGGGAGGCCCTACCAGCAGAACTCCTTTGGGAATCTTAGCTCCTAAATTAACAAATTTTTTGGGATTCTTTAAAAATCCAACAATCTCTTCTAATTCTTCTTTGGCCTCTTTTAGGCCGGCTACGTCCTTGAAAGTAACCTGGCCTCTTTTATCCTTGGGGCTGAATAGTCGGGCTCGCGAACGACCAAAAGTAAAGGCCTGCATCTGGCCGCGCTGAGCGCCCCGGTAAATAAACCAAAAGAAAAAGCCGAGAATCAGCAAAGGCAAAAGGAAAGGAAGGACTGTTCCCAGCCAGAAGACCAGGCCGCTTTCGCTTTTAACTTCTAAATTGACCAGTTTCAGTTTTTCCGAATCAAGTCCGTAATTCTTCAGAGATTCGGTTAAAGAGGCCTCTTTCTCTTTGGTCGCTTTTTCTGAAGAGCCGTCTTTTAATTCAATTTCCAATTGGTCGCCTTTGATGACAATATTAGTTATTTCTTCCTGATTGATTTGGTTAACTAATTGATTTAGGGTAATTTCTTTCGGTTTTTCAGTTGGTTGGCTGAGCAAAGTGAAGAAACCGGCGATGGTTATAAAGACCAGAAAAACAATGATTAGATTTTTAAGAAGATATTTCATCTTATTTTTTTTCCTGAAGGGCTTTTTCGGAAACAATCAATTTGTCTGTTTTTTGGTCTAAGTCAAGAATTTTGACTTCCATTTCCTGGCCGACAAATTTATTCAAATGTTCCAGAATTTTCTCTTTATCGCCGCCTTCAACCTTAGGATAATTTTTGGGCGACAATTGAGAAACAGGTAAAAAACCGACCAAACTGGCCGACCTGATGACCAGGCCGCCGCGGTTAGCTTCAATCACTTTAACGGTGATTGGCTGACCGGATTTTTTCTTTTCTTTTACTTCTAACCAGGTTTTCTCCAGGCTGGCTTCTCTTAAAGAAAGCTCAACATAACCGTCTTCATTTTCCGGCTCTAAAACTAAAGCGGTAATGGTTTTCTCCAGGGCTAATTCTTTGAGCGTTTCTTTGTCTTCCTTTAATTCACCACCATAGATGATTCCGGTACCCAAAGGGCCCAAGTCAAGAATGATAGCGCTCTTACTTATTTTAATAATCTTTCCTTCAATTAAATCGCCCGCTTGAGGTAAAGATGGGGCTTGCTTATCTTTGGTTATTAAATCTTTCATTAATTCTGATTTTTCTTTGGTCATATTGAGTAAAGTATAACCTAAAATTATTAGCTTGGCAAGAGAGAAAATTTGTGATAGAATAATAAAAAGAATTTATGACTATTATCTGGTACGGCCACTCTTGTTTCAAGATTACTAATCAGGGCGGCCACTTAACTATCATTACCGACCCCTTTGATAAAAGTATCGGCCTGACTCCGCCGCGGGGCACTGCCGATATCGTTACCGTTTCTCATGACCACCACGACCATAATAATGTTCGGGCCATCAGTGGTCAGCCTTTTGTTATTGACGGGCCCGGCGAATACGAAATTAAAGGTATCAAGATTATTGGTTGCTCCAGTTATCATGATAAAAAGCAGGGGCAGGAAAGGGGCCCTAATACCATTTATCTGATGGAGGTAGACAAAATGAGAGTTTGTCATTTAGGTGATTTCGGCCAGGAGCGTTTAACCGAAAGACAATTAGAAGTTATTGGTCAAGTGGATATCTTAATTATCCCAGTTGGCGGTACCTATACCATTGAGGCGGGCGAAGCGGTCAAAGTGGCCGAACAACTGGAGCCTCATTTGATTATTCCGATGCATTACAAATTGCCTGGTTTGAAAATCAAATTGGCCGGCTTAGCTGATTTTTTAAAGGAAATGGGCCTGAACAAAAAACCAGCCGTAGATAAATTAACTCTCAAGAAAAAAGATTTAGTCAGCAAAGAGATGGAAGTAGTTATTTTTAAGTATTAGAATCCTTATTCAATAAACAAAGCCGTGTCTTTAAATGAATTTTTAGAAAAAATTCAAAAGAAACCGCGCTATATTCGCTTCCAGATTTTATGGTTGGCCGTCTTTATTTGTATGTTTTTGATTGGCTCCCTTTGGGTGATTTCTTTAAAGCATTCTTTGCCCGGCACGGCCGAGAAGACCAGCCAGCCCTTGGGAGAGATGAAAAAGGAGGTAGAAAAAGAAATTCCTTCTTTAGGAGAAATTTTCCGAGCCAGTATCGGTGCTTTTTTTGAGGAAAATAATTTGCCTGAAGAAGAAAATATTTCAGAAGAAAGCCAGTTAACTCCTCAAGCAATTGAAGATGCTCTCGGAGGGCAAACAATTAAACCGGCCAAATTGCCTTTGAGATAATGAATCAACTAACAGCCAATAGTGAATAGAAATATTCTTGGCTGTTCTTTGTTGGCTAAATTTAATGGAAATAGGTTACATCAAAAAAAGAGCCATTGCCGAGGAAATGAAAGAGTCCTATTTGGACTATGCCATGAGCGTGATTGTCGCCCGGGCTTTGCCCGATGTTCGCGATGGACTCAAGCCAGTTCATCGCCGTATTTTGTATGCCATGTGGGAAGCTGGCCTGCGGCATAGCGGCAAATATTCGAAATGCGCCGGGGTAATCGGCGATGTCTTAAAAAAATTTCATCCCCACGGAGATACGGCTGTTTATGACGCTTTGGTCCGGATGGCTCAAGATTTTTCCCTGCGTTATCCCTTAATTGATGGTCAGGGGAATTTCGGCTCGATGGATGGAGATAGTGCAGCTGCTTATCGCTATACCGAATCGCGGTTGGCCAGGATATCTGAAGAAATGTTGGTTGATATAGAGAAGTCAACGGTTAACTGGGCTGATAATTATGATGGGACTCGTCAGGAGCCGGTTGTTCTACCGGCTAAATTACCTCAATTACTTTTAAATGGGGTTATGGGGATTGCCGTGGGCATGGCCACTAATATTCCACCTCATAATTTGGCTGAAGTTGTTGAGGGAGTTATTTATCTCGTTGACCATCCGCAAGCAACGGTTAAGGACCTTTTCCAATTTATTAAAGGACCTGATTTTCCAACTGGCGGGGCCATTTATGACCGTCAGGGACTAATTCAGGCCTATAGCACCGGTCGGGGGCCGATTGTCATGCGGGCTAAAACAGAAATTGTTGAGAAGAAAGCCGGCCAGTTCCAGATTTTAATTACCGAAATGACTTACGGAGTCAATAAGGCCAATTTGATTGCTAAAATTGCTGAACTGGTTAAAAACAAAAGAATGCCAGGCATTAAAGATATTCGCGACGAATCAGACAAAGAAGGTGTCCGGGTAGTTATTGAACTAAAGGGCGATGCTCAACCGCAGAAAATTCTTAATCGCTTGTATAAATTAACTGATTTACAAAAAACTTTCCATTTAAATATGCTCGCTCTAGTTAATGGGTTACAGCCGCAAGTCTTATCCTTGAAGGGGCTTTTGGAAGAATTCATTAAGCACCGTCAGCAGGTCACTACCCGACGCAGTCAATTTGAATTGAAGCAGGCCAAAGAGAGAGCCCATATTTTGACTGGTTTGAGTAAAGCCCTTAATCAAATAGATGCAGTTATTGAAACAATTAAAAAATCAGAGACGCGAGAAGCGGCTCATCAGAATTTAATCAAGAAATTTAAATTAACTGACCGTCAGGCGACGGCCATTCTGGAAATGAGGTTACAAGCTTTAGCTGGTTTAGAGCAGAGGAAGATTAAGGACGAATTAAAGGAGAAAAAAGAATTGATTAAAGAATTGGAGACCTTATTAAAAAGTCCTAAGAAAATTTTGACCTTGATTAAGAAGGAGTTGCGGGAAATAAAGGAAAGATACGCTGACGAGCGACGGACCAAAGTTTATCGGCAGGCGGTCGGTCAGTTAACCGAAGAGGAATTAATTCCTCAAGAAGATTGCGTCATTATTCTGACCCAAGGAGGCTATATTAAAAGAGTTAATCCCCAATCTTATCGAGCTCAAAGAAGAGGCGGCAAAGGTATTCTCGGTATCACCCCACGTGAGGAAGATGCTGTTGGTTGGTTCCTATCTTCTTCCACTCATGATAATATTTTATTCTTTACTGACCGCGGCCGCGTTTTCCAGGCCAAAGCCTATGAGATTCCCGAAACCAGCCGGACGGCCCGTGGCCAAGCCATTGTTAATATTCTACAATTGGCCGCTCAAGAACGGGTTACGGCCGTGGTAACCATTAAACCAAATGGAAACAATGGTCAGCCCTTTAAATATTTGGTTATGGCCACGGAAAATGGTATAATCAAAAGAACTAAGATAGAAGAATTTAGTCATGTCCGGCGGAATGGCCTAATGGCTATTAATTTGAAAAAGGGAGATAGTCTAAAATGGGCTAAACTTACTTCCGGACAAGACCAGGTTATTTTAATCACCGCCCAGGGACAAAGTATTCATTTTAAAGAGACTGAAATCAGACCAATGGGCCGGACAGCTACCGGCGTTAAGGGGCTTGGTTTGAGAAAAGAAGATAAGTTAGTTGGTATGCAGATAGTTACTCTTGATGACCAAAAAAGGGAAGACCAGATTAAATTATTAGTTGTCATGGAGAATGGTTTTGGCAAAAGGAGCAATTTGCGGTATTATAAACTACAGAAGCGGGGCGGTCTGGGAATTAAAACAGCCCGCTTGACAGCCAAGACCGGTCAAATTATAGCCGGTCAGATCTTAAGGCCGGAGCACGAAGATTTAATTGCCATTTCTCAAAAAGGACAAGTCATTAGGACTAGACTTAAAGACATTCCCTCTTTGGGTCGGACGACTCAAGGAGTCAAATTAATGAGGATGGCTCGAGGGGATAAAATCGCCTCGATAGCTTGCATCTAAAATATGGCTAAGGGAACTGGCGGTTTTCTCCAGCCAGAGACAATTTTAGACCAATTAGATATCCGCGATAATATGACTATCGCTGATTTTGGCTGTGGACACGGTTATTTCAGTCTTCCCTTAGCCAAGCAGGTCAGCCAAGGAAAAGTTTATGCCTTGGATGTTCTGGAAGAGGCCCTCCAGTCAGTTAAAAGCCGGGCCGAAATAGAAAAAGTTTCTAATATCGAAACTATCCGTGGTAATCTGGAAGTGTCTGGTGGCTCTAAATTAACCGACCAGTCAGTTGATTTGGTCGTTTTGGCCAATATTTTATTTCAGTCACAAAAAAAAGAAGAAATTTTAAAAGAAGCTAAGCGGGTTTTGAAAGAGAATGGTCAGCTGGTCATTATTGATTGGTTAGCCGGTTCTTCTTTGGCTCCCAAGGAAGGTTGGTTTATTTCTAAAGATGAAGCTCGTCAATTAGTCGAAGGCCAAGGTTTGACTTTAGTTAAAGAATTAACCATGGACGGTCAGCATTATGGTCTGGTTTTTAAAAAGAGCTAAAACTGTGTCTAAGACCAAAGCTACTACTCTTTATACAATTATCCTGCCGATTATCTTCCTTGGTTTAGCCGTCGTCTTGCCTGGCTGTAAAGAGCCGCCAGCTAAAGAAGTGAAGCTGGAGTTTTGGGGCGTTTTCGATGATTCGGATATTTTCCAACCGTTAATTGAAGAATTCAATCAGGTTTTTCCCAAAACAGAAATTAAATATTACAAAAAGACTTACCAGACTTATGAAAGCGATTTATTAGAAGCAATGGCCAGTGGTCGCGGTCCGGATATTTTGGTGATTCATAATACTTGGCTGCCTCGTTACGAAGATAAGATTTGGGCCGCTCCTTCAGAGTTAATTACCCTCAAAGAGTTAAAGGAAAATTTTGTCGATGTTGTCTATGACGATTTTGTTTCCGATGGGGCTATTGCCGCCTTACCCTTAAGCGTTGACACCCTAACCCTTTTTTACAACCAAGATATTTTTAATACCGCTGTCATTCCTCAAGCGCCAGCTACCTGGGAAGAATTTCTGGCCGACGTAGAGGCCTTAACCATAAAGGACGAGCGAGATAATATTATCCGGGCCGGAGCGGCCTTAGGAACAGCTCGCAATATTAATCGGTCAACTGATATTCTGACTCTCTTGATGCTTCAGTCGGGCGCTCAAATGGTCAATCAGGAAAAAACAGCCGCTGCCTTTAACCAGTCAGTTGAACTTGACGGCCAAAGTTTTTATCCTGGGCAAAGAGCTTTAGAATTTTATACTGACTTCGCTGACCCTTTAAAATCAGTTTATACCTGGAATACGCGGATGGACTATTCGCTAGACGCCTTTGTTCAGGGCCAGACGGCGATGATGTTTAATTATGCCTATCAAATACCGACTATCCAAGCCAAGTCACCTTATTTAAATTTTGCCATTGCCCCGATGCCCCAAATTAAGGCGGCCACTAGTAAGGTTAATTATGCCAATTATTGGGGCTTGGCTGTTTCCCATAATTGCCAGAACGCTGACCAGGCCTGGCAATTTATTGTTTGGTTGACCGAGAAAGAAAATGCCCAGAAATATTTAGAATTGGCTAAAAAGCCGACGGCCCGGCGTGATTTAATCACTTGGCAGAAAGACGACCCCGATTTAGGAATTTTCGCCGGGCAGGCCTTGACCGCTTATTCCTGGTATCAGGTGGATAACTTGACTATTGAGCAATACTTGGCCGATATGATAGAATCAGTAGTATTAGGCCGGGCGACGATTAGAGAAGCGGTTAATCGGGCGGCTAATCAAATAACTCTCTTAATGAAATGACATGGGAACCTTTCATAAAATTTTAATCGGTTCTTTGCTCTTGTTAGGATTGTTTGTCGCTAATTTGGCCTATGCTGGCTTTATCACTGAACCATTAGTCCCTTGTGGCCGGGATATTAATGGTGATGGCCAGCTAGATGCCAGTGAGAAATGTAATCTCTGTGATTTATGGCATTTGGCCAGCAATATCATCAATTTTATCAGTTTTAATTTAGCTATCCCAGCGGCTATTCTTCTATTTGCAGCTGCTGGGATTATCTTCCTTGTTTCCGGTGGCAGTGAAGGAAGAGTTACTTTGGCCAAAAGTATTTTTGCTAACACCGTTATCGGCTTGGTCATCATTTTTACCGGCTGGCTGTTGATTGACACTTTAGTTAAAACTTTGACTACCGGAGCCTTCAGTGGCGCTTGGAACGTATTCCCTAGTTGTCCTTAGAAGATTTGTTTATAAAATATATGCTTAGAAATATCTCTCCCAAAAATCTTTCATCAATTATTTTGATTCTGTCTCTTTTGACGATTAGTCTGCCATTGGTTGTCGTTAAAGCAGATTGGCCAGCGGCTTCGCCAACTTCAGTGCCTAATCCACTTAATGTCACCAGCTTTACCGATTTAGCCGGAGACATTATTACCTGGATTGTTAATATTGGTGTGTCTGTGGCCGTAATTATGATTGTTTATTCCGCTCTTTTATTTATGACCGCGGCCGGCAACGAGGAAAAAGTGAGCAAAGCCAAGAAAGCCCTGACCTGGTCTTTAATTGGTTTGGCTGTATTGATAAGCAGCCGGGCTTTGATTGAATTGATTAAAAATATTCTTGGAGCTGGTTAATTAAATTATTAAAGGAAAGGGGGTGAATATTAGTGAACAAAAAGATAAAAGTTTTTTCTTCCATTCTTCTTCCCTTATCTATTTTTGCTTTTGCTGTCTCGATGGCCTTCGGGGCGCCAATTACAAATGTCGGCCCGGAAAGCCCGACGGAATTAATAGGCATAATTAAAAACATTGCCGGATGGTTCCAAGTCATTGTTTTGGTTATTGCTATCATTATGATTATCTACGCCGGTTTTGTTTGGATGACGGCGGCTGGTGATGAAGAAAAATTAGGCAAGGCCAGAAAAACATTGATTTGGGGCTTGGTCGGCATAGGCATAGCTCTCTTTGCCTATGTAGCGCAGAAATTTATTACAAGCATGCTATAAGCCGGATAATAGCGATGAGTAGAGACGATGATTTTGACTAATCAGTAAAATTTGATAGACAATCAAGGAGAGAATTAAGATAAATAAAAAAGCCAGGAAAGCAATTTTTGTTGCTTTGCCTGGCTTTTGGCGTTTAGGAACACGGCGGAAGGATTGTTAATTCAACTATCACATCCTTTCCGCCGGTAGCCATTAGCTTAACTTGGCCATCAGAGATGGCTGGGTCAGTTGTATAGGTTGGCTTATCGATTACTAGAGAAGATATCTTCTTATTCAATACGGTAAATTGTCCTGTTGGGCCGAGTTGTTGGAAATGTCCTCTTTCTCCCTCCAGATAGTCATACTCATGTCCATTGATGTCCTTAGTCACCTTTACGCCCTTGGGCAGAACGAAGATTCCGGAGAGCCGGCGAGATGGTTCTTTAGAGCTATCCTTTTTCACGGGTGGCTCGCGGGAAGTGCCGAATGCCTTAATGCTATTGGATATCTTTCTATCGACAACTGGCATTTTTTTATTGATGGCCTGGCTAGTCAACGGGAAGAAAAAGCTGAGTGTTTCCACGATTAAGACCAAAACTACGAATCTGTAAGCGAATTTCCGGAAGAAAATTTTCTCGAACTTCCAGACATAAACCATCAAACCCGCTAGAAGAGAAAACAAAGCTAATACAGGAAGTGCTTGAGGATTATTCCAGACAGGAAAAATAGATATATAAGAAAGGATAATTAGCTCCCAGAGCAGAATACCCAGTCCAATATCCAAGTATAATTTACCGTATCTTACACCAGTTTTTGGCGCCTCTTTAATCCGCAGGTAGAGAACCTCCCAGGTTATTCCCAACAACGCAGCTAAGCCCAGATAGACTGGCTTGAAAAAAAGCACCATTAAGATTAAGGCCAGAAGGGTTCCAATCAAAGCAGCTATCCAGCCTGCTTTGAACAGGAGCGCCAAGTCCACTGCTACGATTGGGATGATTATCAGGATGAGCGCTAGGACTAGAAAGCACTTCCAGATTTTTTTCGCTCTTGGTTTAACCCACTTAACTAACTTATCCATCTTTTGAGGACCTTTTTGGAAGACGGCCAACCAGATGGCTGGCAGAAAGTCCTCAAAGAAAGCTTTTATAAATTCTTTCATCTCGCATCACCCCCTTTATGTCTCGTACCGCCTTCCTCGCAGCTTGCCCTTATTTTAGCGGCTAACTCTCTTAACCCGGCAGCCGCTCCTTCGTCGAGCTCTTTTAATTCTTTTCCGAGAAGATGACCAATTCGTTGGAAAAATTGTGTAAAGAGATTGTTCTCAAGAAGGTCCAAGTATTGCTCGAATTGAGAATCTTCCATCCCATTGAGTATCTTGAGAGTTTCCTTCCGCTGCTCTTTGGGAATCTTGCAAAGAAGGTTGACAAATCGGTTTTCAGTATGGTTTTCCGAAGCTTTTTTGTGTCGCCGGAGAAGATGCTCGTTATTTTCTGAGATTGCCAAGATATCGATTAGCAGTTCCCCTCTTTTATCCTCAAAAACCCGTTCGCTGACCCTTTTTCCTGCCGCGCCTCCTATTTGTTTTCCGATTCCTTCACCAGCCGCTTCTTTAGCTATATCTCCGACTACCCCTGCTCCTTTTTTGAAAACATCCTTAAGCTTACCCATTTCAATCACTCCTTTCTTTTCAGTAAAGGTTATTATTCTATTATTAAAGAAACCTAAAAAATAGTCCCTCCTTGCCTAAATTGCCATTGCTTATATTATATATAACAAATTATTAAATGTCAAGAGTGTTGATTTTTGAACAAAGGGGGATTAGAATAGAAATGAAGCGGACGTGGCGGAACTGGCAGACGCGCCAGGTTTAGGACCTGGTGAGAATAATCTCATGTGGGTTCAACTCCCACCGTCCGCACTGCTTATGATTAAAGTTAAAAATATTCTTCAGTCAATCAGGATTGAAGAATATATTTTATTTGCCTTTTCGCTGATTCTCTTCCTATCTTGTCTGATTTTTGTTTCCCAATCAAATTGGTTAGGCTCTTTTAAAATTGGTTTTAAGAATGTGGCCTTAGGGATAAATTATTTTTCTTTCGTCTTATTTTTCATCTATTTTTACGTTTTCTTCAAACTGTATCTCTATTTGATTAATTGGTTATCGCCGTTTATTGAGAAAAGAGTTTCTTTGAAAAATGTCCTTCTTTCTTGGCCAAAATTATTTTCTCGGAGTTGGTCTAAACTTAAAAATTTTTTAATGACTATCTTATTTTTTTTAAGACCTCTTTTCTTTGTCACCCTCTTCTTTAGTTTGATTACCTTCCTGATTGGTTTGATGGCTATTCAACTCCGGGGCAATTTAATCGATAATTGGTTGATGAGAATAGATAAATCTATGCTTGGTTTTTATCCTTTCCTTTGGTCTCAGGATTCAATCGGTTTTTTAAAATATTTAGCTCCTTTATTTCTCTATTCTTTTTGCTTGCTCGGCTCGTTAATGGGAATCAGCTGGCTTGTTTTCTATTTAATAAACCAGAGAAAACTTTTTAGTCAGTACATTATAGCGATGACTTTGGCGACAATGATTGCTTTACCCATCTGGTTCTTTTTTCC
The DNA here is from genome assembly GCA_964472495.1 of uncultured Candidatus Saccharibacteria bacterium. GTDB lineage: Bacteria > Patescibacteriota > Minisyncoccia > Portnoybacterales > UBA2143 > CAYXST01. The sequence continues at coordinate 23,576 of CAYYLD010000001.1, read as the reverse complement.
GGCTAACAGTCCCCAGAATACTTTTTTGAATAATGTTTATGGTAGAGAAATAGACCCGTTTATCAAGAACTCGGTTGAAGATTATCAACCGAATAAGTATATTATAAATTTTCATCGAGAGGTTGGTGCTAGCCCAGGTGATGTTGCTCCGGTGACGACCATGCCCAGCATGCATGTCGCTTGGACAATCATTATTGTTTACTATCTTTTTAAATTTAGAAGGAAAACGATTTATTTTACTCTCCCTTGGGCGTTTTTTTCTATTTTAGGAACAGTTTATTTAGCTCAACATTATTTCATTGATATTTTAATTGCTCTGCCAATTACCTTGCTGGCTATTTGGTTAGCCAATTGTTTAGTTAAAGCAGGGGAAAGATATTATCAAGGAGGTGATTGGGATAAACTGGAGAAGGATTCAAAAAAACAAATAAAAAAAGACCTGGCTTTAATTCCGCGGGCGGTCAGATTTGTTTTCCCGGCTAAAAAAGCTAAGTCTTCTTAATTCTCTCTGCTCTCTTTTTCGCTTCCTTCAATCGGATACAAATTCGGTGAATCGTAATTAGAATAAAAAGTTTGCTGATGGACTAATTCACCTTGTTGATAGACTTCCTGGTATAAGACAGTTTTCATTGAGCCGTCTTCTTTTTTTTCCAAAAGATAAGGCCCTTTAATCTGGACGCGCCGGCCGTCGTCAGCCCCGTAAAAATTAAAAGTCAATTGATTACCTTGGACGACCCCTTCGATTAAAAAATGAGCGGGCGTGTTGTTAATGAAACGGAGGTCAGGATGGGGTTCGTAGACAGTGGCGTCAAATCCTTGGGGGGAATAATATACTACCGGAAAAGCATGGGGACTGCGCTCGGTAATTTCCAGACCGCTGTTGACGGCCGCCCGGAAAAGCGTTGTCGAAACCTGACAAAGACCGCCGCCGTATTCCGGCACAGTTTTATTTTTTTTGATAACCAGTTCCGGCAGAAATCCCTGTTCCGGGCCGCTGCCACCCAAAAGAGTATTAAAGGAAAATTCCTCACCCGGATTCAAAATTAAGCCGTTGAATTTGGCCGTGCCTGTTTTGATATTATGAATCCGATTGCTCGGTGAGCCGCCAAAATTGGAATTGCCCTGACCAATTAAAGTGTTGATGCCTAAATTATTGGTCTGGCCTAAAGTAATTTTAGGTAGGGCAATACTGGCTATAATCTCGGTTTGGCTAATTGGCGGTTGGGCTAAAATATTTTTGGTCAATTCTTGAATAGTTTCTTCCTGATAAACCTGAAAACCGGCTTGACCGGCCGAAAAGACAACCGCTCGATTACCCTCGGTTTCTAGGCGGGCATCAACCGTTAGCTGGTCAATTGTCCTGGCTATTTCGGCTAAATAATCTTTAATTTTTTCCTCATCTAAAAAGCAACCGAGAATTTGATTACCAGAGTTTTCTTCTTTAACCGATTCAAATTTTAACCAGTCAATTATTCTTTGTTTATCAATGGTCCAATATTTTCCTTCAAAGGTTAATTGATAAGGTTGTCCGGCTAAAATTTGTTCAGCTTTCTGACGAGCTGATTCAACCTCATCATTTTCAACTGTCGGATAGTCAAGAACCAGCTGCAACTCAATTGGCTGACTGGAAAAGGACCTAATTCGGGCCGTCAAGTCAGTTAATAGTTGGCCTCGCTTAATGGTTGTTCCCTCGGTTGAGTGTTCCAAAGAAAAACCATCAATTTCTTGGTTAAAGACCAGGGAAGCATTCTGAGCCGGTCTTTCAATATCTCTAAAAAGCTCGCTGGTTTTGTTTTGAAACTGCTCTTGGTCTAATTGATAGACCGGGGCTAATTGATGTCCGATGATAAAAGCGATTAATTGTTCTTTAAGATTAATCAAGATGTTAGCTTGATGACCAATTTGGTAAGCTGCTTCAAGAATGGCTCTTTCATCAAATAGAAAACCTAAATCAATTAATTTAACTGACCAACTTTTATCTTGATAGAAAAAATTTAATTCCTGATTAGCGAAACTATCTAACTTGTCTTTTAGGGTTTTGGGGACTGTTTGGGGTTTGGTCCGACTAAGGTTAAAATCAGCTACTTTAACCCCCCAGGCAATTCTCTGATGATTGACTATCTGGAGAAAGAAAACCAGATAGATTAAAACAATAAAGACAATTAGGCCAAAAGAGATTATCTGTTCAGAAATCTTTTTCATTTATATATAATAACATGGCCGCTTAGAGCCAACAACAAAAAAACAACCAACCAATATATTGTTGATTGTTTTTGTTGATTCTATTCGGTCTTAATTGATATCTTTTTGGTTTTTACTTTTTCTACCTTGGGCAACCTGATGGTTAAAATACCGTTTTTCATTGAGGCATCGGCCCGGTCAACTTCAACATCTACCGGCAGAATGACCGAACGAGAGAAGGGTCCCCAATAACATTCTTGATAATAGTAGTCCTCCTCTTTAACTTCTTCGTCTTTCTGTCGTCGGCCCTTGATGGTAATCATATCGTTGGTAATACTGATATCAATATCCTCTGGTTTGACTCCGGCGATGGTTGACTTGATGACTATTTCGTTGGGTGTCTGATAGACATCGATAGTCAGTTGGCCTTCCGACTCAGTTAACCAATCCTCGGTTTCTTTTTTAGGAGGAGTAGCTGGTTTTTCCTTTTTGGTCGGCATAATTTTTTGACTAAGTTTAGTTTTCTTAGTTTTTTTAGTTTTGACTGGCTTCTTTTCTGGCTGGCTATTAGATTCGTCTTCTGACCAGCTGGCTCCAGTCAATCTTTCAAAAAAGGATGGTTTTTTAGCCATAAATATTTAGAGAACAATGAATAATTAACAAAAGAATATTGTTGTTTATCTATTACTCATTGAGCTGGTATTCTACAAATAGCCCGTTGCTTTTTTAGTTTTCTAAAGTAGTAAGAAACCAGGAAAGCGATGGAGACGAGTAGAGAAACAATGGTTGAAAGAAAAATTGTTTTCTGGTTTGAGCTTACCTGATTAAAGAGATTAACCGTAAGATAATTATAGCAGCTATGGAAAATAATAGCAATGGTCAGACCGCTGACGATTAGTTTCTTTCTTCGTTGGCTATAAAGCAGGGCCAGAGCTAACCAGTAGCCGACAATTCCCGAGGCCAAAGCATGAACCAGAGTAGCTCCCAGGAAACGCAAGCCGATAGTGATTAAGGCCTCTTCAAAAGAAAGTCCCTTGAAAAGAATGAGCAGGTTCTCTACGGCGGCAAAACCCAACCCGGCAATAATACAGTATAGCATAGTGTCAACTGGTTCGTCAAATGCTGAATTTTTTAGCACTTTTAATTTAACTACGCCGTATTTCAGATATTCTTCGACAAAGGCCGGAATTAGAGTGGCTGCTAAAATAACCTTTAAAAAACTGTCTTGGCCTGTTTGAGTCAGTAAAGCTGAAAGACTAAGTTGAGGATTAAGTAGCCAAATTAGAAATAGTTCTAAGACAATAGCCAAAGGAGCTAGAAGCATGCCGTAGAAAAATATTTTTAAGACCATGCTATTCGGTTCCGGATGTCTGTCTTTTTTTAAATAAAAAGACAGCCAGACAAAACTGGGCAGCAAGCCGAGGCAGATGTAGAAAGGATATTGCATATTATAGAGGATTCGGCTAATATCTTTTAGCTATGCAAAATTCCCCAGCGAGGAATTTTGCTGCAGAGAAATGCTCGCTCTCCGCCTCTGGCGGAACCATGCCCGCTTGCATTTCTATGCCGCTGAAAGGCATTAGCCGAATCCTTGCTAAATACACTTTATTTCGGCCAGTTTTCAATCATCAGTAATTCTTTTTCTTTAAAGGGTAGTTTTTGATAAATGGCTTCAGTGACGAAAGGCATAAAAGGATGGAGCAGTTTTAAGGAATTTGAGAGAACATAAACTAGAACCTGCTGGGTTTGGAGATTGTTTTGCTTTTTAGATACTTCAATATATTTGTCACAGAAATCATGCCAAAAGAAATCGTAAAGCAGGTGAGCGGCCTGACCAAATTGGAAATTTTCAAGTTCTTTAGTTATTTTTTGAGTAGTTGTTTTGAGTTGTTTGAGAACGCGTTTATCAGCGGCCGTTAATTTCTTGGGCAAACGATTGTTTATTTCAATTTTATCTATTTGACCTAAAACAAACCGACTGGCGTTCCAAATCTTATTAGCGAATTTTTTACCCATAACGATATTGTCTTCTGAAAATTTCATGTCCTGGCCCTCAAAGGTTTGGTAAATTAAACCGAAACGAGTGGCGTCAGCTCCGTATTGGTTGATTAGCTCCAAGGGGTCGACGCCGGTCCCTAAAGATTTGCTCATTCTTTTGCCTTCTTTGTTCAAGACGGTGGCGTGAATATAGATATCAGTAAAAGGAATTTTTTTCATAAATTCTAAACCGGAGAAAATCATTCGGGCCACCCAGAGATTAATAATGTCGCGGGCGGTGCTCAAGGTGTCGGTTGGATAAAATTTTTCTAAATCTTTGGTCTTTTTCGGCCAACCCAAGGTAGCCAAAGGCCATAAAGCCGAGGAAAACCAGGTATCCAAAACATCAGTCTCTCCTTTAAGGGGAATTTGATGTCCCCACCAAATTTGCCGTGAAATGCACCAATCCTTAATATTTTTCAGCCAGTCAAAGTAAACTTTTTCCCAACGCTTGGGATGGAATTTAATTTGGCCGCTTTTAACCACTTTAATTGCCTTCTCGGCTAATTTATCCATTTTCAAAAACCACTGCTGACTAAATAACGGCTCAATCAAAGTATGGCAACGATAGCAACGGGGTACTTGATGAGTATAATCTTTGATTTTTTCTAAAAGACCTTGTTTCTTCAATTCCTCAATCACTTTTTCTCTGGCCTCTAAAACAGTCAAGCTGGCGAAATTCTTGCCGGCCTGCTTGGTCATTCTTCCTTTATCGCTGATTACCTGGATAAAGGGTAAATTATGCCGCTGGGCTATTTCCGCATCAACCGGTGAGTGGGCCGGGGTAACCTTGACCGCGCCGGTGCCAAATTGAGGATCAACTGCTTTATCGGCAATAATCGGAATTTGTCGATTAACCAAAGGCAAAATTACTTTCTGGCCAACCAGCTTTTTGTATCTTTTGTCTTGGGGATGGACGGCCACGGCCGTGTCGCCCAGCATGGTTTCCGGTCGGGTAGTCGCTACGGTGATGCTAAGGGCGTGCCTTGAGATTCCACGCCCTTTCTTTGAAAGAGTCTGGTCTAAAAGTATGCCCTTAGTAGTATTGGTTTTGGTAGCCAAAGGATACTGAAGATACCACAGATGGCTTTCCTCTTCTTCGTATTCTAATTCTAAATCAGACAAACTGGTTTGGCAGCGGGGACACCAATTAATCATCCTTTTGCCTCGATAAATCCAACCTTTCTTATAATAATGTAGAAAAGCTGTTTTAACCGCTTCCTGATAGTCTTTATCCATGGTGAAGGCGGTCCGTGACCAGTCGCAGGAACAGCCCAGTTTTTTCAGTTGGTCTAGAATGAGATGGCCGTATTTTTTTTGCCAGGCCCAAGCCCTGGCTAAAAATTTTTCCCGACCTAGATCATAGCGAGTTTGACCCTCCTTTTTTAACTCTTTTTCGACCACGTTTTGGGTGGCGATTCCAGCATGGTCAGTTCCCGGCAGCCATAAAGTTCGGTAGCCCTGCATTCTTTTCCAGCGAGTCAAAACATCCTGGAGGGTGTTATTTAGGGCGTGGCCCATATGAAGCTCGCCGGTAATATTGGGCGGCGGAATAACCATAGAATATTTCTTGGCCGTTTTCTTGACCGGCAGTTTGTCCGGATTAAAATAGCCCGACTTTTCCCAGAGTCGGTAAATCTTGACTTCGTTTTCTTGGGAATTATAGGCTTTAGTTATTTCTTTCATCGATTTAATTAAGAAATTTATTGGTATATGAACGAACGCATTCTTCTAAAACTTCTTCTATTTTTCTTACCTTAAAACCGGTTTCGCTCAATTTTTTAGTAGACATAATTAAATTGGTTCTAATCAATCCCAGTTTTTTCTGGTCTATAATTTTATAATCAAAATCAGGGACATATTTCTTATAGATATTTAGAAGGACAGGATATCTTAATCCGTTTTTGTTGACGATATTATATATTCCTTTGGCCTTAATTTTTATTAGATGTTTTAATGCTTTTATGAAATCAGGAATGTAGGTAACGGAATTAGGAATATCAATGACTGTTTTGTATTTAATGAGTTTATCGAGAAGATTTTTGGGATGAGGTTGATTATCTAAAGGAATTCTAATTCTGGCGGTTAAAATGTTAGATTTAGTAGAGAAATTTTCCAGGGCCTTTTCAGAATAAATTTTACTCCGACTGTAGAATAAATCAAAAAAATCAGGTAATTTTTCTTCTCTTACGGGCCTGTCTTGAGAATAATTAAAATGATAAATACAGCCACTACTTATATGAATTAATTTGATTTTGTTTCTGAGGGCAGCCTCGGCTAATATAATGGGTACAAAGGCGTTGGAAAAAAGGACTTTGTCTTTATTGAGCTCACAGTCGTCTACATTATTTTTTCCAGTGGAGCCAATGCAGTTGATTATAATCCTGGGTTTGTATTTTTTTATTTCTTCTTCAGCATCTTTTAGAGAGAATATTTTTTTATTGGAGATGTCACAATTAAAATCATTTTGTAGTCGTTGACCAATAAATCCTTTGCCTAAAATAAGGATTTTGTTTTCCATATGAGATAATATTATATATTATTATATATAACAAAGATTATTTCTTTAAGCAATTAATTTTAGATTAGCTTGGGCTTCAATTTTAGACCAGCTTTGTTTCAAGGCTGGTCTTTTTTTGTAATAAGCGGCCGCGGCAATCATCGCCCCGTTATCGGTGCAGAGTTTTGGCTGAGGGATATTGAATTTTGAAGCCGGTAATTCTTTTTTAATTGATTCGGTCATTTGCCGGCGCAATTCCTGATTAGCGGCCACCCCGCCAGACAATAGCACGGTTTTGACTCTATGTTTTTTAGCCGCTTTAATTGTCTTAGTAATTAAGACATCAATGACTGCCTGTTGGAAAGAAGCAGCCATATTGTTGATATAATTTTGAGGAAGCTTCTTTTTATCTTTAACCTCATAAAGCATGGATGTTTTTAATCCAGAGAAAGAGAAGTCGAAATCCTGGGAATTGAACATTGGCCGAGGCAAATTGAATGATTGAGGATTGCCTTTTTGAGCCCTTTGGGAAATAATCGGGCCACCCGGGTAGCCAAGATTTAATAGTTTAGCCACTTTGTCAAAGGCCTCGCCAGCTGCATCATCTCGCGTTTCTCCCAGCAATTTATATTGGCCGTGGCCTTTCATTAAAATCAGTTGAGTGTGGCCACCGGAAACCACCAGACAAAGAGCCGGGAACAAGAGTTGCCATTGAGGACTACGTTCTTGCGAAGCAAGGACGTATCCGAAAGGGCGACCCTTGGTTGTTCTGAGCCAGTTAGCATAAATATGTCCCTCGATATGGTTAATACCAATGATCGGTTTTTGCCAGTTGTAGGCTAAGGCCTTGGCAAAATTAGTTCCGACTAAAAGGGAAGGAATTAAACCAGGGCCAATAGTCACCGCTATTAAATCAATTTTTGAATTGCCTGCCTGCTCTAAGACTTCTTTTAAGACCGGACCGATATTTTCTAAATGGGCCCGGGCGGCTAAATTAGGGACAATGCCGCCATAAGGCGCGTGCAACTTTACTTGGGAAGAAACCAGGTTAGACAAAATACAGCAACCTTTTTGGCTGCCCTCAACTAAAGCAATACCGGTATCATCGCAAGACGTTTCAATGCCTAAAATAATCATTCTTTACAAATAGTAACTTAAGTTGTAACATAAAACAAGACGGCCCCGTCGTCTAGCGGTAAGGACATTGGCTTTTCAAGCCAAGAACAGGAGTTCGACTCTCCTCGGGGCTGCTAATCATGCTTCCTAAGGAAAAATATTATTTGAAGCTGGCTAAAGCAACTGACTTAAAAAGCCCGAGAGAAAGAAGAATCTATCGGGCTTTTGAGATATTACCCGGGGTATTGGCCTGGCTAACGCTTTTAAGCGTTATTTTTTTATCTTGGTTCAAGCCAGTCTGGATTGCTCTTTTTATTATTGCTTTTGATGTTTACTGGTTGCTCAAGACCATTTATCTTTCTTTTCATTTGAGAGCCGGCTATAACCGAATGAGAAAAAACTTGGAGATTAACTGGTTGGGAAAATTAAAGTTATTAAGTCGCCGGTCCGAAGGAAAAGATTGGCAGAAGATTTATCATTTGATTATTTTGCCTTTTTACAAAGAATCTTTGTCAACGGTTCGGTCGACTTTTCGGGCGATTGTCAATTCAAGTTATCCTAAAGAAAAAATGATTGTCGTTTTAGCTACCGAGGAACGAGCTGGCCAAAGGGCGACTCAAGTATCTCAAAAAATCAGACAGGAATTCGCCGGTCAGTTTTATAAATTTCTGATTACCGTTCATCCGTCAGATATCGCTGGCGAACTTGCCGGTAAAGGGGCTAATTCTACTTGGGCGGCTCGCCAGGTCAAAAAGAAAGCCATTGACCCTCTAAAAATTCCTTATTCGGATGTCGTTGTTTCTTGTTTTGATATTGATACCCAAGTTTATCCCCAATATTTTTCCTGTTTGACTTATAGTTATTTGACAACTAAAAAGCCGACTCGAGCCAGCTATCAGCCGGTGCCTGTTTATAATAATAATATCTGGCAGGCGCCTTGTCTTTCCCGAGTAGTGGCCACCTCAGGCACTTTCTGGCAAATGATGCAGCAGCAACGGCCAGAGCGTCTTTCAACGTTTTCTTCGCAATCAATTAGTTTCCAGACCTTAGTTGAGGTTGATTTTTGGCCAACCAATATGGTTTCCGAAGATTCTCGTATCTTCTGGCAAAATTTGCTTTATTACAATGGTCAATATCGGACGGTGCCGCTTCATTATCCGGTTTCCATGGATGCTAATTTGGCCCCAACTTTTTTAAAAACGGCTCTTAACATTTATCGCCAGCAGAGACGTTGGGGCTGGGGAGTGGAAAATATTCCTTTCTTGTTTTTTGGGTTTTTGAAGAATAAAAAAATTTCTTGGTCAAAGAAATTTCATTGGTTTTGGATTCAATTAGAAGGCTTTTGGTCTTGGGCGACCAATGCCTTGCTAATTTTTCTTCTTGGTTGGCTGCCTTTATTTTTAGGCGGTCAGCGATTTAATGTCACCCTTTTATCCTATAATCTGCCTCGGGTCACCCGGACTTTGATGACTTTGGCCATGATTGGTTTGGTTGGTTCGGCCATTTACAGCACTTTGCTTTTGCCGCGGCGGCCTAAAGAATACAGCTGGTTTAGGGGATTCCGGAAGGTCCTGGCCATAATTATTCAGTGGATTTTACTGCCTTTGACCATTCTTGTTTTTGGTTGTTTGCCCGGTTTAGACAGCCAAACTAGATTGATGCTGGGGAAATATATGGGCTTTTGGGCCACTCCCAAGCAAAGAAAGATGTAGTTCCCGGGGCATCTCTTTTTTATAATAAGGGCGTGCATCGAGATTCCACGCCCTTGCGAAGCAAGGACGTGGTCGAGAGGCATGCCCTTTAGGGTGTATAAAAAAGGGACGCCCCCGGGACAAGTATTAAAAAAAAGAAGCCGAGACAAATTTACCATTTGTTTGTCTCGGCTTTGTTCTGCGACCGGACTAAACAAGTCAGGCCAGTTAGGAGAACAGGAAAGAAAAGGCAATTGCTCTTATCTGATGAGAGGACTCGCGCGAATAACTAGCCCACCCCCACATCAGGTAAAAGATTTTTTGAATGAGTTCCATCTATTGAGAAAGATTCGGTTTTTCCTTCTCTTTTTACCACAATCTCTTTTGATCGAGAAAGACCATGGGTTTCCCCCGTGAAAACAAAAGATAAAACCTTGTCTGTTTCTTCCCGTATCCGATTTATTTGAGAAGTAGAAATTTTCATTTCCTCTCCTTTCTCTCTTGTTTTAAGAATCAATGAACTCTTTCCTCTTTCTCCTAATACAAGTCTGCCATAAATGAGTTTTTTTTGTCAATGTTGTAATGTGGATATATGTTTATCAACCTCATTCTTATTCCAAGTGGATAATTTTTTGGAATTGTTTTAATTTTCTCCCCAAAAGGGGGTTGAAAAGATTTTTTTCCAGAACAAGAGCGGCCGCTTGGCGGCTTTTTTGAATTAAAGACAAGTCATTTAAGGAAGCCATAGTTAAATCAGGCAGGCCCCATTGGCGAAAACCGGTTAAATCGCCTGGGCCGCGAATCTTTAAATCTTTTTCGGCTAATTCAAAGCCGTCTTTAGCGGTTAAAACAGCTTTGAGTCGCTGATGAGTTTTTTTGGCGGGAGAGTCAGTAAAGAGGAAGCAATAGGACTGGTCTTTGCCTCGGCCAATCCGACCCCGAAACTGATGGAGCTGGGCTAAGCCAAAGCGGTCAGCTCCCTCAATCATCATCACCGTCGCGGTTGGCACATCGATGCCTACTTCAACCACTGAAGTAGAAACCAGAATATCTGTTTTTCCCCCTTTAAACTTTTTCATGATTGACTCTTTTTCTTTTGGTTTTAATTTGCCGTGAAGCATGTCTATCTTTAATTGAGGAAAAATTTTTTTGGATAATTTTTCGTATTCCTGGTTGACTGATTTAACTTCCAATTTTTCTGATTCGTCAATCAAAGGGCAGATAACAAAAACCTGCTTTTTTTGCTTGACTTGTTTTTTGATAAACTGATAGGCCTTTTGGCGGCCGGCCGGCGGAATAATTTTAGTGATAATTTTCCGGCGACCCTTAGGCATTTGCTTGATTAAAGAAATATCCAAATCGCCGTAAATAGTCAAGGCCAGAGTCCGTGGAATAGGAGTGGCCGTCATGGAGAGTAAATGGGGTAGAGTGACTAAGCCGTCTTTAATTTGGTAAATCTTTTGTTGAAGAGCGGCTCGTTGGGCCACCCCAAAACGATGCTGCTCGTCAACAACGGCCAAGGCCAAATTTTTAAAATTAATACCTTCTTGGATAAGAGCCTGAGTGCCAATAAGAATATCTATTTTACCTTCAGTAATTTGTTTTTTTAGTTGAGGGCGGGTCGTCTTTATAACTTCCCTGAGGCTGTCAGACGACCCTTGAGCTTCCGAGCCAGTCAACAAAGCAATTTTTAATTTGTCTTTTTTGAGGAAATTCTTAAAGGTCTGAAAATGCTGTTTGGCTAAGATTTCAGTCGGGGCCATTAAGGCAGCTTGGTAGCCGGCTTTGGCCGTAGCCAAGCCAGCCATAGCTGCTAAGATTGTTTTGCCCGAACCGACATCGCCATTGAGTAGGCGATTCATTGGTCTGGGCCTGGCTAAATCCTGAAAAATCTGCCAGGCTGCTTTACGTTGGTCGTCAGTTAATTTAAAAGGCAGTTTTTGGACAAAAGACTTAATTAATTTTTGATTAAAAGGAATAGTTGTCGCTTTCTCCTGATTTAATTTCTCTCTTTGTTGTAAGTTATTTAGTTGAATCAGGAAAAGCTCGTCAAAGGCCAGGCGCTGACGAGCCGCTTCGGCCGAGCGAAGATTATCAGGAAAATGAATTTGTTTGATGGCGACAGCTAAGTCAATCAGTTTGAATTCTTTTTTAATTACCGTTGGCAAAAAATCATTAATTTGGCTAGTTAACGGCAGGAGTGGCTTAATCAAATAACGCAGATAACGGGAGCTTAAGCCGGCTGTTTCGTGATAAATTGGCACTAAGCGACCGGTGTGAATGGTTTCTTTTTGGAGAGTGACTGTTTCGTAAACCGGATTGGAAAGACAAAGAGTTTGGCCGGCGAAAACGACTTTGCCGGCTAGATTAATAGTTTTGCCTTGTTTAAGAGTTTGGATTAAATAGGGCTGATTAAACCAGATGGCCCGGATAGTTCCGCTGTCGTCTTCAATCATTGCTTCAGTCAAACTCATTCGGCGCTGCCAAGTGCGGCTGGTTTTAATTTTGGATATTTTCCCTCGAATAGCAGCTATCCGACCTTCCTTCAGTTGACTAATCGGCTTAATCTGACTGAAATCATCGTAGCGATGAGGGAAATGTAAAAAAAGGTCCCCAATGGTTTCGATTTTTAATTGCCGAAGCCGTTTTAAATAAGTGGGACCTATCTTTTTTAGTTGGTCTATTTTAGTTGGAGGAGACAACATTGGCGTCCTCGGCAGGACTTGAACCTGCGACCCCCAGCTCCGCAAGCTGATGCTCTATCCACTGAGCTACGAGGACATTAAAATTTTAAACTGCGGGCGAAATTATCAATTAAAGATTCTTTGTGCTTTCTTTCGGGCAAATATTTGAGTAAAGCTTTTCTTACTTCAACGGGATTTTGCTCGCCTAAGGGAACTTTAATGTAAGGCATAATCGTTTTTTTGCTCCGTAAACTGATTTCTCTGATTTGGGGCGGCTGATAAAAAATCCAGAACGATTTAAGGTTATCGAATTCGTAAAGCGTCTGATTGATTTTGACTCCTCTGGGGGTAATGGCTAATTTGACCGGAGCTGGTTTTCTCAAACCATAAATGATGATGGTAAAATAGCTTAAACCGATAAGTAAGCCAAAAATAATATTTTTAGTTAGGAGGGCCCAAAGGAATAAGCCAGCGGCTATCAAACTGACAATAGCCAGCCAAGATTTATCTTTATGGTAGTATTCAAATTCCGGAGCCGTCCATTCTAAATGATTTTTCATTTTAGTCGGCAGTTATTTATTCAGGCGGCGAGGGTGGGATTCGAACCCACAAGTCGCCGAAGCGACGCTGGTTTTCAAGACCAGTGGAATAGCCGTTATCCGACCTCGCCTGGTTGGAGCGGAGGAGGTGGGGCTCGAACCCACAAACCGCTTTTTAGACGGTTACAGTTTAGCAAACTGCTGCCTTACCATTCGGCGCACTCCTCCTTATTTCTTACCTTACCATTTTAGGATTCAATAGTCAATTTAGCCGTGGGCGATAACCAGGCCCCAGATTTCTTTTGGCCGGAGTGGTTTTAGGACTCGGGCGCATTCGGTTAAGGTGGCCCCGGTGGTGGCCACGTCATCAATTAAAATAATGGTTTTATTTTTGAGGGCTTTCGGAGGGTATGTCTTTCGGACACGGTCTTGCCAAGGGTCGCCTTTTCGGATATGTCCTTTGCTTCGCAAAGGGCGTAGTCCGAAAGAGCAACCCTTAGTGGAATCTTGATGCACGCCCTTTACTTGGAATCTCGATGCACGCCCTCTTTCCGTAAGTTCAAAGGCCCCTTTGATATTATCCTTTCTCTGCTGGGAGCTTTTGATAGCCATTTGGGGTAGGCGATATTTAACTCGTCTCAAAACGTTTTCAGCTAAAGGAATTCCCAATTGCTGGCTGACAACTTGAGCCAATAATTCCGCTTGATTAAAGCCCCGCCAGCGCAGTCTTTTTGGGTGAAGGGGAATAGGGATTAATACAATATTTTTAAGAGACATCTTTTGAAACAAAGGGTCGCCCTTTCGGACAGTCGCCTTAGGCGACTGAGCCTCAATGGCAACCCTTTGTTTCAAAAAGGCAAACTCTTTAGTTGAAGTTAATTTTTTAGTCATTAATCCCCCCAATGGCCCAGCTAAATCTTTAACCAGGTCGTATTTATGGCGATGAATCGCTTCTTTGATTAAAGGATGGCTATAGTCACCGGCCGCGATTAGACCGGTCAGCGGCCAAGCTTGGTTAAATCTGAATAAGGTCTTTTGGTTCAAGGGGATTTTTCTAAGGCAGGCTGGGCAGATGAATTGTCCTTCTCGGCCACAGCCAAGGCAGTTAATCGGGAAAAATAAATCTAAAATAGTTTTCCACATAACTTATTTTATTAACTTGTTAATTTATGGTATAATTTTTAAAAAGCGAAAACAAGAATGTTTCTATTTAAAAAAAAGCCAAAGAACTGTTTAGGTATTGACATCGGTGCTTCGGCGATCAAATTAGTCGAATTAGAACGGGAGGGAGGTAGACATAAATTAAAAAATTACGCTGTTTTCTCTCTCAAAGATTATCTTAAAGAAAATTGGTATCAAATTCCTTCGGAAGCAAGTAGATTGCCTAATGAAGAGCAGGCTGAAATTATCAAAGAGACAATCAAAGAGGCTAAAATCAAGACGTCAGCCGTTTATATCTCCTTGCCAGTTTATTCTAGTTTTTCTACCCTAATTGATTTCCCGACTATGTCCGAAAAAGAAATTGAGGCGGCTATTCCTTATGAAGCTAAGAAATATGTTCCCGTACCGTTGGCCGAAGTGATTTTAGATTGGAGTATTGTTAATCCCTTGGACCAACAGAAAGGTATTCAGGTTTTACTAATGGCTGTCCCTAAAAAAATTATTGACGATTACAAGAAAATATTGCAATTAGCTGGTCTAAGTCTGACCGCTGTGGAATCAGAAGTATTCAGTTTGAGTCGGGCTCTGGTCGGTAATGATAAGAGTACTCTTGTGCTTATAGATATAGGGGCCCGCTCGGTCAGTTTAAGTATTGTTGATAACGGTTATATCCGGATGGTTGGCAACTTAGAAATGGGTGGCTTAAAATTAACCAAAACCATTTCCGAACAAATGAAGATTAGCTTAGAGGAAGCCGAAGAACTGAAAAGACATTTGTCAGCCGAACAGGCAGCTGCTGAAGAAAGTGCTCAATTAAAAGAAATGATCCATTCGGTTTTAGGAATGGTTATTTTTGAGATTAAAAAAGTTATCGATTCTTATCAGAATAAATATAAACGGCGGGTAGGAAAATGTATCTTGGTTGGCGGCGGTATCCAGGTACCCAACTTGGCCGATTACTTCATCAACAAACTCGGTTTAGAAGTTTCTTCAGGCAATCCTTTTGCTCGGGTAATTTACCCTCCTTTGCTAGAACCGGCTCTTAAGGAATTAGGGCCTTCTTTGGCCGTAGCCATTGGCTTGGCCATGAGAGGAGAATGACGAACATGGATATTAAAATAATGCCCGAAAAGTATAAGCGGCGGCGGGAGGTAACCGAAGAAGAAAAATTACCTTTGGTAGACCTTTTGGGCGGATTAGTTTCTCGGACCAATCTTTGGTTAGTTTTAGCCATTATTCTTTTAATTTTAGTTGTTTTGGCTTATTTTGGTCTTTGGGGCTATCAAAAAAGTTTGATTGAAGAAAAGGCCGATTTAGAAAACCAGTTGACCGAGTTGACTAATCAGCGAAATTTGGAATTAGAGGCCGATTTTATGGAATTAAAAAATGGTATTGAAGATTTAAAAAAAGTTTTGAAAAACCGTCTTTATCCTTCTAAACTTTTTGAAATGCTTGAAGAACTGACTCTGCCTCAAGTCCAATTTACTGGGTTAGATACCGATTTTCCACAAGCCAAGCTCACTTTAGAAGCCGAGGCGGTTGATTACACTACTTTAGCTAAACAGATGATTGTCTTTGAGGAAGATGAGCGAATAGAAAAAATAGGTCTCTCCGAAGTCGGTTTGGATTTGACTGGCCGGGTCAACTCCACTTTAAACATAGAAATAAATCTTGATTTCTTACGTCCTTAAATCAAAACGGACTAAATCCGAACGAAAGATAAAATGACTAAGAAAAATATTATTATCATAATCAGTCTGGTTGGTAGCTTGATTTTGGTTTTTGTTTTTGTTAAGCCGCTCTGGTCTTCGATCAAAGCCTTAAATCAGGAGATTGAGCAGAAAGGATTAGAGATAACGGCTACTGAAGAAATTTTGGCCAAAACGGCCGAGCTTAATCAGGAATACCAGAATCTGAAAGACGAAGCTGATAAAATTTCTTTAGCTTTACCTAAAGAAGAAGATATCTCTTATTTATTGATTCAATTCGAAAATCTGGCTTCGGCTAACGGCCTGTTATTAGAGACAGTTAATTTTACTCAGACAGAAGAACAAAAAACTGTTGGCGGTCAGTCGTCCCAGAGTCAGACCGAAAAAATAGGCCCGCCTTTTCCAAATTTATTTTTAAATGTTAAGGTAAGCGGTTCTTATGACGCTTTCAAAGGATATTTAACTGGCTTAGAAAATAATATTCGTTCAATGGATACCCATTCGATTAGTTTTTCTATCCAACGCAAAGAAGGTCAAAAAGGCCTTTCTCTGTTGCCTTCAGGTATTTTTGAATTTGATTTAGGTGTCAGTGTCTATTATCAAAAATAAACAATCTTCAAATTATGGCTTTTAAACTATTTTCCAAGGATTCTCTCCATTTTTCTCAGGAAAGAAGGCAACAGTTTTTGATTGCCATCTTAATTGTTGTTGCTTTGATTATCGTCTTAATTTTGTATTTTGGTTTCTGGCAACCTTCGCCCGCCCCTTCGCCTGTCTCGTCAACTGAGCCCGGCCAAAAAATCTTCCTTGAGAATGTAGTTAAAAAAATTGACTTTGATATTAGTTTTTTGAAAGAGGCCACATTCCAGGCTCTAAAAGCTTATGGCCAATGGCCTGTTGAAATAGGAGAAAAGAGCCGGCCCAATCCTTTTTTACCCTATTAAAGTCAATGGACCCGAGCAGTAAACAATATTTACTATTGCCTGTTTATCATTCATTGATATGCCAGATAATTTAAAAAATAATCAAAAAGAAGAAATAGAATCAATTAAGGCCAAGTCGGCCGCTCTCAAAGTTCCTTTCATTGATTTAGCTGGCCGAGAAATCCCGGTTGAAATCCTCAAAGAGATTCCCGAAGAGGCAGCTGCTTTTTACAAATTTGTCCCCTTGGACAGAAAGGGAAATGTTCTGGAAGTAGGTATGGTCAATCCTGATGACCTCAAAGCTAAAGAGGCTTTAAGATTTATTACCCGTCAGAGTGGTTTGGAAACGAAAATCTTTATTATTAGTTTGGCCGGTTTTAAGGATGTCTTAAAGCAGTATCGTACTCTCCGCGGTGAGGTCAAAAAGGCTCTCCAAGAATTGGAGAAAGAATTAGAGGCGGAAGAAAGAGTCAGTCCATTCAGAGGAAAGGTAGAAGAGATAGCTAAACAGATTGTTGCCGAAGCGCCAATTACTAAAATAGTGGCTGTTATTTTGAGGCACGCTACCGAAGGTCGCGCCTCCGATGTCCATATTGAACCAGTTGAGAACAAAATAAAGATCCGCTTTCGTGTTGACGGCGTTCTCTATACCAGTCTATTTTTACCTAAAGAGATTCAAGCAGCTGTTGTTTCTCGAATTAAAATACTTTCCAATCTGAAGATTGATGAAACGAGAGTTCCCCAGGATGGCCGTTTTCATACCATTATTAGTGGTAAAAAAATTGATTTTCGGGTTTCTACTTTTCCGACAGTTGGCGGCGAAAAGGTTGTCTTGAGGGTCCTTGACCCGACAATTGGTTTGAGAACCTTTCCTGAGCTAGGCGTCCAAGGTTATAATTTAGAGACCCTCAAAGCGGCTATCAAACGACCTTTTGGCATGATTTTACTTACCGGGCCAACTGGTTCCGGTAAGACAACTACCCTTTACGCCATTCTCAATGAGCTTAACCAGGAAGGGGTTAACATTGTCAGTTTAGAAGACCCGGTTGAATATTACATCCAAGGGATTAATCAGTCACAAGTCAGACCAGAGATAGATTATAGTTTTGCTTCCGGCCTACGTCATGTTCTCAGGCAAGACCCAGATGTTATCATGGTTGGCGAAATTAGAGACGAGGAGACAGCTAATCTGGCTATTCACGCGGCTTTAACCGGCCACATCCTTCTTTCTACTTTGCACACCAATGATGCTATTGGCGTAGTGCCGCGCCTGGTTGATATGGGTATTGGCTCATTTTTGTTGCCAGCTGCCTTAAATTTAGCTATCGCCCAGCGTTTAGTTAGGCGGCTTTGTCCCGATTGCAAGAAAGAAGTTGCTGCTTCGCCACGGGCGATTAAAATGATTAAAGAAGAGTTATCTAAGTTGAGTCCGGATCAGCAGAAAAATTTTCCCCTTAAAGAGCCTTTTAAAATTTATCGGCCGGTTGGCTGTAAACTTTGTGGCGGTAAAGGAACTAAGGGACGGATCGCCCTCTATGAAATGTTGAAAATGACTCCCCAATTAGAGGTAATTATTAATAAGGAGTTAACCGAGACAAAGATAAGAGAAGAAGCCAGAAGACAGGGGATGATTACTATGAAGCAGGATGGCGTGGCCAAAGTTATTCAAGGATTGATTTCTTTTGAAGAAATGTTAAGGGTGGTTGAAGAATAACAAAATAATAATAAATCATGAGCAAAAGACAAATAGCAATAAAAAATGAAGGGTTTACCCTGATAGAACTTCTAGTCGTGGTAGCCATAGTCGGCCTTTTGGCTTTATTGGTTCTATTTGTCGTTGGAGGCGTTAAAGCTAAAAGCCGTGATACCCGTCGGGTTAGTGATATTAAGTCTATTCAGGAAAGTTTGGCTCTCTATCAGAATAATCATCAGCTCTATCCGGTTTATGACGGCTATATTACTGGTGACGATGATATGTCAACAGTTTTAGTTGGCGAAGGATTAATTCAGTCAGTACCGGTTGACCCGCTTAATAATGACATGGAAGGGGTTACTTATAAATATTATTATTATTCCAGTCAGGGAAGTACTTATTTAATTGAATATTATTTGGAGACCGATTCTGTCCAGGGCAAATCCAAGGGGTTGAATAGTACGAGCCCTTAACAATCTAATAAATAGATAGTTATGAAAAAAATTCTTATTATCGAAGATGACCCTTTCCTTAACGAAATGTATGCAACCAAATTTAGTCAGAGCGGTTTCCAGGTTGAGATAGCTGCTGATGGTCAGCAAGGCCTCAAGAAAATTAAGACATTTAAACCCGATTTAATCCTTTTAGATACTGTCCTGCCTAAGATGGATGGTTTCGAAATATTAAAAACAGTTAAAGAGGATGCTAAGTTAAACAAGATTCCAGTTGTTTTATTGACTAATCTTGGCCAAAAAGAAGAAGTTGAAAAGGGTTTGGCCTTGGGAGCCGATGAGTATATTATTAAAGCTCATTTTACCCCGACGGCCGTGGTGGCTAAAGTGAAAGAAATCTTGAAGTAAAAGAAACCGTAGATAAAATGGATAATCAAAAATATAAAAAACAACTTGAGGAAATTTTGGAATTAGCTATTGAGAAAGAAGCGACTGATGTTCATATTTCACCGGGTTTACCGCCAGTCATTCGGATTGATAGTCAATTAACTCCCTTAGACAAAAAGCCAGTGCTGACTGCTCAAGAGACACAAGAAATAGCTTTTTCTTTACTTTCTGAGGAGCGTAAAGAAGAATTTCTTGGGCAGAAGGATATTGATTTATCCCTTTCTTACAAAAACAAGGCTCGTTTTAGAATCAATATTTACTATCAATTGGGTCAGATTAGTGTCGCTTTGCGCCTCATTCCGACTAAAATCAGGACGATTGAGGAATTAAATTTGCCGTCTATTTGTCATCAATTTGCCAAAGTAGCTCAGGGATTCTTTTTAGTCGTTGGCCCATCTGGTCAAGGAAAATCAACTGCTTTAGCCGCTATTATTGATGAAATAAACCATAATCGTTTTGACCATATCATTACCATTGAGGATCCGATTGAATATCTCTTTGAGCAGGATAGGTGTATTATTGACCAGCGTGAAGTCGGTGAAGATGTTCAAGATTTTCACCGCGGCTTGCGGGAGGCCTTTCGGCAGGACCCGGATGTAATTATGATTGGTGAGATGCGCGATGCTGAAACTATCAGCAGTGCGGTGACGGCCGCTGAAACTGGCCATTTAGTTTTGGCTACTTTACATACCAATACGGCCTCTCAAACCATTGACCGGATTATTGACAGTTTCCCGCCTTATCAACAGAGCCAGATTCGGATGCAGTTGGCGGCAACTATTTTAGGTATTCTTTCCCGCCGCTTGATCCCTTGTCAGAAAGGCGGTTTGATTAACGCAGTTGAGTTGATGATTGCCAATTCAGCCATTAGAAACCTGATTCGCGAAGGGAAAACTCATCAGATAGACATGGTCATTGAAACAAGCGCTGAGGAAGGAATGATTTCCTTGAACCGTTCTTTAGCTAGCTTAGTTGAACAAGGAATAATTTCAGAAGACCAGGCTAAGATTTTTTCCACTAATGTTTCCGAATTGAATATGTTGTTGAAGGGGAAATAAGACCAGCAAATTATTTTTTTAATTGATTTATCAATATGAAATTTAACTATTTGGCTCGGACTCCCGAGGGCGAGACCCAGCGAGGGACCATTGAGGCATCTAGTCGTCAGGCCGCTCTGCAGACATTACAGAATCGCCGGCTTATTGTGGTTAAACTTCAATCGATTGAAGAGGTTTCTTTATTAAGTAAGCGATTGAAAATCTTTGAACGGGTTAAACGAAAAGAAGTTTTTGTCTTTTTCAGAGAATTGTCTATTTTAGTCGGGGCCGACGTTCCCCTAGTTCAATCTTTAAAGACGCTCAGTCAACGGATGGAAAATCCCTATTTTAAAGAAGTTGTTTTTGAAGTAGCTAATGACGTTGACGGAGGAGCTGCTTTTTCTAAAGCTCTTTCAAGTTATCCTAAGGTCTTTTCCAACTTTTCAATAAATTTAATTAAATCGGGTGAAATCGCCGGCCGACTCCAAGAATGTCTTAACTATTTAGCTGATTATTTAGAAAAAGAGTATTACCTTATTTCCAAAGTCCGAGGAGCGATGACCTACCCGATCTTTATTTTAGGCGCCTTTCTCTCGGTTGGCGTTTTAGTCCTGGTCATGGTTATCCCTCAATTGACGGCTATTCTGACTGAAGCTGGTCAGGAATTACCTTGGTCAACTAGATTGGTTATTGCCACCAGCGAATTTGTCAGAAGTTGGGGCTGGTCGATTTTCCTGCTATTGGTTGTGGCCGGTGTATTTTTTTGGCGATATAAAAAAACAGACCGCGGCAAAGCTGTCTGGGACAAAACCAAGTTAAGAATACCGGTTTTTGGTAAAATTTTGCAAAAAACTTATTTAGCCCGCTTGGCTGATAATTTAAGCGCTTTGATTAAAGGAGGTGTTTCTATTATTCAGGCTCTTAACGTCTCGGGCGAGGTGATTGGTAATACGGTTTTCCAACAGATTATTTGGCAAGCTCGCGACGAAGTCAGGGTCGGCCGAAGTATGAGCTCTTCTCTGGAAAAACACAAAGAATTTCCTCCCTTGTTTTCTCAAATGGTCAAAACTGGCGAGCGGACCGGTAAATTGGAAACTATTTTAGAGAAGTTGAGTACTTTTTATAATAAGGAAGTCAGCAATGTCGTTGATAATTTAAGTCAGCTGATTGAACCGGTTTTGCTGATTTTTTTAGGTATCGGGGTAGCCGTTTTGGTCTTTTCGGTCTTCATGCCCATCTATAATTTAGCCGGCGGATTCTAAAGAGCCGGTTTCAAAGGTCGGTAAAATTGCTAATAATTCATTCGGTCAAAGGAAATAAAATGTTATTCTTTAATAAAAAACAAGAGGGATTTACTTTAATTGAACTTTTGGTGGTCGTGACTATTATTGGTATTTTAGCAACCATTGTTTTGGTTTCCTTGAATGATGCTCGACTGAAGGCCCGAGATGTCCGCCGACTGGCTGATCTTCGGCAAGTGGCTCTGGCCTTGGAGATGTATTACGATGATAATACGGACACCGGTTACCCGGGCAGCAGTGGCAGTAACCAATGGACCCCTTGCGGTGGTAGTAACGCCTTGGAGAATGCCTTAGAGACAGATTATATCGCTTCAGTCCCCTGCGATCCGGGGACAAATAGTTATGAGTATTGGGTTGCCTCAGACAAAAATGGCTATGTTTTGAAAGCGACCTTGGAAAATAGCGATAATCCAGCTTTAAATGACGATGTTGATGGCGATAATGTTTTGGGTTGCGATTGCGATGATGATATTTTAGCTTACTGCTTAGAAATGTGATAATAAGTAAAATTAAAAGTATCGAGTGATTAAGTTGTGTGTCAGATTAGTCAGAAATTCTTTTACGGGGCAAATAAAGGTCGAATGTTAATAAAGATTGAAATATATTAAAAATTGAAAGGAGGTGAAAAAAATGTTACAGCTTTTCAGTCACCGCCGCGGTGAAAAGGGTTTTACTCTAATTGAGCTTTTAGTGGTTATCGCCATTATCGGTATTTTAGCAACCATTGTCTTGGTTTCCTTGAATACAGCTCGACAAAAAGCTCGCGACGTTCGTCGGGTCAGCGATATGCGGCAAGTGGCTCTGGCCTTGGAGATGTATTACGATGATAATACGGACACCGGTTACCCGGGCAGCAGTGGCAGTAACCAATGGACCCCTTGCGGTGGTAGTAACGCCTTGGAGAATGCCTTAGAGACAGACTATATGGCTTCAGTGCCTTGTGATCCGGGGTCTAATATCTATGAATATTGGGTTGCCACGGATAACCAAAGTTATGTTCTTAATGCCACTTTAGAGGATAGTAATAATCCAGCTTTGGATGATGACGTTGATGGTACGCCCTTAGGTTGTACTTGTACTGGCCAGGAATATTGTATTCAGCCTTAGTCAGTCTTAAACAGCCTGACAGTCGAAAAGCTTAGCAGAGCAATCTCCTTGCTAGGCTTGGGATTGCCAGGCTGTTTTGTTAAAGTCTGACTTCAGCAAAACAGCAACAAAAATATGTTTCCTATCTTTATTTTCCTATTCGGTCTCTCTGTGGGTAGTTTTCTCAATGTGGTTATTTACCGCCTAGAAACTAAAGAGTCAATTCTTTTGAGCCGCTCTCATTGCCCTCGATGCGGCACTCTTCTGAAATGGTTTGATTTAATCCCTTTATTAAGCTTTATTTTCCAAAAAGGCAGGTGTCGTTATTGCAATCAAAAAATAAGTTATCAATATCCTTCAGTTGAGTTAGCTATTGGTTTGTTATTTTTATTAATCTTCAGTTTAGATTTATCCATTGGACAAATTTTTTACTATTTGATAATTAGTTGTTTTTTAATCATCATTTTTGTCTATGATTTAAGACATTATCTGATTCCTGACAAAATCGTCTATTCGGCCATTGGTATAGCCCTTCTTTATCAATTAGCTTTTGCCTTCGACTTCGCTTCGCTCCGCTCAGGCGGTATATATGGTCAACTTGTCGGACCATCATTCTCTGAGCTTGTCGAAGGATATAAATTATTTTTCTCGTATCTGTTATCAGCTATCTTAGCGGCTGGCTTTTTTTTATCATTGGTTCTTATTTCCAGAGGCAAATGGATGGGTTTAGGCGATGTTAAATTAGCTAGTTTGATGGGCCTAGTTCTGGGCTGGCCCAATATCCTCTCGGCTTTGTTTTTGGCTTTTCTTAGCGGAGCGGTAGTTGGCTTAACCTTGGTTGTTTTAGGTAAAAAGGGACTCAAATCGCAAATTCCCTTTGGCCCTTTTTTAGCCGGAGCAACTATTTTAACCGTTCTTTTTAGTCAATGTTTGACCAATTGGTGGTCGGTCCTTTTCTTTTAAATTGTGGATAACCTCTTCCTCCCTAATCCCCCCAAATATTATATAATAAGGAATAG